>JAIVFU010000070.1 GCA_020829485.1 Nostoc sp. CHAB 5834 | reverse complement strand
TTATTCGTTTGGCATCTGGGAAATGTCTTTGTGGGCGGTGGCTAGGTAACTTTACTATCACGGAGGAATGTCTGCTGGTAGGTGTTTTTCAGTTTACTTGCAAACAACACCAATTAGATAGCTAGGGCCAAAACCCTTACGCGTTTTTCCCTGATGTCCTGGCTGCCCGCCTGGTTTTCTCTTGGGATGACTCGATTCCTCTTGGGGGGGAGCTTTTTTGTTTTCACTCTTTTTCAGAATGTCCCCAGATGGTGGTTTCGATGAAGTCTTGCTGTCCAAATCTCTGCTAACTTTTAACCGTTCTACTTCAAGGTGTAGTTCGTAGATTATTTTCTGTAACTCACGTATTACCTTGCTCTGCTCAATAATTATTTCCACCAGTTCTTCTTTCGATAACTGGTTCAAGCTTTTTCTATCTAATTCTTGAGGCAGGTTTTGGTTCATATTTGCGATATTCCCTCTCAAGTGTGCCCTTTGTCAATACCCTGCCACCTGAATCCTTACCTTTTACCTACGCCTCATATCTTGTGGATGGGGGGAGAGTGAAAAACTACAAATAATTTACTACCAATCGGATTTACTACAGTGTTGCTAGCCGTTTTAAAACTGAAATAGCTCCTAAAATACCAAATGCTAATATACCTAAAACTGACGTTTTGTCAGGAACTGAGATGAGTCTAACATTATCAACTAATAAGCTAGAATCAATATTGTTATCACCAACATCTGTAACGCCAATTCCTAAAGTGTACATTCCAGTACTGTGTATTTTGAAAGAGAAAGTTTGAAAACCTGTCTCTTGAAAAAACTGTATTGTTGATGAATTTAACCTTGCTGAGGATGTGTCAGCCAGTTCTGAGAGAGAACTAATTGTAACGAAAGAAAAATCATTCAGAGGCGGAAACTGTACTTCATTCGTCAAGAAATTCCAATCGAGAGTTAAAATATCTCCTGCCTCTGCCATGAATGTTTGTTGAATAGCAGAGCCAGAAGTTGCATTTCCATTGCCAAGATTGTCTAAACTGCCAGCTTCTAACCCGATAAATTCTTCAATAATTGAATCAGTAAATGTAGCACCTCCAGTTGATAATAAAGCCTGGAGATTTCCTGCGGTTGCACTACTACCAGAAATTTTGTCAACAATACTGGTGGAGCCTATGGTTGTCCAGCCAGCAAAATCATTGCTTTCAAAACTATTATTAATCAATGTTTCGTTAACAGAAGGCTTAGGGGAATTGAATGAGTTTAATAATAGTGTATAGGGGCCAGATTCAAAGTGATTACCGATTAAATTAATATCTCTCAAACCAGACACTGCAAAATTTAAACTATTGCTTGTTGGTATTCTTCCAGTTAGTATCGGCAAAACACTATTGTCTGAACTATCATCATTAATCGCTAAGATACTACCAAAATCATCAAGCAAAGCCAAAAGAGGGTCAAATGCGTTTGTATTTATCTGCGCCGTAAATAAATTTCCCGACTTAAGATTTGAGAATGTAAAATAATCAAGGTTTTCACCGATTAGTTGTGCATTTACACTGGTGCTACCAGATAATAAAAATTGTCTATCAGCAAAAGAGTTATTCGGTTCGCTCTCAGCTACCGCAAAAGCAGATTTATCTGTAGCGAGAAAACTAAACAAAATTGAGTAAATAGCACTAATTGTGAGAGCAGAAACTTTGTTCATTACAGTTATCTTATTAAAGTAAATACAGTTATCCCTCTTCTAAGAAACAGAAATGTTTCTTTACATCCATTGGGAAGCGATCGCTTTCCTCGGACGCTTTTGTCACTCTGGGGAAATAAAAATCGGGGCTAAATGATGAAACCTAGATTTAGTGGGAAGATTAGCGATCGCAAGCTAATAGGAATCTTCAAAGAAAGCTTTACAGTTAAAATCCTATCTGGGCAAGGGTTACAAATTATTCTCTACCGAAGGTAACAAAAGAGGGATTACAAAAGTTCTGTTGTGTTTATATTGACCTAGTTTTGTTACAGACTATGGTATGACATCAAAAGGTAACATCATTTCGTTATCTTCGTGATCGAGCATATGGCAGTGCCAAACAAAACGCCCTGTGAAAGAGTTACCAAAAGGTAAATTCTCCGCAGCTTGAGCGCCGAACGGGACGATAAGACGAGTCACTTCCCCAGGATAAACAAGCACTGTGTCCTTCCAGCCAAATTCATTCGGTGCTGGTGGTCTTGGCGAACCTATAGTAAAAGGAGTTGGGTTAGGCGGTGGATAGCTAGCTGGCACTGTCGCTCCACCCGGAGGTATATGGTCTGTAATTACTGTACGAGAGCCTGTGGCCAAGTATGCCTTCAAGTACCGGGCTGTATTAATCTTTTGCCGATTCAGGATCTGGAAAAAGACCAGATGCAGGTGAACCGGATGGGCAACTGGCTGAAGATTGATGATGTTCCACTGCTCAATGGTATCAACCTTTGGTCGCTCCATCAGTTCCGGGTCTTTGAGTGCTTCATCCCAGTAAACATAGTTTTGTAATACTACATGAGGTCCAGTTGGACTAGGAATTTCTACTAGAGTTAAAAAGCGCTGTCGTACTGGTTTAGTAGCAATTGGAGTAATCAAGGGTTTATGTAATCGCAGTGTTTGAGGTATCGCTTTCGGGGCAGCAGCACCCGCATTCACTGTAAACTGCATAATTTCAGGCAATGGGGAATTAAAATTAAGTACTGCGTTGACTCTGCCAAAGGGAAACGGTGAAGCAGCCTCATTTTCCAAGACAATTTTTTCACCTGGTAAGCTGTTGGAGAAGTCTATTAGTACATCAGCCCGCTCGCCAGGAGATAGCAACAGCCTAGACATCGACTGCGGAGCGTTGAGCATCCCTCCGTCAGTCCCAATTTGAATAATTGGTTGTTTCGAGGACAGTCTAAGATTGTAGGTTCGGGCGTTTGAGGCGTTGACTATCCGAAACCGATAAACAGTACGATCTACATTTAAATTTGGCCAAGCTTTACCGTTAACAATGGCGACATCACCAAGAAATTCCACAGGCCACTGAGGTGGGTAAAACAGCGAACCATCTTCGTTAAATATCTGATCCTGTAAGATCAATGGCACTTCATAGGGAGCGCCTGCAGGAATATCTAATGGCCCATTGCCACCTACAGGATCATCGATATCTCTAATCAGGTACATTCCAGCTAGACCAGCTAACACGTTCAGGCTGGTGATCCCAAGGGCATGGTCGTGATACCACAACGTCGCAGCTTCCTGGTTGTTGTTGAAGTTGTACACATAAGACTGTCCTGGCATAAAAGTGTCTGTTGGAAAACCATCACTTTTTGGTTCTGAGTTGCTACCATGCAGGTGCAACGACACCCTTGGGCGAGTTTTGTCGGACGCGAGCATACCATGCAATTTTTGGTTGAGTGAGTTCGCTAGGGGGTGAGACCCCAAGTTATTAGTTGCTGTGATAGTTAGTGGTGTACCGCGAGTAACCTCAATAGTAGGGCCGAGATAGTCAGCCCCACCATAGCCCCATGTGGCACCTGCTTCTAGATTGCTGTGGAACGAGTGGGAACTCGCTGCTATATTTAAGGTGCTGGGTGCTGCATTTGCGGACGGGATAGGCAGAGGCTCGGTAAATTTTGTGATCTGCGGCAAAGCTGCATGGGTTCTCTTCGGCTTAAACATCGCCGGAACGAGAAATCCGGCTCCAAGCCCAGCACTTGCCATTATTAATTGCCTTCTAGTTAACATTGCTTAATTTGTTCCTAAAAAGTATACATAATTTACGTTTGTAGCTTTGCGATCACAATGATTATTCAAATAGCTAGATGTTAGTCATGTTTTGTCATCGTAAAAGTAACGTGAGTTCGACGGAACTAAAAAATGGCAGGAGGTAGTGTAGGCAAATCTTTTGGGTAAATGTCAATTGAAGGTTTTTTAGGCAAATAGGTATAAGCAGCTAAACCAGCTATCAAGTTAACCAAAAAGTTAAATGGACTACGATAGCGGGAGTGTTCTATTTGACATATATTTTTCAGATGATCATTGACCCATTCAATTAGAGCACGTTTGCGTAATAAAATCTTGTCAATCAGTTTTACCAAACGATTTTTCATTTTTTTCTTAGATTTTGTGACTAACTGTAACCCTCGCTCATATAACTCTTCAAACAATTTTTGACCAGATTATCCTCTGTCACCAAACAGTTTGCCAATTAAGTCCTTACTCATGTCTGGGACTGGTTTTCGGTCATCTACGAATGCTTGTGTTAGTGAAAATGCGAGTAATTCTCCACAATCATTAATAATTAAATGAAGCTTGAATCCAAAATGCCAGCGAAGGTGAATTTTTGCCCCATTTCACTAATCCTTTAAACACTTTGTGAGAATGCACTCGACAGTTGTGACAAACATTAATTGGCGTGGAATCAATAAAGCTAATCCCTGTAATTTCTCAATAACGTGTATGCAAAAAAGAACACGACAACATTAAACACCAAGGCATGAGTTCTACAAACCTTGTGTAGCTGACCAAGTTTGGAAATGCTCCACGCCAACTTTGTAGTACGTGCAACGTATAAAACTCCTTAAAAGTCTTATAACCGCTGCCATGAAACGCGATTACTATTGTCATCACTTCCGATAAATGCATCCTGGACTGACTGCGACGTTCTCCTTTGGTGGATGGTAACTGTGGTACTTGTTGCCATAAACTTTGCCACTGATTGCAGAAATCATCCACAACGAGCGAAGATTTGCGTGATATCAAGGCGAGATACAATGGTACACTAAGCCCTGACCCTTATTTTTCTTAGATATTTTTAGTCTCGGCATTTTTTTGTGATTTTTTAGTTAATTCTCAATTAATCTTAGCGATCGCTCTTTAGTATCCAGTTTCTCGCGCTTCATATCTAGCAAGCTTTTTGCCTTTTTCTAACCGTCGAACTCACGTTAACTTGTTGCTTTTCACGCAAAAAGCGCTTGGCTCCCAATGAACTCAACTTTTTCCTCTTGACTACGACGCAGTTCGACCTCGTCGGCTGCCAGTAGTGTGCTGAGGAAGTTGATGAAATAAGTGCTTTCCTCTAGAGTTCCGGCGGTTTTTTTTCCAAAAGCGCTGCGGACTTGCTCAAACTCACGGATTAGGGAATCTCGGTCCATGTTTCCAACCAACTGCGCTAAACGGTTATAAGTAGTTGCCAGTCTGCCAATGGTCTCACGGCGCTCTTCTGTAGCAAGCATGATGTCGAAAGAAAGGGATGCGCTTTGAGCGAACAAGCGTCTAACCATAGCGAGTTGCAGACGGGAAAGTGGGGTAGAGAACTGCAAGCTGCGGTCTAGATTAAGCCCTTCTTCTGCTAGGAATACACCGAGGCTAAATGTAGAAAAGTGTCGTATTGCTTGAACAGCTACCATCATCTGGTCGTGTTCTTCAGGTGTGCACACAATCAGTTTGCCGCCCTCACTTTTAATCAGGTCTAGCAACCATTGGAACGCCGAATCTCTACGACCCGGACAGAGGACGACGCTTTGCGACAAGAACGATTTGACGCCTGAACCAAACATCGGATGCAAGCCCAGTACAGGTCCTCGATGGTACTCAAGCATGGCTTGTACTATCGGGACCTTGATGCTGGTGATGTCGGCTAGAGCGGTAGTCGGATCAAGGTATCTGGCTGCCTTGCGGATCACATCTAGCGTATGTTCTATGGGAACGCAGACTAATACCAAATCCACCTCAGCTAACAGTTTATCGGCTTGGTTCCAGTCGTCCTGTTCAAGAATATTAACTTCATGCCCTGCAGCAGAAAGCCGAGAAGTGAAGAAGCGCCCCATCATCCCCCGCCCGCCAATCACAGTAATCCGTCGCGGCAATACATTAGCCGGGGATTCGGATGCGGTGGCGGCGGCGTGAACACAATTTATGACTATGTTTTTCCAAACGAACTCTGGAACACTAGCAGAGGCAAGGAGTGGTGTAAAATTGTCTAATTGTTCATCTAGGCAAGGAAGTTCTGATTCTGCCAAGACGGCAATTCTTTTGCCTAGTAGCTCAATCAGGTCTTGGTCGATTTGTTTAAGCTTGTCTTGGATCATTATACTTCTGTTGGGTACTATCAACTTAACTGAAAAGCAGATGTTCGCCTCAAAGACCGAAAGCTAACCGGAGAACGCCAAATCCGGGCGAAGTTGAGCAGATCGGGCGCAGATAGGCAGATCCACCCTTATCCTGCTGTCAATACGTTAAAAAACCCTTGCGGGAAATCTTAAAGCAATTTTTAGGACTGATTGTTTTTACCAACCCTCAAAGAAATGGGAGTTAATGGTTAAAATATCATCATCTCACTCTCGTAAATTGGCGAAGGTATTGATTAGGACGGAACAAATGCCTGCGAAAAAAGCTCCTGCCGTCCCCCGAACTCGCTGCCGATCGCGTCCCACAGAAGCTTCATCAACTTGGTTTTAGCAACCGCATCATAGCCATTGGAGCCACGGTAGAACCGCTCCAGGTACGGTTTTAGCTCCGGGTTTTTAAAGTCTTCTGCACTGGAGGGCATGACAATCAACCCTCCTGCGACTACATCTTCTATGATGGCTTTGATTTTAGTCCATGCACTGGGGGCAAGTGCGCGATAAGCCAAGCTGTATTCTGGGTTAGGTAGAACTGTGCCGTTCGGACCAGGAACAGCGTTCAAGGCCTGAGCAGTACTGAGTCCCCAAAAGAGATTGCGCCAAGCGAGAACCTCGCCTACGTTGACCTGAACGCCACGGAATTTATCAACCCCCGTGGCCTCGATCGCCTTTAATAACAAACCAGCCACAAAGTCTAATTTGACCGCGAGGCGCGTGGAGCCATGCAGAAGTGCGCGTGGCAGGAACCCTGAGTTAGGGAAGAAGCGTTGAGCTTTTTCCAGGTCGCGATAGACTAGCACGTTCTCCCAAGGGACGAGTACATTGTCAAAGACAAGTACTGCGTCGTTCTCGTCCATCCGGCTTGAGAGCGGATAGTCAAACGGAGATCCCATGACCGCAGCTGTCATTTCATAGGACGGACGACAGATGAGCTTTAGTCCTGAGGCATTCATGGGTGCGATGAAAACTAGGGCGAATTCCTCCTTCTCGATTGGGAGCGTCGAGACAGGGGCGATGAAGTTGAAGTTGGTGAGAGCCGCGCCAGTAGCGACCATCTTGGCTCCGCTAACCACGACCCCGGCATCAGTCTCCTTTTGTACGTGTACAAAGACATCAGCGACTTCATGCATCGGCTTGTTCCGATCAACATTGGGGTTATGAAGGGCGTGGTTCATGAACCACAGCCGCTCCTGGACCTTTTTGTACCAATACAACGCGTTCTCGTGGTACGGTGCGTAGAACTCGGTGTTGGTTCCTAAAGTAGCCATAAACGATGCCTTGTAGTCTGGAGAACGGCTCACAAAGCCGTAGCTAAGGCGCGACCAAGCGGCAATAGCGTCACGCGCCTCAAGCAGCTCCTGTGCATTGCGGCTGGCGACAAAGAACTTGTGCGTGCGGGTGTGTGAACCGGTATCAGTCTCTCTGGTTAGTATCCCTTGAAGTTCGGGGTTGTGCAACGCATCATACAGGCGTGCGAGCGTTCGGGCTGCATTGCGGAAAGCGGGATGAGTGGTGACATCAGAGACCCTTTCTCCATACACGTACACCTCGCGCCCGTCACGAAGGCTCTCTAAAAACTCAGCCCCAGTCAGAGGATGTGGACTAGCCGCCCCTGGTTGTGCATTAGATTGCCCTGATGATGCCGTAGGTCTACCTTGGATAATCACAACCTTTTCCTCCTGCAATACTTTGTTTTCATTCAATTGATTTTCTGCGTCAAAGTTACACACGCACTGCCTCAACCACGCTTCGTAGAGACTGTGTGGTGATTATCTTTGTCATTTTGAAGCCAGAGTCGGCGAGAAGTGACCGATATTCAGCTTCGGTGCGGTCATGACCGCCATGCATGATTAACATGTGGAGGTCGAGCAGTTTGCCAAAGAAGGGTTCATTGCCTGGTGGAATAATCATCTCGACCAGCAGCAGCTTTCCATTCTCCACCATTGCATCGTGACAATTTTTGAGAATTGTGATACTGGAATCATCATCCCAGTCGTGAATGATTGTTGAGAGAATGTAGGCGTCTCCACCGCTCGGTACTGACTGGAAAAAGTCCCCTGAGACAAGTTCACAACGATCTGATAATCCAGTAGTCTGAATATGCTTTTGAGCGTCTTCTATGACGTGAGGAGAATCCAAAAGGACACCTCTGAGATGGGGATGTGCTTTCAGAATGGATGAAATAAGAGTTCCGTGTCCGCCACCTACGTCAACAACTTTGTTGAACCCTGAGAAATCATAAGCATTGGCAACAGAGATGGGGACTTGCTGCAAAAAGTTTGTCATAGCTTCATTGAAGGTCTGTGCAGCCTCTGCATTCTGTTCCAGGTAATGGAAGAAGCTTATTCCATTTTGATGTTCGTATGCACATTTACCAGTCTTAACACTGTAAACAACGTCGGACCACGCTTGGTACTGCACCTCACCAAACAAGATCGCCATAAAGCGCAATGAGTTAGGATTTTCGGTCTGAAGACACTCTCCAATGGGTGTCAGCCAAAAGCGTCTGTCCTCCACCTCAGTGAACACGCCTACACTGGCTAGAGCTCGCATTAATCGATAAAGAGATTGAACATCGGCTTCCACAGCTTGTGCAAGCCGATCAATGTGCTGCGGGCCATCTTTAAGCAGGTCAGCGATACCAAGTTTTGCTGCTGCATAGACTGATTGTGAAACCCAGTTGCCACTAATTATTTCCAGCAACTTCTGCGATGGCGTCATCTCATTCAAAACTTTGAGAATTTCTTGTCTGGACATAACTTGATTGAACATAAATAGTACTCCGGTCGTTTTAGATGAACTTTGAAACTACTGCCGTCTTCACTTAACAAACAAAGAGTGAATGTTCACAAATTGCCACGAGCAGCCTGTTCGCGCTCGATAGCTTCAAAAAGCGCCTTGAAGTTGCCGTGTCCAAAACCTTGTGCTCCTTTGCGCTGGATAATTTCAAAGAAAATCGTCGGACGATCAGTTAACGGCTTAGTAAAGATTTGAAGAAGGTATCCTTCCGAGTCGCGATCAATCAGAATTCTGAGATCCCGTAGAACACTCAGATCCTCATCAATCTGACCGATGCATCGGCGCAAATTATCGTAATAGGTGTCCGGCGTGTGTAGGAACTCAACGCCGTTGTCACGCAACTGCTGTACTGTCTTAATGATGTCGTTGGTTTTGAGTGCGATATGTTGTACGCCAGGGCCATGATAAAAGTCGAGGTACTCTTGAATTTGTGATTTGCGGTATCCAGAGGCGGGTTCGTTAATCGGGAACTTGATGCGACCCGTGCTGTTCTGCAACACCATAGACATCAGAGCTGAATATTTCGTTGAGATGTCATCGCTTGTAAACTGTTGGCTCTGGCGAAAGCCCATGACAGACCGATAGAAATCTGCCCACACGTCCATTTTTCCAAGCTCGACGTTAATAACGATGTGGTCAATGTCGGTCAGGCCAGTTGGAGTGGCAGGCAGCGGATTTGGAATGGGAAGATACTGCGGGGAGAAGTCGGTGTAGTTATTGCGCTCTATAAACGAATGAGTTATGTCTGGGCTATAACTTGCAATGGTTGCTTTAACAATGTACCCCTTTTGTCCCTCGATCATCGTCGGTTCAAGCACTGGTCTTGCACCCCGTGCGACGGCTGCTTTGAAGGCAGCACTGGCATCATCAACTAGCAGCGCAATGTCGTGAACTCCATCACCGTGCAACTTGACCTGTTTGGCAATCGGGCTGTCGGGCGTAACAGCAGAGGTGACAACAAAGCGAATATTAGACTGCTCTAGTACGAACGAGCAGCGATCGCGGACTCCAGTTTCCAAACCAGCATAGGCGATAGGCGTGAAGCCAAAGGCTGTGCGATAAAAGTGAGCAGCTTGCCGAGCATTCCCAACATAAAATTCCACATAGTCAATTCCCTGGAGTTGCAAGGAATCTTTTTCCTGCAACTGGACTAGCTTAGGTTGCGTAAATGTCATAGTATCTTCCTTAACTTGATGCTTGTTTAATTGGTGCCGAAGTTTATCTCAAGAACGCTATGAAACCCTATACGGCTTGCTTTTGCTGGCTCTCAGTTTCCCATCCCACAATTTCTTGCTCATTACGACGACTATCAGCCCAACGAAAGTACAGAAAAACAGCCAGATACAAGTAGACTGAAAATGCTTTCAAATGGGTTTCCGGCTGAAGCAAGTATCCAGAGGGACAGCAAATAATAAAGCCAACTAATGCTGAAAGTGCAGCAAGCGCGTTATGGGTAGAAGCCCAAAAAGGTACCATGAAGAATTTTTGGCGGTCTTGCCAATGTTTGTATACCCATATGGTGGTCAAGAACCCAAGAGGTGCGGTAGACAAAATCAACAAAAGTACAACAGGGGGCACATCCGAATACAGGTACATGAACCCCAAAGATAGGTAAGCCACTAGCATCCCCATAGCATGAATTTGGATGGCTCTGTTCATACCTACTTTAACGATTAGTGTGTCCTTCCCAACAGCTGAGTCGCAGTCCCTGTCAGGCATATTCATTACCATCATCCTCACGTATTCAACAATGGCAAGTGGAAGCAGAACCAGGAACAAAATTTTAGTTCTTCCTGGATACAGATTTCCGTTTTGTAGAAAGAATCCCAGTACAGGAGTCAGAACGTTCAGAACGACGGCCGTTATTAGTTCGCCGAGTCCTCTTCGACAGAACGCTAGTGGAGGTGCGCTGTACCCCCATGAAAGAATCAACGACACCCAACAAATAAGGCGTGTTTCAAATGAGGGCATTAATAAGCTTAGACCAAAGGATAGAATGGTTGTAATAACCCCAAGGCGTATTGAAGTTTGGGGGCTGAGAATGCCTTTGGGTAAAATACGGCTTCCGCCAGTCCACGGAGAAGGATACTTGTTTAATTTATCGCTATCCAAATCGTAATACTCATTGTAGAAATGAGTCATCATGTGAATTACCCACACCGTGATTTGACCGAGTATGAAGTAGGAGAGATTAAACTTTTCGCCCGCAAAGGTGGCAATTGTAGCTCCTAACCCATATAAAATCGGACTGTAGCTCAGAAACTTAATTCTCCCCAAAATTAGGGTAGATATAAACTTTTTAAGAAACATTTCTTGGCAACCTCTTTTTAGATTTTGAAACCGGGCTTACTGCTTTTTAAGGTAAGAGTTGAGGGGAGCAATGCGATTTTGTGAGGTGCTTATATTCGGGTACTAAATCACCTATTTAGGGATGCGATCGCACCCAAATAACTGTTTTTGTTGAGAATCTAGCTATCTAACTGAGAATAAAAGCTCGATTTCACAAAATTGCATCGCTCCCGAGTTGAGTCTGGTCTAGGCGGTGATTTGCACACTTATGATTAAGTTGTTAAACACCTGCACTGGAGGAAACTTTTGAAGCAAATTTCGGCATGACAGTTACGCTATCGTTTTTAGCCCAACGGCCAAAGAATTTGCCTAAGGGAGCCAACTCAAGCATTAATTGCTCAAATGCTTCGATTGTGAGAGACTGAGGTCCATCTGATAGTGCCTTAGCTGGGTTGGGGTGAACCTCAATCATTAGGGAATCAGTACCAGCTGCGATCGCCGCCATTGCCATCGTTGGCACGAATTCTGAGAAGCCAATGGCGTGACTAGGATCAATCATAATCGGCAAGTGAGTCAGTGATCGCAATACTGGGATTGCAGATATATCAAGGGTATTCCGTGTATATTGTCGGTCAAAGGTGCGAATTCCCCGTTCGCACAAAATCACATTGGGGTTGCCTGCTGCTAAAATGTACTCAGCTGACATTAACCAATCTTCAATCGTGGCTGCAAGTCCGCGCTTGAGCAGAACTGGTTTACCTGTTGCTCCTACTTTCTTGAGGAGCGAGAAATTCTGCATATTGCGAGCACCGATTTGCACCACATCTGCAATAGATGCAACCTTATCGATGTCAGCTGTATCCATGACTTCTGTGATGATCCCCAGCCCGGTGACAACGCGAGCTTGAGCTAACAACTCTAAGGCACTCTCACCATGACCCTGGAAAGCGTAAGGTGAAGTACGAGGTTTGTAGGCTCCTCCTCGTAAAAACTGCGCTCCTGCTGCTTTGACTCGCTGTGCCGTTTCTACAATCATCTCTTCGTTTTCTACGGAACAGGGGCCAGCTACTAGGACTAAAGAATGGTTTTGACCAAAGGTTACAGGCCCATTGGGTGTTGGTACAACTACATCAGTTGGTTCGCTATAGCGAAATTCTCTTGAAGCCCGTTTAAAGGGCTTCTTTACCCTTATAACCTGCTCAATAAAAGGGCTTAAATTTTGGATTTGTCGGGGATCAATCTCTGCGGTATCACCTACCAAACCGATCACCACTTTGTCCTGACCTACACATTTTTCTGGTGTTATATTCCATCGGCGAATTTCTTCGCTGATTCGCTCAATTTCTGCTACTGGGCTACAGGATTTGATGACGATAATCATTGATTTAAAATCCTCCTTAAATATTGCAAATCATGGTGATTTAGATTCAGATGATGTCATCCGTTTCATTCAAACTTTACTTAAAACGCTATAAGTATTACTTGATTGCATTTTCCCTTTTTAGGCAAAACTAATTTGGTCAACGCCTGATCCAATACAGCAATTCCTCAGAGGCATAAACGTCACGATGAAAGCTAAGTTGCTCGCATTTTAAGTAGCACGAACCGCGATGTCCTCGTCGAAGCAAAGTTTCGTTTCCCTTGGCGATGACTTCGTTAGTTTCATCATCAAAACAATTCCATTCCGAGTAGATAACTTCACCATTGAACATGATAATTGGCCAAGCTATTGTTACACTTGGTTGAGCAAGAATTGCCCAACGATTTACTTCTCTATTTGTTGCTGCGGTTCTGCCATAAAAAGGTCCATCAGCACAGAAATATACAAGATTATTGACATACTCACCTGCTAAAATGTCCCCCCGTCCTTGTCGTAGCGCTTCACAGTGGGTTGGCCACCAATGTTTATTTTCCTGTTCTACTTGCTCTAAGCTGTATTCTAGAGTTATTTCAGGTAAGGTATCATTACGTAGGGAAAGATATGTCTCTGCGTCTTTAAGTAGTTTTATTGCTAGTTCATTAGAAACTAGCTCACGCTTAGAGTAATTTACTAACAGATCATTGTAGTAGTTGGTTCGCTTCGTCATTTCAAGCCTCTAGAATCTTTAACCAATTTTCTCTGTGTATGCTTTTAATCCTGAATGCATATAATCCCTGTTTTATGAAAACTTGGACAACCCAGTTTTCTGTGCAACCTCATGTGGAATCAGTATAAGAGTGGGATAGTATTCACGAACCCGTGCGTGAATCGGGGGATATAACCGAGTAAGTTAGTGGTAAGAGGGCTTGAGAGCGAGTTTTTTTCTCAAGCCCTTTGCGTATAATTATGTATTTCAACATTGGTTTTAGCCAGTTAAGATAGAAAACTTAAGCGGAAAAGTTTGTATTTTTCATCTGGATTTTAGGCAAAGTTCCAACTGAAGCGGTTTTTAGCCGACGGGAAATGTAAATAACAGGTTTTGCTAACTTTGCTAAAATTTGCATCTTGTATCATTCTCAAGAAATCGGTTATTTAAGTAATTGGCACAGGTATAATCTCTAAATTTCTTGCTAATAGGGTTAAACATTACTAACATTCCCCTAAAAAATAGAAATGTTTATTTACATCCCTTCCGGGGCGGGCGATCGCCCGTAAACAGCTTTTATTACTCTCATGAGAGTATAATCAATTTACTATTTGCTTAACTCATCAGGGGTATTTGATTGGGTTCTTGAACGGCTATTTCCACTATCACTGTGGTAGATGGTACATAAAAGATGTCACAGCAAAAAAAAACTTATCTTTATCTTAAGTTTCTTATCTTGAGTTGCAAAAGTTTTGTAAAATTAGCAAACTTAAATCAACAGGCATCAATCAACTACATAGATGAGGTGCATAAGATGAGCAATAAGCAATGCTGCGAAACTTTAGATTCGTCTACATTGCCTCTGGATAAACTCCTTCGATTGCAGATTAAGTCTGCTGCCGAACGGTTGGTTGTGAGTACTAAGAAGGCACTTTGGCAGGATACGAGATAAAGGAGTATTTACTTCAATGACACCGCCCATGCTTTGCTTCTTTTACCAGCAGTGCAACTAAAGGGCAGTTTGGACTTTGCTTGACACTATCTGATCAAAATAAGCGTTGCTTCTAATTAAATAGGCAGGATGGTAATGAAACACACCTGTATGCAATCCATTTGTTACTTATAAAATAAAAGCTTCCTGTTAGTTTCTCTAAACCTTATATACGAATGAAGCCGTTTGTCAATTAGGTTTCTGTCAATACATAAGTCCTAAGGATATGGGATTTTCTCGCCATCTAAGTCATCTTTAACTACCTCTTTTCTTGAAACGTTCAGCGAAACTCACAATTGGATATTGCGTTTCTCAAAGAAAGTCAGCAAATTGCCCATGCCTTGGTAGCCAAGGCGGTGGTCAAGATGCTGAAAGACATAAAAATGCAATATGCATTTGGTGTTTCGGTAGGTGCGATGGCGTAACCGCCCGCCGTAGGCGATCGCATTCCTTTAGCATTCCAACAGCACAAGCTGTAACACAGTTCAATTTACTTACTTGACTGGCAATTTTTTAGAATTGTCGCTTAATAACGCCTTAAATAGCTCAACCCATTGTACTGTCTACATTTTAACCATCGGGCGAAATGCTTGCTGTGCTGGATTTCATGGGTTATTTAGCTTATTTCGCAACAACTTTATTATTGCCACGAGTGACTTGCCCCAATTTTGTAGCAAATGTAAGTTAGGAAACTAACTATGCGTAATGACTTGTTAATTAATACTGATTCAGCGTGTTTCGTGCCTGACGAAACAGTGATCAAAACTGCTAACTACACTCAAAGGCATCGACCCACTTCTGCAAAAAGTGGCGATCGCTTTGCCTCAAATATGAGTGATGCAGAGAAGATAGCTCAAACTCAGAAGCTTTTAGATAGAGCGATCGCCTATGCTTGGCACACAGTCAAGAGCGATCGCAGACCACTAAAGCTTACCCGCACGCGTTGGGTATGGCAACTCGCAGTTTCTTACCATCTAACTCACACCTACCCGCAACTGATAGAAGAAGCTTCTCGGCGCTTTGCTGCATTTGGTCGGAACAATTTGGCACAGTGGG
This sequence comes from Nostoc sp. CHAB 5834, assembly GCA_020829485.1. The sequence continues at coordinate 19,465 of JAIVFU010000070.1, read as the reverse complement.
CTGGACAAAAAGCTAGAGAAGAAAGGGGTCACGACCGACTTGCCCTACTCGATATTCAATCGATGGGATATAAAGCTGAGGCTGTAGTGGAAGCACTCATTCCCCCCAGTGCAACGGTATTAGGGAATTATTTAGCTCAGAGTGTACATACTCCAGATCCAATAGGTTGCGTTGGCTATTCCTATACGCTGGAACGGATAGCGACAGGCATTAAAGCAAAGCATATTCACTCGGTTGAGGCTTTGCTGCCACCAGGCATCTGTGCCACCCGGTGTCTGCGTGTACACAGTAGTATCGGTGGTGATGTCGAGCATGTGAAGGAAACGGTTGAGATGGTTGCAGAACTTACTCATGAGGAGCGCATCGGTGTAGCGATCGCCTGCTACGAAACTGCATTACTGTATTTCAACCCTTTTGTGGAAGATGATATTTCAGAGGAGGAACTGAAATATGCATTGAGACCGCTAGAGTCACGTACACATATACAAGGAAAACTTGACATTCACTCGCTCACCCGATGACTAAGGAAGTCAGGGCAGTCTTTCCAACGTTCCCCTAACTTTACTGTCCAAAATAGTTGATTTACTCTCAATAATTTCACTGAGGATGCTATCCATGTTACCAACCAAATTGTTTACTTACATTACCTCTACTTTGTTGGCAAATACCTTAATTGTTGAATTATTGCCACCAGTATATGCTAGGTCAATTGAGCCTATTGAATCTATAAATCCTGTAGAGAAGTTAGCGCTCAATCCATCATTTCCAACTTGTGCAGATAACACCTTGCTCCAAGATAATGGTGTGGAAACTTACTCGATCCATTCCAATAAAGGCGAAGTTATTCCATCTCCCTTTAATTCTAACGGTTCGGTTTTAACGACCACCACAACAATTACAGGTATCGGGCAGCGATTTTTGATTCAAGATTTTGATAGTAGATTGATTGAAAACGATATCGAAGTTTTAAATGGCATCGAACTTGACTTAGATAGTATTTTAGATACTGAGTTTGAACAAAAAGGGGCTATCCTAATTTCAAGGTGCTGCTTGTAGCGCGATCATCAAGTTTTTTCAATTAACTGCTCCCAGCGCTTTCAATGTAGCAAAAGTCGCTGTAGTTAAACCTGTAACTCCTTTAATGTTCATTCGCTGATAAGGTTTTTCTGCTTTGAGTATTTTTGAGCAATTACCTGTTGTTACATCCCACAGCCTAATTGTCTCATCTTCACCACTGCTAGCCAGAGTTCGATTATCAGGATTAAAGGCGATTGACCAAATCCTGCCTGTATGTCCTTGCAAGGTTCTGAGGCATTGACCCGTACTAACATCCCATAACTGAACTGTGAAATCTTGGTTACAACAGGCTAGTATCCGGCTATCTGGACTAAAAGCAGCTAACTGTAACCAACCTGTATTTACCTGCAAAACTTTAAGACATTCATTATTATAAACACTCCACAATCTTAGTGTTCCATCGGGACTATTACTTGCCAGTAGTTTACCATCTGGACTGAAGGCAATTGACCAAACCCAAGCCGTATGCCCTTCCAAAGTTGTTTTGCACTTACCAGTACTAACATCCCATAACTTCACCGTCTGGTCATGGCTGCCACTAGCCAAGAGATTGCCCTGTGGACTAAAAGCAACTGACCAAACAGCTGCACGATGTCCCTGGAGAATTCTCAAGGTTTGACCTGTCCTCACATCCCACAACCTCACCGTTTGATCTTCACTGCTGCTTGCCAGTGTTTCACCCTCAGGACAAAAAGCAACTGACCAGATTAGAGCACAATGTCCTTGGAAAGTTCTCAAGGCTTGACCTGTACTAACATTCCATAACATCACCGTTTTATCTTCACTACCACTAGCCAGTGTTTGACCGTCAGGATTAAAGGCAACTGACCAGACTGCTGCACAATGCCCTTGGAAAGTTCTTAAGGCTTGGCCTTTACTGACATTCCACAGCCTCACCGAAAAATCGTGACTGCCACTTGCCAGGGTTTTCCCATCGGGACTAAAGGCGACTGATAATACTTGATCAGTATATCCTTGAAATGTTTTGAGGCATTGACCAGTGTGAACACTCCATAACTTAACAGTTTGATCGTAACTACCACTAGCTACGAGATCACCCTGCGGACTAAAGGCAACTGAATATACCCAACTGGAATGTCCCTGGAATGTTTTAATGCACTCACCAGTGCTAATGTTCCATAGTCTCACTGTCTGGTCATGACTACCACTTGCCAAAAGATCACTCTGTGGACTAAAGACAACCGAATATATTTCATTGGAATGTCCCTGCAAAGTTTTGAGGCATTCCCCAGTACCGATATCCCACAACTTCACTGCCTGGTCTTCACTGCTACTCGCCAGCATCTGTCCATCTGGACTGACAGCAACTGACCTTATTCCATCACAGTGTCCTTTGCAAGTTTTAAGGCATTTACCAGTGTCAATACTCCATAACTTGATAGTCTGGTCATCACTACCACTGACTAACATCAGTCCATTCGGACTAAAAGCAACCGAGTGTACCCAACTAGTATGCCCTAAAAACGTTTTGAGACATTCACCAGTGGAAACACTCCATAACTTAATAGTCTGGTCATCACTGCCACTCGCTAGGGTGCTACTATCTAAACTAAAAGCGACTGACCAAACCTCGTTCTCGTGTCCTTGCAATGTTTGCAAGCATTGACCCGTATCAACATCCCATAGTTTCACCGTGTAATCACCACCACCGCTAGCAAAAATTTTACCATCTGGACTAAAAGCAAGTGATATAACCCAGCTAGTATGCCCCTTACAGACAAAAACCTGTCTGCCATCCGTAACCTGCCGTAAGTGAATCTCACCATTAGTATCACCCCAAGCCAAAAGTTGGCCATCAGGGCTAAAGGCTACTGACAAAACACCACCAAAGGTTTCAGCAAAAACAGACTTATCAAAATTGGTGTTTTGGAAATTTACATCATGCAATTTCAAACATCGCAAGTCTGCTTGCCAAACACTCAGATCAGAAAAATCATAGCCAGTGAGATCGCTCTCTAAATGACAAAGCAAATTGAGAATATTCCCAACTGTGTAACTTTGTTCTAGCGGTGATGTCTCTCGTGATCTTGCTATAATTTGGCTTAATTGATTCTCCAGGTTTTTTTTGCTTCTCAAGACAGTGAGCAACCCATCTATAATCGGTTGAAGGATGAGGCGAATTTGAATCTCCCTTACGTAGTCTTTTGCTGCTGCCTTCATCAAAGCATGACACCTAAACAAATCAAGATTCTGAGTTTCAATCTCCTTACAAATTATCTCTATCAATCGCTGAGTCATGTACTCCATGACTACAGGTTGCAGCGTGAAAAGTGCTGTGCTTTTCTCAACCAAAGAGCGCCTTACCAGAGACTCCAGAGCCTCCAGTAAGTTTTGTGGTGGAATCGGTGATACAATATCCTCTCGTATTTCAGATAGTGAAACTGGCTCACGATTGATTGCTAGGCAGTGCATAATATCCTTTTCTAAATTTGCCAAGCGCGAAAACTGCTGGTCTAGCAGATCGCGAATGCTGCCAAAAACAGCAGTGTAATGTTGCAGAAATTCAGCAACATTACCATTAAAAACATCTTGGATGGTTGTCGCTACTATCTTCAAAGCTAGGGCATTACCTGCATAACGCTCGACTAGTGCTGGTAATTCTGACTCTGAGACAGAAAAACCTTTGGCTTCAAAGATTTTTTGCCCTGCTACTACCTCTAAACCACTGAGTTGTAATGAGCGAACAGCCAGTGTTTCTCCTCCAAGTGAGGCTATATCTTTGGGTTTTTCACGAGAAGTCAGCACCAAAGAGCTTTGATGCATAACTTGTCCTAACCGTTTTATCAGTAAGCCATAATCTTCATAGCCTTCTCGATAGCATCCAGCATAAGCGCCTGTTTGCAGAATAGTCTCTACATTATCTAATATGATGAGACAGCGCTGTTGTTGCAAATATTCAATTAGTTGTGATATTCTGCCATCTACACTTTTTGGTAAGTCAGTTTCTAATATCTGCTCGTTAGAGAAAAATTGAATTAAATTTGCCAGCAGGTCAAAAAGTGAGGGAGCATTGTAGAGCGATCGCCAGATAACGTACTCAAACCATCCTTGAACCTTTTGTGATAACTTGGCAGCCAGAGAGGTTTTGCCAATTCCTCCCATTCCCAACAGCGCCACTACACGACAGCGTTCCTGGATCAGCCATTGCTCTAGTAGAGTCAGTTCATCTCTGCGTCCATAGAAAATAGATACATCCACCATTTCTCCCCAATCAACGCGCTTGGGGTTCTTCAAGTCTTCCTGCCCTTTTAAATCAGAGTCTGGGCTTGTATAATCGCTTTTATCAAGTTCTAAATTAAACATCATAAACAAACGCACAAGCGTCCGTTTGTCAACCCCCGTTTCGCGAGTTACTACCTTTCTGAAAGTGACAGGAGTGATCCCAGCTTGTTCGCTTAATTCTTCTAAGGTAGATTTTGAGCCATTGTTTTCCCTAAATTCCCACTCAAGTTTGGCGTTCTGAAGCTTTTGCCAGCCTTCACGAGTCAGTATAAGCCCACGATTGCGTTTGGATTTCTCCGGTTTCATAATTTCGGTTCTTGCGTTACTTTTATGGATAATTAATACTAAAGTGCCAGTTTAATAAGCTGCGTAGTCTAAAATTACTAAAGTTACGAAAGCCATATCCAAGTCTTTTAATTAACTTCAGCTTATTATTAATTCCTTCTACAACACCACTTGTAGTTTTTCAATTCAATTTAACCTACTATTTCTCCAAACCATCTAACCATTGTACCTATACTTTTCGGAAAATATGAAAGCGCACTATGCATCCAATCTAATAAGCTAATTACGCTATCTCCCCAAAATTTAGTTTATTCAAATATATCTTATACTTTGAGTAATTTTTCCACAGGTCGGGCAACTACAATAGTTGACAGATTTCTCTATCGTTATAACTATTCCTATGCCTTCAATCTCTTGACAATCCAACACTTTCATATCGGGAAGATTCAGGATTTCCTCTACAGAAAATTTCATAGCGATCACCTAAAATTTTAGTAGATTACAATATAAATTGTAATATATACTATATTTGATAATATTTTAAATTTTGTAACCTATTGCGTTATCTACATTTCAGATACAAAATTCACTAAATTGTGATTATTGAAATTGAGTCAATTTTAATTTATGCCATAAAAGTAACGCAAGAACCATAAATTCTTAGGGAGAATTGTATTTAAAGTAATAGACTTCTACCGCTGGCGTTTACGGAAGGGAATTTTCAGTAAATCAGAGTTTTTGCAAAACAAGCTAAATAATCGATAAAACCCTGTCAGAGCAGCCATTTCAAAATATAATTTTAGATGGTTAAAACGGAAATAGTACAAAATACTGAGGAACTTTAGACGTTATTAAGCGACAAGTGTATTATTAGCAAACTAAGAGTTTATTTGTAAATTTATACCCAGTATCCATGATTATATTGATAAACATCTACTGAATTGAGTTACCAGGTATTTACTCTAATGGAAGGAAATTAACTTTGCTGTTTATAACTTTTGTTTTCTTTTGGTTACTTAGTAGTTTACTATATAATAGTAATTGAAAAGTCATTAAAAGTCAATGACAATGGGTAGAAAAAATGCTGCTAATTTAACAATTCAATTTTCGCTGGAGGAGAAAATGATTTTGGAGGAATATTGTGAGAAAATGCAGCGGACAAAGAGCGATGTAATTCGAGAGATGGTACGCACGCTTAAAAAATACTTAGACAGTAGCCAAAGTCTTTAGCAATTTTGGAAACCCATACATAGAAGATAAGCTGTTGTGTATCTAATTTTCCAGAACGAAGTCCCCAAATCTCTAAAATGGGATAGAAATCTTCAATTTATGGAAGCAAGTTAAATACGCAATAGCTTATAGGTTTTTAACCTCTGTAATTTCCTATATGCAACGAATAAATTTAAAGCCGTCTTTTAACCCCAGGCTCAACACAAAGTGAAAGGGAGTCAAGCCAGGGAGAAAATCAATTCTCGATTGCTCCCAAAATTTTCAAAGAAGTAATAGTTGTTTGGGTTAAACCTGTAACGCCAGTAATGTTCATTTCCTCATAAGGCTTTTCGTTTCTTAAAGTTTTTAGGCATTCACCCGTCAAAATATCCCATAATTTAACAGTTTCATCTTCGCTGCCACTTATCAGGGTTTGACTATCTGGACTAAAGGCAACTGACCTTATCCAGTGAGTATGACCATGCAAAGTTTTGATACATTGACCGGATTGAACATCCCACAACCTTAGCGTTTGATCTACGCTACCGCTAGCCAAAAGTTTACCTTCCGGACTAAAAGCAACCGACAATACCCAGCTTGTGTGTCCTAACAAAATTTTGAGACATTCACCTGTGTTAACATCCCAAAGTTTCACTGTTTGATCTTTACTGCTACTAGCGAGAATTTTACCTTTAGGATTGAAAGCAACGGACAATACCCAACTTGTATGTCCTGACAAAATTTTGAGACATTCACCTGTGCTAACATCCCACAGCCTTACAGTTTTGTCATCACTGCCACTGGCGAGAATTTTACCTTCAGGACTGAAAGCAACCGACCATACCCCATGACTATGTTCCAAAATATTCAAAACTTTACCAGTGTTGACATCCCACAGCCTTACAGTTTTGTCATCACTGCCACTGGCGAGAATTTTACCTCCAGGAGCAAAAGCAACTGACTTTACCCAGCCAGTATGTCCCCGTAAGATGTTGGAACATTGGCAGGTGCTGGTATCCCACAGCCTCACAAGTTGATCGTAACTGCCACTTGCCAATATATTACCTTGAGGACTAAAGGCAACGGTTCTGACTCGATTAGGGTGTCCTCGTAAAGTTTTGTGGCACTTCCCATCCGCGACATCCCAGAGCTGTACGGTTTGGTCATTATTGCTGCTAATTATGGTCTGGCCACCAGGAGCAAAGGCAACAGACCACACCCCATTATTGTAGCCCTGCAAGTTTCTTAAGGCTTGACCAGTGCTAACATCCCAAAACCTCACAGTTTGGTCATCACTACCACTGACCAAAGTTTGACCATCTGGACTAAAAACAACAGAACAGACCAAACTTGTGTGACCCTGCAATGTTTTAACGCATTCTCCTGTGCGGAAATTCCATAGCTTCACAGTTTGGTCATCACTGCCACTAGCCAGAATATTACCACTAGGAGCAAAGGCGACTGACCTAATCCTGTCACTATGTCCCTGGAAAGTTCTCAGGCACTTCCCATCTAAAATATTCCAGAGTTTCACAGTTTGGTCATCACCACCACTAACCAAGGTCTTACCTTCAGGATTGAAAGCAATTGAGGAAACCGAACTAGTGTGTCCCTGCAAAGTTTTGAGGCATTCTCCTGTGCGGAAATTCCATAGCTTTACGGTTTTATCACTACTAGCACTGGCGAGAATTTTATCTTTAGGACTAAAAACTACAGATAATACTGAATCAGTATGTTCCTGTAACATTTTGTAACACTTGTTCTCCGAAATATTCCACAAACGCACTGCCCGATCATCGCTGCCAAAAGCTATAATTTCACCTTGAGGACTGAAGGCAACAGATCGTACCTGCTCAGGATGTTCTGTTAAAGTTTTCAGGCATTTACCTGTATTGACATCCCACAATTTCACATTCTGGTCAGTACCTGCACTGCAAAGAGTGCTACCATTCGGACTGAAGGCGATCGCTCGAACCCAATCAATATGTCCTAGACAGGTCGAAAGTTGTTCGCCCTCACCAAAGTCTCGCCACAAGCAAATTTTGCCATTTTCGTCACTCGCCGCTAAAATTTTTCCATTGGGGCTGAATGCTACCGCAGAAATTTTGCTAAAATTTTCAGTAAAAACCGATTTAGATAAATTAGCATTTTGGAAGTTGACTTGAGGTAAACTTACACCCCGCATATCTACTTGCCAAACGCTTAGGTTAGAAAAATCATATCCTCTTAAATCTGTCTTTAACTGACGAAGCAAGTTGAGAATATTTCCGCTTGTATATCCAGGTTCCACTGAAGATTCTCTTTGCAGCTTGACTAAAATTTCATTTAAATGATTTTCTAGCCTTCTTGGGATTTTAAAAATAGTAAAAAGTTCATCAATAACTGGCTTAATAATTAAGCGTATTTGAGTTTCTCTAGTGTAGTCTTTGGACTGAGCTTTACTCAAAGCATAATATTTAAGAAGCACAATTTCTTGAGTTGCAATCTCTTGATAAGTTTGCTGAATTAATTTGCTAGTGACATACTCCATTACTACAGAGTGTAATGTGAAGAGTAAACCACTTTTTTCACTTAGTGTTGACTGAAATTTGTCGATGAGGCTTCGCCTGATCAAAGATTCTAGAGCTTCTAGTAACTTGTGTGGTATTACTAATGAAGTTAAATCTTCTTGCAAATTGCAGAGTGAAATTGACTCACGATTAATTGCCAGCCAATACATAACCACACGTTCTAAATTAGATAAACGCTCAAACTGTTGCTCTAAAACAGCACAAATATCACCAAAAACAGATGTTTTTTGGTTCAAAAACTCAGAAATATCACCATTGAAAACATCTTGAATAGTCGTTGCAACTATCTTTAAAGCCAATGGATTACCAGAATAAAACTCAACCAGTGTTTTATTTTGGGACTCTGTTCCAAGCAAACCTTTCAGGTGAAAAATTTTTTTTACTTCTTCCTCATTCAGACCTTTCACTTGTAATGAACGAACAGGTAGTGCTTGTCCTTCCTGTGATGCCATGTCTTTGGGTTTTTCGCGTGAAGTCAGCACTAAGGAACTTTGATGCATAACTTGTCCCAATCGTTTGATCAGTAAGCCATAATCTTCATAGCCTTCTCGATAGCATCCAGCATAAGCGCCTGGTTGCAAAATAGTCTCTACATTATCTAATACGATCAGACAGCGCTGTTGTTGCAAATATTCAATTAGTTGTGATATTCTGCCATCTACACTTTTTGGTAAGTCAGTTTCTAAAACCTGCTCGTTAGAGAAAAATTGAATTAAATTTGCCAGCAGGTCAAAAAGTGGAGGAGCATTGTAGAGCGATCGCCAGATAACATACTCAAAACATCCTTGAACCTTTTGCGCTAATTTGGCAGCCAGAGAGGTTTTACCAATTCCTCCCATTCCCAACAGCGCCACTACTCGACAACGTTCCTGGATCAGCCATTGCTCTAGTAGAGTCAGTTCATCTGTACGTCCATAGAAAACAGATACATCCACCATCTCTCCCCAATCAACGCGCTTTCGAGACCCCAAGGCTGAAAGTCCCGCCAAATCGGGATTTAACTTAAAATAGTCTTGGGGATTTAGCTCTAAGTTAAACGCCATGAATAAATAAACTAGCGTTCGTTTGTCAACCCCTTCTTGGTTAGTAAGTATCTTTGCGACTGTATTTGAAGTTAATCCAGCCCGTTCACTTATTTCTTCTAGAGTGTACTTGGAGCCAAATTTTTCTCGAAGTTCCCCTTCAAGTTTTGCCTGCTGAAGTTTTTGCCAGCCTTCAGGAGTAAGTATAACGCCACGATTCCGTTTTGGCTTGTGCCGATTCATAAATTATGAATACCTATTTTTTACAGCAAAAGCTTATGGACAGACCTTTAAAAGTAGTGATCCCCGTCAGTTTTGGCTCAAAGCTTAGTCATGCATGAAATCAGGGTTAACACTAAAAAATTAGACCTGATGGCGCACTCGCCAAGCATGTACCTTTGGGACTGGGCACTTGTTTTTCCCCCTTTCCCCTTACCCTTTACCCCGCCAAGTCACGAAAGCGAACTACTAGACAAGTATTGAAGTACTTCTATTTATCTATCAGCTTTTTTAGGTGGGCTTTTATGCAAAATTTGGATTTTGTTACAAAACTTTAGGTTAATTAAATGTAAATTTTTGTAACAATAAAACCTCTTTTGCATAAAATTCGCCCTCTGTTGCCAGAAGTAAATATAGAGGGAAAGCAAACTTTTGGAGTGCTAAATGAATCAAACCTCGTTTGATAAAATAGATGTTTTGCTTCAACAACGCCGCTTCAACAGCGCAGCAATATCCGCACACGGCTCAACCTAATTTGTACTATCGCTTTAATTAACCTCTTACTTCTAAATCAGGACAAAACTAAAAAGTTATGAAAACTGTCGCTCAAGCCTAATTGGTAGCAAGTTTTCAAAATCTATTTTAAGTTCAAGCCTCTAATCCTATATCAGTAAAAAATTGAATAACTATGAAAATTGCAAGATTTTAACCAACTTGCCTTGAGTCGGCTTCTGATTTTAATTCAGGGACTACCAAACTTAGAAAATAACTCTTGCATAGACTACCCCGATTACTTCTCAGATGCTTTCAACATATTGCTAAAGAGCCAATCGTACAGCATTACAACTTAGAAAACTGGCAAAATAAGACGAGTAACAGGGTGCGTGCAATGTTAGGAATAACTCAAGATTGGTGGTGTTGGGGTTGTAGTTTAGCAATGGGAGGCCTATTAACGGGACTTAAACAAAAATTAAGCCCAAATGTAGCCCATATCGGGACTTAAACATTTTTGAGGCAGAAACAAGCCTCAAACCCATGCAGGGCAAGACAAATACACCAAAGGCTTAAAAATGCTTGAAACCCAGATATATCAAGAAACTAGGCAAAACGATGTCAAAGTCTCTCTGTATATACGTTTGATGTTTTTTTCGGGCTACTTTTTGTCTAAGTCCCACTAACAATCGCCCAGCGAACGCCCTTGCCTCGAAGTTCGGGATTGTCAAGAGTTAAAATTTGGCGGACTTAACCAATTTAGTAGATGTTTGAGACTTGAGTCTTGTCAAGCCCAGAATTCAGGTTGAATCAGGTCACTGGCGAGTGCTATTAAACTAGCAAAATCAATCCGGCTCAAGAGTATCCACAATCGAACTTGGGCGCGGCAACGGTCGATACCTGTTAATCTGATGATGCGCCACAGAGTTATAAACAGCGGCAACCAAGGATAGGTCAAACGAATGATATGCCAAAAAAGTTTGCGCGACATCTCTATTCAACTTGCAATCAAACCGATCTCAAGGCAAATTCACAGAAGTTAACTGGTTGGACATTTAATTCTGCACGCAATAGTACCACAGGCTTGTCCCAGAAATGTTCCCATTTTTGAGCAATCAAGGGTTTAGCGTTGTTGCCCATGTTCCATCCTTGTGAGATCGCCATCAGCAGAGGAGAGAGAAATTGCGGTCGCCACAGACTTACAGAATGACGGTTGTTGATGCCAGTCAGTTTAATAGACATCTCCAAAAAGTATCAAAGCTTTACTGTGACTAGCTCATAAGATGCAAGCGCAAGGATGGCTAACTAGCTAGTCAATACAATAGAATAAGGCTTTGAGATATTTATTGATAATAACGAGGTAAAAATATGTAGTTGTATGTGTTAATTTCAGCCTGATGGCAAAGGAGCTATTTTTGTTGGCAATATTAACGCTCCATGATGCGCTGCACAACATCCTTCACGATTCTACCAGTCGGCACTTTCCCACCAGCAAGTTCTACTGCCTTTAGCCACACTTCTTGCTGTTCCTGGGGTTCAAGCTTTGTCATTGGTCGAACTTGCCCCTCTGCTGTTGGCAATATTTGTCGCTGCTCAGAATGGACTATATCAGGATCATCTTCATTTTGCGTCCAATTTGGACACATTTTCTTTATTGTTATCAAACACAGCCGAAGCTTCGATTAATCTGTAAGGATGACGACGATCAAACCCGAACCTGTCTTTGCAATACTCCTCAAAAGTGCTGTGGGTAGAGCGGTACAGTCTGCGATCGCGCAATTCCATCAGCGCCTTACCTGCTTCAAAAACCGCTTTCTCCACTTTTCTTTCCAAGTGCAGGCGATCGCTTTGTTCCTCCTCTGTCAACTCTGGAATTTCGACAGCAGTAACGGTGATTGTTGCTAAGGCTGGGTTTTCTTGCTGGGAAATATCCTTGTTTGCAAAGCTAGCTGCTGATGTTGAATCGGTAGATGCGGCAGAGGTGGCTTTGTTGCGTCTAGAAGGTGGTTTAGGCATTATTCCACCTCTAGCTGAACAGTGCTTGAAGAGTCAACTTTTAAGGAGGTCTTGTCTCCATCTGACTCTACCTGTAGCAGCTTCAAAGCATACTTTGTCTCCATATTGCGGCACTTCTTCTTCTGTTGCAGCGTATCGTGACTTTGGTTTCTTTTCCCTAGTCATACCTGTTCCACTGCAAGGGGAGTAAGAACAATACTGTTGATTTTCAGTTTTCCAAGGGCAAAAGCACTCATGCAGCCTCAACCTCTGAGTTGGAACGCTTTCTTGATTTGCGTTGAGGTATGTCTTCTGGATTTCTCATTTCAAAAAGATCACCTACTTCTCTAGTAAAGTAATTGCACAAAACTTCAACTGTACCGACATCAACGCGGCTGAAGTTATTTGTGAACAAGCGGTTAATCGTTGTGATATCTAACCCAGTTTCTTTTGCCAACTGTCTCTGTGACAGCTGTGGATCTTTTTCTGCCATAAGCACGGCTAGCCTACAAAACATTTTTTGAGTCGGCAAATTTGAAAAGTCACTTTTTGGATTTGCGAGAAGGTATTCTAGTCTTTCTATCCAAACAGAGTTACTGGAAGTTTGGTTTAGTTTTGGCTCAAACCAAGCAATTAAAGCCATCTCTATTTCTTGTAAAATCCAAGTATCAGAAACTTCTAGCCAAGCAATTCTGACATCAGATAATTGTTTTAGGTCATTGTAACGATGATGTTGTCTCCACCGAAAGCGTAAATCTGTAGACCTACCCAGATAAACAACCTCATCGCCCTCAAGCACAAAGTAGACGCACCTGATACTAGGTAGACTTCGCTTGTCTGTTAAGGAGAGGGAAGGCAACTTTAAAGGTTTGATTTGTTGGATGTTGAATATACTCATGATGCTTTCTTATTGGGTGAGGCTTAACCCTTGCGGGGAGACAAAATGGTCTAGAATGCTTATATTACAAAGAGTGTAGCAATTTGTGGTAAAAGAAGAATAGCATTCATTCGCAACAAGCTCTGTTTAATGATAATATTACCAGAATTCTACGAAACAAACCTCAAGCGAGAATTGGGACGTGCAGAATATTTATTACTAAAAATCTTGATAAATTTATTACAGTCTATTAAGACTGTTAGCCTTGAAGCACTGGCTACTGCTTTACCTATTCCCATATTTTTTGAAAGTAGAAGAAAGAAAATTCAAAGATTTTTATCTTTAAATTATATAAATATTGAAGAAATTTGGTTCCCAATTATTAAAAGTTGGTTGGAGATATATTTTCCCTTAAATGAAGTTATTTATGTAGTGATTGACCGGACTAATTGGGGGTGTATTAATCTGTTAATGATTAGTGTGGTTTGGGATAAAAGGTCTATTCCAATATACTTTGAGTTATTAAGTAAATTAGGCTCAAGTAATTTTGACGAACAAAAAGTTGTTTTTAATAAAGCACTGCCTCTTTTTAAAAATTATAAAACCGTTGTGCTAGGAGACCGCGAATTCTGTTCGCTAAAATTGGCTAACTGGCTTACAGAGCAGAAAGTGTACTTTTGTTTACGTATAAAAAAAGATGCTTTTATAGAAATAGAACCAGAAATTTGGCTCCAATTAAAAAATTCAGGTTTATCTCCTGATCTTGCCTTCTTTTACCAAGGTATTAAATATACAAAAACTACAGGGTTTATTAGCTTTAATCTTGCAGGGAAATGGAAACGGAAACGCTTTGGAGTTGCGCCAGAGGAGGGCTGGTTTATCCTGACTAATTTAGACAATTTAGATTCAGCGATTATTGCTTATAAACAACGTTTTGATATTGAAGAAATGTTTAGAGATTTTAAGAGCGGTGGCTATAACTTAGAAGATACTAATGTATCAGGTCAACGCTTAATTTCTCTAATATTATTAATCTCACTTGCCTATACGGCTGCAACTATATCTGGTCAAAAGATTAAACGCATGGGTGTTCAAAAATATGTTGGGCGAATTAAAGAATCTAAGCGGATTGTTCGACGACATAGTAGTTTTTATATTGGTCTTTATGGTCACAATTGGGTCAATTTCATGGAAAATTCTTATGAGTTAGTCACTGAATTATTGAGATTAAGTCCTAATAAGCGTAAGTACTACCAGCAAGGAGAGAGGGCAATGAGGCTTATTTTATCTGTATCCTAGCCCTTTTTGTAGCCCCGTAAGGGCTTAACCACACTACTTCAGCATTGGTCTGACCTGCTTTTCCTGAACTACTGTACTGATCCTTGAGCATATATAGCAGTAAATACAAGGCGTGGTGGGTTGCTGCGATCGCTCACAAAGTGGTAGTGAAGATAAAGCAAGAGAAGAGGGTCGATAGTGGCAGGATTAATCCCCATTTTTCAACTCCTGGGCTGGTATCCATTTCAATAAAATATCTGGTTGTATGTTGTATCGACTACAAATCGCATCCATAACATCTCTGCCAAGATACTGAGCAGAATTGTTGTACAAACTATACGCAGTAGTCCGGCTAATACCAGTTTCTTGCCAGAACTGATAAACGCTCATCCCTTTGCTGTCAACAAATTCCTTAATCCGATTTTTCATGGGCATACCTTAGATTGCCACTGATATATTCACAATTAATTGTTATTGCAAAGTAGTTAACACTATTATAGAGTAGTTGTAGTATAAAGTTAACTAAAAATTTAAAGCGCTTTTATAACCAGTGAGTGGAGTGACAGCTTCGATAACTGTATCTGCACAGTGAACTTTAGTAACATTTATAGCCACAACGCTTAAAACTGCTCAAGCTAACCCAGTCGAACTCAGAAAACCCAAAGCAAGTTAATAACAATGACTTACGAAATGCCCAGTTTGGTGGTAGCTTAATTAATGCTGACACAGTAAACGTTGGCCAAATTGGGGATAACGTCTACAATATTTACTTTGGGCAGCCCAATCTTAAAAATATTCAAAATCTCAAATTAGAACCTAACACTTTCAATGAGTTGGTGAATTTATTGCGTCCTTTTTTGCAAGATGAGAGAAGCCGTCGCCCTTTTTTAGTTTTAGCTTTAGGTAATGATGCACCTGTGTTACAACACATTAATTGGAGTGGTGCTGTGGCCAGTTTTATTCCTGATATGGTGTGTAAACTTGCAGATTATGGCGAAATAGCACCAGGTAAACAACCACTATGGACATTATTAGAATATGTGCGATCTCAAGTTTGCGTAGATGTTCAAAAACGTATTGATAAGTTAAGCTTTGTAATTGAATCGTAATTTATTTGCTTCATTGTAATTATACAAGTATGGTGCTTAACAATGTTAAAACTGAGTGCTGAAAGTATTAATGAAATAGTAGATATACTCAGACCTTTGATGAATGATCAAAAAAACCGTACTTCACTTTTAAATTTAGCTTTTGGCAATGATGCACCAGTATTGAAAAATATCGATTTGAGCGGTAATCCGCAAAGCTTCACTTCAAATATGGTGTCTAAGCTTGCAGATTATGGTGAAGTAGCGTCAGGAAAACAAGCAATTTGGGCTTTATTGGAGTATGTGCGATCACACGATCAAGTTGGTGTGGATATACAAAAACGTATTGATAATTTACACCCATTAATTGAGCCAAAAATCTCATTTCAAGGCAAAATAATAGATTTTACTAGTTTAGACAACATCCGGCTTCTTCAGGCATCGATAGATAATTTTAAAACATTAGAAGAAAGAATTTTTCAAAGATATTATTTTTTAAATGACAATTTAAAAAAAGCAGAAAACAACTATGAAAAAATTAAAATTGAAGCTGATAATTTCAAAATAACTTTAAATGAAAAATTTTATCTTTTAAGCCAAGAAAGAAATTTTTATAAATCTCTCACGAAGAATATAGTATTAAAGGAATTTAACTTTTGTACATTACATCTTAAGCTTTTATTAAAAAAAAGTAAAATTCCTTTTTTACAGTATGCTTTTTTACAAAAACAAATTTGTATTAAAAAGTATATTCGAGAAATAATCAATCAAAATTTACAAAAAATTTCAAGATATAAAAATGAACAGGAAAATATAGCTTTTAAAGAAATCATTGGATTATTTACGCTAAATTCAAGCGAACGAGCAAAACTTATTAAGAAAATAGATATTTATATTAAAGAGCGAAAAAATATACTGAATATAAAATTAGAAAACGCCAAAAAAGAATTAGAATATCAACTTAATCAAACAAAAGAAAAGAAGCTAGAAGAAAAATTAAGTATTATTCTTTCACAAGGTACAAGTATTTCTGACTTTTCCCGTTAAGTCTCGAAAAGCTTGCTCACAAAGGATTTAGGAAAAAGCACAGCATATACGGTACAGTAATTGAAATTCGGTGCTAAAGGTGACAAGCAATGCTGGATTGGTGGGAGAAAAATTTTGCAACTTGTGAATTAGGCGATCGCCGATTGAATGAGCGTGCAATGTCAATAGGCTATGCCCTAAGTCAAGGATTTGGCAAAGCACTATCGGAAATCTTCAGTGGAGGAACTGTACTCAAGAGAGCTTACGAGTTTTTGCCAACCCAAAAGTAGAATTTTCAAAGCTAATAGAGCCGCATTGTCAAATGACAGCGGAAACTGTTGCAGAATATGACTGTAGAAAAGCTTGTGAGTAAGCACACGCGAGTGATTCATACTTTCGACAGAGAAGGTGATATCACTGAAGTTTTTGCTCAGATTCGTCAACTTCAGCACACAGGAGTCGTAGTTCGTGCTGCTCATAACCGTAGTTTAGATTCCCATAGCGAGCGTCTATGGTCAAAGCTGGAAGAGCAACCTATTAGTTTTGAACAAGAAATTGAACTACCTTCAACGAGTAAACGTTCTGCGCGCAAAACCAATTTAGCTGTACGATTTTGTCCTGTGAATCTCCGTACTCCCTATCGTTTTGATAACCGTGACCCTCTACCAGTATATGCTGTTTATGCCACTGAGATTGATTGTCCAGAAGGTGAAACACCTGTGGAGTGGATGTTATTAACCACGGAAATTGTCACTGATATACAGATGGCTTCTACTATTTTACGTTGGTATTCTTATCGGTGGCGCGTAGAAGAATATCACAAAATTTTCAAGTCGGGGTGTCAAGTAGAAAGATATAGACTTGCTGCTGAGGGGATGAAAACCTTAATTGGTTTTTTGAGTGTGATTGCTGTTGAACTGTTGCAGTTAACTTATCTACACCGCACCCAGCCTTCCGCTCCTGCCATTGAGATTCTTAATCCCCTTGAGCTTCGGATTTTAAAAGCTAAATCTCCCAAACTACCCAAGTTACTAACAGTTAGTTGGGCTGTAGAAGCGATCGCTCGTCTTGGAGGTTATCTTGAACATCGACATAAAACCCCTATTGGTATCCAGGTACTATGGCGAGGTTGGTTAAAATTACACAACCTCTGTGAAGGTTGGCAGCTTGCAAAAGAGACTTAACGGGAAAAGTCAGATTTCAATTAAGCGTAAAGTTAAAACTGGTGCGCCACGACGAACAGTTCCAAGTTGAATCAATCGGTCTTTAAGCGAATGGTCATAGCTAAAAATCTTTAAGTATTTAATAGATGCTTTGGCTTTTAAGCGAGTAATAAAATTGACTTCTTGGTTAATAAGTTGTTGCAAAAATTGGAAATGGTAAAAACCTCTGTCAAGTAAAATCAGAGTTCTGGCAGGTAGTAAATTCAGTAATGGGGCTTCAAAATTCGTTTCTGATGCGGCGGGGTTTGTGTGAAACCAAACTTCAATGGGTAAACGATTAACCAAATCAATAACTGTACAAATCTTCCCTGCTAGTTGCCCTGTTTTACCAGAGTTACCAGCAGATGCAAGTGATGCACAAAGATATATTCACAGTTCTAGACACAATCCTAAAAAAATACTTATAAGCTTGCTTGAAGGTAGGAGTGATTTTGATGATATTGACGCTTTAGCAAAAGCGAATCCAAAATATTTTTTAGATGCTATTTGGCCATGGGTTACTGACTTAATAAGTAAAATTATCGATCAAGAAGAACTTGTAAAAAATACTTATAATGAAAAAAACGACAATTACCCTACAATAGCACAAACTGTAGGTGCGCCGATGAATGTTAAGGAGATGAGTTGTGCATCCGATCAACACTTATTAAACTTATTTAATGAACTGTCAGATATGACAGAGACAGATTATTTCACAGGCAAGGGAGATTTATCTCGTGCTGGAGGTGAATCTTCGCAGGCATACGAGTTTGGTAAGTTAATTAAAGATAACCCAGAGCGTTTTTTTCGCATTCTTCCACAACTTGAGCCACAGCATCATGGAAGGTATGCAGGTAATGCAATTAGAGAGCTTGTAGAAAATGGTTTTCCTACAAATAATTTGATTGAGTTAGTAGAGAACCTCGAACAACGTGGATTTATTTCGGAAGAGTTTCGTTCTGATACTGCATCTGCTTTAGAAAAAATTTCTGAACGTAACCAGGGACTTCCAAAATCAATTCTTTCACAGCTAGAAAATTGGCTATTGACACATCCAAAGCCTGAGTTAAAGGACTATAGAAGTAAAGAAGAAGAAACTTCGCACCAACTACAATCATCAATTGTTTTTAACACCACTACATCGCATATTTTACCTAGTGGTAGAGGTTCCATTGTACGAGCGATCGCTGCTGGCTACCTTGAGCAAAATCCTCCTGATTTACAAAACTGGGCAAGGGTAATTAAATCTAGATTAGAGATAGAGCCGCACCCAGCAGTTTGGGTAGATATTTTGGCTCAGATGCCACCTTTATTAAATGGCGATCGCACTCAAGCAACCCAACTTTTTGATGCAGTGATTCGCAACTGTCCCGAAGTGTTGCGGTATCGATGGGCGCTTTACTTTCTTTCTCGCACAGTAGGATGGTTTGAGCCAAAAGAAACGGTTCAAGGTTGGTTGGAGATGCTTTGGGCAGATGGCTCAAATTTTTGCCGTCAAGCATATGGAGAATTGCTATTTATCCATTATTTTCAATATCAAGATGAGTGGTCAGTAGTAAAAATCGACCATCATCTTGCTAATCAGAACGACGAGGCAGTTTTGTGTGGATTAGCTCACGTAGCCAGCCATCTGTGGATTCAAAGAAGATGCAGAACGAAAGCAGCAGAAATTCTCTACAATCTTGCCCCCTCTAATATTGAGGCAATTCGATATCCCAATATCTTCTAAAAACTCTAATAATTTGCCTTGGGTCATATTACCCCCGTAGTACAGGCTAATTACTAAGGTTTTAATTCCTGGCCCGAATTCGCCTTCATAACCGCAAGGCAGTTCTGCTAAATAGGTTTTTCCCTCTGAAGGTGAGTAGTATTTCTCTTTACG
>JAIVFU010000006.1 GCA_020829485.1 Nostoc sp. CHAB 5834 | reverse complement strand
CGACCTCTGCATGGGTGAGGAAACTCCTCCAAGTAAGTCGGGTCGTGGAAAGAGGAAACCCAAAGAGCGATCTTTGGAATCCCCCGCTATATCAGGTACTCCTGATTAGCGGCGGGAGGATGTCAATTTTGCCTTCTTTTGCTTTTTTGCACTTGATTGGGCAAAAGGTTGAAATTAAAAGTGCGTAGACGTACCCCCTCGGAGACATCGTTTATATTAATTTACCGGAAGTTGAGGGACTTCCAAGAAATAAATTATCCAATCTTGTGGGGTGGGCATCTTGCCCGCCTTTGACTATGGGATCTCGTGTCGCCCACCCCACAATAAATAGTTGTATATTTTGGAAGTCCCTGAGCCTTTGAACTGGGAAGTTGAGCCTCTGAACTGGGAAGTTGAGCCTCTGAACTCGGAAGTTGAGCCTCTGAACTGGGAAGTTGAGCCTCTGAACTCGGAAGTTGCACCTCTGAACTCGGAAGTTGAGGCTTTGAACTGGGAAGTTGAGCCTCTGAACTCGGAAGTTGAGCCTCTGAACTCGGAAGTTGAGGCTTTGAACTGGGAAGTTGAGCCTCTGAACTCGGAAGTTGAGCCTTTGAACTCGGAAGTTGAGCCTTTGAACTCAAAATGTCCAGTTGAGAAACTAAAATCCTAATTTTTCTAGCACTGGCTTTGTAGAAACAACGTGGCGTTCTAAACCCAGTTCTTTTGGACTAACCCCAAGTGCCAAAGCAATCAACTGGGGTAAATGCAACACTGGTAAACCTAATTTTTGCTCAATCACCTTTTCCACCTCTGGCTGACGCGAATCTAAATTTAAGTGGCACAAAGGACAAGGTGTAACTATACAATCAGCACCAGATGTCAAAGCGTCCTGAATATGCATCCCCGCCATCTTGAAAGATTGGGTAGTGGCATAGCTAGCCAGCGGCCAACCACAACATTGCGTCCGGCCTCGATAATAAATTGGTGTTGCACCCACCGCCCGAAACATATTTTCCATCGCTTCCGGTTTGAACGGGTCATCATAGGGCATAGATTTTTGGGCGCGGAGGAGATAACAGCCATAAAAAGCCGCACATTTTAATCCAGTTAACTTCCGGGTGACACGTTTGGTAATTTCCTCTAAACCGTAATCTGTCACCAAAGCGTAGAGAAGATGTTTAACGTCGGTACTGCCGCGATAAGGCGAACAGCCTTCTTTATCCAGCAAGCCATTAACCTGTTGAATGTAGGCAGGGTTAGAAGTCTTACATTCTTTCAGGTGTTCGTTGACATGACCAATAACACCTTGACAAGTGCTGCAATGGGTAAGTAAGGGCAAATTTAATTCTTCAGCTAGGGCAATATTTCTGGCGTTGACTGTATCTTCTAGCAGTTGCGAATCTTCTTTAAATGTGCCTGAACCGCAGCAGGCAGCTTTTTTAAGTTCAACCAGTTCAATGCCCAGCGCTTGGGTAAGCGCTTGAGTTGACTGGTAAAGTTCCCGACAGGCCCCTTGGGCAACACAACCGGGGAAGTAAGCGTATTTCAGGGTGTGAGGTAGCATAGAGGTATGTTTGGGTTAGAGCGATCGCTCTAAAACAATAACTGTTTTATTATTCCTTGTTAGCACCTAAGCTAGGTATGTTTGACGTTCACCGTCTCTTTAACCGTCTAGGTTCAAAGCCGCAGCGTCTATATATTCTGATTGCTAGCAAGGCTGTAAATACTGACCGAGACATTGTAAAAAAAGTTAGTAATAATTGGACAACCGAAACATTTACATCCTGTTGGCAATGCCATAGTCCGCTCCTATACCCAATTCTAAGAAAACTTACCCAATTCTTTTGAGTAAGGGGAGGGATTTTCTAACAGAAAAACCCTTGGTAGTATACGGGCGATCGCGCTTGACGATAAGATGTATATGCTCAAAACAATGTTTCCCGTAAAGAGCAGAACCTAGCAACTGGTTAAGGACTTTTATTATTTATGAGCCAAACGGAACTTTTTGATAAGGTCAAGAAAATCGTCACCGAACAACTGAGTGTTGAAGATCCAGGCAAAATCACTCCCCAGTCCAAATTTATGGAAGATTTAGGAGCAGATTCCTTGGATACCGTTGAACTGGTGATGGCTTTGGAAGAAGAATTTGATATCGAAATTCCTGACGAAGCTGCCGAACAGATTGTATCGGTTCAAGACGCAGTAGATTACATCAATAACAAAGTTACCGCATCAGCTTAAAAAAGTTTTGAGTCTTTGAAGTTTAGATGGCAATGCCATGCCCCCTCTGGGTATCTAGGCAAAAACCACTGCTTTGACTTTTGACTGAGTGCTGAGAGACGCGATTAACCCTTGTCTGTACAGGGTTTAAGAGTTAGAGTTTTCGGAGGCAAAAGTTCGGAGTTTTCTCCATCTTTGGGTGCTTCCAAAACTCAGAACTCAGTCCGGGCTAAATGCCCCGCTAACGCTAACGAAACTCAGTACTATTTAATGCCTGCTGCTTTTTCGCCACCTTTAACTGAATCATGACAGATTATACACGTAAACGCGTTGTTGTAACTGGTGTTGGCGCGATTACACCTATAGGTAACACAGCAACAGAATATTGGGATGGATTATTGAGTGGACGTAATGGCATTGAGCGCATCACATTTTTTGATGCGTCTCGCCATGATTGCCGCATTGCTGGTGAAGTAAAAAACTTCGATCCACATGATTACTTGGAGCGCAAAGAGGCCAAGCGCATGGATCGATTTGCCCAATTTGGGGTTTCGGCAGCAAAACAGGCTCTAGCTAATGCGCAGTTAGTTATTAATGAACTGAATGCCGAACAGGTAGGTGTCATGATCGGTTCTGGCATTGGCGGCATCAAGGTATTAGAAGACCAGCAAACTATCTACCTCAACCGTGGGCCCGATCGCTGTAGTCCATTCATGATACCGATGATGATCGCCAATATGGCAGCAGGATTAACGGCAATTCACACAGGTGCTAAAGGGCCAAATTCCTGCCCAGTAACTGCCTGCGCTGCTGGCTCTAACGCTGTAGGCGATGCTTTTCGCTTAATTCAAGGGGGATATGCCCAGGCGATGATTTGTGGCGGAACAGAGTCTGCTGTGACACCATTATCGATGGCTGGGTTTGCCGCTTGCAAAGCCCTCTCTTTTCGCAATGATGATCCGCATAAAGCTTGCCGTCCCTTTGATAGCGATCGCGATGGATTTGTCTTGGGTGAAGGTTCAGGAATTTTAATTCTCGAAGAACTGCAACACGCCCTCAGTCGCGGCGCTCACATTTATGCCGAAATGATCGGCTATGGTATGACCTGTGACGCTTACCATATCACTTCCCCCGTCCCCGGTGGACTTGGAGCAGCTAGAGCAATAGAACTAGCGCTCAAAGATGGCGGCATAACTCCCGAACAGATTAGCTATATTAATGCTCACGGCACTAGTACCCCAGCTAATGATTCAACTGAAACCTCAGCCATCAAAAAAGCCTTGGGAGAACATGCTTATAAGGTGGCAATTAGCTCCACCAAATCTATGACAGGTCATTTATTGGGCGGTTCTGGAGGTATTGAAGCAGTCGCAACAGTACTGGCGATCGCTAATGACCAAATTCCACCGACAATCAATCTGGAAAATCCCGATCCAGAGTGTGACTTAGATTACGTGCCTAACTATAGCCGCGCTCAAAAAGTTGAGGTGGCAATATCTAATTCTTTTGGGTTTGGTGGTCATAATGTCACACTGGCCTTTAAGAAATACGTCTAAAAGAAGGCAGGCGAGCAGGGAGCAGGGAGCAGGGGGAGATGAGGGGGATGAGGGAGTGAGGGACAAGAATTAATAACCAATGCCCCATGCCCAAAGTATCAGAAATATCATTCCGATATAACTTAAGCGTTCAACATGACCCAATTATCAGCTTGATTTATCACCATAAACTCAGGAGATCCCGCTTGTCCATCGACAAGCGGGAATGGGATGATGAGGATACTGTGGGGAATCTAAAATAACCCCAGCAAGAGAAGCTACGAAGAGTGCTAACCCGTCGTTAAAAACAAGAGATTATGACTGTTGCAACCCAATCCGCCAAAGAATTGTCCGTCGAAGAACTGGCTATTAACTCGATCCGCTTCTTGGCTATTGATGCCGTAGAAAAAGCAAAATCGGGACACCCAGGACTACCAATGGGCGCGGCTCCGATGGCTTTTGTCCTCTGGGATCGCTTTATGAAGTTTAATCCCAAGAATCCCAAATGGTTTAACCGCGATCGCTTTGTCTTGTCTGCCGGTCATGGCTCAATGTTGCAGTACGCCCTACTGTACCTGGCAGGCTACGATAGCGTCACCATTGAAGATATCAAACAATTCCGTCAATGGGAATCTAAAACCCCTGGACACCCCGAAAACTTCATGACTCCAGGCGTGGAAGTCACAACTGGCCCCTTGGGTCAAGGAATTGCTAATGGAGTTGGTTTAGCGATCGCCGAAGCCCACCTTGCCGCTAAATTTAACAAACCCGATACCAAGATTGTAGACCATTACACCTACGTAATTTTAGGTGACGGTTGCAACATGGAAGGAATTTCCGGGGAAGCTGCTTCTTTCGCAGGACACTTGGGATTAGGCAAACTCATCGCTCTGTACGACGACAACCACATTTCCATCGACGGTTCCACAGATGTGGCATTCACCGAAGATGTTTCCAAGCGATTTGAAGCTTACGGTTGGCATGTGCTTCATGTTGAAGATGGTAATACAGATTTAGAAGCGATCGCTAAAGCAATTGAAGAAGCTAAATCTGTCACCGATAAACCATCAATGATTAAGGTGACAACCACCATCGGTTATGGTTCTCCCAACAAACAAAACACTGCTGGTATTCACGGCGCTGCTTTGGGTGGAGACGAAATAGCCTTGACTCGGAAAAATTTGGGTTGGGAATACGAGCCTTTTGATGTTCCCCAAGAAGTCCTCAACCACACACGCAAAGCAGTAGAACGCGGCGCAAGCTACGAAGCCGAATGGAACAAAACATTTGCTGACTACAAAGCTAAGTATGGCCAAGAAGCAGCTGAGTTTGAACGCTACATTAGCAGCAAACTGCCCGACGGTTGGGATAAGGTACTACCCACCTACACCCCCGAAGACAAAGGATTGCCTACCCGCAAACACTCAGAAACCTGCCTCAACAAACTAGCGGCAGTTTTACCTGAATTGATTGGTGGTTCGGCTGACTTAACCCACTCCAACTTGACCGAAATCAAGGGTAAGGGCGACTTCCAAAAAGGGAACTACGAAAACCCCAACATCCACTTTGGTGTTCGGGAACATGCTATGGGCGCAATCTGTAATGGTATAGCGCTAAACGCTTCAGGATTAATCCCCTACGGTGCGACCTTCTTAATCTTCACAGATTATATGCGTGCTGCCATCCGCTTATCCGCCCTTTCTCAAGCTGGCTCGATTTGGGTGATGACTCACGATTCCATTGGACAAGGTGAAGATGGCCCCACACACCAACCCATTGAAACTCTAGCTTCCTTGAGAGCCATTCCTAATTTATTAGTGTTTCGTCCCGCAGACGGTAACGAAACCTCTGGTGCTTATAAAGTAGCGATCGAGAAAGCGAAGCAAAACGCTCCATCTCTGTTGGCGTTCACCCGTCAAAACGTTCCCAACTTGCCAGGTACATCGGTTGAGGGCGTAGCAAAGGGTGGATACACTGTGGTGGATAGCCAAGGTACACCTGATATCATCCTGATTGCTACTGGTTCAGAATTGAGCCTCGCCGTCGGCGCAGCCGAAAAACTCACAGCCGAAGGTAAGAAAGTTCGTGTCGTCTCGCTACCTTCATGGGAACTATTTGAAGCGCAGGATGCGGCTTATAAAGAGTCCGTTCTACCGAAAGCTGTCACCAAGCGTTTATCTGTAGAAGCTGCTAGCAGTTTTGGCTGGCACAAATATGTAGGTACTGAAGGCGATTGCGTTAGTATCGATCGCTTTGGTGCTTCGGCTCCAGGTGGTGTTTGTTTAGAGAAGTTTGGCTTTAGCGTTGATAATGTATTAGCTAAGGCTAAACAATTGTTGGGTTAATAGCAACAGAATACTCTCAAAATTTTGTCAGGTGGGCTGAAAGGCCCGCCTTTTTTTTTATGCAGAGGGGCGCTGAGTAAGATTGTTTATAATTGAGATAATTAGTTAAATATTGGTAGGAAGTTATGCAAGAAGTTTTTAGCTATCATCAGGAACTTATCAATCGGATATCGCCAATTGTGGAAAATTTATTTCAAAGTAATAGTTTATATCAAGTAAAGTTAAAACAACGGGAAATGATTCAAATGTTAGTTGAACTATTTGGGAAATTTTCACCAGAAGAAATGAGTGAAATTAAAGATGATGATTTGACAGACAGAATTGATAGTATTTTAGTTTTAGAGGCAGTTTCAGGTACTTTAAATGATTTAACAGCGGAGCAAATAGCTATTTTTGATGCAGCAGTAGAAGGAAGACCAGTAAGGTGAGTTATTTACTAGATTCAAATATTGTTAGTTATATTTTGAAGAGAAATGTAATTGTAGATCAGAAGTTTAGGGAAGTTCGCCGTCTGAAAAAAGATGTGTTTATTAGTTGCATAACTTACTATGAAGTCAAACGAGGTCTTTTAGCTATCAATGCTACTAGACAGTTAGCTGAGTTTAATAAGTTTTGTCAAACCTATAAAATTTTATTAATAGATGATTTAGAGATTATTGAGCTAGCGTGTGAAATATATGTGGACTTACAACGCAGGGGCTTTACTATCCAAGAGCAAGATATATTGATAGCAGCAACAGCGATCGCACGCGGATTAATTCTGGTTTCTAATGACTCTGATTTGCTGAGAGTTCAGGGAATTAATTTAGAGAATTGGGCAAGAACAGAATCTTGAGTTTGAAGGGATATCACCCTGGCAAGAACTGGCTCAACTGACTTAGTATATTTAAGGATGTAACAGTAAAAATTTCTTCAATATACTAACCAGACTCTCAATGGAATCTTTGGAATCGTTTTCTAAACAATATCCTCCTGCACTTATACCAATTTACTTGACTGGAGAACCTAATCAACCTATCCAACTTTATCAAGGTTCCTTAAAAATTACTCAAGAAGGAACTGTATATGAAGGAAATGGTACTTTTACCACCGAGGAAGCTGATAATGTATTGGAAGCTTTGCATTGGTTTCTCTCTTTTTCTAGAGGCTTCAGGACTTCTCCCATTTTATTAGTCGGTTATGACAACAACGGGGAAAAGGTTTGCGAAAACTATACTTCTTATACAACATCATCCTGGCGAAGTGTGCATTCATGGTTTGCAGATTCACAAGATTCTTGCAGTCTCAGTAAACTTTTTCCAGGTTTCCTTAATCGCTGGCGAAATACTACTTGGAATCAGCCGATAAGGTTTGCAATCCATTGGTATTTGGCAAGTATTGCTCAAGCCGGAGATGTACAAGGTTCCATTGTTTTGATGCAAGCTGCTTTTGAAATCCTTGCTTGGACTCTTCTAGTGGAAGAAAAAGCTATCATCAGTCAACAAGGATTTGAAAAACTTGCAGCAGCTGATCAACTAAGACTCCTCCTTTCACAGTGTGGTGTCCCGCTAAAAATACCTGAAAGCTTAACTGAATTGCTCAAAGCCTCAAAAGAATTAAATTGGGTTGATGGCGCACAGGCTTTAACAGAGATACGTAATGCAATCGTTCATCCTAATCCAAAAAAGCGTCAAAAATATCTTAACCGACCCTTTCCAGAACAGATAGATACTTATAAACTTGGATTATGGTATCTAGAACTCATTCTGTTAAATCTTTTTGAGTACAAAGGCGACTACTTCAACCGTATAGCAAATAAGGAATTTTATCAGGAAAATATCGAAGCTGTTCCTTGGATTTAAAAATAAACTGAAGCGATGGGTGTGGAATTAGGAATTTGGCAAGGCCGCTATCAGAATATAGAATTACCCTGGTTGCGCTGGTGGGATAATCAGGATAATTTGCCACAAACAGGATGGGAGCGATGTCTACGATGGTCACTGAGCCTTGCCGAAGTGCGGGCTACGCCTACGCAACGCTTGGCCGCTAAACTAAGGGAATTAAATATTAATCTAGTTAGTTTAGTTATTTTGTCAACTATCTTTAGATAGATACGGTAAACAGTACGCGATTCATCATCAGAAATCGCTTGCTAGTACTGAAAAAATCAAACTTTCATATCTAAAAATTCATAACGCATATTTAGTTTATTTTGTCAATATGTAATCTCTAGTATCGGCTAATAAATCAACAAGCCCTTCTCACGACTTAATTTAGATTCATGCTTTCAGTGGATGCAATTATGACTTTATAAATGCGATTATGTATATGTCCTCAAACAAAAGATAGTTGCTGTTGTGCAGAAAAAATATGATTTTCTCTGACTCCAGTAACTTTAGATTTATCCAATTGTTTGATGTTTAGAGAAGGTAACACAATGAATAATATCCTAAAACGCACACTTCTACCCAGCCTCATGGCTGCAAGTTTAGCTGGTGTCACATTAGTTCCCGCTAAACCGGCTGCTGCTGATGACCAAGTATTAAGAGATGCAGGTATTGGGGCTGTTACCAATGTAGTCACCGGAGCAGTTAGAGGAAAGGGTAATGTATTAAATAATGCTGTAAGAGGTGGTGTTACTGGTGCAGCTGTTAATGGTGCAAATGGTCTGAGAAACACTCGCAATCGCCGTAACCGGAGCGTTGTTCAAGATGTCGGAGTCGGTGCAGGCGCTAGCGCAGTAACTGGCGTAGTTACTGGCAATGGCAAGGATACCCTTGGGAATGCTGTTGATGGTGCCGCTGTAGGTGCAGCAATCCATCTGCTAACCAATGGCAAATAATTCGTAAATCCATCAGCTAAAATACTTCCCAACTGCTAACGGGTTGCTTTGTAAAAACTACGAACTTATCCCTCCCCTAATTCCTCTCCTTCTAGGATGAGCAAACACAACCCCCTTTCCCTAGTAGGGAAAGGGGGTTGGTGGGTTAGATTTATATTGGGATATATGCCACCATCAGGTTCAGATGACTTTAAACTTAATAGTAAACTCTAGCCCTTCAACGCCTTTCTAAAGTTTCGACGATAGGATTGATTTGTAATAAACAAAGCTGGCCATAGCAAAGATAAACCAATGCGATTGGTCAAAGTTGGATTAAAATTAGTCCGTCCAAACCCATTCCAAAATTTCCAAACGCCGCCTCCGTAAACTACTATCAAGGCAAAAATAATAAAGTTACCCATTCCTATCAACTCCGTTAGTAACTGACAGAATTTAAGTTAAGTTTTACCACATGAGGTAAGCACATCATAACCAATACCAAGAAGGTATGACTAAACTCCTTATACCAATTTAATATGAAGCTGCATAGAAAAGGGCTTCTAAAATAAAATTGTAAGAGGAAACAGAAATTACCTGCTCAAATGTAAGTTGCTCGAACAATTGCTGTATGCGATGGCGTAAATTTTGTAGAGAAGAAAATAGTTCATTTTTGAGTGATTTTTTAAGGAATTGCCAAAGTCTCGCGATCGGATTTAGTTTGGGAGAATGAGGTGGTTGAAGCAGAGCAATAATATTTTCTGGCCAGGGAATTGCGGAACTTGTATGAGCAGGAGCTTGGTCAATTTGTAAAATTGCATATTCGTCGCCTAATTGCTGAGATAACCAATCCAAAAACTGTTGAAAATATTTACCATTTAATTTGGGGTAAACGTGAGTGAAAATGTTTTTATCCACCACAATATAATAAGTTTTTCTTTCTGGTTTCCCAAGTTGGCTGTTTGCAGACGTTTTTTTAGTTCTCCTTCGCTCTAAGCTATTTCAATCTCAAAAGGACGGCTCATGAGTATTCAAATTTATCAAGTTTACTTCCCCCTCTATTATATGCAGCCTCATAATAAATTGGTATAAGATGTTTGTTCAGAATCTGCCGATGGTTCATTGTTAAATAACAGCAGACGTGCAGCGAGGATGGCAAATCCCAAAGCAGCGATCGCTTTTAACAAACGTGTAGGTAATAATTCTGCTACTGCACCTCCTGCTAATGCTCCCAACAGACTTGTTAAGAGCAATGCGCCTGCTGCACCAAAAAATACTGCACGCGGAGAATTACAACGCCCTGAAAGTGCGATCGCCGCTAGCTGACTTTTGTCACCCAATTCTGATAAAAAAACTGTAATAAAGCTTAGTCCTAAAAGATGCCAATCCATATTATTAAGGGGGAGTGGGGAGTGGGGATATGAGGGAGCAGGGGAGGCAGGGGAAGCAGGGGAAGAATGACAAATGACAAATGACAAATGACTAATGACAAATGACTAGTAAATACGTCCCAAAAGAGCATTAGGGAAATTACCAACAACATCACACCTGCTGATTTTTCAACAGTTTTTGGGCTGAGTCTGGTGGCTATCCAACTACCTAAAAGCACGCCTAATAAACTGGTGGTTATCAGTGCAGCCGCAGATCCGATAAATACCACCCACGGCGAATGAGATTCTGCACTCATTAATAGGGTTGATAGCTGAGTTTTATCTCCAATTTCTGCTAAAAAAATGGTTATAAAAGTTGTACCAAAAACTACTAGTGCTGATTGCTGCTTCTGAGGACTATCGGCAACTACAGGCTGAACCGGTTGGGCGATCGCAGGAGTTAGGTTAAAATCATTGCTGTCTTTGGGTTCTAGCTCGATCTCAGTCTGAGATATGCCAGAAATGTCCAAAGGAGCAGAATCAAGTTTCACAGGCAATAGTTTTGTTGCGAGGTTGTTTTCATATTTCTATCATATTCTCAGATTGTTGTAATAAATTGCAACTCCAGATACTAAAACGAGGAGTGGGAATGTCACAGCCCAACAGCTTGATTGAAGCGTAGTATTTCTAGACTGCGATCGCCGTATACTCCTTCTATTTGCTGGCGACAGCAGTCAATAGCAAAATCGTTAACTTCTTCTGGTTCAACCCCATACATATCTTGAAACACTTCTGATTCCACACGGCAGAAGCGCGGACGATTTTGGTAGATGCGACATTCTCGCGTGGTATGGTCGAAGTTAATGCACCATCCATCTTCGCCTACCATGCTAAGGTAGAGTTCTAGTTCTGGTGGTGAGAGATACTCATCCAAATCTGGACGATCTGCTGGATCAAGATTACAGCAGGCTCCACATTGTTTTACACATTGCCAAGTTGCCATTTTGAATTGGGGATTGAGGATTGAAGAAGAGTATAGGGTACAGGTTACAGGGTACAGGGTACAGATTATTCCCTATCACCTGTCACCTGTCACCTCTTCCCAATGCCCCTATTTTACGTTTTTATGTCTTTTCTTATAATTTTGTTAAGTAAATTAAATCTAACAGACCATAGCCAGATATGATCTATTGCGGGTTTTGTAATTAAGTTATTGAATTTTTTAAGACAATTGAAAGGAGAAAAGGAAAAATGGACGCTTTGTTTAACGCTTTTACCAGTATCAATTGGGAAGTTATTTTCCAATTGCTGTCCGTGGGGCTAATTGTAATTGCTGGGCCAGTGGTAATCTTTTTGCTGGCATTTCGCAACGGCAACCTATAACAGTCCTGAGTGCTGAGTAGTGAGTTCTAAGTTGAAAAAAATTGTTGAATTTAAGACTTATAACTCATAACTCAGCATTCAATACCGATAACGCCTGAAGGGCAGCTTGAATAATACTGTCATACTGTGGCTGAGAGATATCAACTTCTTTGGCGTTTTGACGATTAGTACCTAGTAAACCGATTATATGTCCTGGCTGCATGGCTAAGACTTTGCCTTCAGAGTTTTTAATTCTTAATTCTGCTTCAATACCGTTTTTATAGAAACCACAAGTATACTGTCGTTGGTTGTATTCAAAAGTGGTGCTTAACGGAGTAGGTGGCGCAGCAAAAAATTTTTGAAGCTGAATTGGCAGTCTAACTCCTATTAACTCTAGCTCGATGGTGGTGTTACCGTTAAAGTAATTTTCTCGCAGTTTGTAAGCTACATCCACTCGCGGCGGTAAGCGGAAATAGTCGCCCCAACGCCAAGCGATCGCCTTAATTTTATACTCCTGATTATCAACAGTTTGGGCGATTGTCAGCTTAATGTGACCCTTACCGACAATTTTTTGCTCAACCACTTGAACATTAGGTGAAAAGAAAACTGGATCGGGGTTGTCCATACCGCAGGGGTGTAGAGCATTAAGCTGTTGATAAAGCTGTTGATTAATATGATTGAGGTTGACTTCGGCATCAATTTTGAGCAGAGGCTTGAGATGTTGGGGTTCAAGACACTGGTTAGCAAACTCAATCAAACGCGATCGCAACATCTCTAAATTCTCTGCTGGTAGAGAGAATCCTCCGGCTGCTTTGTGTCCGCCAAATTTGCCTAGTAAATCGTGACAATATTCCAAAGCTTCAAACACATGAAACTCTGGAATTGAGCGTGCAGAACCGCGTATATGTTCCTCATCCTCATAAGTACCGATGAACACGGGAACGCCGTAGCGTTCTACCAAACGGGAGGCGACAATGCCAATAACGCCATGATGCCAATTGGGTTGAACAACAATTAATACACGGTCATCTTGTAAAGACGCGATATATCGCGTCTCTACATAAGCGATCGCTTCTTGTTCAATTTGCTGACACATCTCCTGGCGAGAGGCGTTGACTTGTTCGCACTGCATTGCTCTTTCCAGCGCCACCCCCATATCATCTGTAGTCAGCAATTCAATCACAGTCTGGGGATTACCAATCCGGCCAATAGCATTAATTCGCGGCCCCAAGCGAAACCCGATATCTTCAGGCTTTAGCGATTTTGGATTTTGGATTTTGGATTTTGGATTAGAAATTTTCTCCTCTGCTCCCTCTTCCCTCGCCTGTACGCCGCCTACCTGAATTAACGCTTGTATACCAGCTAAGTTGGACTTGGGTAAATGCTGTAAACCACGTTTTACCCAACGGCGATTTACGCCAGTTAAGGGGGCTAAATCTGCGATCGTTCCCAGCGTAAATAGTGCTAGCATCGGCTGGATCAAACCCTTAGTCTCCCCTAATTGTTGTGCTAGAGAAACTGCCAAGATGTAGGCAACACCAACACCAGCAACACCCCGATAAGGTGAAAATTCGGCTATTAGTTTAGGGTTGAGAATAGCGTTAGCTGGAGGTAATTTTTGGGGTATATCATGATGGTCGGTGATAATCACTGCAACACCAAGTTCTCTAGCTCTCGCAACTGGTTCAAACGCAGAGATGCCATTATCTACAGTGAGAATTAATCCTACACCTTCGCTGTGGAATTCTTCAACTATGCGTTTATTAATACCGTAACCTTCATGCATCCGGCTGGGAATAGCATAATCTACTTGTGCGCCCAAAGTGCGTAGACTACGCAAAAGTAGAGCAGTGCTGGTCATCCCATCAGCATCATAATCACCACAAATAGCAATTTTTGTTTGAGAAGCGATCGCATTTTGCAATAGTTCCAAACTAATCGCCAAATCTGGAAAATCTTCTAACGGCGAAGGTAAAACTAAAGACTCTGGATTTAAAAATGCTTGTACCTGTTCTGGGGTTTCCATACCCCGATTAATCAACAACTGGCTGACAATGGGTGAAATGTTTGTCAAAGCTGCCAGATTTTGGGCAAATTCTGGTTTTTGTGGATAAATTTGCCAGCGCTGATCGGGTAAGCGCCTGTGAGGCTTTGATAGTTTAGATACAGGTCGGTCTAGCACAATACAAGTTAGGAGTAGAAGTAGAGACGCGATTAATCGCGTCTGTTTTTAATTCAAAGTTGTTTCTTAACTCATAACTAATAACATTAATTTGCTATCTAAAACACGTTTATCCTGCCATCATCCATAATATATAACGAGCGATCGCCTGGAGAGCGCAAAGTCGGACGGAGTTCCAGCCGCAATGTACCAAAGTTAGGTTTTGAAACAATTGCTTGTAGTGATAAACCCTTTTCGCTCCAAAATATCAGAGATGTATTTGGCTCTGTACCCTCTATTTGTTCTAAACTTAATTTCTGCCCTGGACTCAAAGACATTGCACCAGTCCCGGAGGGTTTTTGGATTTTAATCAGGTTTGGCGTACTATTTACTACTTCAACCCTAATGTGTTGCCCAGGTGTAAACTGAATTGGGCGAGAACCACACTTAGAAGCACAAGTTCCAGATAAAGTAGCACTGGGATTATTGATTGATGCTACTAAAACGGTAGCTGCAATTAAAGCAAATGACAAGATAATGCAGTCCCCTTCTCTTTGAGTTTGTCTTTGACTTCATTCCAGATAGCAGCGCGTCTGAGGGAATCTTCCACCAATTCATCAACGTTACCTTTGTAACCGTTAGCAAGCGGTGCAAAGGCAATATTTTCGTATATTGACTTGGGGAAAGGATTCGGTCTTTGAAAAACCATTCCGATTTGGCGGCGTAATTTGACCGAATTTATCTTAGGATCATAAATGTTGCGATCGCGATAATTCAGTCTACCCTCAACCTTCGCACCAGGGATTAAATCATTCATCCGATTGAAGCAACGTAGTAAGGTACTTTTACCACATCCTGAAGGCCCAATAAAAGCAATAATTTGTTTATCAGGAATCTTTAGATATACATCTAAAAGTGCCAAAAATCCCCCATAGAAAACCTTCACGCCTTCAACATTAAAAACACTATTAGTTTGCTCAATTGTGGCACTATCTGATTTACTTCTACTATTGCTATAAGTCATGAAAGCGTATCTCCTAATATCTGTGAATGTATTAAATTAGATATTTAATTATCTAACGGATTGAGAAGCGTTGCCGGATATAAATTGCTACACCATTTAAAGCTAAAATCAAGAGTAACAATGCAATAATTGTTGCTGCTGCTGCACTAGCAAAACCCGGTTCAGGACGAGTGATGTAACTGTAAATTTGAATGGGTAATGCCATAAATCTCTGGAACAAACCAGGGTCAAAGGTGAGAAAACCCACAGCACCGACAACAATTAGAGATGCTGCATCACCAATGGCACGAGATACAGAGATAATCACCCCTGTCAAAATACCAGGAACAGCATAAGGTATGACATGACTGCTAATAGTTTTCCATTTGGTGACACCTAAGCCGTAAGAAGCATTTCTCAAAGAATCTGGGACGGCGCGAATTGCTTCTCTAGAGGTGACAATAATGACTGGTAAAGACAACAAAGATAAAGTCAATGCACCAGAAATTAAAGCGGGGCCAAAGCCAAGCAAATAATTAAAAACTCCTAAACCCAGCAATCCAAAGACGATAGAAGGTACACCCGCCAGATTACTGATATTAATCTCAATAATCGCTGTCCACCAAGCTTTGGGTGCATACTCTTCGAGATATAAAGCTGCTCCTACACCAATTGGGACGGTGACAAAAATCACAACAAGTCCCAACAAATTCACTCAAGTAAATGGCAGAACATAAACCCAAAGGAATCGCAACTGACATAGCAATAGCTGTAGTCAAGAAAGTGCCATTAATTAATGGCCAAATGCCAAAATGTCTCTCTGCAAATAGCGGTGTCCATTTAGTATCAAGAAAGAATTGAGCAAAGGAAACTTCTTGGAAAAAACCAAATGTCTCCTGAAAAATAATTACAACAATACCAAAGGTAGTCAAAACAGAAACTAAAGCACAAGCAAATAAAATCGTTCCCACAATCCTTTCTGATATATCTTCAGATATATTTTTGTCTAGTGATTGTCTGGGTAGTAAATAAGGATAGTCTTGAGAAGTGGAATTTTGCATAAACAGTTAAGTTCTGACTACAAATCAAGTTACATCTGAATGGGTATTTGTCTAAAGAAAGTTTGTAATTGGTTCACCTGGTTTAGCTTTTTGAAATTTTGTCCCAGTTTCACCAGTAGCAAATTTTTGTTTTACCTTGAAGTAAGCTTCATCAGGTAGTGCGACATATCCAGCACCATCTACCCACTTCCAAGAATTTTCTAGATAAAAATCTACAAATTCTTTGACTGCTGGCTTGTTATCTAAAGATATCTTGCTGACATATATAAACAGGGGACGAGACAAAGGTGTATAGGTGTTTTTGAGGACATTATCCAACGGAACTGGTTTTTTGCATTCTCCTTTGAGATTTTCGATAGCAACTAAATTGAGCTTTTCTTGGTTTTGAATGTAGTAAGATATCCCTACATAAGCTAATGCTGATTCATCTCCAGAAACACCTTGCACTAGCAGATTTTGATTATGACTAGGAGTGTAGTCGGTGCGCCCATTTTTGGCTTTGCCAGTAACCGCTTGAGTTAAATAATCAAAGGTTCCCGTATCAGAAGCCGGAGCGTAGAGCTTCAGTGGTAGCTTAGGAAATTTAGGATTAACTTGATCCCAAGTCAAGATTTTGCCGTCTGATTTAGCACTCCAAATTGTGTTCATTTCCTTAATAGTTAAACATTTAGCAAAGTCGTTTTTACGATTTGCAATTACAGCTACGCCGTCTAAACCTATAGGTAACTCTACAAACTCAATATTCTTACTTTTACATTTTTTGATTTCTTCATTTCGGATGGTACGAGAAGCACCAACAATATCAATATCACCATTACAAAACTTACTGAAACCGCCACCCGTACCACTGGAAGCAACACTAACTTTCGCGTCAGATTTAACCTTCTGGTATTCTTCTGCAACTGCTAAAGAAATAGGAAAACCCACTGCTGCACCATCAATACTCACTTGACTTTTCAATTCTTGTCCACCGTTACAAGCAGTGATGCTACTGGCAATAACCATTAAAGATGTGAAGAAAAAGCTATCTTTAAATCTGCGATGAAAGCTCATAAATTATCAATTGAGATAAAGTAACTATACAAAAAATGCTGCTTAAAAAAGTAAAGTTTATGCTTTGCTAGCAGCTTGAACTTTGTCAAAAATTGCCCCATCTTCAAAAAACTTTTTCTGGATAAGCTCCCAACCACCTAAATCTTGAGAGGTAAATAAAGTTTGAATTGGCGGTTGTTTTGAGGCTACTTCTTGGGTAACGGTGGGGTTAACAGGACGATACTGTAATTTAGCAAATTCCCGTTGAGCTTCTGTTGAGTAAAGAAAATTAACAAATGCTTGGGCAACTTCTCTTGTACCGTGTTTATCAACGTTTTTATCAACTAGAGCCACAGGATTATCGATGGAAATATTAACTTGAGGTATAACATAAGGCAGTTTTAATCCACCTATTTGCGCCAAAATTACCTCATTTTCGTAGTTAATTAAGACATCTCCCTCGCCTTTTTGGAAGAATGAATCACTAGCTTCACGGGCATCTTTCGTCAATACAGGGATGTTCTTATAAACTTTGGTGACATAATCTAATGCTGCGGTTTCATCACCACCTGTTAAACTCACAGAACTCCAAAAAGCTAAGAATTCCCAGATAGCAATACCAGAAGTTTTGGGGTTGGCTGCAATTATTTTCACATCATCTTTTGCTAAGTCTGCCCAAGTCTGAATATTTTTAGGATTACCTTCACGAGTAACGATCGCAGCTACAGATTTACTGACAATACCATTTCTCGGATATCTGGTTTCCCAACCTGATTTAATCAAATCGGCTTGCTGAATTTTGATCACATCTAGGGGAAGTGCCAAATGTACTATATCTGCTTCTTGCGAACCGTCAATGACTGTAGCCGCTTGAGCGCCAGAACCCCCATAAGTCGCCTCAATCGTGACGTTTTGGTTGTGTTCTTTGTTCCAGCTTTCGACAAATTTGGGAATTATCTGGTCATGTGCAGCTTTGGTGACAGAGAAAGATACAAGTTTTAGCTTAACATCATTTTTGCTGGCTGAACTACTTCCCGAACAGGAGGCAACTGCTATACTCAAAAAAGTACCTATTAGAAACAGGCTGACAAAGCTTTGTACAGTACGTTTATTCAACCAATTTCTAATTGTGTGTTGATATGAGAGTTGTATGGTCTGCCAAGCTTTCATGACATAAGACTGCATTCTCTCAGTTAGCAATTTACTTAATTGTGTCAGTTGTTGCACCTTGCTCATCAGAATCACCCCTAAATATACGGTATTTCTAAGAAGATACCGTAATTAAGAAAATTATAGGACATATAAAACAATAGTTATCATCTGGCTTTAATTATTTTTAGTAAGTTCTTACTAAGTGAGGAGTTACTGATCAAAGTAGCAAAAATAGTGTTTAAGCTCTGCGCTTTTCCCACCTCCAAAAGGCTGGTTTAGTTACAGCCTACATACGTATTTATGTATAAAATTGCCAGAATAATTTATTGCTAAGAATATCTGTCCCTCTCGCTTGTCTGTGAGGAATTTGAACTTTAAACCACGTCTATCTTGAAACCTGTAGTTCAACTCTTTTGAAAAAGATTTGCCCTCATCCCCCAACCCCTTCTCCCCAAGGGAGAAGAGGAGCTAGAATTTCAAAGTCCCTCTCCCATATCTGGGAGAGGGATTTAGGGTGAGGGCGAAAACTACGGTTCTCAACTTAGATGAGATTTAGTTCAACACAGGGAGGTGTTTATCGAACTCACTTAACATTAGACATCTCCGAAAATGAATTGTTTTGAAGTTGCATTGCAACGTCAAGACAAGGGTTTCAGGTAACGCATAATTAATTTCTGGAGATGTCTATTAGTTCAGTTGCTAGCTTAGGCAATTTTGAAAAATTTATATAATTCGTAAGACAGATATAAGTATCTTCACTAGTTATTACATCGTTTACTCTACCCGTATTGCTACAACAAGCTTAGGATAGACTAAAATCATTTTTTGCAAACAATGGTAGAAAAAATCACAGCTGTCTTTAATGGCAAAGTGTTCTATCCGGCTGAACCGATCGCACTGCCAATCAATACCCGCGTGCGAATTAGTATTGAAATTTTACCGCCAAGTGAACATGAAACGGTATCATTTTTGCAAACGGCGCGATCGCTCAACTTAGATGGGCCACCTGATTGGTGTACCAATATAGATAAATATTTATCCGGTAAGTAAACTTTTCATCATGCATTCTGAAGTCTTTCTTGATACATCATTTGCCATCGCCTTATCTGCACCGAGCGATCGCTTGCATGACCGAGCCTTACATCTGGCTAAAATGTTACAAGCAGCAGAAACTCGTTTGGTGACAACACAGGCGGTAATGTTGGAAATTGGCAATGCTTTATCCCAACAACCTTATCGTCAAGCGGCAATCATATTATTAAATTCTCTAGTAGCAGACTCCAAAGTAGAAATTGTCCCCCTCTCCCAGGAACTCTACGAACGTGCTTTCGAGCTATATCGGGAACAAATAGAGAAAGAATGGGGATTTGGGGATTGCGTATCTTTTATAGTGATGCAATATAGCGGAATCACTGAAGCCTTGACTGCTGATGAGCATTTTCAACAAGCAGGCTTTCGAGCATTACTACGAGAAAATTTGCCTTAAAGATTGGGAATTGGGTATTGGTTATTCACAAATGACAAATGACTAATGACAAATGACTAATGAAAATTAAATATTTCGTTACAATCGGTGTATGCATTAGGCATTCAAGAGTTATCAGCCATGAAATTGATTTCCGATCCACCGATTCCTGTAAAAATTCAAAAGATGAAGGAACGGGTGCGGTGGATGCATCCAAGTTTTGTGCAACGAGGAATTGATCAAACCAGCATAGTTATTGAC
This sequence comes from Nostoc sp. CHAB 5834, assembly GCA_020829485.1. The sequence goes on along the minus strand of JAIVFU010000006.1, from coordinate 130,498 downwards.
GATCAGAGAGAAGATAGTCCAGAATTTTCCTTTATGGTTATCGGTGATTCCGGCACCCAATCGCATTATCGGCAACACCCCCAACGAAAAGTTGCTGAACTAATGCTTCCCCACCGCGATGATTGCAGTTTTGTGTTGCATACAGGCGATGTAATTTATGTGGTGGGTTCGCAAGAGTATTATTCAACAAACTTTATTGAGCCTTATCGGGAATTTCTTGTCGGTGGCCACAACCCGAAAGACATTCCCTACGATCGCATGGTGTTTAATCTGCCGTTCTTGCCAGTACCAGGTAATCATGATTACTACGATGTGCCGTTGATGTACCGTTTATTTACTGGAACAACATCTTCATTACGTCGCCTGTTGCGCTACAAAGATATTGAGATTGGCTGGCATGGATCGTATCAAGGTAATGCTTATGCACGGGCATTTATGGACTATACAGGGGCGATGTCTTCGCCAGAATTAGAACGTCATTTAGATCAACACTACACCGCTAAAACCGACACAGGGCGGTGTTTGCGTTACGAACCTGGACAGTTTACCCGCTTACCCAATCGTTATTACACCTTCCGTTACGGCGGGATTGATTTTTTCGCACTGGATTCTAATACCTTTAATACACCATCACCTTTACCTGCAACTCAAGAAGGAGAAATTTACCGCCGCCAATTGCAAAAGCGTCGCCAGGAAATAGATCGAGAAGAATTGCAGATATTGGGAATATGCGATCGCCTCAATCCCGATAAACCCACTGACGCAGAACAACTTGATGATCTTAGTGCCAAATTAGACCAAATAAACGAGATAAAAATCGATATTGAGAAACAATTGGCATCTCATAAAATGCCTGCGATCGACTTTGAACAACTTGAATGGTTGCGTAGCAGACTAATCGAATCTTGGAACAACTCCGAAGTGCGCGGACGTATAATATTTTTCCACCATCCACCTTATGTCACAGAAGCTACAAAATGGGATCAGGCACAAACTTTAGCAGTTCGCCACCGCTTACGCTGGGTGTTTGAACAAGTAGCAGAAACTCTTGGTTCTCTAATTAAAGAACGTCCCATAGTAGATTTAATTTTAAACGGTCACGCTCACTGTTTAGAGCATCTTTGCACAACTGATACCGGATTTGCTGACTCTCACATTAACTGCATTATCTCTGGTGGTAGCGGTCATCGTCCCCGTTATCAACGGCAAGAGGGGACTGAATTAATGGAGACTTTTACGGAAATTGCAGGTAAACCCACTCGGAAAGTTGCCGATTCAACGCTTTTTGTGGGTCGTCATGATTATAATTCTCAGAACCGCCTGCCTTACTCATGTGTGCGGATTGATGTTTTGGATGGTAGCCCACCCAAGTTTATCATCAGACCTTTAGTTACTGAACGGGTTGAACAAGAGTGGCATAACCGCGAACTTGAACCTTTTGTGATTTAAACAAAAAATCTCACCCTGGTTATGCTACGCAAAACCTGTCTCTCTCCTTAGTAAGGCTACGGTGTAAGCACAAGTCGAATTTACCCCCCTTAATCCCCCCTTGGAAAGGGGGGAAAAAAGAAATCTAGTTCCCTCCCCTTTGGAAGGCAGGGCTGTTTCATTCCCTAAAAGGCGCTGATTTACAAGCGTTTCAAGCAAAAAAACCAGGTGACTAAAAAATCTGATTGGGCAAGAAAATGGTGAACGCACTTAAATTTGCTGGTTGAGGTGGTAGTTTTTCTTTTTCCCACTCAAGCAAATTTCTGACTCATACTCTTGACAAAATCCCTAAGAGATCGAATGAAACAGCCCTGCTTTGGAAGGGGAGGGTTAGGGTGGGGTAAAACCGAGGTTATCAAGCTATTTCAAACTTTTTAAGGGGGGCTAGGGGGGATCAACAAGTACCTAAAATCACAGCTAGCGACTTTTCAAACAACCTCTAAGCTAAGTCAAATTGTTTTGCGTGTTGTTGGAGAATGCCGAGATTGAATAAAGTTTCTGCATTAGCGCCTAATATCTCTTGTTCTTCTCCATTCTGGCAATTGTGTAGGCTTTCAATTAGCTGATAATAAGCTTGTCGGTGCTGTTTATTCATAACCAGGTGTAATTAGACGCATCTCGATCAAGCTTCAACAGTATTATCCTCAGTTTCGGAAAAATTAGACACAAAGTTGACAGTCGCTACAATTTTCTGAATCCAGATTTTGTCATCTGAAGTTATGGTTATTGCCAGCGTTTATATCTTAATCTTGAATAGAGTTTTGATAATTTCAGATTATGGCAGGACATAGTAAATGGGCAAATATTAAGCGCCAAAAAGCGGTAGTAGATGCAAAAAGGGGAAAAACCTTCACTCAGTTATCGCGGGCGATTATCGTTGCGGCTAGAAGTGGCGTACCAGATCCGGCGCTGAATTTTCAACTTCGGACGGCAATTGACAAGGCAAAGGCAGCGAGTATTCCCAATGATAATATTGAACGGGCGATCGCTAAAGGTGCAGGCACTTCTGGCGGCGATAATGCTACTTTTGAAGCGATTCGCTACGAAGGCTATGGCCCTAGTGGTGTAGCGATTTTAATCGAAGCCCTCACAGATAATCGTAATCGTACTGCTGCTGACTTGCGTGTAGCTTTTAGTAAAAATGGTGGCAATCTTGGCGAAGTAGGTTGCGTTAGCTGGATGTTTGACCAAAAAGGCGTTTGTGTAGTCCAGGGTGTGGTTGAGGAAGAACAGCTTTTAGAAGCATCCCTCGAAGGCGGTGCTGAGTCTTATGAGATGACTGAAGATGAGATGGCTGAGGTATTGACTGACATTGGCAATTTAGAAACTCTTAGCCAGACACTCAAGGATCAAGGCTTTAAGGTAAGTGATGCCGAATTGCGCTGGATTCCTAGTAATAGTGTAGAAGTTACCGATCCAGATCAGGCGCGATCGCTTTTCAAGTTAATTGATACTTTAGAAGGCTTGGATGACGTGCAAAATGTCACAGCTAACTTTGAAATCTCAGAAGAATTGATGGCTCTGAGTATTTCTTAATTAAAATTCACACGGCATCATAGCCAAATAACACTTCTTTTAATGATGTCCAAAATTTTACATGTAATTGGAAATGCTAGCAAGTATTTCACGTAATCCTTATATTTTACGGATGTAAAAATAAGCTGATGCGCGTCTAAACTATATAAACACTTTTGATGTCGTTAACTGCTGACTGATGACTGTTGACGGGTTTTCAGTCATCAGTCATCAGTCTAGGAATAACCCTTTTAAGGTGGTGAAATTTAGAACGAGAATTGGCTATTTCAACCTTCAAAAAGCCCACAATCTGAGCGGAGGATTCAAGATGGTAGCACTGAAACAACGTATCTTCGTTGGTCACCTTGAAAGGGCTAGTCCTAGTATTAAAATATAGCGGTTCCCAATTGTATGGAATACAGACCTAACCCCCAGCCCCTTCCCTTCTAGCGTTGGGGAGTAAGATTCAAAGCCTCTTCAATTCCCTGAAACCAAAATACTTTCAGAAACCTTTATTAAGCCTCAACTTTTACACCCTTCCAGAAGGCGACATGGCCTTCAATATTCTTAGCTTTCTCTTTGGCGCTGGGATAATACCAGGCAGCATCTTTATTGATTTGCCCATCAACGTCGATACTGTAGTAGCTGGCGACACCTTTCCAAGGACAAGTGGTGTGAGTGTTACTTTCTGTGAAGTACTGCTTGTTAATGGTGTCAACAGGGAAATAATGGTTGCCTTCCACAACTACGGTATTATCACTCTCGGCTAAAACTGCGCCATTCCAAATTGCTTTCGGCATAAGTGAGTTTGCAAATAAACTATACACTTAACATTTTGACACGATCAGCTTATTTTATCCTCCTTAACGGCTAACTGATACCATCCAAGCTCAAATGAATACTAAATAAGGTTGATAGAAAACTTTGCGATGCCAATATTAATTATAATTACTTTTATTTATCGAATTAAGAGTTAAATGTATTTGCTTTTATCATAGCGAGAACCGCTATAAGAGATCCCCCAACCCCCTTAAAAAGGGGGCTTTTTAGATCCCCTCAAAGGGTGTCCCCAAGTGGAGCAACTGGCGTGGGTTAGGGGGGAGTGTGTTCCTCTGCTCCCTACTTGCTCATCCGATTGGGCAAAATCACTGCGTCGGCAATTTCGGGTGTGTAGTTGAGTACTTTCCTACGATGCCAGAAATCTCAGGGTTGTAAAGTCTCAAATAATTCCAATAGTTACCAAATACTTGACGCACATAATTTTTGGTTTCATCAAAGGGAATTTGTTCAACAAACTCATCTGGATCTTGTGTAGTTAGAGTTTGCAGCCATTTGGAGACATTACCGGGGCCAGCATTGTAACTGGCGATCGCTAACATTGAGTTATTGTTATATTGATCGTGAGTATGACCTAAATACCATGTACCCAGCATGATATTATCGTTGGGATTTTCTAGACTTATAGTTTTGAAATCCACCTTGATTTGGGGGGCAATCCATTTAGCCGTACTCGGCAACACCTGCATTAAACCAGTAGCATCAGCGACGGATTTGATTTTTGGTTCAAAGCGTGACTCTTGACGCATCAGAGCAGTTACTAGCAGAGGATTAAGTTTACGCTCAATAGACCACTTTTCAATCTCCCGCAGATAGGGAAATGGATAACGCGCTTGCCAGTAAGTGATTTGTTTGCTCAGAGTCTCATATTGGGCAACTTCATCTGGTATTTCCCGATCTTCCAATTTAGAAATTTTATCAATTCCTATGAGATTTTCTCCCCTTGCCAGTCGCATTAACCCTTCAGTAAATTGCTCTGCTACAGTTGGCTGAAGTTTATTCTGAAATTCTGTCTGCCATTGTAACCAGGCATCGCGGTTTTGATCCAGCAGATATAATTCTTTGAAAGTCTCAGAACCAGCAGGCGGTACTGGACGCTGGGGTGTGATTACTTCTGGGTTCATGACGCGCACGTTATCAAAGTTGCCAACATCCAGCCCCAGCATCGTTGCGGCTCTCCATGCATAGTATGAGTAGGGAAACTGGCTAATCACATACTCATAAGCAGTTTGAGATTCCTGCTGTTTGCCTAGTGAAGCTGCCCATTTCCCTACCCAAAAGCCTGCTCTTGGAGCCAAAATACTGTTGGGGTTGTTGTTGACTATTGGTTCTGCCCATTGCCAAGCACCGACGTAATCTTTAGCATTGGCTTTACCTTGGGCAATTTTCCAACGATACTCTGCCGCTTCGTCAGAATTGCCGTATTTGGCTATGAGTAATTGCCACGCCTCACTAGCTGACTTTTGATTATTGAGCGCTTGGAGAGTTTTGGCTTTTTGTACTAGTGCAACACTAGCTTGTTTGGGAAATTTACTAATTACCTGCTCAAGATAAGGTAAGCCGTCTTTAGGTGTTTTTGCGGTTTCTGCTAATCGTAGTAGTGCAGTCCCAGTTTCTTCGGTATTGGGAAATTGCTGGACTAGTTGTTTATAGATAGCGTAGGCGTAGCCCGCCGCAGGCATCGCTTTTTCTTTATCTTTGCCCCCTACCTGTAAGCCCCGCGCCGTACGGTAGAGGTTACGCGATGTTTTGGGTGCTTTGGCATAAGCATTCGCGGCTTTGAGAAATTGACTATTTTCCCAATAGCTTGTACCAATGAGTTCCCAGTCTTCGGGTTTGAGGGTAGGCTGTTTTACTAGCTGATCCAAAACGCCCACTATGCCAGGTTGGTCATAAGCATATTTAGCCAAAATCAATTGTAATTGTGGCTGATTGGGATTTGCTTGCAAGCGTTTACGAATGATTTCCCAAGTCAGAGGGTTGGAAGGAAATTGAGCGATCGCTATTTCTTGTTGCTTCGGTTGGGCAATCAGATATAGTGCTTTCACTGTGGCCGCTTCTTTGGGATACAGTTTCAGCACACTTTGCCTGAGATCCGAGGCTTTGCCGTCTTCGCCCAGAATAGCCTGTGCCTGCGCCTGTTTCAGTAAAATATAGGGCGCGAGGATAGGATAATCTTTATCTAGCCCGTCTAGTAAAGCCAGCGCTTTTTGCGCTTGGGTTCTTTCAATGTAATCACTCGCCAAAAGATAACGAGCGCGATTTCGGTCTAGCGATCGTGACTGTCCAGCAATTTCTGCTAGTTTTGCCGCCCGTTCTGGTAGCGATTGTGATATCAGTGGAAAGACGGCTGATTGAGCAATGCTACCCTCTGATGTTTGCTCTGTTTGATTTTGACTCAGTTTGAGCCATTTTCCCAGAGACTTGCCAATCTGAGGTGCTGATACCATTGCCCCAGCTAAAAAGGCAAACAGTGCCGCACCCGCAATTATCGAAATTTGCTTTTTTTGTAGTTTCTTCAGCATGAATACCCGCTGAAAAGTTCCGATGAATTTCTTGAAACTTTAACACTCTTAACCATCAGTGTTACCAATTTTTAATTTTAGATTTTTAATTTTATGTAGAAAAATACTAATTTTCAATCCTATGGTTGATGGTAATGAGTAAATAGCACATATTAGATACTATTACATCTATATTTCGGTATATAATTACATTAGCTTGATGATTTGCAGGCAAGCACAAGCGCTCGCATTTTCAGAGATACAAGAGTACAAGATATTGATTGCTACAGTATAGTCATAGACAGATGGGACTCTATTGCAGAAAATTTAGCTGAAGAATTAGTATAGGCGTAGCCTGCCGTAGGCATCGCTCCAAAAATGCTGCTATGCCATCGCTGGAGTGGTGGGTGATAACTTCAAAGCATCTCAACCGCTTGCTACTAAGAAATGACTTTCAATAACTGCCTCACCAATAAGTGAACCAGTAGAATGTTCTGCTTCACCCGCCGCTAGTAACCTCTCGGTTACAACAGACAACCTTAATATGGTGGGGTGCAAGCAATTTGTTCGACCGCGATTGCCCATTTCTAACCTTATGCTGCCGTTTGGATTAACGCTGCTTTACGCGATCGCACCAACTGGACAAACATATCGCTAACGGTGTGATCTTTCGTGTCAGCAGCATACTGAATCAACATTTCGCGGAGAGCGATCGCATCCTCTAACTTGAGAAAATTCGCCAACATAAAATATACACCTCGAAAGCGCGGATCGCCTAAGTGTTGCTCCTGTCGCTCTGGGTGTTCCAGAAAGGTCTGAAGAATGAAAAACTCCGCGATTTTGTCATGGCGAAAGTGCCATTCTTTAGCAGGTTTACCTTCGCTATCTTTGGACTGACGGCTGACCACCATTTTGTGCCGTTCCATGCCCAATAGTTCCTGTAAAAACTGTTCTTCTGGCAACTCTGTCTCATCCTTGAGCCGCATTTGGTAGACTGCTTCCGAGAAACTATCCAGAGGGAATTCTTGCCTCAAATGCTTTTCCTGGTATTCCTCGGTCATCACCGTATACTGTTGCTCTTGCAAGCGAAACAAATCAGGCTGTTTGCCTGCGGCAAGCATCGCAGCAATCACGGTCAAATCCATCGGATTAGAGAGAATCTGTTGATTTGCTTCCAGTTCTTCTAAAGCTTGCCGATCGTTTAGCACTTGTTCAAGATAACGAGAGCAAGACTGTTCATAGGCTTCCTCTCGAACCGGAGCATAGTCAGGGATCAGAGGTTTGCGAGAGAGCAGGAATGCTTGAATGTGCGATCGCCCCAACGGTTGCATGACATACCGTTTTGCAGTTGAAGGGGGTGTCCATTCCATTGGCTGCGTTGCCAGAATAATGTCGCCCTTGAAGTAATTTTCCGTGAATTCGACAATTTTTGCCCGTGTGTCAGCACTCACTTCATTTAAACCATCAATGCAAATGGCGATCGCGCTTGACCCAAATTTGAGGTGCCGTAGTGGAACAGCTTACTTATGGGATGAAAATGCGTCCAACTCCCATGTAGTTCTCAATATCAAGCACGATCTCAATAATACGGTCAGCACATCGGCTGCGGTAGCTAGCTTCTTTACTGAAACGGTCAAGATTTCCAATTGTGATGACTGGCAATGAATCAGGTGTATTGTCTTGGCGAATAACTTGCTCTAATGAATCCTCTCCTTTCATGTTGCGATTTGCAGTCAGCAAAATCACTCGGTTTTGTTGAGCGAGTTGCCATACAACTCGATCATTGCTATCCGTTGGCAACTCAATGTCTTGAAAAAAGATAAAAGACAGAGGGATTAAATCAAGCCAACCATCATTTGCAATTTTTCCTAGAAGAATAGCAGCGTATTTCTGAAGGTTGTAATCAATCAGAAAATTCATGACTCCACTGCATGTTTAGCTTTCTGCGCTTGGAGTTTTTTCCATAGAGCTTCTTGACCGGGCTTAGGCGGTATCGCAGCAATCTGAGTAAGGCGATCTCGGTTCTGTTCTTCCCAATACTGCCGGATTTCTTCTGCTGTTTTCAAAACTTCTTGATACTCAGCTTCAACCTCAGTCCGATTCGTCTCAACGTAGGATAGAGCCGACTCCAGTTGCTTTTTTGTCAATGGAAGCCAATTCAAGACTAATTCTGGTGGTCGTCCTGCTACGAGATGATCCATCACGTCATAAATGGTAATGCGAGTGCCTGCGATCGTCAATCCGCGCTCTGTACGGATTATGGCTGTTTGTTCAGTTGATCCTAGAGTCATACCCTCAGATCCTTGAAAATTGATTGTATATTATCCTAGCAGTTCCTCTGCTGAAAGATTTTCTGCTTGTTGAATTAGTTGAGCTAACTTGGGAGACATTGTTTTTTCCTCTGTCTTTCAATTTCAAGCAAATCAAAGATTATATTGAATAAAATTTGGCCGAATAACTAGCGTAGGCGTAGCCCGCCATAGGCATTGCTTCCAAAATACTACTAAGTAGAACGGCGTGAATAATTCAAGGTTTGTAGTGTACCCCTGCGGGAAGCAAGCTACGCGCAGCGTCTCGTAGAGAGGACTTTAGTCCTATTTTGAGGGCTGAAGCCCTCACTACAAACTAATCTCAAGATTTTTTACATTACTTAATCTAGTTTGATTTATTCTTACCGACTTACTTATGCGATCGCTGCGAAATAACAAATGGAGTCGCCGATATAGCAAATGCGGCACTCCCAATATAAGCGCGTTTTTCGTGGTGAAAAAGCTGTCCGAAGTCCCCTAGATTAGAGATAATATTTTCAAAGCAGTAACTCTCAAAAGCCATGACTCAAGCCATACCCAAGCTAGTAACCTTTGAGGAATTTGTCGATTGGCTACCCGAAAATCGAAGAGTCCGCTACGAACTACATAAAGGAGAAATTGTTGAAATGGCGCAACCGGTAGGGGAACACGAAGATGTTAAAGGATTTTTGACGATAAAGCTTAGTGCTTCAATTGACCGATTAAACCTGCCTTACAGTATCCCCAACCAAGCTATAGTTAGACCTCCTGAAAAAGATTCTGGTTACTTACCAGATGTGTTAGTGCTAAATCGTGCAAATCTGGCAAATGAAAAATTATGGCAAAAACAATCTACCGTTAGTTTGGGTGCATCGATCCCTTTGGCAATTGAGGTTGTATCAACTAACTGGCGAGACGATTATTACTTGAAGTATGCTGACTATGAAGAGATGGGTATCCCAGAATACTGGATTGTCGATTATGCTGCCTTGGGTGGGCGTAATTTTATCGGCAATCCCAAACAGCCGACAATCTCCGTTTGTAACTTGGTTGACGGAGAATATCAGATAAGTAAGTTTCGAGATAGCGATCGCATTATTTCCCAAACTTTTCCCGAATTGAATCTTACCCCAAATCAGATTTTTCAAGCTGCTGTGGTGTAGCCTTTAAACCTTATCGTTTTGCCAATTCTGGAGTCCGCCCCTTCAACCCAATCATCAACTTCAGCATAAACACCTTTAATACAGGGACTCGCTGTAAAAACCATAAACCCAGGCGACGCACCACTACCACAGGTAAAAAGTTATTAGAAAACATCCGATCTAACAAATCGGTGAAACCTAAAATCGTCAGGTTTTCCAGCTTGCGCCAGTGTTCATAACTTTTCAAAATTTGAATGTCGCCAATATCTTTACCTGCTTGGTGCGCTGTTTGGATTACTTGCGCCAAAGCTGCTGCATCCCGAATCCCCAGATTTAAACCTTGTCCGCCCACAGGATGGCAATTGTGCGCCGCATCACCAATTAATGCCAGTCGGGGGAGAACATAGCGATCGCTTTGCATGAGTTGTACCTGGAATACAAAGCGATCGCCTAGTAATTCCAATTTCCCCATCTGATCGCCGTAGCGACGGGTAAGTTCTCTTAAAAATTGCTCATCATCTAAGTCACATAAAGCTTTTGCTTCTTCATGGGGGGCTGTCCATACAATGCGGCAACGGTTCCCCGGTAAAGGTAAAATCGCAAAGGGGCCGCTAGACCAAAATCTTTCGTAAGCGGTGTTATTGTGGGGCTTTTCTGGTTTGACAAATGCCACGATGCAAGACTGCCAATATTTCCAGCCAGAGGTTTTGATCCCAGCAGCTTGCCGAATTGGCGATCGCGCCCCATCTGCTGCTATCAGTAATTTGCTGCGAACTGAGTATAACTGATCGGCAACTTTAATATCTATCGCTACTATATCCTGCTGGTATTGCGTATTTACCACTTCAGCCGGACACAGATAAGTCACATTTGCACAATCTTGGACAAACTCTTGCAAAGGCTGCAATAGCGCTTGGTGTTCCGCCACATAACCCAATTCTGCTGTATCTATATCATTTGTGGTAAATTCAACCACATTGGGATAATCGGCATCAGAAAGACGAACTCGGCAATATTTGGCGATTTGAGGCAACATTTTGTCCCAAACTCCAATTCCTTGGTAAATTAGCGCCGAAAGCTGATGAACTGCATAAGCTTGCCCTTTAGCTATGGCTGCTGATGCGACTTTCGCTTCAATCAGCAAGACACTCAAGCCAGAATCTTTTAAAGCAGAGGCTAGAGTTAACCCAATAATCCCACCGCCGACAATTACCAAATCATATTCATATCCCCGCAAGTCTGGCGGTGTAGGTTGAGGGGAGATTTGCTCAAGCAGTGCCATTGTTAAGTTAGGTTACAGCGTCTTTAACTCTTATTTTGACGCGATCGCGCCCTGATGAGCAAGTTAATTAAAAAAACCGTTGATTGGTAGGGATTTCAACGGGGTTAAATAATACACTTGATGACTGATGACTGATGACTGATGACTGATGACTGTAGGATTTACGCACTGTACAAATACATCGTGATGTACATTACTTAAAATAGGAAGTTTTCAGGCTTTTCTTAATTATCCTGCGATGCCTACGGCGGTAAACTACGCAAATAGACCATGCTGTAGAGGCACAGCATTGCTCATTGGTGTCAACTTAAGCAAAAATGCATGTCCCACAGGCGTTTTACCCCCCTTAATCCCCCCGATGCATTGGGGGGAAAAAGAAATCCAGTTCCCTCCCCAATGCATCGGGGAGGGTTAGGGTGGGGTGACGCGGTGAGTGATGGGAAGCCAGAGAACTGAATATCACGTCTCGACATGGCTTTCACGTTAAGTTGACACGTATGAGCATTGCTGTGCCCTTACAAAAGATATGGTTTTTAACCTTAATATATATTTGGTATTTCTTGTCAATGCGTAAGTCCTACTATTTAGGTAATTGTTTAAAAGTCGCTGTCGGTGCGCCAGAGACTTTTAAAACGCCTGTGGAGATGGTGTAAGACTTGAGGCAACTCAAGCAATTGTCTGTGAAGCAGGAATCACGCTACTTTTAGTGGTGTGAGGTTCAAACTGCACAGCTATTCAAACCTCAAAAATCTTCATCATCAACAAAAAATTCGGCATCCTCTTCTAGTCGAGAATTACGCTGCCCAATGCCAGCAAGTCCCCAGAGAGGTTGCAGCAGCGCCATGCCAATTAACCCTACACAGGCACTAAAAGCTAGCACTAAACCCATTGGTATCTGAATGGATTGGAATGTTAAGAATTTTAACGATACGGGTGTGGCATTTTGGACTGAAATAATTGCGATCGCTATTACCCAAACCGCTAAAACTAAAGATGTCAAAAAAGGAGCGATTTTCATATTTTGAGCGAAGTTAAAAGCTAAAGGTTAGGAGTTAGGAGTGAGAAGTTAGGAGTTATTAATTTAGAACTCATAACTCATAACTGTGAATAGGAGTTAGAAGTTAAAAATTGTTAATTTACAACTCTTAACTCTTAACTCCTAGCTCCTAACTCTTAACTCCTAACTCCTAATTCTTATCCCTCTAGTTTAGCAATGACACTCTCTAACTCTTGGGCGATTTGGGTGAGTTTTTCGGGAGTGTGAGTTTCTAGGTAGACGCGCACCAGTGGTTCTGTACCAGAAGGACGCAGTAAAACCCAGCTACCTTCTTCTAAATACAGCTTAATACCGTCTTTACGCCCGACTTCCTTGACTTTAATTCCTGCTACCTCTGTAGGTGGATTTTTAGTAAAAGAGTCGATGACGGCGATTTTGTGCGCCTCTGTGAGGTGCAAATCTAAGCGCTTGTTGTAAAGTGGGCCATCGGCTTCGGCGATCGCTTCTTTAACAAGTTGGCTTAAGGGTTTGCCTTCATAAGCGATCGCTTCTGCCACCAGCATATCGGCTAATACCCCGTCTTTTTCGGGAATATGCCCAATAATACTCAAACCACCTGATTCTTCTCCACCGATTAACACGGCAGTTTCGCGCATTTTTTCGCCGATGTATTTAAAACCGACTGGTGTTTCGTAAATTTGCAGCCCATTTTTAGCAGCAAAATTATCCAGCAGGTGGGTTGTCGCCACAGTGCGGACTATAGCGCCTGTTTTACCTTTGTTTTTGATTAAATGACGTGCTAGAACCAACAGCACAGTATTCGGAGTCAGGACAGTTCCTTGTTCATCAACGATACCAAAGCGATCGCTATCTCCATCCGTCGCCAAGCCCAAATCGGCTTGATCGCGAACTACTGCTTCCACTAACTCAACTAATTGTTCTCCTTTGGGTTCTGGCATTCCACCCCCAAATAAAACATCCCGCCAATCGTGGAAACTTTCTAGCTGAACGCCACAATGAAGCAAAACTTCATCTAAATAGCCGCGAGAGGTAGAATACAGAGCATCGTACTTTACCTTTAAATTAGCGCTTTTAATCTTTTCTACATCAAGTAGGGTGTAGATAAATTGCAGGTAATCAGGTTTCGGATCGAAAATTGAAATTGAACCTGACGGGTTGCTTCCAGGCAACTCATCAGATGCACTTTCTATATTTGCCACAATAGTATCAGTAATCTCTGGAGTGGCAGGCCCAGCATAATCGGGTATATATTTAATTCCACAGTAGGGTGCTGGATTATGACTAGCAGTAAACATTAACGCCCCAGCGGAATTTAGGTGACGGGCGTTGTAGGCAATTACTGGTGTGGGGCAATCCCGATCAGTAACTTTTACAGTCCAACCTAAGTCTGCAAGTACTTGCGCCGCTGTCTGAGCAAACTGGTCAGCTAAAAAACGAGTATCGTAGGCAATAAGTACTGGTCTATCTTTTGTGTAGGCTGTTTCTAAATAAGTGGCGATTGCCCTTGTTACTTTCCGCACATTGGGAAAAGTAAAGTCATCGGCAATAATTCCTCGCCATCCATCGGTGCCAAATTTTATCTTGCTGGACATTTTTGCCACTTGCTCCCGTACATTATCAGTACTATTCAAGCTTCCCGCAAAGCGTGTGTAGCAGCAAGTATTCTCCGAAGTTCTTTTCTAAGGAAGCCTTAGCTTAAACTTCTCTCCACCGTATTTTCTCTCACTGTTTCTGAGCAATGTCAACCCCCGATCGACCTTTTGCCAGTTATCACCTTTGGTCTCTAGTTGCCCCAGCAACCGGGCAAGAACGCTGGCATTGCCAGATGAGACGGGGGTTTATCAAAGCACGGCAACACGAACCACAAGTCAAAGCGCTTTTAGGGCAAGCCACCGCACCCCAGCGCATTGGCATACTCGCCCAAAAAGGCATTTATGAGTTTCATCATCACAGGCATCTGTTAAAGCAAGCCGATGGTGTAGAAAGAGTTGCACAGCTACTTAAATTAGGCAACTCAAGCGATCAAGTCCAGCAACGCGTGCTGCAAATTCTGAAAAAATATCATGATGCGCCGTTGCTTTTGGATAAAGATATTATCCAATTAACTCCGGGTGATGAAGGCTTTCCTAAACCGATAGTAGTTGAACAAGAAGATTATTGCTTTCGCTTATATGCGGCTATGGACTGCGTTTTCATTGAGAGCGATCGCACATTACATATTTTAGATTTTAAAACTGGTAAATCGGCTTTTGACAGACGACAGGCATTAGTTTACTTAGTAGCTGCTCGTTATCTTTACCCTGGACGAGAAGCTGTTGCATCATTTTATAATTTGGAAATATGTAAAAAATCTGAGTTAATTAGCATCAATAATAGTGAATTAGAATACTTAAAATTTGAGTTAGCTAATATTGCCCACAAGCACCAGCACGATTTGCAAAAATATCAGGAAGAAACTACTAATTTCAGTAAAATTTTCCCTCCTAATCCTGGCTCTCACTGTCGCTTTTGTCCATTTAACTCCATCTGTGAGTTTGCCAATTTTAAGCAGCATCAATCATATCCACTGCCAAGTTTAAGAGTTAATATCAGGGGTTAGAAATTTGACGTTGTTGAATGAGGGGAATGCGAATGATAAACTCAGCACCAACTCCTGGTTGCGAAATGCATTCTAAAGAGCCGCCATGTTTTTCTGTGATAATTTGGTGACTAATAGCTAGCCCCATACCCGTACCTTTTCCAACGGGCTTGGTCGTAAAAAAGGGATTAAATAGTTGCTTTTTAACATTTTCTGGTATTCCGAGTCCGTTGTCAGCAATGCCAATTGTGACTTGATTTGGTGTTAGTAATTTGGTGCGAATATAAATTCGGGGATTATCTGTTATTAGTCGTTTTTTTGCTGACCACCGACCTGTAACCGATGAATCTTCTAAAGCATCGATCGCATTCACTAAAATATTCATAAATACTTGGTTTAACTGCCCAGCATAACATTCAATCAAGGGGAGGTTGCCATATTCTTTGATCACCTCAATTTTCGGGCGCTGGTTAGTAGCCTTGAGGCGGCTTTGGATAATCATCATCGTACTATCAATTCCCTCATGGATATCAACCCGTTTCATTTCAGCTTCATCTAAGCGCGAGAAAGTCCGCAGGGAAAGCACAATCTCTCGAATCCGCTCTGCTCCTATCATCATCGATTGGAATAATTTGGGTAAGTCTGACCTTAAGAAGTCTAGTTCAATCAGATTTGCAAACTCGTGAATTGCCTTGACTGGTTGGGGATAATATTTTTGGTAGAGTTCTAACAGTGAAAATAAACTTTTGGTGTATTCATCAGCTGGGCTAATATTGCCGTAAATAAAGCTAACTGGGTTGTTGATTTCATGTGCCACACCTGCAACTAGTTGACCCAAACTGGACATTTTTTCGCTTTGAATTAACTGAATTTGGGTATTTTGTAGTTTAGATAATGCTGTTTCTAATTCTTGTGTTTGCTGTCGTAGGTCTGCTTCCGCTTGTTTAAGCACACCATTACTACGGCGCAGGGCAGCTTCTACCTGCTTTTGCTCTGTTAAATCACGAATAATCCCAACTAAGAAACGATTACCTAAATCATCCTTAAACAAATATTTTTTGGTCAGGATACAGTGTGTTGCGCCATCGGAATCTGTAAATAATTCCTCGTTTTCATGAGTTATCCCTGTAGTGAAAACCAGTTCATCTTTTTCCCAAAACACATCAGCTTCCGCTTTGGAAAAAACATCATAGTCAGACTTGCCAATTAGTTCTTCTCGGTTATGCCCAATGAAATTACAAAAGGCATCGTTAAGTAGTATCCACTGATGTTGGTCGTTTTTGAGAAAAATTGGGTCAGATATACCGTTGATCATCCGCAGCAGAAAAGCTAGCGAGAAGTTTTGCTGCTGCGTATATTGTTTGTTAGAGGAGCCATTGAGAAATTTGCAATCATTCATACCCTTAGTCTGAATCTAAAATGTTGTCTTCATGGTTGATGAATAAGAAAAACCACTAAATCAACATAGCCTAAAAAGCAGATAAAAACCTCAGCGATTATATCGCTGAGGCTCTAGAAGACTGACTCAATAATCCTGAGAAACAGGAGCTAATTAAAAAGCATAATTTGGGTAAATAAATCGAAGAAATTTAAAAAGGCGGCAATTCTTTAAGAATTGTGAACCTGATATGATTTATCGCCAAATCGCCAATGGGGATATCTTCTTTAGTTAGCCGCTCACCTTGACTTGTCACGGTTTCAAAGGTGATACCTTTACCAATTTCAATGTGATACCAGCACAAGCCCATAAAAAAGCGCGTCGGATAAGGGCCACCTTCACCTATATCATCAGGATTTGATTCCATTGGCAACCAACCAAAATTCGGGACATAGAACTCCAACCAAACATGATTAAAGTCGGGTTGTAGCGGCACTCCTAGTAAGTCACTATGGGCAGGGCATTTATACCTACCTACGGTGCGGCAGGGGATGCCATTTAAACGGGATAGGGCAAGTAAAACGCCGACATATTCGCCACAAGAACCAACGCCCCGTTCTAAAACTGTATCTGGCGTGTCAATGTAAGGTTTAATACCGTAGGATAACTGATCATAGACGTAGTTACGGATGCTGTGCATTTTCCGCAGCACATTGGTTTCAGAACCAATCGCTTCTCTGGCGGCACGGCGAACAATGGTAGTATCCATTGCTAAATCGTCGTCATCCACTAGGTAGCGTGTTTCTAGTTCTGGGGATAGTTCAGGTATATCTTCCACATCTCTGGGTGTGATGCGATACTTAATACCGCGAACTTCCAAAAGTGCTTTCCAGCCAAATATATGTCGTTCACCTGGGGCAAGAGAATCAAATTTAAAGACTGCTACACGTTGCCCTTGTACCACTTCTTCGGTAAAAGGTATACCAATGGGTTCAACGTGTTTCACCTTTTGCCGCTCAGTTTCCGATGGTAAGGCGATGCGCCATTCCAGATCAGGTAAAGAAACCTCGTCTAAGGGAGCAATTTCCTCAGCATAAGACATTTCAATCAGATAGCCATTAGAGAGGGCGTAGCGCTTATCTGGATCGTAATGATAATACAGAGGGTGAATAAAAGTGCGATCGCGGAATGTTAGCTCATGACTCGGATCAGCATTGGGATTATCCCGAATATAAGCCTCCTCTGAGGCGTAGGCGATGTAAATACTTTCTTTGTCTGTTTCGGCATTTTTATGGATTGCTATGCCTGTGGGGCATTCAAAGGGTGTCAGGACACTAAATAGAAGTTCTCCTGTAGCCCTATCCATCGCGTAAACTGATTGCTCGGTGCGATCGCAAATCCACAGCATTTCCTGGGTGACTGCTAAATTCTCTATCCCAACGCCTGGGGCATAAAACCTGGTAATCTCTTTTCGCGTTTCACGGTCATAAATCAGAATGTAGCCTAGCCTTTGGCAGCTGACATAAACTGTTGTTTCCCAAACAGCAACGCCGTCAGCCGGATAAGGCAATGTTACAAAATGTTCCAGAGCCAAAGCATTGAGATTGCACAAGTAAACACTATTTTCTCGGCTCACCCACAGGGTATCTTCCCACGCAGCTAGACCAGTGACATCAGTAAATTCTTTAACTTGATGGGGATTAAGAATTTTGCTGTTGTCAGAGGTAGGATCAATTTCTAGTAGATGCCCTTTAATACTGTCAATGGCAATCAATCTATCTTTAATGAAAGTAATGCCACACAGGGTAGCAGCAGTAAGCGGTCGAATTGTCTTTTGCCCAAACATCTGGCTAACGGTCAAAGTAGGGAGTGCAAAACTCATATTAAGCATATTTATTGAATGGTTTAGCACGCTTAAGCAATTCAAAATTCAGAATTTGCCTTGAAAAGTTTCCTAGTTCGGGTAATCCTACTGGCACACCAGTTCACTTTAGCGGGGAAATACGCAAGCGACTGGCTCAACTTTGGACAAAATTCAAAATAAAATGCACTCGTGCCATGCATTTCGGCTGGTGACTAGATGTAAATTAATTGTCGCAGATGCTCTGTAACTAAGCTTCAAAGCTCTATTACTCATAATTCTGACAATTCAGGTCATCTGGAAAACCTCACTTCTATTTCTCTCATCCTTTAAGGAGAGAGACTTTGAACTTTCCCCCTTCCCGCGACGAGTTAGGGGTTAGGGGGTTAGGTTTTTGGTGGACTTTTCCACATAACCTGAATTGTCAGTACTCATAATTATCGGTACAATCTGTTCCGAAAAACTCTTTCGTGAGAGATAACACTATCTGAAAAAAAATAAATTTACAAATGTTAAGAATTACAGATACACTCATGCAACTGGGCGATCGCCTGAATGTAACTTTAGAAGATGGAATTCCTGCCATCACTAAATTATGATCGAATTTTGTAAACATTTCCTGTGACGTACACGATGTCTGCTAATTCTCTGCCTGAAGGTGCCGCCGTTTGGCATAGTTTAGAAATTGATAAAGCGTTAGACCTGCTCGATAGTAATGCAGACAGTGGCTTAACACCCCAAGAAATTCAACAGAGGTTGCAAAAGTACGGCCCCAACGAACTTGAAGAAACTGCTGGCCGTAGTACTTGGGAAATCCTGCTGGATCAGTTCAAGAACATTATGTTGTTGATGCTGATTGGCGTAGCTTTGATTTCTGGGATTTTAGACCTGGTGGCTTTGCGATCGGGCAGCTTAAAGCCTGGTGAAGTGCCATTTAAAGATACGATCGCTATCTTAGCAATTGTCATCCTCAATGGCATACTCGGCTACGTCCAAGAAAGCCGTGCCGAAAAAGCCTTGGCAGCCTTGAAAAAAATGACCTCTCCCTTAGTGCGCGTTATCCGCGACGCAAGACTGGTGGAGATAGCAGCCAAGGAACTAGTTCCAGGCGATGTAATGCTGCTGGAAGCTGGGATGCAGATAGCCGCAGATGGACGCTTGATAGAACAGTCTAATTTACAAGTGCGTGAATCGGCATTGACTGGTGAAGCCGAAGCCGTGAATAAACAGGCATCATTAAAATTGCCGGAGGAAACATCATTAGGCGATCGCCTCAATGTCGTGTTTCAAGGAACTGAAGTAGTCCAAGGACGCGGCAAGGTTCTGGTGACTAACACCGGCATGACTACAGAACTCGGCAAAATTGCCACCATGTTGCAGTCGGTGGAAAGTGAACCGACACCGTTACAGCAACGGATGACTCAACTAGGTAATGTCCTGGTTACGGGTTCTTTGATTCTTGTAGCGATCGTTGTCGGCGGCGGTGTGATCCAAGCAAGAGGCTTTAGTAACATCCAAGAACTCTTGGAAGTTTCCTTGAGTATGGCGGTTGCTGTAGTGCCAGAAGGTTTACCTGCTGTAATTACCGTGACTCTAGCGCTGGGAACCCAGCGAATGGTGCGCCAAAATGCCTTGATTCGCAAACTCCCAGCAGTGGAAACATTGGGTTCTGTAACTACCATCTGTTCTGATAAAACCGGTACGCTGACGCAAAATAAAATGGTGGTGCAATCGGTTTTCACCAATAACAAAACTTTTCGCGTCATCGGTGAAGGTTACACTCCCACAGGAGACTTTCAGCTAGATGGTCAAAAAATTTCTCTAGAGGACTCTCCAGAAATCTCAGCGTTGTCAGTCGCCTGTGCTATTTGTAATGATTCAGTGTTGCAAAAAGAACAAGGTGAATGGGCGATTTTGGGAGATCCCACAGAGGGAGCATTGTTAACACTGGCGGGAAAAGCTGGAATCGAAAAAGACCAGTGGAATAGTAAATTACCCAGAGTTAGGGAGTTTCCCTTTTCCTCAGAACGGAAGCGGATGAGCGTCATTTCTCAGGTGGAGGGAGTCGCTACGGGTGACGCATCTTCGAGAGGCATTGACCCTGCGATCGCTAGTTTTATCCAATCTGAACCTTACTTAATGTTTACCAAAGGTTCTCCAGAGTTAACCTTGGCACGTTCGGCTCAGATTCATTTGGGCAATCACTCAGCCCCCTTAACTGAAGAACAACGCCAGAAAATTCTGGCAGAAAATGACCAAATGGCGAGTAAAGGTTTGCGGGTGCTAGGTTTTGCCTACAAACCCCTCGCCGAAATCCCACCAGAAGGTTCAGACGAAACATCCGAGCAAGGCTTGGTATGGTTGGGATTGGTGGGAATGCTGGATGCGCCACGCCCAGAGGTAAGGGCAGCTGTGCAAGAGTGTCGAGATGCTGGCATTCGCCCAGTAATGATTACTGGCGACCACCAATTAACAGCACGAGCGATCGCTACTGATTTGGGAATTGCCCAAGAAGGCGATCGTGTTCTCACAGGTCAAGAATTGCAACGGATGACTGACGAGGAACTAGAGCAAAACGTTGATCTGGTGAGCATTTATGCTAGGGTTTCCCCAGAACACAAACTGCGAATTGTCCAAGCACTGCAACGCCGGGGTCGATTTGTGGCGATGACAGGCGATGGTGTTAACGATGCCCCAGCCCTCAAACAAGCTGACATCGGTATTGCAATGGGCATTACTGGGACTGATGTAAGTAAAGAAGCCAGCGATATGGTATTACTTGATGACAACTTCGCTACCATTGTCAGCGCCACCAAGGAAGGTAGAGTTGTTTACACCAATATTCGCCGCTTTATTAAATACATTCTGGGCAGCAACATTGGCGAAGTTCTGACAATTGCAGCAGCACCCCTAATTGGTTTAGGAGGCGTTCCCCTTACTCCCTTGCAAATTCTCTGGATGAATTTGGTAACAGACGGTTTACCAGCTTTAGCATTAGCTGTGGAACCTCCAGAACCGGATGTGATGCAACGTCCGCCTTTTAGTCCCCGCGAAAGTATTTTCGCTAGGGGATTGGGTTCTTACATGATTCGCATTGGGATCATTTTTGCCATTATCAGCATTGCCTTAATGTGGTGGGCTTATCAACATACCCATGCCCCTGAGTATCAGGGAAATCGGGATGCTTGGAAGACGATGGTATTTACTACCTTGTGTCTCGCCCAAATGGGTCATGCGATCGCTATTCGTTCCAATAACCGACTGGCCATCGAGATGAATCCCTTCTCCAATATATTTGTCCTGGCAGCTGTTGTCGTCACCACGATTTTGCAGTTGATGCTAGTTTACGTCCCACCCCTGCGAGATTTCTTTGGTACTCACTACCTGAATCTGCAAGAGTTGGGGGTTTGTATTGGCTTCAGTGCCTTAATGTTTGTGTGGATTGAAGCGGAGAAGATATTTCTGCGGATTATGGGCAAAAAAGCTGTGTAAGAGCAGGGATGATGGAGATTGAGGCGTTGCAATGCCCAGCAACGCCGAACTTCGGAGCATCCTTGCGGCTACACAAGCTTTCCGGCAAGCTTTAAATACAGGTTCAACCATTTCTATTATTAGAGTAGTGTTCTGTCCCAAAAGTTTTGAGAGGTTAGTGGTGTTCAGATCCCCGACTTCGCGGAAGTTGTCGGGGATCTAGCAGCCCCGCAAAATCAATGGGACAGACCAGTAGTCTTTAAGATGCGGTGGTTAACTCCAGCGATCGCATTTCAAGAATTATTTCTAATCAACTGCAACAAGATAGACTCAAGACTTTGTAATGCAGCATTTGTAGTGCGCTGATGTTCTTCAAAATTACGCTGATGTTCTTCAAAATTACGCTGATGTTCTTCATGGCTATCACGTAACTCAAGTAACACATCGTCCAAAATCGCACTACGACCCAGAACACGGTCAACGTTACTGGTAAGCTCTCTCAAATCCTTGCTTAGTTCACCTAGTTGTGCTTGAGTGTTAGCTTGTCTAATAGTTAAATTATCTAATTGTTGTTGTGTACTAGTTTGTCTTTCAGCCAACCCCAAGATTATTTGTTCAATACGGTCTATTCGGTTAGGGAAGTATTCAGATGTGTCAGTCATTTTCCTTGTGTTGAACTTCTACAATTTTACTTCTATAACCGTGTCTAACCTTCGTAGCGTTCTCCTTTCCTTCTGTTCCCTATGTATCTTAAAACTCTAAGCCTCCGACAATTTCGCAATTATCAAGATCAAAAGGTTGAGTTTAATGCTGCCAAAACAATTTTGGTAGGTAATAACGCTCAGGGAAAGTCGAATTTGTTGGAGGCGGTGGAGTTGCTGGCGACATTGCGATCGCACCGAATGACCCGCGATCGCGATTTGGTTCAAGAAGGGTCAGCCGTAGCCCAAATTAATGCCACCCTTGAGCGACAAACAGGCATTAGTGACCTGACTTTAACCCTCCGCCGCAATGGTCGGCGTAGCGTTGCTCTCAATGGTGAATCTATCCGCCGTCAAATGGATTTTCTCGGCGTTCTCAATGCAGTCCAATTTTCCAGTCTCGATTTAGAACTAGTACGCGGCGGCCCGGAAGGTCGCCGCAACTGGTTAGATACACTCTTAATTCAACTCGAACCAGTTTACGCTCACATTTTGCAGCAGTATAACCATGTGTTACGCCAGCGCAATGCCTTTTTAAAACGCCATGTAGAAACGTTAGATGCAACCTCTCTACAGTCAGAATTGGCGGTGTGGGATGCACAGTTAGCTACTACAGGAACCAGGGTAATTAGACGACGCGATCGCGCCATCCAAAGATTAGCTCCCATTGCTACTGCTTGGCACGCCAGTATTAGCGGCAGTACAGAAGCTCTCCAAATCAAGTACCTGCCGAATATTCCTTTAGAGGATAACCATCCAGAAGAAGTGCAGCAAGCTTTTTTAGTCAAAATCCAGCAACGAGCGATCGCCGAAATGCACCAAGGCACTACTCTTGTCGGCCCCCATCGAGACGAAATAGAATTAACTATTAACCAGACACCCGCTCGTCAATACGGTTCTCAAGGTCAACAACGAACCCTGGTTCTAGCCTTAAAATTAGCAGAATTACAATTAATTGAAGAAGTTGTTAAAGAGTCACCATTGCTATTGCTTGATGATGTTCTAGCCGAACTAGATTTATCCCGCCAAAATCAATTGCTCGATGCCATTCAAGACCGCTTTCAGACTTTAATTACTACTACTCACTTGGGTTCTTTTGATTCTCAGTGGCTAAAGTCCTCCCAAATTCTTTTTGTGAAAGCAGGAGAGATAATCCCAAATTAGTCATTTGTGACTAAGGGACTTCCAAATAAAACAATATCTCACTCTTCACAGTCAACAGTCAACACTCAACAGTCAACACTCAACAGTCAACAACTTCAAGCGGTTGTTTTTATTTCTTGGAGTTCCCTAATCACGTTTTTCTAACCTTTTAAAAATAGTGAGAACCAAAAAAGTCAGGAAACCACCGATTAATCCTAACTGCCACAAACCACAGCCAGCAGCAATTCCCAAAGCAGCCGAAACCCAAATAGCTGCTGCTGATGTCAGTCCGTGAATTTCAAGTCGCTGTGCTTCTTGAGAAGATTGGCGCACAATTTCTCCAGCACCGAGAAATCCTACACCGGCTGCAATTCCCTGAATCACCCGGCTAAGTGCATCACGGCTCGACTGTGACCCATCTGTTTGCATAATTATGAGAATAAACACGGCTGAACCTAAACTCACCAGCATGTGAGTTCTTAAACCGGCTGGTTTATGCCTAACTTGCCGTTCTAAGCCGATAATTGCTCCAATAAGCAATGCAAGGCACAGCCGGAAACTGATATTTAGCCAATCATTAGTTGCAAGATAGTAAGTGTTTGACAATGCTTAGTCTGGGTAGAGAATTTTATATGCTAATACAACATGGCATAAATCTAGATAATATGTATATAAATTAACAAGACTTGGGGCAAAATCCCATTTTTAAAGGTAGGCAAACTTTCGCCACAGCTACTAGTAGTCTGTCCCATAAGTTCTGATTGATTAGTTTGTTACCAAAACCCTGTAGAGACGCGAAATTGTACTGGGCAACTCTTGGAGACGCTAAAAGCGAACGCCCCGCTAGGCTAACGCGTCTCTACAGCCCTGCAAAATTAATGGGACAGACACTAGGTTAATTAGTAATATTTTTACAACAATAGTGCAAAAATATTTTAATCTTTTATTGATGGAGTCTAATTAAATGAGTGCAATTTAATAGCCTATATCATATTTGGATTCTATTAATTAAGGAATACTTTTTTGGTAAGACTTAATCTCTTACCTTGTTAAGATTATTTACTAATAAGATATTATTTTGATAAAAAATAAATTTTAAGTTTATTAAATAGAGTTTTTAACTATTTAAAATGACTGAACTATAAAATTCTACTTTAAATTGCTAGATTTAACCCATACACTCAATAATTAAATATGATACCGCCATCTACAACTCGCTCAAACAACTAAACCCCCGATTTTAAGGAAGAGAGGCTAAATGAAGGAAAATATTTGAATTACAAAGGAGTTGAATTACAGCAATACATCGTGTAACTGACGATTAACCATTAATAAGGTCGGCAAATTAAACGTAAATGCTGGAAAATCCTATTTTAGTAGTGAGTCAGTGGATTTCCGGCTGATAACGTACTAAAAGGACATAGCTATGGCTACAAATAGATAACTGACAACTAACAAATTGAGTGGACAAACTCTACTGGCTAGACCAAATTAAACTACAAGACCGCGCCAAAGTAGGTGACAAAGCATTTTACTTGAGCAGAATCATGCAGCGTGGCTATCCGGTGGTGCCTGGTTTTGTTGTTTCGGCAGAAATTTTGCGAGCATTTCTCGAAAATCTCAATAGTTCAGAGTCATTAGTGGCTGACTTACCCCATTCTTCGTTACACCTAGATGTAGCTAATTGGCGTCAACTTCAGCAGGTAGCTGGTCGCTTGCGCCAAGAAATCCTCACTGCGACTGTGCCAAAGGATTGGGTGAATACAATTTTCCAAGCAGCTAGAGAATGGCAAACTGGCTGTTTGATTCTTCGACCTACTTTAGCAGTATCAAATGCTACTTTAGGGATGAAGAATATATCTGGTTTGCTGGAGTCGGTGTTTTGCCAGTGCGAACCCGAAGCGATCGCTTATGCCCTCAAGCGTACCTGGAGCCAGATATTTCGTGCCAGAAGTCTACTATATTGGCAACGGGCAGGAATTAACCTGCAACAAATCAGTTTAGCCGTTTTGGTTCAACCTGTTGAGAATGCGATCGCTAGTGGCTTGCTGAGTGCCAACTCCTCTGGCTGGGAAATTGAAGCTACTTGGGGATTAGGAATTGCGATCGCTCTTGGCGAAGTCCAGCCAGATGTTTACTACATTCAACAGGCAAGCGGGGTTGTGCTTGAGCAGCAGTTGGGCAATAAAATGCTCGCTTATGGTGTGCATACAGCACCGGAAGCTTTTTCGCAACCCGTGCCCAAGTCAGCCCTAACACCAGATCACACTTGTCTAAATATCTACTTAATTCAGGAAGCCCAACAAAAACAGTATGCTTTACAAGAAGAATACATACAACAAATAATTGCTCTAGGAACTCAACTGCTGAGTGAACTGGGTCAAAACTTTACGATTAAATGGACTATCGCCGAGCAAAATACATCTGGCAAGCTCTACATAACACAAGTTAGTTCTCCCCAATCTGTAATTAACCACAGACACTTCATTAGGGGAATAGGGGCGGCAGGAGGACGTGTTGTGGCGACTGCCCTAGTAATTAATCCGCAACACAAACCCGAACAATTACCCAAAGGAGTGATTTTAGTAATAGCAGCGATCGCACCTGATTGGTTGCCATTACTGCACCAAGTTGGTGGTATTATTACTGAACAAGGCGGATTAACCAGCCACGCTGCAATTCTTGCCAGAGAATTAGGTATCGCAGCAGTAGTTAATGCAACATCTGCTACAACCTTAATCCAAACTGGCGAACGACTGCTACTCGATGGCGACAGAGGAGAAGTTTATCGGATTAAAGAAGAAGGGGAAAGTGGGACGGGAGAGATGGAGAAGAGGAAAGTGGCAGAAAATCTTCTCCATCCCTCTATTTCCCCATCCCATCCTGTTGCTTCTCATCTACCTATGATTGCTACCCAACTGCTGGTTAACTTGAGTCAGTCCAGTTTAATAGAACAAGTGCAAAGCTTTCCTGTGGATGGAGTGGGATTGTTGCGCTCAGAATTGATGGTACTAAATATATTGTCTGGGCAACATCCTAATAGTTGGATTTTAGGCGGGCGGCAAGCAGAATTGTTAGAGCTATGGTCTGAGCAAATTATCCAGTTTGCCCGTGCCTTTGCACCAAGACCAGTTTTTTATCGTTCTTTAGATTGGCCGCAAGATTTACCATCATTGAGTGATAATTTACAATCTTCAACACAATCGATGTTGGGTGAACGTGGTACTTTCAGCTACTTACGAAATCCCGCAGTCTTTGAGTTAGAACTACAAGCTTTAGCGAGTGTCCAGCAAGCTGGTTACAGCAATGTAAATCTACTAGTGCCTTTTGTGCGGACTGTGGAAGAATTTGTCTTTTGCCGTCGTAAAGTTGAGCAAGCTCTTTTAACTGAGGTGTCACAGTTTCAATTGTGGATGATGGCAGAAGTGCCAAGCGTCCTATTTTTACTGCCAGAATATGTTAAAGCAGGTGCAGCCGGAATTTCTATTGGTACAAATGATTTGACCCAATTATTGCTCGGAGTGGATCGAGAGCAAGGACAGCTAGGAAAAGTATTTAATGAACGTCATCCGGCAGTTATGAGTGCGATCGCTCAACTGATCCAAATGGCTAAAAGTGCCGGTATCCCTTGTTCAATCTGCGGTCAAGCACCAGCCATCTATCCAGAAATCATCGATAAGTTAGTGGAATGGGGTATAACATCCATTTCCGTTGAACCGGAAGCAGTCGAGCGAACCTATCAGGCGATCGCTCGTGCTGAACAACGGATAATTTTAGCAGCAGCACGACGTGAAGTGCATTAGTTAAAAGTCATTCAATTTTGGATTTTGGATTTTAGATTTTTTGTTCGTTAGAGTTTGTGCGTCCTGAGTTTACGCCTATTTTACTATCCCGTTGGCTAAGACCTAAAGTTACTCGTTTCATAATCCAGTACAAACCTGCAAGTACCACAAAGGTGATAGCAATAATTACTAGGGGTTGTTTCCCTAGAATTTCTTCTACCCCTTTGGTAAGCAAGGCATCGGGTTGAGTAATCAAATCCCAACTGTTGAAACGCAAAAATCGTCCCCAATAGACACCAATAGCGCACAGAAAATGGGTAATCAACTCAACGCGCCAAATCCATTGGCTCTTACCGATGCGATGTAAGTAGTAACCCCAATTAATTAACGATATTACATAAGCTTCAAATCCACCGATAATTACTAACAAATACAAAGGAATGAGTACTAAAGTAATCATCCAAACTGATTGAATTGTGCGGATATCATCTATCAGGTGAATTACATCGGTCAATAAATATGGTGCATTAGGTAAGAAAGCATAGAATACTAAGAATCCTAGCCACCAAAGCCAAGAGCCACCACGCCTAAAGCGAAATAGCCACACACTCAAAGCTAAAGGTATAAAAGCCAGAAATAAATTCCAAGTCATCCAACTCATATTAATTCGCAAGACCTGCACAATTCTGGCTATCAATTCTTCTTTCATAGGTGCTAATTTAGAAGACGTTTGATTGATCTAAATTTACTCTGTAGTGTTAGTGTTAACCTAAGTGATTGATTGATAAAATATTTTTACTCCCCAAGAAATTTATTTACTCCAAGACCAGACAAGGCTTTTGTGTCACTTGTAAGGAAATGCACACTTATATCAATACCTTCGCCAAATCGAAAAATACCTCGATTCGTAGGTTGGGTTGAGGCACGAAACCCAACAAATACGTTGGGTTTTGCTTCCCTACGGGACGCTACGCGAACGCTCAACCCAACCTACAAAAAAATGGCGAAGGTATTGTATATGTCTGAAATTTAGAGTTTTTATGTCTTTCATACTGGGGGATGAAATTTATCAATCAGATGAAATCACTAGTATAGCCAGAAAATCATCAGGGTAAAATTTACCACAGAAAGAAAGGTGAGCGGCAAAAACGCTGCTGAATACCTTCCTGTAAACTTTTTTTATGGGAATGTTGCCCCTGTCCTAGCTATTATATTGATTTCATTTTGCCCTGCTAGAGTTCCAGAAGCATCCTAAAGTTTTTGCCAATATAAAATACTTGTGCCCCATCAGATAGATTATTCTGGTTCGCTACAGTATTTATTCATCTGATTGACTAACGTATCCGACTGCTTGCCAAGTGTTGTAGCTGTTGTCAGTGCTGAGTCAATTTCGGCTCTCGCCTTTTGGATTTTTTCTCTACCAGATGGCGAGGTATCTGCTGTTTTAGTTACACCAAGCGCCCTACCCGCAATAGCGATCGCTTGACTAAGATTTTGAAAAATCTTGACAAAACCGCTTTGAAATTCTTTCAGCTTCGGATCTTTTAAATTCAGTTCTTTAATCGATTTAGTCACAAATTCTAAATCTTTAGATAACTGTATGCTGGTGATCACTTGCGTTCCTTTATTTTTATCAATCAGAGAAGTTCCGGCATTCACAACTCCAATCAGTCGCTGGCACTGAGAGACTTTATTTTCGCTGCAACTAGTAATGAATAAAGCAATGGTTAAGCTAACAGAAGCAAGAACAGTATATTTATGTGAAACAGACATTAATACCCCAACAACAATAAAACCGATAATATAGTATCCAATATTACGAATAAAAGAGGTATTTAGGATTAGGGGAGAAGAGAGAGGTGACAGGTAAGCTGTTACATATACAACTTGCATTATCAGGGCGGGCAGGATGCCCACCCCACAATCATCTTGAAAAAATATTAGTGCAAATTAAAGGCGCAACAGCTTAACAGGTGATAGGGAATAATCTGTACCCTGTAACCTATAACCTATTCCCTTCTTCACTCCCCTCATCTGGAATTACCAATCTACTGGCAAACCCAACTGGTCTAAAGTAGCACCATCTTGCAAAAGTGGCTGAATATTGCTGTCTATTTGAATGCGACCATTAGATAGTACTAAAGCGCGTTGAGTAACTCTGCCTAACCAATGTAGGTCATGAGAAGCAATTAATATTACCTGTACGGGTAAATTTAACAACACTTGCGCTAAATGTCGCCGCCATGCTGGATCAAGACCGTTAGTCGGCTCATCCAAAATTAAAATTGTCGGGTCTAGGGCTAAAATTGAGGCTAGGGCGGCCAGCCGTCTTTGTCCACCAGAGAGTTCGTGGGCGGAACGATTGGCGTAGGCTTCGAGGCCAAAATCAGCTAATAACTGCTGGGCGCGATCGCTTGCTTTGGCTTGCGACATTCCATAGTTGCGTGGCCCAAAGGTGATATCTTCTAAGATTGTGGGCATAAATAGTTGGTCGTTGGCATCTTGGAAGCTAAAGCCGATTTGACGATGGACTTGGGGTAGATTTTTCGGTTCTACCGGGATGCCATTAATCGTAATTTTCCCAGCTTGCGGTTGTTTTAAGCCGATCAGGTTCTCTAGCAAGGTGCTTTTTCCAGAACCAGTTGCTCCCATCAACGCCACGCGATCGCCCGGATTTAAGGTAAAAGAAATTTCTTGTAATACTGGCTCCTGGCAGGAATAGGCATACACCAGGTTTTCAACCTCAACCACGGCTGCGTGGGGGTTATGGGTTGGTGATTGGGGATTAGAGGTTAAAGATTTCAAGATTCACAAACTCAATATTCACAACTGCACTAAATTCTGTAAGAAGTAAGAGTTACACAAGCAGCGATCGCCCAAGCTGCTAGTATGGCAAAACGCTCTTTTGGTCTAAGGGTAGAATCTATGGGCAATTGCCCGTTGTAACCACGAGTTACCATTGCTGCATAGACTCGCTCTGCCCTGTCTAGACTACGGAGATACAAGGCTCCAATCATGGAAGCACTGGCGTAGCGCAGCCATGCCGCAGTTCCATTCAAACCGCGTAATTGAGCGCTGCGCTGCATCCGCGTCACTTCTGAGAGCAAAATTTCCATATATTGCCCTGCTAACAACAAGTTTTCTTTTAAAGGTGCTGGTACGGGTAAGCCTTTGAGGGCGATGCCAAAACTGTGGGGCGGTAAGGTTAACAAAAAACTATTCATAGTAACCAAACAAATCAGAGAACGAACTAGCAAAAAACTAGCTCGTTCCCATCCCAAAGGCAATGCCAACAATGACAAAAAAATCAATTCTGTACCGAGTAATCCTCCCAAGCGGCGAATGGGTACGCGCAACAGCCAAGCCCACAAAAGTGCGATCGCGCCATATACACCTAAGCAATACCAAGCATAATGCTTTAATAAAGCTGCTCCCACTACAATCACCAGTGACAACTGCAAACGTAACGGTAAGGAAAGTTTAAGCATTCTTCGCTTTCACTACCTTGGCAATTCCAAAGGCAACAGCAAAGCAAACCGTAGCTCCCAAAAGCCCAGCGATACTTGTGCCAATTGGCCCTAAACCCTCAATACCATAGTCAGCTAAGGGAGTCGGCACAATTACCCGTACTTTACTGGCTAAATCGATGAAGCCCGTGTTTTCGGCAACTTTCTCCAAACCATCAGGCCATGCTGAGGCAAAGAGTGACAGCACTCCCGCAATCAAAAAGATGGTGACAATGGGTACAGACCAACCGCGAAACTCCTGCTGTTCCCCTGGTAACAAATCTGGTCTGGCTGTGGCTAAATAAGTCAGCACACCCCCAGTAATTATCCCTTCGCCAATGCCAATCAGAATATGCACACCAGTCATAGCTGGTAAAACTATGGCTGCGGGTGCAGTTCCTGAAAGGGCTAACTCAATGGCACAAGCAATAGCAGCTACCACTACACTTACCCCACCTGCAATGCCAGCAGCCAAAGGTAAGCGTCCTTTAGATCCCCCAAACAGGCGCTGCAAGGTTTGGGTTAAAACCCAGCCAACCCAAACACCAACTACTCCCATGTTCAAAATATTCGCTCCTAATGCTGTAATACCACCATCAGCAAACAGCACAGCTTGAATAATTAAAACTGTGGCGATACACAACGTTCCTGCCCAAGGACTGCCCAAAACGATCGCAGCTAAGGTTCCCCCCAACAAGTGACCACTAGTACCCCCTGCTACCGGAAAATTGATCATCTGGGCGGCAAAAATAAAGGCGGTAGTTAGCCCCAGTATGGGCGCACGACGGATACCAAAAGCCTCTTGCGATCGCTCGAAGGCAATAAAGAGTGCTGCTACACTCGCTAAACCAGTAGCCCCTGCCACTGGAAGAGAAACAAATCCATCAGGAATATGCATGATCTACCCTGTACAATAGACGTTTATTTACTCAATACAAGCAATAAAACAAAGGCATTAAATTAATAACAAACAAAATTCTCACCTTTTTTGCAATGCCCTCTTGGGGGATTTTATGCTGTTACTCTCGAGATATTTACTATCCAATGGCTGCTAAATAGTATAATTATTTCCTATTTTATTAATTTTTGTTAACTTTATTTTTATATAGGACTCATATTTGATTTTTGAACCAAACTCAGTACACCTTTATTCCTTCTTCCCAGTCCCCAGTCCCCAGTTCCCAGTCCCTTACCTCTACGAGTGATTCAGAAATCAAATCGGATTGCTCTAAAGTGTTCATAGTCAACACCCTAAGTAGAGCGGCGTGAATAATTCAAGGTTTGTAGTGTACCCCTGCGGGGAAGCAAGCTACGCGCAGCGTCTCGTAGAGAGGACTTTAGTCCTCTTATGAGGGCTGAAGCCCTCACTACGAACTAATCTCAATATTTTTTACATTACTTAATCTAGTTTGATTTATTCTCACCGACTTACTTATAGCGGTTCTCAGTTGCATAGAATACAGACCCTAACCCCCAGGCCCTTCCTTTCTAGCGTTGGGGAGTAAAATTCAAAGCCTCTCTCCTAAAAGGAGAGAGGTTTGGAGAGAGGTCAAAGACCCCCACTAAATAGGAAAGCGCAGCGTCTTTCAAAGATAAGATTTAGTGGTCAACAAGACAGTGGTAGGTCTAAATAGCCCACTAATTGATTCGGATTCACCACTTTCTTGTTGACCACCGATTTTAAAATTTTGTGAACCAGTACTTAGTAAGTAAGTGGAAATAATTAGAAGCTCGTGTAGTTAGCCTAACCCACCGAAAACCTTAAATGCTGCGTTATAGTCTCCGTAACCCACCCTACAGCTACTATTTTCTCACGAATGATTTCGGATTGGTAAATTAGACCTACTAATATTAAAAAGTCTTCACTTAGTCTGGATAAAGTGTATGTTTGCTGACTTAGATAACTTAATCGGACAGTATTGATTGTTTTGTATAAAAATAAATATTACAAAAATTTTACCATGAATTTAAGTGGCTAAATGTAAAGTTTAGATTAAATTGAGGAAAATATTTTGAATTGAGGGGCGTAAATTACTAAACTTTTCAAAACAGCTAAGTAGGACGGCGGAAATAATTTGCATGTTTGTAGTAAGGACTTTAGTCCTAAAAGAAGGACTAAAATCCTTACTACGAACTGGACTACAATAATTTTGCATTACAAAACACATAGTTTTAATTATTCACACCGACTTACTTAACTCTAATAAAAGTATTCATCAAATTTTGACTAACCAGGTTCAGTCAATCAAGCCAGCAGATGTTCGGCTTTGTTTCTCTCGATTTTTACACATCCTTGTTCTGTAATGTGAAATTATGAAGACAAACTCATCCCACTCGCTGTTAACAGTACCAACTGGGCCACTAAAAATTTTAGAGTTGCCCCCTAACAGTGTGGGTATAAGTAGTGAATCTATCCATCTTTCCCTAGTAATTCCTACTTATAAAGAACGTGACAACATCAAGAAAGTGGTCAGCATATTGAGTCAGTTACTGGATGAATCTATTCCAGGAAAATATGAATTGATTGTAGTAGACGATGATAGCCCAGACCGAACTTGGGAAATAGCACAATCCTTGCTCACAGAATATCCCCAGTTGCGGGTGATGCGACGCGAACAGGAACGGGGGTTATCCTCAGCAGTGATTCGTGGGTGGCAAGCAGCTACCGGGAGTGTGTTGGGGGTGATTGATGGAGATTTGCAGCATCCACCAGAGGTGCTGACGCAACTGTTGCGTAGTGTTGATGAGGGGGCAGATTTGGCAGTAGCCAGTCGCCATGTGGACGGAGGCGGTGTCAGTAGCTGGAGTATTGTCAGGCGTGTCTTGTCTCGTGGCGCTCAGATGTTAGGCTTGGTGATTTTGCCGGGGGTGCTAGGCAGAGTTTCCGACCCCATGAGTGGTTATTTTATGGTGCGCCGGAGTGCGATCGCAAATGCAACACTTAATCCAGTAGGATACAAAATTCTCCTCGAAGTAATCGGGCGGGGAAAGGTAGGGCAAGTTGCCGAAGTTGGATATGTGTTCTGCGAACGCAAAGAGGGTGAGAGTAAAGTTACATGGAAGCAATATATAGATTACATCCACCACTTGGTACGGTTGCGGCTCTCCACAGGACAGGTAGGACAATTGACTAGAAAAAATTTCCCAGTTCGTCGATTCCTGCGCTTTGGGTTGGTTGGCTTTAGTGGGGTATTTGTAGATATGGCAGTGCTTTACTTGCTCAGTGATCCGACTACCTTGGGTTGGCCAGTAACGCCCAGCAAAATTATTGCTGGTGAGATTGCAATTTTAAATAATTTCTTCTGGAATGACGCTTGGACATTTGTGGATGTCAGCGCCAGACAGCAACAATGGCAGCAACGCCTGAAGCGGTTTGTGAAATTCAATGCCATTTGTCTTGCTGGACTGGTATTGAATGTACTGATATTAAATTTGGTATTAAATTTTATTATTCCTAACCGTTATATTGCTAACTTTATAGCGATCGCAGTCGTTACCATCTGGAATTTCTGGATTAACTTGAAACTTAGTTGGCGCGTCACTGATGTGAAATAATCACAACGAGGGATTTGAGATTTTGATTTTTGTTCTTAGACTTTAGAACGAACTGAAATCTAAAACGTCAAATCTACAAATCCATTCGTGTGAGGCCAGGCAATGAGAGTTTTTTTCCAAGGTGCATTTTATTTTTACAGAAAAATTATCTCGTTGCTACCTGTCTATGCTTCCCGTTTCGTGCCCATAGTAGATGCAAATTCTACCTTACAACGCAAGCAGTGGCATAATTGGCATCGCCTCCCGGATTTCTGGCTTCACCCCTTGCTGAACTTAATGTGGTTAATCATTGGCATCAGTTTGCGCTTTGCCAACTTGACTGCAAAGCCTCCTTGGACTGATGAGTTTGCCACCTTGGTGTTTAGCTTAGGGAATACTTTTTTATCAGTACCCCTAGATCAAGCGATCGCACCTGATATCCTATTGCAACCACTGCAACTAAACCCAGCCGCTAGTATTGGTGATGTGGTTCATAACTTAGCTACACAAGATAACCATCCACCACTGTATTTTGTGCTGGCTTACCTGTGGATGAAATTATTTTCTAGCGACGGAGGATTAGTATCGCTGTTTGCGGCGCGATCGCTACCAGCGATCGTCGGTGCTGCCTCCATTCCGTGTTCTTACGTATTAGGTAGGGTAGCGTTTCGCTCAAAATTAGTGGGGCACTTAACTGCTGCCATGATGGCAGTATCACCCTACGGCGTATTTTTAGCACAAGAAGCGCGTCATTACACTTTGGCAATGTTATGGGTAATTGGTTCCCTCACTTGCTTAGTAATTGCCACAGGTCATATTCAAAACCGCACACCTTTACCTATATGGGTAGCACTTTTATGGGTAGTAATTAATGCTTTAGGTATTGCTACTCATTATTTCTTCAGCCTCACCCTCTGCACAGAAGCCGTAGTTTTGATTTTTCTTGCTTGGGTTCAATTGCAAACTAGCAGCAAATTTGCTCTTTTCTTCTCTCTTGGCTGGCGGCGCATCTATGCCGTTGCTGTAGGTACTTTTGTAGCGGGTTTAATTTGGATACCAATCTTACTAGAGAATAAAAATCGTGGTGTTTTGACCGAGTGGATTCGAGGTTCGCGCATTGGACTAGATTTGTTAAGCCCAATTTTTCAGGCTTTAGGAACATTGATTGCAATGATTTCTCTGTTACCAGTTGAATCTTCACAGCTATTGGTTGTGATTCCTTCTGGAGTGGTGATGCTGACTTTCTTTATTTGGGCAGTACCAATTTTGCTGCGCGGGATTAAGATTCAACTACAGCACCCAGAAAACCGGATTATGATTCAGGTGTTTGCTGGAGTAGTGAGCAGTGCGATCGCTTTATTCTTTATCTTTACGTACTTTTTGAGTATTGACCTGACCAGGGGTGCTAGATATAACTTTGTTTATTTTCCCGCGATCGTTGTTTTACTAGGCGCAAGTCTCGCAGTTTGTTGGCATCCCCCCAAGGAAATAAAAAGCATAGGTAAATGGGGAATAAACGGTAAAAAAGCCGTGATGTTAATTTGGCTAATGGGATTTTTCAGTGCAGTTACAGTAATCTGCAATCTCGGCTATCAAAAATATTATCGCCCTGACCTGTTTGTGCAACTAATTCAACAAACATCCCCAGTACCAGTACTGATTGCCACCACCCACAAAACTTATGTACACACTGGGGAAATGATGGGAGTCGCTAGGGAGATTAAACTTGCAAATTCACTCCAAAAACCTCTATTTCTCCTTGCCCATCAAGACAAAAACCCGAATACTTCCACCATTGCTCTGGAAAATACTTTAAAGAAATTACCACGACCTTTTGACTTGTGGCTAGTAAACTTTCACGCACCCGTAGCAGAAGCCGTCAAAACATGCGTTATGTCTAATACTCAATCAATGCCTAGCATAGATGGCTACGAATATAAACTTTATCATTGTCAATAAGCTGGCGAGTGGGAAGTAGGGGATGCTGACAGTGCATGAAAGTGGAGAAGGCTTAAATCTAAAATTTATAACCTTAATTAAGCCTAATCTAACTCCCTGCGTCCTTCCAATGCCCTTGCCAGGGTCACTTCGTCGGCGTACTCCAAATCACCACCTACAGGCAAACCAAAGGCAATCCGCGTCACCTTGGTAAATGGTTTCAGTAGCTGACCGATATACAGTGTTGTTGTCTCCCCTTCTACACTGGGACTAATTGCCAGAATCACTTCTTGAGGTTTTTGCTGATTCACCCGGCGCTGCAAAGCCAGTATAGTCAACTGTTCTGGGCCAATTCCATCAATTGGCGAAATCACCCCACCCAAAACATGATATTTACCTTTGTATTCGCGGGTTTTTTCCAGTGCAATCACATCGCGGGGATCTGCTACGACACAGATAGTATTGTTGTCACGGTTGGCATTGCGGCAAATTTCACAAACAGGTTCAGCAGATAAGTGAAAGCAAACAGAACACAAGCCTATCTGTTTTTTTGCCTCAATCAGCGCTTGTGCCAAAGCTTCCACTTCTGCTTCTGGTCGCTTCAAAATATGCAAAGCCAGTCGTTGGGCAGATTTGGGGCCAACTCCCGGTAGGCGTTGCAATTGCTCAATTAACCGTGCTAAAGGGCGTGCGTAAACCGTTGTCTTATCTCCAGAATGTTTTTACCTTAACTATGATGACATTCCTACAGAATTTTGGAGTAGTCATTTAATTGATCACAGCTAAAATGGGAATCCTGGTAGCGAGAAGCAAAATTGAGATTTTAAAAAAAATTAGGACTTACGCAATAACTCTCTGAAACTCTCATTCCTTTGTGTCCTACCCTGCGGGAAGCCACTTCGTGTCTATGCGCCTTTGCGGTTCGTTTTTCCATTATTTTGCGTAAGTCCTGAAAAATATTATACAGGTATTGATTATTACAGTGATTTTTTTAGTGATGAATCGCGTCTAGAGACACAATTCATCCGGTTTTATGGTTTTATCAACCAGGCGGCCAGCTCAACTGCCGTCCTCCTAAAATATGCAGATGTAAGTGGTAGACTGTCTGTCCACCATCATCACCAGTGTTGATAACAACTCGATAACCGTTTTCCAGTCCAGCATCTTTTGCAACACGTTTGGCGGTTAACAAAAGATGCCCCAACAAAGCATGATCCTGAGATTCAGCATCAGCCAGTGTAGGAAGGGGTTTTTTGGGAATGACGAGGATGTGAACTGGCGCTTGGGGATGTATATCTTTGAATGCCAAGGCTAAATCATCCTCATAAACAATATCAACGGGAATTTCCCGACGAATGATTTTGCTGAAAATCGTTTCTGTAGTTTCACTCATACCAATCTACCTAATCATCTACTAGAAATTTTAAAGGGTTACTGTAGCGACTAGTACCGCAAGGCGGAAGTCAAAAGTCAAAAGTTTTGTATATCAAGGCTTTTGCTTGTTTAAAATGGTAGCTTGATTTACTCCCTGCTGTACTAGATCATTTACACAAAAAACTTTTGCAATTTTTATCATTCACTATTTGTAAATTAGTTGAAGAAACCTATATTCAACAACAATACCGACTAAATCAAGCAATTAATTCGCCGCTTTTACCTGGCTTGCAACTTCGCTTAGATGATATTCTCCCTCGTTAAATGCATGAGAAAATTGAGGTGCGTAGGCGTAGCCCGTCGTAGACATCGCATTAAGCAAGAGTATGATTATTCGCAGTACGTAGGGAGAGCATCGTCGTAGACATTGCCTGCTTTAAATTTATCACTATCAGTAAGTAGATTGTGGTGTATTTTTCCTTCAGTATCTCTATATCTAGACCTGTTTAGGGTTAGCACTTTTTATACATTCCTTTTTATTAATAATTTTTGCTGTAAGTTTAATAGTACGTTTATCAGCGACTTTATGGTTGTGAAATTGAGCGATCGCTAAGTCAAGGGGGTGATCTTGCATTTGCAAGCTATTATTATCTGTATCTAGATCAATAGTATATTTGGTAGAGTTAGTTAGTTCTTCTCTTTCCCTTAGAAACTTCAATTTATCTGGCGATTCTACTTTCAATGAACCGTTGAGAAATATTTCTGCTTTTGGATAGTCTTTTTGCCACTTTTTTTGCTGATCATTGAGAATAGAATCAACTTTATCTTTGTTCTTAAATGGTATATCTATCTCTTCGGTAGTAGTACATCCATCTACCATGCTTTTCCCAAATGGATAGCTTATAGTGGTAAGCCAGATAGCAACCATCAGTACCACAATAATCGGAACTATAAAAGCAACTAAATTAAGTTTTGATTTACTTGGTATCCGATCTTTAGAGCTAACCTGAAAGGCTTCTAATTCTTCCAGTTGTAAAGGGTTACTAGAACTATCTATATTTAAGGAAAATTTATGTGAAGGAATGGCTGGATGTGGTTCTCTGTACTCCCAAAATTGCCTATAACCTTCCATTAAGAAGTTATGAGCTTCTTCAATATATTGATTGGTAATATGAAAATCTCTTTTCCTCCGAATTCCTTTAACAACAATTCCCTCAATTATATAAATTTCTCTACCAAATGAATCTTTTAATGTTTCATTTCTACCTTCAGAATTTAAATATTTTTCTGTTTCATTAATAACTCGAAAAACTATAGTAAAGTCTCCAACTTTAGAACCAGTAATTTGCCTAATAAATCCATGATTTGATTCTGTTAAACCTCCATCAGCTACTCTAGCTAATAAGTTAGAAATATTAGCTTTACAGATAAAATCAGGAGCTACCACTGTTCTGTAATCAAGATGGCGATTTCGACTCACTAAAAAATGCCAAGCTTCAACATTCATGATGCTATACTC
Organism: Nostoc sp. CHAB 5834; assembly: GCA_020829485.1. The sequence continues at coordinate 91,639 of JAIVFU010000006.1, read as the reverse complement.
CGCATAGGTAGAGATAAAAGATTTTTAAACTGCTAAAAACTCTATCAACAAAGAATTTAAATTTTTCTAATATGTAGAGTTTTGTAGCCGTTCAGATTCTACATATCCTTTCTTTTGAATTATCAAAAATTATTTTGGTTGGCTTCTCTAATTACGGAGCAAGCCAAGAAAACGGGGGGAAGGGGATGTTCCGCAAAATCCAATAGCCCAAAATGATTTTCAGCGTCCACCAAATCCAAGTGGGCTTGATGAAAATTGTGGTAACTTTACGTCTGGTAAATGCAGGCAAACTGTAGCAAATATAGGAGTATAACAGATAGGGCAATGACAATACCATCAGAGGGTTTAGTCCAAAGGCTGTCCATAGATGACCATGAAGTAACTGATGAAGTCCCCGTAGTGTTCCACAGCCTGGACAATATAAACCTGTTAAATAGCGAAATGGGCTAGGTGGATAAAGTCGCCCCGGTATAGCAGGATTCAAGAAGTATAGAATAATAGCTATAACCAGAATAATTCCTGACAAAATAGCTACTTTGAATCGTCTTTTGTCAATAGGAGACAAGGAATAGGAGGTAAGATTTCTTGCTAACATATAAATCTCATGAATGACGGATAATGGTAAATAACAGTGGTAGTTCGTTTTGTAATTATGATTGACTTGCCATAACCAACACATACAATACGATGACCGAAATTCCGGCTGCAAAAGAAATCCAGCACCATTTTTTAGCATTATCTGATGCTGTAACTGCGCCTTCGTAATCTCCTGCTTGTAATTTTGTATTAACTTGAGCAGCGTAGATAATTGCTACAATACCAAATGGCTGACAGCAAAATATAGCTAATAAAATCGCTTGAGGTAAATAGTTAGGGACTTTGTTGGACTGCATGGGTTTACTTGAGCTAAAATTTATACAAATCGCCACGTTTTGATTGTGTTATCTTCAGAGCCACTGGCTAATATTTGATTATCTGGACTGAAGGCAAGAGTAGTAACTGTACCAGTATGCCCAGTCAATGTAGTAACTAAAGTTCCGGTTGATAAATCCCACAGTTTGATTGTGCAATCCTCACTTCCACTAGCAAGGATGTGGTTGTCTGAGCTAATAGCAAGAGACATAATTGCCCTCGTGTGTCCTTTTAACTCATAGCATAAGTTGCTAGATTTCCAGTCCCACACATACACAGCTTTGTCATAACCTCCACTAACCAACTTATTTCCATCGGAGCTAAAGGCTAGTGCCCGGACAAAACCGAGATGCTTGTCTAGAGTATAGAGTAATTTGCCCTTCTCAAGATCCCACAGGAATACTGTCTTGTCACTACTGCCACTAGCTGCAATAGACCAATCAGGAGAAACAGCGAGTGTATAAATAAAACCCTGATGTCCAATTAATGTGTGAATTAGCTGACCCTTATCACTTCCCAATTGCCAGACCTTTACAGTTTTATCTCGACTGCCACTAATGAGCTTGCACCCATCGGGACTAACAACCAACGCATTAATCAGATCAAAATGTCCCTTCCATTTATACAGGCATTTTCCTGTATTTGCGTTCCATACCTTAATACTTTTATCTTCACTGGTGGTAAATAATAATTGATTATCTTTACTAAGATTTGCTAGTACAAACCCTGATGTTTCATAAACAATTCCTTGCAATTTTCCTGATGAAATCCGCCAAAATCTGATACTTTTATCGTGACTGGAACTGAAGATAATTTGACTATCAGATGTGAAGCCAACGGAACGCACGACCTTTTGGTGTCCAGTCAGAGTTAGCGTTGTATTCCATGAATGAGCCGGAGCAGGCGTTATAGATGGATTTGGATAAGAAACAATTTCTCCAGATAAAGTAGCTTCAGGAAAGTATTCCTCAAATTGATGAAGATGATATAAAAAAATCTCAACCAAGTAATTTAGTGCAGTTTGAGAATTTTTGACTTCTTTTAAACGTTCTTTTTTATCTCGAAGTAGCATTTCAGCTTCTTTATTTAAAAAAGACTGAATTAGCCTAGCTAAAAAAACAAAATTAGTTTTAGCTTGGACTGATTCCTGACTCTCTTCTTTATCTTGTAATAAAGTCTCCATATAAGGTTTTACTCTATCAATCAAGACACAGAAAAGAGGCACTTCTACCTGGAAAGGTTTTGGAGTAGCACCAGGATTCTTTTTCATTGAACCATCAAGCTGGAGGGTTCCAAATTCATTACCGACAGAACTTACGGGAATTAGACGTAGTGGACAGCCTGCTTTTTTTCTACTAGAAACCACATCATTAAACTGAGGAACTTTATCTAATAGGCGATTTCGCACTTCTGATAGACTATAGCGATTTTCAAGCAAATCCCATTTAGTAATAATAAAGTGAACTGGAGTATTTTTTTTACACTTATCTACCAGTTGCATTATGCTAGGCAAATCCCTATTTAACCACACCAATACATCTGTATTACTTAAACTCTGATCTTCCATCAATTTATACAGTTTTAGACCATCTATAATTGCTAAAACTGCATCACCTTCTTCAACATTCTTTTCAAAATCATAAGAGATGGTTTCATCTTCACTTATATCTGTGAGGAGTCCTCCTGCATAGTCAATATAAGTAAACTGACAAACTGGATATTTATCTAAATCAGTATTTTTTACACAACAATTAAAAGTCCAATCAGTAACTTTTCTGGTTCCTGCCGGCCATTTTTCTCCAGTAATAATTTCCGCATAGATTGTATTAAGTTCTTTTCTCTTTTTATCATCTGCTACTTCTATAAAGAATCCTTTTTCACCTTGGATTGATAACTGTTTAAACAGACTTCCTAAAAATACAGTTTTACCGGCACCCGATGTTCCTAAAGTAATAATCTTATAGTTATTCATGATAATTAGATATTTAATTATTGGAGAATAAGTTCAGATTCAGGAAAGTCTAATTCTAGCTTATTTTGAACATACAAAAAGCTGTCAATTGCGTGAGTTATAGCTGTTGCTTCATCTTGGACTTGTTTGAGTGAATTGTCTCTTTCGGTACGCAATTTATTAAGATTTTCTTGACCCCTTGCTCTTGCTTCAGAAAACAAAAAATCATCTAATTTATTCAATAAAGGTTTAGCAATTTTAAGTTCGCCAGGTAAATATTTGTCTAACATTTCTTCTAAAAGTACATCAATAACAAAACCACCAGCAGTTTTTATAACTTGTAATAATGCATTTGTTTGACCTATTTTCTGATTTTCAAGTTTTTCTCTTTTCTGTGAAAGTTCGTTAAAGTGAACTCTCATTGAATCTGGAAAAACACAAGAAATAGGTATTTCAACTTGAAAAGGTTTGGGAATTGCACCTGGTGTTTTTGTCATGCTTCCATCAGGTTCAAGATGTGCAAAATCTGAACCAACAGAACTCACTGGAATAAGTCGAACTGGAGAATTTGCTTGATTATGTCTCTGAACTAACACTTGTAAATCAGGAATTTCGAGAAGGCGATCGCGTACCTGTTTTAAGGAGAATTGTTTTTCGATTAAGTCCCATTTACTAAGCACAAACTGAATTGGAACTTTACAATTTGACATCCATTTGATAATGCTTGGTAAATCTTTATTGAGAAATAAATCAATATCTGATTGGTTAGTATTATTCATTAAAGCATAAACTTTTTGTCCATCTATAAGACCCAGAAGTGCATCAGATTGTTTGATTATATTTTGTAACTCTGTATCTTCTTCATTTACATCAGTGAGTCTTCCTCCAGCATAGTCAAAATAGACAAATTCACAAGCATCATAGTGCTCAAGATCGGGGTTCTTAACACGACATATATAAGTCCACTCAGATATCTCACTGTATCTTGTTCCTTTAGGCCAAATATCTCCAGCAATTACCTCTGTATAAATAGCATTGAGTAGTTTTTGCTGTTTAGGATTCTTAACATGAAGGTAGAAACCATGATCTGCTTGGATTCCTAGTGCCTTAAACATACTTGCTAGGAATACAGTTTTTCCTGAGCCTGATGCACCCAAAGTAATAATTTTGTAAGTTTTCATTTATCTTATACTTATTTTCATAACTTGTTTATCATTGATTTTTCACACTTAATACAAGCTAGAGAATCCACTTCATCAGGTTTGAAAAAATTTGGTAGTGAAAACTGCCAAAATCCACATTAATTAACTAAACAAAATTTATTGATAGTTATTTCGTCTCTGTTCATGGCTATTATTTAATTTAATTAATAAAATTTTTATGAGGCATATTTGATAGAAGTTAGCATTACTTTTAGAGTTAATGCGCTTCTTTATAAGTTTGATTGAACTAATTACCAAAGTTTATTAATAATTATAAATTTATTCAACTTATATATAAATATAAATTAAGTCAATAGGTTTCAGTTAAGGCTTTTGGTACTAATTTTAAACCTAGTAAGACGCGTTAGCGTAGCGGGACGAAGTAAAATTTCGTGTCTTTACCAAGGATTTTGAGCTTAACTGAACGCTGTTTCATATTAAGTGTATTTTATGGAATAAATTGTAGCTTATTTTATAGACTCAATTTTGTCACTAGCTGAATGTTGGGTTTTTAACCTATCAAAATGTGAGGTCTATAACACGTAAACTACAGCCTAACAATCCCCCGATTCAGCGCGGTGACTAGCGCTTGAGTCCGATCGCTAACGTTCAGCTTACCGATAATATTATTGATATGGAACCTGACGGTACTTTCAGCGATATTTAAGTCAGTGCTAATTTGCTGGTTATTCTTGCCCTTGGCGATCAGGCGCAGCACTTCCAACTCGCGATCGCTCAATTCCTCACTACCCATTCGCTCCGCTAGCTTGGCTGCTATACTGGGCGGAATGTACCTTTGACCTTTATAAACAGTGCGAATCGCATCTAAAAGTTCGTTTGGTTCAGATCCCTTGAGAATATAGGCTTTTGCACCAGCGCGCAATCCCCGATAGATATCTTCATCGCCGTCGTAGGCGGTCAACACAACGATCCGGGCATGTTTAAATTTATCACAGATAGTAGCGATCGCATCTACACCTTCCATCTTAGACATTCGCAAATCCATCAGCGCCACATCTGGTTGATGTTTGCGGAAAAGTTCTAAGGCCTCTTGCCCATTGCAAGCATAACCGACTACAGTGAGGTCTGGCTCACATTCGAGAAACATTGTTAAAGCTCGTCTCAGGATAGGCTGATCGTCTGCAATCATAATGCGAATGACATTGGACTTGCTCATAAATGCTTACTTCCGGTTAACTAATATTGTTATTTCTGTTTCTTGTCCTGGGAAACTATGGGTTTTTAAACAATAACTTTCTAGTATTTATATTTGCTTTCAGTTAATTTTATACCAGCGTCTTTACTGCTCTGTTAATACTTCTCTGCATAGCATATATAGCAGATTTCAATTTTTTGAATTGCACATATCAGGTCTGGTAGGCAGACATCAAGACTGTTTCCCTTCTGAATTATCTAGCTTAAATTTTTCCTTGTATAATCTAGGTTTCAAAAATATCTACAACAAGAGTATACATTAAAAACCTATCTAAAGATAGATGATTATTCTTTTAAAAAATATGATTAGCCTCCTGTATAACAACAACTATCACTACAAGAGAATCAAAACAATTTCCGCACTCATCTACGACCAAAAGTTATGATTTTTTGAGAAAATTGCAATGAGCGGTATATGGAAGCTAAATGAGTAGCTTGAAAACACGCGCTTGGAGGGATCAATATGTGCCTAAAATCACAGCCGAATACTTTTAGAGGATGTCTGAAAAGTCACAAAATATACTAGAAATCTCACTTCTATTCTTTTCCCCGAAAGGTTATAAGGCTTTGAAATTCCCATTCCCTTATAGGGAAAGCTTGCTTTGTGGGTCAGGGTTACGAGGCTTAGATGTTACCAAAAATACTTTTAAAACATTCTTTTAGAACAACCTCTTAGGACAAATTTGCTAATTGCGTAGCTGCCTTATTTAGCAGCGCCCTTTTTTAGAACTGATGCAGCTTGAAGGTGCAAAGGGTTAACTCGAAAATATACGTATATCGTAATGGTATTTATATACTTAAGTCTGCAATTTAACTTAATAAGCTAAACGGCTATGAACAGCTACGATATATTTTGCAAATCGGACAGGATGCTTAACATACAATAATAGTGCTATACCTTTGTAGTTGAAAATTTTAATAAACTACAAAGGCTTAAAAATCACCAAGCCGATTGCAACACAACCGTATTTGATGGCTAAATCAATTGTTTCAACAAAACGGCTCGGTAGCCAGTTAATCCACTGGTTGCTTGAAGAACATCGACCAGAGAAAGAAGGGCCTTACCACAAGGAAGAACCACATCGCCAGCATTCTTGGTGGCAGGTAATGTGCTTAACTGGTGTAGATTATTTCTCAACCCTTGGTTATCAACCTGGGATTGCAGCACTGGCTGCTGGCGCTCTTTCTCCTGTAGCTACCCTAATTTTAGTTTTGCTGACGCTCTTTGGAGCATTACCAATTTATCGGCGCATTGCTGCCGAAAGCCCTCATGGTGAAGGGTCGATCGCAATGTTAGAGCGTTTGCTCCCTTGGTGGCAAGGCAAATTACTTGTGCTATGCTTACTGGGCTTTGTGGCAACTGACTTTATTATTACCATTACCTTGTCAGCTGCTGATGCCACAGCCCATATTATCGAAAATCCGCTTACACCACATTGGATTCACGATCAGACGATCGCAATTACCATAATATTAGTTGCATTACTAGGCGCAGTTTTCTTGAGAGGTTTCCGAGAAGCGATAGGTATTGCAGTCTTTTTAGTGGGAGTTTATCTGCTGTTAAACTTCATTATCGTTGGTCTTGGCCTCTATCAAATTTTAACTAACCCAGATGCGATCGCTAACTGGCAGACTGCACTTTTTGCCCGCCATTCCAACCCTTTAATACTAATCGGCATAGCTCTCCTCATATTCCCCAAGCTAGCGCTGGGATTATCAGGCTTTGAGACTGGCGTAACCGTTATGCCCCTCGTCAAAGGTAGCAGCAACGACACCCCGCATCTTCCAAAAGGGCGGATTCGGAATACACGCAAGTTGCTCACCACTGCTGCTCTAATTATGAGCTTCTTTTTGCTCACCACCAGCTTTATAACCACCCTACTGATTCCAACCGCAGAATTTGTATCTGGGGGCAAAGCTAATGGACGCGCCCTTGCTTACCTGGCACATCTGTATCTAGGCGATGGCTTTGGCACAGTTTACGATTTAAGTACTATTTCTATTTTGTGGTTTGCAGGTGCATCTGCAATGGCAGGGTTGCTGAATATTGTGCCTCGCTACCTACCACGCTATGGCATGGCACCTAATTGGGCACGAGCAACGCGACCTTTAGTGTTAGTCTACACAGCGATCGCCTTTGTTGTCACAATTATCTTTAGAGCAAATGTGGAAGCCCAAGGTGGGGCTTATGCAACTGGCGTGCTTGTGTTAATTACCTCAGCCGCCTTTGCCGTAACCTTATCAGCCCACCGTCACAGACAGAAGCGGGCAAGACTGGTATTTGCCATTATCACACTGTTATTTCTATATACCACTATTGTTAATATCATCGAAAGACCAGAAGGGATTAGGATTGCTGGTTTTTTCATCGGTGCGATCATTTTTACCTCGCTGGTTTCTCGTGTTTGGCGTTCAACAGAACTGCGAGCAGAGCGGATTGAAGTTGACGAACTTGCTAGCCAATTTCTTGCCGAAGAGAGTCAAGGAGCAATACGACTGATTGCAAATCGGTTAAATAAGGGCGATGTCCTAGAGTATTTTATGAAGGAGAAAGAGGTACGCGAGGACAACCATATTCCACCCAACGATCCAATTCTTTTTCTAGAGATTCAGGTATTAGATGCTTCGGAGTTTGCGGATGTCATCAATGTAAAAGGGGTGCAAGTTGGTGATTATCGCATCTTACGGGCTGAGAGTGCAGCAGTACCTAATGCGATCGCGGCTTTACTGCTCTATATTCGTGACCAAACAGGTAAGATTCCCCATGCCTACTTCGGCTGGGCTGAGGGCAACCCCATACAATATTTACTGCGTTTTATCTTGTTTGGGGAAGGTGATATTGCTGTAGTCACGCGTGAAGTACTCCGTCGGGCTGAAAAGAATCCCCAGATACGTCCTGGTGTTCATGTCGGGGGGTGAGGAAGAAAAAGGAGCAGGGGGAGCAGGGGAGGCAGGGGGAGAGAGAATTTATAGGGATTCTCAATTGAATAGGTACTGGGTAGGGACACGCCATTACCGTGTACCTACGAGTATCTGTGTTATCTGGATTGGGCTATAGTGAAGTTTACATAACTTCAGGAGTACTCACAATGAATCAGATACAACTGACTTTAAGTATTGTTTACCTGTTCATGACATGCTATTTTCTAGGCAATTGGTTAATATTTTCCCTACGTCATCCTACTTCCACTCCAGAAGATAAATTTTTATCAGGTGTGATGTTTTTGGTAACAACTATCTTCTGGCCTCTCATGATTCCGATGTCTTGTTTAGAAATGCTTCAAAAAAAGCAAATAGACTTTTATAAAATGGTTCCTGTTCTCTTAGCAATATTTGTATTTAGTATTTCATATTATTTGACCGAATAATTCCTAATTAATTCCTCACAAATTGCATATAAATGTAGAGACGTAGCATTGCTACGTCTCTACTTCTTTATACACCAAACTACCTTTACTTCTTAGGCAGTCTATTTAATTTGGAACTTCCTAACGGCGTCTGCTGCCGAAACCAGTTGAGCGGCGAGGTGCTGAACTACGCCCACTACCAAAACTACTACCAGAATCGCGTCTGGGTGAAGTGGCTCTGCCAGAAGGTCGCAACGTACTACCACCAAAACCAGAACCCGAAGGACGGTTATTACCTGTAGTGCTACGCGGTGTATTGCGTATAGTTGAATTTCCCGGATACGACCTTCTAATTGTCCCTGTATTGCGGAATGCAGTGCGATTTCTCACAGCTGCGGGTGCCGTATTATAGCGAGTTTGGTATCTTTCAACTGCTTGGCCATAACTTCCGCCATATCCACCGAAGCCAGTTAATCCTTGGCCTGATTGATAGACAGGAGGTACATAATACTGGGGTCTAAACAACATACTACCAATTGCCTGACCGGCCAAGCTACCAGCCACAGACCCAGCAAATGGTGCCCAGAAGCTATTTTCTTGACGGACTACAACTGTCTCTTGTTGTCCTGTTTGAGGATTGGTTTTATTCTCGGTAACGTTGTGGACGTACTCGATTTTAAAGTCTTCCGTCAGATATAAAATCGGTTGCCCTTTATCTACCTTTAGATAGGTCTTTTTACCTTGCTTGATTTCATCATCAGTTAATCGTGCCATTTGCAAATTTTCGGTTGCAAAGGTTGGGGGATTATTTTTAAGTAAAAACAAGCTGTATTCACCAGTTGCATCGTCATAAGTAGCTTGTTGTATTTGATACTCTCCGTCGCTCAACTTGGTGTTAGTAGAAGTTTGACTAACATTTTTAGCCGGAGGGGTAGTGGTATTTTGCTCTCCTCCCCCACAGGCTACAGTTGTCAGGCACAAACTCATAGCTAAAAAAACGGCTGTAAATTTACGCACTATGGTCATGATCATTGGATTATTGTCCTATCTCCAAGCTTAACAATTTCTCGATGTGAGTAGTAAGTAGGGACTACCCAACATATTACAAAGGAATTAATTCTGGGTAATATTGCAACAGTTGGTCACTAGTGAGTTCATCGCCTAACTGTGCTGGCGAGAAATGTACTTGGATTGCTTTGAATCTATGTTTATAATGCAAATTTATCAATGCTTTCAAGCCTTCCTTAAGTGCTTGAACGTTAGAAAGATCAGTTTCTAACTCTGGTACTTCTCCTTCATAGGCTGCTGTAATCATCACAATGACATTCTGGGTTACAGGTATAGATAAAGGTTCATTCGATCTATCAGAATTGTAACTTGGTTCACTGAGATATCTTTGGGCAGAGTCAGTAAATAATTCATTGACGTAATCTCCTGCCTCGCCTTCATCAAAAAATACGTCACCTTCGTTAGCAGCAGAAAGCCAATATTCATCGTATTGCAGTAGGGTTTGGCTAATTTCTACCAATCCTTCTCCCAAAACTTCTAAATCGCCATCGGCATCGATCGCATCTCGTCCAGCACTATTTAATACTCCCAAAATTGGTGCTACTTCGCCTCCTCCTAAGTGCAGAAATAGGCGCAAGACTACATAGCGAGTTCGACCGATCATTTTATTAAAGGTATCGCGCATTCATTCCTCCAAAATTCTTTTGTCATTAGTCATTAGTCATTAGTCATTTGCCCAATACTTCTCTACGAGAGGCTGCGCCCTAAGCGTAGCTATGCCGCAGGCTTTACGGCAAAGCTCAGTACAAGTGACTAATGACTAATATAGTGAAATCCTTTGACAAAATCTATAACCATATTTAACGAAGGCAATATATATTTTGTTGCTTCACTGGATATATCATCATAAGTTGAAGCATTGAGAGCAGAGCGATTAATAAATCTTTTTCCAAACTGGGGATTGTCATGAGCAATCAAAGTGTGAGCGCTGGAATTCGTTAAAATTATTTGGGTTGGTGCTTTACAAAAATTTAACTTTGCAGCTACTTCGAGATTTTTTTTCATCTGTTTAATTGTTGTAGCCTGACTCATTGCTTCTTCTATAAGAATATTTAATTTTTCCATGATCTGGGGTGATTTTAGCGATTTTAAATTTTGGTTCTCAACAACTTCATTGTTAATCATTTCCACCATTCTGGAAATATTCTTTTGGGTAGATACCGCATCTAAAAAGGGAAGAATCACAATATAAGCAGTGGGAAATAATGCTTCGTCGCTATCTACATGAAATGTAAAAACAGTTCGACGGCCCCCACTTTCCATGCTTGGGGGTTGTTTCAGCCCCCGGTATTCCTGAGCAATTTGATAATAAGCACCAGCAAGAGCAAAATTAGCTTCGTGTTCTATAGGCGCATCAACAATAATTCGGATTGTTGGGGGTGTTTCGTTAAAAAAATCTCCTGAATCTTGAGAATGGAACTTCTGGATAATAGAGCGATCGCCTACCGGGCTAAGATCAACCCATTCACAAATCATGCCTTCGGTTTTTAAACCAAATCTGGAGGTGGCATAAAGTTTTGCCCCAGTTAAAGTTGCTCCTGTTAAGTCAGCACCAATCCATTCCGCCCTGATTAATTTTGCCTGAGTTAAATCGGCGTGGATGAAAATTGTATTCGTTAAATTGGCATTGCTTAAATCTGCGCCAATTAAAGTAGCCCCGCTCAATTTTGCACCGCTCAAATCTGCCCACCGGAGATTTGCACCGCTTAAATCTGCCCACCGGAGGTTCGCGCCGCTCAAATCTGCTCCGCTCAAGTTAGCATGTCTGAGATTTGCTTGTCTGAGTTCAGCATCTCGCAAATTTGCGCCGCTAATGTCACAACGACTCAGATCACTGGCATTTAAGTTAGCCATTTCTAAGTTAGCTCCTGTCAAGGAAGCGCCTTTTAATACGGCCTCACTCAAGTTAGCCTGACGAAGATTCGCTTGGCGGAGTGTCGCCTCTCGCAGATCGGCACTGGTAAGGTTAGCCTCCAACAAATCGGCGCGACTTAGATCAGCACGAACTAATTCGGCGCGGATCAATGAGGTTCCTCTAAGTTGAGCGCGGGCTAGATCGGCTCGAATCAAATTAGCGACGTTGAGACTGGCATTATTTAAGATGGCGCTACATAAATTTGCACCACTCAGTCTTGCTACATTCAGCTTGGCATTGCTCAAGTTAGCTTCACTCAGATTTGCACCGCTCAGGTTGACTATACTCAAATTAGCGTCGCTAAGATTCACGCCACTGAGTTTCGCCCCACTCAGGTTAGCTTCCGCGAGGTCAACACCATTAAAGTTTAAGACTCCTGCCGCGTATTGTTCCAGTAATTCCTCTACAGTCATCGATGCTACCCCTTGGATGCCAACTTTAATTGTTGGTATCATAAAAAACGGAATGTCAAAATCAATAATGAATATTGGGATTTTAGGATTGGGACTAATAGGCGGATCTTTGGGTTTTGATTTGCGATCGCTTGGACATCATATCTTAGGAGTCAGTCGCCGTGAATCCACTTGTCAAAAAGCAGTTGCTCTCGGCAGTGTTGATCAAGCATCTGTTGATCTGAGCCTATTGGCAGCCGCAGAGGTTGTATTTATTTGTACACCTCTAGGGCTTATTGTGCCCCAATTTAAGGAAATGATCGCTCATTTGTCTGCCGCTACCGTCGTAACTGATGTGGGTTCAGCGAAAGCACAGATAGTCAAGGCGATTTCTCCCCTTTGGGATAATTTTATCGGTGGTCATCCAATGGCGGGAAGGACAGATAGTGGCATAGAAGCTGCACAGCGAGATTTATTTGTTGATAAGCCTTATGTACTAACACCGATAACTACAACGCCAACTAGTGCAATTACGGTTGTGGAGGAAATTGTGCGATCGCTTGGCGCTAAAATCTACTATTGTCAACCTGAGCAACATGACCGCGCTGTTAGTTGGATTTCTCATTTACCTGTAATGGTCAGTTCCTCATTGATTGCTGCTTGTTTGAGTGAAACTGACCCCGATGTTTTGGAATTAGCCCAAAACTTAGCGAGTTCAGGTTTTCGGGATACCAGCCGTGTGGGTGGTGGGAATCCAGAGTTGGGTGTGATGATGGCCCGGTATAATCGTCAGGCATTGCTGCGATCGCTGCAACAGTATCGTCACAATCTCGATGAGTTGACTAACTTAATTGAGCAAGAAAATTGGGCAGCTTTAGAGCAAAAATTGAAATCAACGGGAAAGGCACGACCTGATTTTGTTGATTAGTTTTAGGGTGCGTTACATTATCTATAACGCACCTAATACTGCGTAGGTTTTGCCTAAAAAAGCACGTTTTATAGTCACCAAACCGGTGTACTATACAGATAAATTTACAAAAATCAACAATGGTAGAACGCCCAATTAAGAAATCGGAACGTCAGTCCCAAGGAAGCACTGACAACAATTCCGAAAATACGGATTCTATACCTCCTATTGAATCCAACCCCAAAAGCTCAAAACCGACCCATAATCGCTCGTCTGAGAAAGGGAAAAAAGCATCCTATGGGGAAGAAAACAGGCAGCAGCGGAATCCTGCCCTAGCGCGTGGCCCCAAACCCGTTAAACCTCCAGCCAAAGTCCAAACAGAAGAACTTGAAACCGAATCGGAACCTACCTCTGAAGAGTCTCAAGATTAATAAGCTGTTACGCAAATAAAATTGTACATTTACCTGATGACTGTTGACCGTTGACTGATGACTGATGACCGTCAACCGTCAACCGTTTTTTAGCGAAGGTATTTGAAATCCCTGAGCCTATTTTATTAACCCAGATTTTTGCCAAGCTTACTTCTTTAGGACGTATTCATAACGTTTCTACAGGCGTTGAACCCTCTTAATTTGGCAGAGATATTGTTATCTAAAATCTAGTTTCATACTGAACTTGGAATAGATTTTCATCCCCTAAATTAGTTGAGCCTCGCATCAAAATTTCATCATTGAGTCGATAAAGCACGTTATAACGGAAAGACTCATCGCTAGAAAGAGGGCGTGATAAAGAAGCAGAAAAATTTCTATTGATGTCAAACACACCTTCTGCTGATAAATTCAGAACTGAAGCTATCGTTGTTTCATTATTAGTGATAGGGGTGGGAAATATCCGAAATTCACTGAAACCAACAGCCTGCCCGATCGCAGTAATAGTTCCTTGCAAACCACCTAAAATGGTAGAGCTAGCGAAATTAGTCAGCCCTTGTCCTGCATCTGTTTGACCAAAAGAACCAAGAATCGAGCCACCCAGTAAAGCAACTATTTCTCCGCTACTACGGTTAGGTTCACTCGTCAGTTCCAGATTTTCGCCCAATTCACTAGCTGGCCCATTAACCCTGGCTTGAACGCGAACTGTACGTAAAGTCCCAAAGTTGGTAGCAGAAACATTGCTGATTTCAGCAGACAATGGTGATTCCAAAATTCGACTGTTCGTTGCTGATGCTTCAGGTACAATTGCGAGCAGTCGGACATCCAGAATCGGGTCTAATCCTTGACTTGGAGTAAACCGTGCGGTTTGTTCATAGCCCCGTTCCAAGGCGAACTCAGTGGAAAATAAACTTACTCGTCCTCCTGTCAAACGAATCACTCCTTCAGGAAGTGGTTTAGCTAATGTGCCATTAATGGTCAAGTCGCCTTTTGCTTCAAAGCTCAATAGGGGCTGACTAAAGACGGCTGCTCCTGGTATAAAGTCGAGAAAGGATTGACTGGTAACACGAACATCGTCGTCTAGAATTAACCTTAAATCTGCAAACTCTATAGGTAAATTCGGTGGAGTTGCTGCGCTAGTGCTACTTTCTGGTGTAATCACTGGGCTAGGATTACTCTCTGCTGTAGGTGTGACATTAATGTTAGACTCTTCTCTATTTATGACGTTAGCGTTAGCGTTAGCCGCTGCTGTCGCTGCTGATTTTTTCTCAGCAGTAGCCGAGTTTCCAATAATCACCTGACCATCACTCAGTTCAATTTCTCCACCAATTACAGGTTTTAGCGCTGTTCCGCGAATCACGACATCGCCGCCAACACCACCTTCATACAGTCCTGCAATTTCAAAATTGAGTTTGTCTGCTATTGATACTGTGAGAGGGTTTGATGTTGCTTGCTGAGACTGAAGAATTGGGAGGATGCCTGATGCACTTACTTGCCCTTCATTGTAAGTGCCTTGGATACCTTGGACATTCACTGTATCGCCATTAAATTGCGCTGTCCCTGTGACATTCGTTAGGGGTTCAGATAAGGCTTCAGCGCTAAAAGTTGCATCATTAAGTGTGACATTGCCGTTAATAATTGGTTCGTTTAAAGTACCTTGAACATTTAAATCTACTTGTCCTTGACCGTCTACCCAAGCGACTTGATTGTTAGTAAACAGGTTTAATAATGCCAATCCTTCATTGTTCACATTGGCGTTGATGCTGATTTGATTGCTATCTGGTTGCACTTCGGCAAAAGGCAAAGCAGCAGGTACGCTACCTGTAATGGTAACTGGTTGCGTTCCTGTCACTAACAAAGTACTGTCAAAATTTAAGCGAGCATTGTTGTAATCAAAGTTCACTTGTCCTGTTTGCACAGGTTGCTTGTTGAGAGTCGCATTAGCCAGTGTCACTTCTCCTTGAACTGTGGGATCTTGTAAACTACCTCCCAAGGTGGCATCAGCATTTACATTACCAGTGATATCTATCGGGTATTTTTCTATAAAAGGTTGTAAAAGCGATAGAGGTAGACTTGCTACATTCAACTTTCCAGATAGTTGCTCAGTTCCTAACTGTCCCGAAAAAGCCACCACTCCTTGATTTATGCCAACACTCAACGGCGAAAGTGTGACGATTCCATCGGCAAAATTGCCTTGAGCAACGACTTGATTAATAGAGTATTCACCCCATTGCCAGTTAGCACCTTGGAAATTAAAGCCGACATCCAACCCAGACTTTAAGGAGCCATTAGCTGTAATTGCTCCGCTCAAAGTACCCGTTAATTCTGCAAGGGTAGGTAAAGATGCAGTTTCATTTCTCTCTTCTTGCTGTTGTTTTGCTACCAATGCGACAACTTTTGAGAAATATGCTAACTGTGTGAGCAAATCTGCCTCTGGTAAACTGACAGACTCAGTTTGAAGTACTTCTGCTCCAGCTAAATTTGGTAGCTGCAACCCGGTACCAAAGTCTTGAAAGTCGAAGATATTAAATGTTTGTAAAAGTCTCTGGATTCTGGCTTGGTCAAAATTAGCTTGAAATTGAAATTGCGGGTTATTCCCTGGTTGCAGATTGCCACTGAGGGCGATGTTGCTATCTCCAATTTGCAATTGACCATTAGCCAAGCTAGCAGTACCATCGGCATAATTAATGGTGCCGCGAAATTCATCTGCTGTAATTCTCCCAATCCGTGGCTGGGCGATCGCAACGTCTCCTGCAATGGCATAATTATTAAGATTGACAACTAAATCCCCCGATAGTTGTCCCGCTAGCGGTTGCAATTGATTGTTCGGTAAAAAGCCTCCAATCAAAGCGATGGGAAACTCTTGAGCGTTGATAAACAAGTTATCTCCCTCTGTTCTACCTGTCGCAACTGCTCCATCCCGTCGAACTAAAAATGAAGTGGGACGATAATCTGCACCCAGGTTCAACGCTATCCTATCTTGTTTCCCAGCTAATTGCAGACTTGCTCCCTGTCCTCCTTGAAAATTCACGTTTCCGGTTAAAAGCGGGTCAAATGCCAAGTCACTAACCTGGAAATTCCGCAGTCGGATATTGCCGTTGGCTTGCGGAACATCTGGAGTACCTGTAACTTGTCCTTTAAAATCAAGTAACCCCGCTAGTGCTACGTCACCAGGAATTTCAAAACCAGTATTTTTTAAGTTGAAATTCTGTGCCAGCACATTTAAATTAAATCCCGCAATTTCCGGTGCGCCAGTTGGTAGAGTTTGAATAGCGATCGCACCATTAGCACTCAATCCTGGGGTACTTGCGTTTTCAACGATAATCTGCTGTCCATTCCACTGAAATTGAGCGGTAAGCGGTTTTGCCAGCAGTGCTACCCCTTGGGAAAGGCGGATTTGTCCACCAGCGCGAATATCTGCAAGCTGGAAAGATTCTGTTGTACCTGCTAACTGAATATTGCTATTAAGTCGTCCTCGCAGTTGTGGTGAGAACCGATTTAGTTGAATTTGGGAAGTGTTGGCAAGCAGTTGCCAGCGACCAGCATCAAGGTTAATATTGCTGAGATTAACCGCACCTCCTGCTACATTCAGCCTTGCTTGCCCTGTAGCTTGAATGGTTGAGGGTTGGAAAGAAGCAGTGCTTCCTGACAAATTCAACGCCGCATTGCTTAAAACTCCCTGGAACTGGGGTGGTATCTGTTCAAAACGGCTCAATTGCAGCTGTTGGGCATTCACAGAAGCCTGCCAGCGTTGTTGTACAACTTTACCCGTAGCCCTGATTGTACCGCCTGCCACGTTCAACACAGCATTTGGTAAGAGGATATTCTGCCCTTGTTGAGTTACAACAGCTTGACCCGTAATCGGATAGGTGGCTGTGGGCGCTTGCACCTGCGTTACTGCCCGCAGGTTGCCAAGTGAGCCGGAAATTCTGGCATTCGCCGATACATTCCCAATGGTGATGTTAGGTGAAGTGTTATAAGCTCGTGCGATCGCATCTCCTGGTAAATTTTGTGCTTGGACATTCAACGCCACCTTACCTTGGGGTGCAAGCTGAAGTTGACCGCTAGCTGTGACTTGCCCTCCCACCTCTGGATTTGCCTGAACGCTAGCAACATTTACGTTTAATGGGCTACCTAGAGAACCAGAAACTTTTGCGTTAGCAGATATACCACCAAGATTAATTGGAGTTGAGATGCCGTAACCTTGAGCGATCGCATTTGCTGGTAAATTTTGAGCTTGAATACCTAAAGCTACTTGACCTTGGGGAGCCAGTTGAACTTGACCACTAGCTGTAATTCTTCCGCCTATTGGCGGCGTTACTTGAACACTAGTAATATTAAGATTCAATGGTTGTTTGCCAAGTGAACCAGAAACTTCTGCTTTTGCTGAAATATTGCCAACTGCGATCGGTAGAGCAACACCGTAGTTACGCGCTAGTATATCCCCGGATACACCATCAACTTGAGCATTAAATATTACGTTATCTTTGGCTCCGATATTAGCTTGACCGCCGCCTGTGATTTGACCACCTGCTGCGGGGACTATTGTCAGATTGGAGACAGCAATTTGAGAAGTAGTTTGAGATACATTCAAACGGAAGTCAGTATTGACGGCTGTGAAGAGAAGGCGGTCAACTTGAATAGGTTTTGTATTGTTTAATGTACCGCTAACGACTGGTTGCTGTAGTGCGCCGCCTACCTTAATATTTGCTTGAATTTCGCCACTAGCTGGGACTGACGAATTTATATTCAGCGTGTCTAAGATATTTTTCGCACTAACTGGTTTTATTTGAGCAGAGAGATTAAAACCTGTTTGGGTATTAATTGTTCCATTAGCCACAATAGGAACTTTGCCAAAGTTCGTATTCAGATTTTCTAAAGAAACTGTCTGACCTTGAAATATAAAACTCCCATTAAAATTAGAAACTTGCTGAGGAATCTTGGGAATTTTAGCAACGATTTGATTAGCTGTAGCGGTTCCTGTAACGGCTATTTCTGACAGTTTGGGTGGAATCTGAACCCCTAAATCAGCATCTAAACGCCCTCCTTGCAAAGCAATTGGCAATTCAATTAATCGACTTATATCAGATGCTTGTAAATTTTGTGCTTGCAGCTTGAGGTTTGTTTGTTGAGCTTTGGTTTGTGTCTCACCAGAGATTTTAACTGCGCCTCCCCTAGCGAGTTGACCATTGATGTCATAACCAATTCGTTGATTTTGATCAAAAAATCGGGCAATACCACTAAATTGATTTAATATTACTGACCCTTTCGGTCTAGTTGCCCCGGAAGCTGGCGATAACTCTACATTCCCATCTTGAATTTGAAGTGTTTCTAACTCAGTTTGAATAGCACCTTTTCCTTCCCCAGCCTTGACTTGGGCTGTAACCCAGCGACCATCTTGATCCTGTTGGATGTAGACATTGGGTTGAATTAACGTGACATTTAATGCTAGTTTTCGTGTCAGGATGAGTTGTAAGGGCGAGAACTGCACATCTAAGGCTTTTGCTACTACCTGATCTGGATCGGTGGGAGTTGCTGGTATTGATAGAGAGCTAAATCTTAGACTATTTAGTGAAAAACGTTCAACTTTCCCTACTTTTACTGAACGCCCAAGCAATTGTTCGAGATTTTGCTGTACTAATGGCGCTAAATCTTTATATATATAGCTTCTAGCCCACCAAGCACCGACTGCAATTCCAACCAGCAAAACGACACCGAGAGCCAAACTGCTACGTCCTAAGAGGAGGAGCCATAAACGACGATTAGGTGGTTTCTGGTTATTTTCTGAATTTGGAGAGTGCATCATTATCGTTACAATACTTTTATCTGGAATAAGCCGAGAGACAGGCTAGAATCGCAAGGCGGAAGTCAAAAGTTAACACTGAGTGGAGTCGAAGTGTCAAAAGTCAAAAGTCAAAAGCCTCTAATTTTGAGAGTTGTATCAGCCAGTCACAAGCAATAGACCTCTTGCAAAAGTCCCTAACATCCCACCCCCTGCCCTTATCAAGGCTAGGGTGTTCACACAAGTCAAATTACCCCCCTTAATCCCCCCTTATAAAGGGGGAAACAAGAGATTTAGTTCCCTCCCCTTGTAAAGGGGAGGGGAGACAAAGCGTAGCTTTGGCGGGGTGGGGTTCTTATTTTGGATTTATGCAAGAGGTCTAATATATCGAATAACAAATTATTACCTGACATTAGTTATTCTCGCCTTTCAATTTGGAGATTTAATCTAGAGTATGGTACTTAATTCTCTGCTTTACCTTTTGAAAGTCTATAGTAATCCAAATAGCTGTCTGACAAATTTTGTCTCCTCTTTGTTAGCCAAATTATACGATTATATGTCTTTTCTCACAATATTTAGATTGCCATCAACTATCTTTTTGTATAAATAATTGATATCTTTAGATAGATTTTATTTGCTTAATACTATATCTCAAAGTTTAGATAACAAATCATTGAAGATTAAACTAATACATGAAAATTACTGTACGTACAGTCCTAGTTAGAAAATTTAACCCTGTAGAATCTTACCTACTAATGATGAATTTATTATGGCAACTGCCCACAGTAAAGGTTTCGGGGCTGCGATTACTTATTATTGAGCAATTACTCAAAATTTACACTATAAAGCCGGAAAATTGTACAATTTTAGTTAGGTAAGCAGCAAAAAGTCTAAAGCTTTGATAAATATAAATTTTAATGTATTTAATTTTGAATTGTTAATGTCCTATTAAGTAAGTCGGTGCGAATAAATCGAACTATGTGAAGTAATGTAAAATTATTGTAATCAAGTTTGTAGTAAGGACTTTAGTCCTTCTTTTACTACAAACCTTTAATTATTTACGTCGTTTTAGTTAGTTGAAGGATAAATATAGTGAAAGCCTTGCCCAAACTAGTTTGATATCAGAATTATATTAATAATTTTTGGACTGGATATCATCGGATATTTCTGAGCAGTAATTATAAAACATCTGTAGTAGATACTTGAGTAAACTACATTTTTTATCCTTTTAATTTACTTTGTTTTAATCTTTACTTACAAAACAATACCTTCGCCAAATCGAAAAATACCTCGATTCGTAGGTTGGGTTGAGGCACGAAACCCAACATATTATATTTGTTGGGTTTTGCTTCCCTACGGGACGCTACGCGAACGCTCAACCCAACCTACAAAAAAATGGCGAAGGTATTGACAAAAGTAACGCTGATGTAAGCCTTTTGGCGTATATCTAATTATATATTTAGCTAAATTTGACACATAATCAAGTGTTGCTAGCGTTATGATTTTAATACTTAAGAATAATACAATAATTTTTAATTACTATATTTAGATAGATGAATATGTAATTAAAAAAAGCAAATAATAAGATTAATTCTTACGAGAAAGAGAACTTGTTAGTCCAACATTCTGCAAGTTGAGTTAATAATTTATGTCAAGCAATAAAGTGCAAGTACAAAACAACGGTGTGAGCCATAGTGTGTCGCCAACGGTAAATGAAGCAAAATCATCGGAGACAGCGAAATCGCTAGGGACATCAAAAAATTTATCCTCATTTAACAAAAGCTCTCGGTCAACAAAAGCTTTTACCGATACACCTGATATAGTTTGCTTATCTCATCTGCGTTGGAATTTTGTATATCAAAGACCACAACATCTTTTAAGTCGCTGCGCTCAAAAAAAGAGAGTGTTCTTTATCGAAGAGCCAATTTTTAGCCGGGAACCATTGGGGCGATTGGACGTTAGTGAAGATAAAAGTGGAGTGATAGTTGTTGTTCCATATCTACCAGAAGGTCTAACTGAAGAAGCAGTAAACGCAGATATAAAAATACTGCTTGATGGGTTATTTGCAGAAAATAATATCTCTAAGTACATTTGTTGGTACTATACGCCAATGGCGATCGCATGGGCAAGCCATTTAGAACCAGAAGCTGTTATCTACGATTGCATGGATGAATTGTCTGCTTTTAAAGGAGCATCGCCTACTTTAAAGAACTACGAAGCAGAACTATTTCGTCGGGCAAATCTAGTATTTACAGGCGGGCAAAGCCTTTATGAAAGTAAAGTAAACCAGCATCCAAACGTTTATGCCTTTCCCAGTAGTGTAGATGTAGCCCACTTTGGCCAAGGAAGAACCGTTAAAGAAGAACCAGCAGACCAAGCGAATATTCCTCATCCCCGCCTTGGCTTCTTTGGTGTAATTGATGAGCGGATGGATATTGAATTACTCGCTGGAATTGCCGAGGCTCGCCCTGATTGGCATTTAGTGATAATTGGCCCAGTTGTGAAAATTGACCCAGCAGTTCTGCCACAGCATGAAAATATTCATTATCTCGGTAGTAAAGACTATGAAGACTTACCTGCATATCTAGGGGGTTGGGATTTGGCAATGTTGCCGTTTGCGCGAAACGAGTCAACACGTTTTATTAGCCCGACTAAAACACCAGAGTATTTAGCCGCAGGTAAACCTGTAGTCTCTACCTCGATTCGAGATGTAGTGCGTCCTTATGGAGACTTGAAGCTAGTACGAATTGCAGACACAACTGAAGATTTCGTAGCCGCCGCAGAACAGGCATTGCAAGAAGATACTTCAGCATCAGGATGGTTAAGTCGGGTAGATACTTTATTAGAGCAAATTTCTTGGGATCGGACTTGGGGATCGATGATGCAGTTGATAGATTCTGCGTTGGCGCAGCCGCTCTTTAAGAGCTTCGCAACCACACCAGATACCACAACTAATGGTAATGGTAAAAATGGGAAATCTCCCATCTCAACAAATATCCCAGAAGCACCAAGCATCATTACCAGAGACTTTATATTTGATTACTTAGTTGTTGGTGCAGGCTTCTCTGGTAGCGTTCTCGCTGATCGTTTGGCGAGACATTCTGGTAAAAAAGTATTGGTTGTAGACAAGCGCAACCACATCGGCGGTAATGCTTACGACCATTACGACGACCACGGGATTCTCGTACATAAGTATGGCCCTCATATCTTTCATACCAGTTCCCGCGAAGTATTTGACTACCTCTCACAATTCACTCCCTGGCGTTCTTATGAGCATCACGTTCTAGCCAGCGTAGATGGACAACTTGTTCCCATCCCCATTAACCTTGACACCATCAACAAACTCTATGGAATGAACCTCAACTCATTCCAGGCAGAAGAGTTTTTTCAGTCAGTTGCAGAACCGAGAGAACACATCCGTACCTCTGAAGATGTAGTAATTAGTAAAGTTGGTCAGGAACTTTACGAAAAGTTCTTCAAAAACTATACTCGCAAACAATGGGGACTCGATCCTTCAGAACTTGACAAAACAGTAATTGCCCGAATTCCCACCCGGACAAACCGCGACAGCCGATATTTCACAGATAGTTACCAAGCAATGCCACTGCACGGCTTTACTCGGATGTTTGAGAATATGTTAAATCATCCGAATATTAAGGTAATGCTCAACACCGATTACCGCGAAATCGAGAAAGCTATACCTTGCCGCGAGATGGTTTACACTGGGCCGGTTGATGAGTTTTTTGATTGTCGCTACGGTAAACTACCCTATCGCTCATTGGATTTCAAACACGAAACGCATCACACCCCTGTGTTTCAGTCAGCGCCAGTAATTAACTATCCCAACGAACAACTGTATACCCGGATTACCGAATTTAAGTACCTAACCGGACAGGAACACTCCAAAACTAGTATTGTTTACGAGTTTCCCAAGGCAGAAGGCGACCCCTATTATCCAGTTCCACGTCCTGAAAATCAGGAAATTTACAAACAATACAAAGCTTTGGCTGAGTCAACATCAGGTGTGCATTTTGTGGGACGGCTAGCTACATACAAGTATCTAAACATGGATCATTGTGTGGCGCAGGCTTTAGCAACATACAAACAAATAGCGGTTAAGGCTTAAGTTTGTTGATGTTAATCGTGGGTAGGTGCTGCCCAGCCTACAATTTTTTAAAGTAGAGACGCGATGGATTGCGTCTCTACAAAAGTCAGCTTGGCAATTTTATGTGACTGGCAGATGATTTAGTGGTTACTAAGTACAGCATTTCATTAGGGAACTCCAAGAAATAATTTATCCAATATTGTGGGGTGGGCAACATGAGCGCCCTATGGACTGGGCGGGCAAGATGCCCACCCCACAAGAGTTAATTAAATATTTTTTTATTTGGAAGTCCCTTAATTCGTAGCAAATTAAATTTGGCAATACCCTGCAATGCTAATGTATCGACTGACAATGCCAATGCATCGGCTAACAATGCCAATGCATCCCCTTGCATTAAAAACGCAACGCTACAATTTGACGCAAAGCTGTACTAAGAAACTATTACATCTGAGTATTCCACTAATTGATTTTGAATTGTCTATTTTTCTTCATGCTTTTGTGGTCAACGATCCGCAAATAGTAGATATTATATCTGCATTATCAAAATGCGGAACTATTAAAGTAGGACTTAGGCAAAATTACACGCGCTCAGGGGCAATTCATGAACACGCGTGTCAACTTAACGTGAAACCTTTGTCGAGACGTGATATTCAGTTCTCTAGCTTTCCATCACTCACCGCGTCACCCCACCCTAACCCTCCCCTTTCTAAGGGGAGGGAACTGGATCTCATCTCTTTTTCCCCCCAATGCATCGGGGGGATTAAGGGGGGTAAAACGCCTGTAGGACATGTATTTTTGCTTAAATTGACACCAATGATTCATGAATTGCCCCTACCTAAAAAAAGGTTTTGCTATTGTTTGCGTAAGTTTTGATAAAAGTAATAAAAGCTTTGGTTGTGTAAATTATGTCTTTTTTCTTTAACTCAAGTGAAGACGTGACAAACAACGTTTTGAGAGAGAATAATTCACAACTCCCCTTGGAAGTGTGGGCTGGTGTAGAGTGTACAGTTAATCGCGTGGGTGATGAGTATTTAGACCAGTTGGAACGCAACGGTCATGCAACGCGCTTAAATGATTTAGATTTGTTTGCAGAACTAGGGATAAAAGCTATCCGCTACCCTGTATTGTGGGAGAAGATAGCACCTAATGGGCTAGAAAATGCTGATTGGTCGTGGGCGGATGAGCGATTGGGGCGCTTGCGCGAACTCGGCATCCTTCCCATTGTAGGATTAGTGCATCATGGTAGCGGCCCGCGTGATACGAGTTTGGTAGACGCAGAATTTCCAGAGAAACTAGCAGTGTTTGCTCGTGCGGTTGCCGATCGCTATCCTTGGGTAACACATTACACGCCTATAAACGAGCCACTGACAACGGCGCGATTCAGTGGAATGTATGGCCACTGGTATCCTCACGGACGGGATGATTTAACTTTCGCCCGTGCTTTGTTGGGAGAGTGTCGCGCAGTAGCCTTGGCAATGAAGGCAATCCGGGAAGTCAACCCTAGCGCTCAACTAGTGCAAACCGAGGATTTAGGTAAGACTTACAGTACACCTAAACTAGAATATCAAGCAGAACTGGAGAACGATCGCCGTTGGTTGAGCCTTGATTTATTATGCGGTCGAATTAACCCAACTCATTCAATGTGGGGTTACTTAAAGAAGTGTGGTATTAGCGAGGCTGAACTTGAGACATTTTTGCAAAATACCTGTCCTCCTGACATCATTGGAATTAACCATTATTTAACCAGCGAACGCTTTTTGGATGAGCATACAGAAAATTATCCAGCTTGGACGCATGGCGGTAATGGGCATGACAAGTATGCAGATGTAGAGGCGGTGCGAGTTTGTGCTGAGGGATTGGCAGGCCCACGTACATTGTTACTAGAAACATGGGAACGCTATCACCTGCCCCTTGCTGTCACCGAAGCTCATATAAGCTGCACCCGTGAGGAGCAGCTACGCTGGTTTTATGAGGTGTGGAATGCGGCGAAGGAATTACAAGCTGAGGGTGTGGATATTCGCGCTGTAACTGTTTGGGCGCTCCTTGGCAGCTACGATTGGAATAGTTTAGTTACAAAAGCTAACGGCTACTACGAGCCAGGTGTATTTGATTTGCGTTCGCGCAGCGTCTCCTCTGGAGAATCGCGTAGCGTTTCCTCTGGAGAATTGCCACATCCTCGACCAACAGCGATCGCAAAAATGGTGCAGAATCTAGCAAATGGGCATCAACTAAATCATCCGCTACTTGAAACCCCAGGCTGGTGGCATCGACAACAGCGCCTATTATACCCAACAGTCAGTTGTGGTACAAAAAATCCCACAATCTCAAATAATCCAAAATCCAAAATCCAAAATCCAAAATTAATAAGTCCCTTGGCGATCGTCGGTGCTAGAGGAACTCTCGGAAAGGCTTTTGCTCGGTTGTGCGAAGTGCGCGGAATTTCATATCAGCTGCTGACGCGCCAAGAAATGGATATTACCGATTCTGCCTCTGTGGATGCAATGTTTACCCAGTTGAAGCCGTGGGCGGTTGTGAACGCTGCCGGATACGTGCGGGTAGACGATGCCGAACATGAACCCCATGTTTGCATACAAGTGAACGCCGAAGGCCCAGCGATTCTAGCTGCTGCTTGCGCTCAACATAACGTACCCCTATTAACTTTCTCCTCAGATTTGGTATTTGATGGTGCTGTGTCTAATCCTTATGTCGAAACTGATACCGTTGCCCCTCTTAATGTATATGGGTGCAGCAAAGTTTTGGCAGAAAAGCTGGTATTGCAGGCTTATCCTGCATCGTTGGTGATTCGCACTAGTGCATTTTTTGGGCCGTGGGATGAGTATAATTTCGTCACGATCGCTCTGCGTCAGCTTAGTGCTGGTAATAATTTCATTGCCGCCGAGGATGGAATTGTTTCACCTACTTATGTACCAGATTTAGTTCATGCCAGCCTAGATTTATTAATTGACGGTGAGTGTGGGCTGTGGCATTTGGCGAATAAAAGTGCGATCGCTTGGGCTGATTTCGCACGGTTAGCGGCTAAACAAGCTGGAGTTAGTGTCACCAATCTAATTTCTGTGCCTACAGAACAGCTTGGCTTAACTGCTCCCCGCCCAACTTACAGCGTTCTTGGTAGCAGCCGAGGTGAATTTATGCCTTCGCTTGAGAGTGCAATTTCTCGCTACTTAGAAGAAAGAATTTAGTAGTCTATGTCACAATACGCTTGGGTTAAGGCTAAAACTCTGGCGTTGCTGAATGGAGGTATGAATTTGGATGTAGAGACGTAAAATTTTACGTCTCTACAAGGATTTTCACCGTAACGCACAATCGTTTTCATACCGCAATCAGCAACGCCAAAACTCTTTATCAAAGTCAATTTTTTTAACGTAGACGCTTCGGCTTCCCGCAGGGTACCGCAGAGGCAAAGAGTTGCCAGTGCGCCCTTGCGGTTCCCCGACTTGAAGCAACTGGCGCGGAGCAGAGAGAGGAAAAAAATGCTTAACTGAACTGTATTGGTCTATGTCATTAGACATCTCCAGAAATTAATTATGCGTTACCTGAAACCCTTGTCTTGACGTTGCAATACAACGTCAAAACAATTCATTTTCGGAGATGTCTAATGTTCAGAGAATATCGCGTTTTGCCAGATATTGGTACATCTGCCAACGTGCATCTACCTCAGCTTGCGCTTGTTCTAACAAGTGTTTGGCAACGTCGGGTTTACTTTTGGTGAGCATTTTGAAGCGATTTTCTTGATACATCGAATGTTCTACAGATTGCGTAGGCGATCGCATATCTAATTGCAAAGGATTTTTACCCTGGAGGAGCAACTCTGGATTATGCCGATACAGCAACCAACGACCTGATTCTACCAAAGTTTTTTGATGATTCATCCCTGTGGTCATGTCAATGCCGTGGGCGATGCAATGGCTGTAAGCAATAATTATTGATGGCCCATCATAAGCTTCTGCTTCCAGAAATGCTTTCAGGGTATGTTCATCTCTAGCGCCAAGGGCTACACTCGCTACGTAGACATTTCCGTAGGTCATGGCAATCATCCCTAAGTCTTTTTTAGGTGCAGGCTTACCACTGGCGGCATATTTAGCAACTGCTGCTCGTGGCGTAGCTTTGGAAGATTGACCGCCTGTATTAGAATACACTTCTGTATCCATCACCAAGATGTTGACATTTCGACCACTAGCAATTACATGATCGATGCCGCCAAAGTCAATATCATAAGCCCAACCATCACCGCCAACAATCCAGACGCTTTTTCTCACCAAGTAATCGGCAAGGGATTTGAGATTTTGGATTTTAGATTTTAGATTAGGATCAAAAGTTACAATTTCATCTAACTTCTGCTGCAACAGTTCTATCCTTTCGCGCTGTTCCCAAATGTCAGCCTCAGATTTTTGTTCAGCTTTGAGAATAGATTGAACTAAATCCTCAGAAACTATTTCCCCATTCCCTATTCCCCATTCCCCACTCCCTAACTGCTGCAACAATTCCGCCGCAAACTCAGCTTGTTTATCTAAGGAGAGGCGGAAGCCAAAACCGAATTCGGCGTTATCTTCAAATAAATTATTAGACCACGCGGGGCCGCGTCCTTGGGCGTTGGTTGTCCAAGGTGTTGTGGGGAGATTACCGCCATAAATTGAGGAACAACCTGTAGCATTGGCGATGACGGCGCGATCGCCAAACAATTGTGTTAATAATTTCAAGTAAGGTGTTTCACCACAACCTGCACAAGCACCAGAGAATTCAAATAAAGGTTCTTGCAGTTGTTGTTGGCGAATCTGGTTTAATTTTAGCGATCGCCTGTCAGGATTAGGTAAACTCAAAAAGAAATCCCAGTTTTTCCGCTCTTGTTCGCGCAATGGCAACTGCTGTGCCATGTTAATCGCTTTCCGCAATGGCTCAGATTTATCTTTAGCAGGGCAAATATTTACACAAATAGTGCATCCTGTGCAATCTTCTGGGGCAACTTGAATGGTAAATTTTTGATTGGCAAAGTCTTTATCTTTTGCACCAGTTGACTTGAAGGTTCCTGGTGCATTGACTAATTCATCCGCTTGATAAGCCTTTGCCCGGATGGCGCTATGGGGACAAACCATCACGCACTTACCACACTGAACGCAGACATCCGGCTCCCATACAGGTATCTCTTCGGCAACGTTACGTTTTTCCCACTTGGCAGTACCTACGGGAAAGGTGCCATCAACAGGTAGGGTGCTAACAGGTAAATCATCACCTTCCCAAATCATGATTTTGCCCAGAACTTCCCGCACAAATTCGGGAGCAGAGTTAAGTGAAGAGTGAGGAGTTAGGAGTGAGGAGTGAGGAGTTAGGATTGAGGAGTTAGGAGTTAGGAGTGAGGAGTTAGGAGTGAGGATTGTTTGGGGGACATCTACTTTATGCAAGTTGTCTAAGGTGTTGTCTACAGCTTGCAAGTTCATGCGGACAATTTCTACGCCTTTTTTACCGTAAGTTTTGTCAATTGCTTGTTTGATTTTAGCGATCGCTTCTTCTTGTGGCAAGACACCCGCTAAGGCAAAGAAGCATACTTGCATAATGGTGTTAATTCTGCCACCCATGCCACTTTCACGGGCAACCTGGCTAGCATTGATTACGTATAACTTCAAATGCTTGTCGATAATTTGCTGCTGCACCTTCATCGGCAGATATTCCCAGATGCTATCTGCATTGTATGGACTGTTAATCAACAAAGTCGCCCCAGGAATAGCAGCCTTCAAAATATCTATGCGTTCTAGAAATCCCCAGTGATGACACCCAATAAAGTTGGCTTGGTCAATTAGGTAGGTAGAGCGAATTGGTTTTGGCCCGAAGCGTAGGTGAGAGACGGTTATTGATCCAGATTTCTTGGAATCATAGACAAAGTAGCCTTGGGCGTAATTGTCGGTTTCTTCACCAATAATCTTGATAGAATTTTTATTAGCCCCAACAGTGCCATCAGCACCCAACCCATAGAACATTGCCCTAACAACGTCATCCGATTCTGTAGAGAAATTAGGGTCAAAGCTTAGAGAAGTGTAAGTAACATCGTCATTAATACCGATAGTAAAATGCTTCTTCGGCTGGCTTTGCGCCAGATTATCGAAGATACCCTTCACCATCGCCGGAGTAAATTCTTTAGAAGAAAGACCGTAACGACCACCAATAATTTTAGGGTATGAGAAAGTATTTTCTCCCCCTGCTTCCCCTGCTCCCCCTGCCTCCCCTGCTCTCTTATCTCCCCACGCCTCATGGATAGCAGCTACGACATCTAAATACAACGGCTCACCGGCGCTACCTGCTTCTTTGGTGCGGTCGAGAACTGCGATCGCTTTTACACTAGTTGGTAATACTGCAACAAACCTTTGGACATCAAAGGGGCGGTAAAGTCGCACTTTCACTACACCAAGTTTCTCACCACGGGCGTTAAGATAATCTACTGTTTCATGGACGGTTTCACAACCTGAACCCATCAGAACGATAACGCGCGAGGCATCGTTAGCGCCGTAATATTCATAGATTTGATAATGCCTTCGGGTGCGTTCTCCAAATTCATCCATGATGCGCTGGACAATTTCTGGACAGGCGTTGTAGTAAGGGTTAGCACCTTCCCGTCCTTGGAAGTAGACATCGGGGTTTTGGGCAGTACCGCGCAATACTGGACGATCTGGGGTAAGGGCACGGCTGCGGTGGGCGAGTATTAGGTTATCGTGGATGAGCGATCGCAAATCGTCATCTGAGAGCAATTTGACTTTCTGCACTTCATGTGATGTGCGGAAGCCGTCAAAGAAGTGCATAAACGAGACTCGCGTCTCTAGGGTAGCAGCATGGGCGATGAGAGCAAAATCTTGACTTTCCTGCACCGAAGCCGAACATAATAGAGCAAAGCCAGTTGCACGGGCTGCCATCACATCACTATGATCGCCAAAAATTGATAACGCATGAGTAGCCAAAGAACGGGCGGCAACATGAACCACAGCGCTAGTCAGTTCACCAGCAATTTTGTAGAAGTTGGGTATCATCAACAATAATCCCTGAGATGCCGTGAAGGTGGTACTCAGGGAACCTGTTTGTAATGCCCCATGCACAGCACCAGCCGCTCCCCCTTCGCTCTGCATCTGCACGACGCTGGGAATAGTACCCCAGAGGTTAGGACGACTTTCTGCTGACCAAGCATCTGCCCATTCACCCATAGCTGAAGAGGGAGTGATGGGATAAATGGCAATCACTTCATTTAATTTGTAAGCAACACGGGCGACAGCCTCATTCCCGTCGATGGTTGCAAAGGTTTTGTTCATAATTTGATTTTTGTCCCCGCCTGTAAGCTGCATTATCAGAACATGTGAATATAAGAATCAGAAATAGCCAGTACTAGAAAGTAAGTGTATTATCTGCATTAAAGATTTATCGGTAGAATTTACTCCGTGTTTAAAGGATAGTTTTTTGATAGCTTTAGGCTCTTAAATTAACTTTCGATCAATACTGCATCTATTAATATCTCATCTGCAATACTGCATCTATTAATATGTATTAATAATGTACTCAATGACCAAAGTCTTTATTTGATAAGCTTTTCAAATATTTTATTCTTTTTTGTGGGGTATAGGGTCGGGAATTTCTGATATATTTTGCTTAAAGAAAAAGAAATAAAACGTTAGCTTTAAGGTTATATATACTAATTAAGACTTTTATCGCTTATCTCGAAAACTAATTAAGACTTTTATCGCTTATCTCGAAAAAGATTGTTCCCGCATTGTCAACTATAGTTATTTGAGTGTTTCTGCCAAAAGTGGATGCTCCCCTTTTGAACAGCGGCCAGTCGCTTAACTCACATAAGGCGTTTATGATAATTTTTTACAGTTAACCTATTTTTTACTTTCTAATAATATATTTTTAATTACCTACCTTTAAGCTATTGAGATATTTCATGAAATCTCTTTGTAGTAATCTTAAATGACATCAACAAGCACTAATAATGTTCCTGTAGTCAGCGTTAGCACAGATTCCCGGAATGTCAGAGAAGGCGACCAACTACGCTGGAACTTCAACCTGACTCAGGCGGCTCCAGCAGGTGGTTTAATCGTTGAATTTGCCCTTACCCAAGACACCGACCCCTTACCAGGTGACATCCAATATAACGTCGCAGGTAGCACCAACGTTACCAGTTTTGAACTCCTGCGTAACAGTGCAGGTATAATTACCGGGGCGAAGGTGGGTATCGCGGCGGGGGCAACTGCTGCCAGTCTCGTCAACAACATCATTGCCGATAACCTCACAGAAGGACCAGAAAGCGTTACTTATACGCTGATTAGTGGCACAAGCTATGCGGTGAATCCGACAAGGAATGCCGCACAGTTCACGATTCTCGATACTTCTACTACTCCTGTAGTCAGCGTTAGCACAGATTCCCGGAATGTCAGAGAAGGCGACCAACTACGCTGGAACTTCAACCTGACTCAGGCGGCTCCAGCAGGTGGTTTAATCGTTGAATTTGCCCTTACCCAAGACACCGACCCCCTACCAGGTGACATCCAATATAACGTCGCAGGTAGCACCAACGTTACCAGCTTTGAACTCCTGCGTAACAGTGCAGGTATAATTACCGGGGCGAAGGTGGGTATCGCGGCGGGGGCAACTGCTGCCAGTCTCGTCAACAACATCATTGCCGATAACCTCACAGAAGGACCAGAAAGCGTTACTTATACGCTGATTAGTGGCACAAGCTATGCGGTGAATCCGACAAGGAATGCCGCACAGTTCACGATTCTCGATACTTCTACTACTCCTGTAGTCAGCGTCAGTGCCACTCCTAAAAATGTTGATGAAGGCGACCAACTACGCTGGAACTTCAACTTGACTCAGCCTGCGCCGACAAATGGTCTAATCGTTGAATTTGCCCTTACCCAAGACACCGACCCCTTACCAGGTGACATCCAATATAACGTCGCAGGTAGCACCAACATTACCAGCTTTGAACTTCTGCGTAACAGTGCAGACATAATTACTGGGGCGAAGGTGGGTATCGCGGCGGGGGCAACTGCTGCCAGTCTCGTCAACAACATCATTGCCGATAACCTCACAGAAGGGACAGAAAGCGTTACTTATACCCTGATTAGTGGTATAGGCTATGGGGCGAATCCGACAAGGAATGCCGCACAGTTCACGATTTTCGACACTTCTACTACTCCTGTCGGTTTCGGCACAGAGTACAACTTTGGTGGAGATAATTTAACGACTATACATCAACCATTCCTATAGTTAGCATCAGTGCCACTCCCGTGTAATTACAGCAGTTTTCATTGATGCTATCCACATCTGTCGTAGAGGTTTAACAATACTAAACCTCCGCGACAGATGTTGTCTATTTACCTGAAAATTAATCTAAGCTTTCAGCATCCAGTTGATTTCAGCAAAGCACCCTAGAAACGACATCAGGAGATAAGCAACCAATTCCACCTGAGCATTAATGTTAATCCGCCATTTTGAGAAAGCAAACAGGCTTTTTGCTTGTTGAATCTACTGAAATGAGAAAGCAATCAAGCATTTTGAGAAAGCAATTAGGTATTTTGCTTATTGAATTCGACTTTATCTCTACTTTTACTTTATAAATGACCTTTAAGCAGCCATGATTAAGTAAGTTTGACGAATTACGAATTAGTATTACTTGCTTGTAGTGTAGAATCTGCACCATCGGTCTTCAACTGACCATCTTCCATATAAATGATGCGATCGGCAATATCGAGGATGCGGTTATCGTGGGTAACTAGCAAAATCGTACAACCTTGTTCTTTAGCTAGCTTTTGCATTATTTCTACGACATCGCGCCCAGATTTTTTGTCGAGTGCAGCAGTGGGTTCATCTGCTAAGACAATCTTAGGATGGCTAACTAAAGCACGAGCGATCGCAACTCGTTGTTTTTGCCCTCCAGATAGTTTCTCTGGGTAATAATTTACACGCTCACCTAAACCGACAGTTTCCAAAATAGCGATCGCTTTAGCATTGATATCCTGATTTAGAAAATCCTCATGCAACTCTAAAGACATTCGCACATTCTCTCTCGCTGTCAAAAAAGTCATCAAGTTATGCGCCTGGAAAATATAGCCAATCTGGCGGCGAAGCTTCGTTAATTGCAACTTTTTAGCACCACGAATTTCCTCCCCTAAGATTTTGAGACTACCCTCTTGAGCAGAACGCAATCCACCCATTAAGGTTAATAAGGTGGTTTTCCCCGATCCAGAGGGGCCAGTCATAATAACGATTTCCCCAGCCTTAATCTCCAAATTAATGTCGAATAATACTTGTTTGCGAAGCGCACCTTCACCAAAATAGTGGTTAAGATTACTGATAGAAATCACAGATTCTAAAACAGAAAGTGTTGAGTTGGAATTTTCTGGTAAAGATTTTTGCAACATAAAATTTTATAGAGCATTAGGTATGGGGCAGACAATTCTTAACTCTTGTAGAGACGCGATTCATCGCATCTAAAAAACATCAGCAGGGTCAGCAGATCGTAACTTCCGCATTGCGATCGCTCCAGAAACACTACACATGATCACGGTCAAAATCCAAACCTGTATCGCCCGTTCCATTTTCATGAAAATCGGAAGCATCGTCGCAGCATAGGTGACTTGATACAACCCAAAAGAAAGGATGAATCCAGGCAAAAAACCTAAGATAGCCAATAACAACGCTTCTTGAATTAGAACTCCCAAGAGATAGTTATCGGTGTATCCCATTGCTTTGAGGGTGGCGTATTCTGGCAAGTGATCAGAAACATCCGAGTAAAGGATTTGGTAGACAATCACGATGCCAACAATAAACCCGACTGCTGTACCCAAACCGAAAATAAAACCAATGCCAGTACCTTCTTCCCAGTAAGTTCTCTCCACTTTGGCAAACTCTTCTGGAGTCAGGACTCTGACATCTTTAGGTAGTCCATTAACAAGTTGCGATCGCACTTTTTCAGAATCGGCATCTGGTTTAAGCGTAATCAATCCAACTTCGATGCGATCGGGTTTACGCTGTGGAAATAGCTGGAGAAAAGTAGAGTCACTGGTGATCACATTCCCATCGGCCGCAAAGGAGGCACCATCAGTAAACAAGCCCTTAACAAAAACGGCTTTACTATTGAGTTCCGTGTCAAATTTGCCTGTTTTCTTAAAGATATCGCCAACTGCCCCGTATTCTGGACGACCTGCCTGGTCAAACAGAACTTGATACAACTGTTTAAGGTGATGCTGATTTTGTTTAATTTCGGGCGATTTGAATGGTGATTGTGCCGGATCGACACCCCAAACTAAAATGGCACGCTCAAGACGTGTTTCAGGATTTCGCCACTGTCCGGTACTGATGTAGACAGAATTAATTGACTGAACACCTTCATAACCTAATGTTTGATATAGTCGCTCTCTGGAAAAGTTTTTTACAGAAAACAAGGTTTGAAATTGGGGACTAATTAAAACCAAATCTGCCTGTAAATTGCGATGAGGTTTCACAGCAGCATCAAAAAGCGCACTTTCAAATCCCAACTGGATAAACATTAGCATATCCGCAAAGGTAATACCTGCGACTGCAACAGCCAGACGGGTTTTTTCTTTCATTAACTGCCGCCATGCTAGCGGCGTTTTGCGAAATAGTTTAGAAAACATATTGAAAAACCCCTTAATAACCCAGTGTTTCAGTTTGCTGTTCAAGCTGGCGCTCTCGCATTAACAAAAATAAGGGAAGACCTAAAGACACACCAACCAAAAGATTACAAACAATGTAAACCCAAAGATTTTGCATTTTCAGACGTGTTCCTTCCCAAAATACGAATGTCCACAAAACTAGGGATGAAACAATAACATCCATGCCAAAAAAACCAGAAATTTTGTTAGCAAAGAGTTGTTCCAAAAACAGCTTTATATCAAGACCATGCTCTAAAATAAATGGAACAAACTGGGAGTAAGGTAGAACGAAGCCAAGTACACAAAGCAGAAGATATATGACTTTAACCATGATTAAATTCACCTTATAAAAAATGATGAAATACACGAGACAACAAACAACTCTATATAGGACTCCTATTTAATTTTTGAACAAAACTCAGTACGGATCTATGCTTTCTTTCCTATTCCCTATTCCCTACCCACGAAAGTAAATTCAGGAATCAAACCGGATTCCTATATTTCAATTGCTGTCTGTACCTGTAAGTTAGTGAAACCTGCAACTCGTTTGCTGTCTTCAGGATTGAGGCGAACTTTCACCTCAACTACTCGGCTATCAAGGTTCTCCCCTGGCTGGTTGCTGAAAACGTTTTGTCTATTCACCTGCAAACCAATTTGGGCAACGGTTCCTCGCAGTTCACCGACAAATGCCTGACTGCTAATCACTGCCTGTTGTCCTAGTTTCACTTTACCGATGTCAGTTTGATAAACTTCTGCTACTGCCATCATCTGATCTGTTTGCGCTAAGTCTGCAACCCCAGAATCACTAATTTTTTCTCCGACTCGCGTATGAATTTTGATGATTTGTCCCGCCATCGGTGCTTTGATGTAAGCACCCGCCAACTCGGTTTGGGCGTGTTTGAGTGTGACGATCGCATTTTCAACTTCTGTCTTAGCTGCGGCAACATCTACAGGTCGGACTTCTGCAATACTGGTAAGTGTGGCTTTGGCTTCACTGACTTGCTTGCTACCAGTGGCGTTAGTCCGGGCGAGTGCTGCTTTGGCTTCGGCAAGTTGTTTGCTAGCAGTGGTGTTAATCCGGTTGAGAACTGCTTTGGCTTCGTCTACTTGCTGTTTGGCAGTTTCTACAGTCAAACCTTTGCTATCGTACAAAGAATTAGAAACTGCGCCTTGAGAATAAAGCTGCTGATAACGTTGATATTCGGCTTCGCCATTTTTGAGTTCTGCCTCTAGCTTTTTAATGGTTGCCTCTTGCGCTATTCTGTCTCCTTGCCACTGTGCCTCTATGCGGAATATCGCTTCCTGCTGCGCTGTTTTGTCTCCTTGGGATTGGGCCTGGAGACGTTCAACGCTTGCCTGCTGGGCGTTAATGTCTCCTGCTTTTGCTCCTGCTTGCACTTGAGCGAGTTTAGCTTGAGCAACTCTGACTTGTTGTTGGGCTTGTAGTACAGCAGTTTGCAAGCGATCGCGCGCGTCTAAAATTGCTACCACCTGTCCGGCTTTAGTGCGATCGCCTTCTTTGACTAAAATTCGGGCAATGCGATCGCCATCCAATGCTAAGGGGGCAAACAAGCTAATTACCTCTGCTTCCGGTTCTAGCCGTCCTAATGCAGCTACTTTTTGAATGTTGGGCGTGGTTTCAACTGGCTCAGATTTCTCAGTTTGACCAACTAACCCAAACTGAGAAATCCCATAAACAACAATTCCACCTGTAATAGCAGTAGCTGCAATTACTAATGTAATTAACCCTTTTTTGGAAGCTTTCTCTGACAGCTTTTTAACCATCTGTTTTACTCTCCTAAAAAATATTTTATCTATATTAAATGAGTTAGATTTAGTAAAAGCTGGATATCGTTTTTAACAAGTCATAAATAATTAATGTTTGTTGTGGTACAGTATTTTGCAACAAGCATGAGGTAAATAATCTAGCTCTCTAAACCTAATATCAAGCCCGTTGTAGTTTTTATTTCTGATTTATGTTGCGGCAAGTATACCGTCAGCATTTTGCCTAACAACGCACATTGTTCAATAAAATCAATTGTTTCATCACCCCATAACTTCTCCAGAATTAAACCGTTTACAAAGCTCAAGACAAAGGAAGCCAATACCGGATCTTGAATACCCAAAAAATCGCAGGCTGCCTCCTGATAACGCTGATTAGTCCGCTTAAAAACGCTATTTTTCAACATTTCTTTAGAGTCTTTGTGTTGGCAAAAATCAATCCAAATATAAGTCCATTTAATGAAATAATCTTCGTTTTTCACTAGATATCTTCCTAGTGCTTCCATTGATTCTTGTAGCGTCTGCGCTCCTTCTAGTTCAGCTAATGCTGTACTTAAATCTTGCTCACATATTTCTTGGGCTAATTGCTCAAATAGAGCTTGTTTGCTAGAAAAATAGTGGTACAACGTACCAGTAGAAACCCCTAGTTCTTCAGCAATTTGGCGCATAGTGATGGAACCATAGCCTTTTTGGGCAAATAAATCAAAGCACTTGTCGAGCAGTTCTTTACGGTATTGCTCATGGTCAACAATCTTTGGCATGATTTGGCTTATTTATATCGAACAATCGTTATATATCAGTTTAACATCCTTACTACTGAGATGTAAAAACATAGTTAATGAATTTAAATCGAACATGCGTTATAGTTTAACCGAATTTTGCGCTAGATGTAATACTCATAAATTTTTGTAGAAGTCGGCGGGAAACTCTATCCCGCAAGTGGCGTAGAGTTTTTTATGTTTGCCACTTAGTATAAGCCTATGATTTTATTTGGGGATAAAGCCGTATATTCTGGGTTAATAACGGTAAAATAATAATCAGTATGTTTTTTATACGGTAAAATAATAATCAATGTGTTTTTTCTTAAGTGTAATTTATGCTTTATCGGAGAAAATTTTTAACAAGAGCAGGATATACCACCCTTTCTGCCTTATTGACTATGGGGTTTTTACAAAAAGATAAGCAAAAAGAAGACCATAGCACGGATTCTATTGCAGCAAATTATACAACTAATAATTCTCCCCTTCGGCAATTAGCTGCATCCGTTGGAAAGCGTTATGGTGCAGCAATTTCTAGTGATATTTTGCTAAAAGAGAAGGATTACGCTAACCTGATTGCTCGTGAATGTTCGATTGTGACACCGAATGGAGAATTAAAATGGAACGCCACTGAACCACAGCCAGGAAGATTTACCTTTGAATCAGCAGATGCGATCGCTAATTTCTGCCAAAAGCATAATATAGACATGCACGGGCATACCCTTTTTTGGCACATGGGAAGACCAGACTGGGCAACATACCCCCCTACACTTAAGATGATCGAACGGCATGTTAAGGGAGTCATGGGGCATTATCGCAATAGTCCCGTTTTAAAGTCTTGGGATATTGCCAATGAAATTATTGCTGATAATGAAAATGAAACCGACAATGCTACCTACGGTTTGCGTAAAGGGGTAAAACCAGAATTAATTCGAGATTTATTTTTAATTGCCGCTTCAGTTGATAACAGCAAGAAATTCTATCTAAACGATTTTGGCATCGAAGGCGCTACATGGAAATCAGAGCGTTTCTTAAAAATGGTCGAATATCTGAAGAATAGCGGTGTTAAAATTGACGGGGCAGGTATCCAATCGCATCTATGGTTTTCTACTGCCTATAGTTTTGACGAGAAAGGATTTAATTCCGTTTTAAAACGACTCAATGATCTTGAAGTAAAACCAATAATCACAGAATTAGATATTATTATTGATGCTCCACTGCCCGATAGTATTGAAAAGCTAGACCAGATGGTAGCCGACAGTTACAAGCGATATCTTGACCTGTGCTTTGCGGCTAAAGTTGATACTGTGATTACATGGGGAATTACCGACCGTCATACTTGGATACGTCATCCCGACTGGATGCCAATACAAACCTTTAGGGACAATCCAAATATTTGGAAATTTCTGCGTCCGCTTCCCTTCGATGAGAACTTGCAACCTAAATCTGCCCGCAATGCTATTGCCCAGGCTTTTCAGCAAGCAACTTAATACTCCAACCAGACATAAATAGCGTTTTTAAGTAAGTAGAGCGGCGTGAATAATTCAAGGTTTGTAGTAAGGACTTTAGTCCTAATTTGAGGGCTGAAGCCGCTCTCTACGAGACGCACTCGCGTTCACTACGAACTCATCTCAAGATTTTTTACATTACTTAATCTACTTTGATTTATTCTCGCCTACTTACTTATTATAAGCGAAGGATGTGGCGAGATTCTTCGCTATTCACAAGTAAGAAAGTTGAATCAGACGTGCTTACTAATTAATGATTAAGCCTTGCCTTAAAACAGTATTTCATAAATTCGTGATGAATTGGGCGATCTACTGGTAAGGCTTGGCAAAATTCAATCATGCTAGAAACTTAGGAAATTTTGTACTGAGAAATAGCAGGATTCTATTCTTTTTTTGTTGGCTTGGTATACTCCAAATTTCTCGTAAAAATAATGTGGCTAGAAACCAAGGCTCAAGTAAGTAACGTCTCCAAAGTCTTTTAGGTTCAGACAACAAGCGATACAACCATTCCAAGCCCACCTTTCCCATCCAGCGAGGAGGAGTGGGTATTGCTCCTGCTACATAGTCAATACAAGCTCCACTAGTCAAAATAGTGTTGGTATGAATATGTTCAAGATTTTCGTAAATCCAACGCTCTTGGCGTGGCATACCCATCCCCACCATCAATACATGAGGTTTGTAAGAATTAATTGCAGCCAGAGTAGCAAGATTTTCTTGACTATCTTTATCCATATCAATATAGCCATGAGCGCAAGCAATCTGTAACCCAGGAAATCTGTGGCACAAAATACTTGCTCCTTTTTCAGCGACTCCTGGCTTTGAACCCAAATAAAATACACGCCAGCCTTTATCAGCTGCTTCCGCCATCAAAGGCCATACCCAGTCAGCATAGGTTACTCTTTGTTCTCGCTTCATAGGAAAACCCAATAGCTTTCCAATTAACAATAGAGGCATACCATCAATATGGGTATATTTTGCCTTGGCATAAAAAGCTTGCATTTTTGGATCATTATGGAAGAGATAAAGACTATGCATGTTGTGATTAGCAATAATCCATTTTTTATTTTTCTTAATAGATTCTTCAATCAACAAATTTAACTCTGGGATAGAAAGTGCATCAACTTGAACACCAAGAAGGTTATAAGAAAATTGATTTTTCATGATTTAATTTTTATTTTGGAAGGATGAGGGGTTAGCTCACAGGCAAAGTGAGTATTTAAAAACCACTTTTTAGTATATTTAAGAACTTAAACATACTAATTATTCTTAGTTAAATATTTTAGGTAAATAAATAGAGCTAAGAATGACTAACTTTAATGAGGACTTCCGCAATATTTTGCGCTCTTGCATTCCAGGAATATTTTTCTGTAATTAAGGTATATGCTCTATCTACAAGTGATTGATATTTATCAATATTTGAAGCTGCATCCAGCACTGTGTTAGCGACTTCTTCAGTGGAGTATCCTGTTACTAAAAGATGTTCTAAATGGCGAAATTCTTCTAAACCTCGCAAGCCTTCTGGTGTTGATACAACTAATTTTTTACTTGCAAAATAATCTAATGCCTTATTGCGAGCGCCACCTGCTACTGCTTGTTTTGAGAATGGCAACAAAGCAATATCTGCATATTTAAGATGAGCAACAAAATCCTTTCGTTTAGGTAAAAACCCTAAAAAGGAAATATTGGAAGGTATTGGCCCTAAAATATCCTTGCTATCTCTACCGATAACAACAAAATGTATTTTTTGTTGATGACTTTCAAGATATTTAGCAACCTCAATAGTCATTAATACAGACATATCATTGCTTGGAAATTGAAAAGTTTTAGGAGCAATAAGAACCACTATTTTTGCTGGTCTGAATGCTTGATATGGGTCTTGATCCAGAAACGATTTAGTACTTACTAAGTCTTCAGTCACACCATTTCCGATACTATAAATTTGCTGTGGAATTTTACCATACCACTGGGAAATTAATTTAGGGATTGAGTCACCTGCGGCAATAATTGGACTACCAGAGAATATCAAAATTCCCTGAGCAATATATGTCTTAATGCATTGTACAAACTCTTTGAAAGGATTCGCAACTGAAAACAAGCGCATCCAGTATTCATATGCAGAAAATGTATGAAAATCTAATACAAGAGAGGGCTTATTACGTTTTACAAGCTTTAGTGAAATTAAAGCAGCCAATCCAGGTAATGTTTCTTGAGCATAAACGATATCTGGGCAAAACTCATAAATGCAGTTTTCTATAGTTTTAATATATAACCTTAGGCTTCTTGAGCCAATTGAATGAAAGGGTGCATATTTAACAGATGAACAATCTAATCCTAGTTGAAAAACATCAAAATGTTCAGTCAAATATTGTCCTAAATAAAAAGGTCTAGTAAAAGCACCAAATGGCTGACTAGAATCGAGCGTTGAAACAATTAGTAAGCGTTTACCCATAATAATTGTTGATTATTCTCAAATTTAATAAATTCATTTTTGAGGCAATATTTGCCAATTTATCGAACAAAATTCAGTTGGGTATTCTGACATAAATCGCGGATAGCGCAGCGTAAAGGCTTCTCTTCTCCTTCTCCTGTCGGAGACGCTCTTACTGCTTCCACGTTCGCGTTCATGTCCCTTGCGCGTCTTTAGTGCAAGTATCAAGCTTATGAGTTAGTTTGGTTAATATCCTCAGAAAATGTGGGAGAAAGTGCCAAATTTTTGTAACCAATAATTGCTCTGATATAGGGTAAAAACCAGTAAAATATCCAGAATAGCCCAGAGTGTCTGCTACAAAATATAGTCCAGGATTTCAATGGAAATGCTTTAATTTGCAGCGCTTTCTTCAAGCGTTCTAGTATAGTTAAATTGGTATCTACCCAACTATTCAGGATAGAATTTTTAGTACAAGTACCAACATATCCAGGAGCTACCCATATTTGACAACCCAATTTACGCGCTCTGAGGGCATAATCTAAATCTCCTAAAGTGTGAACAAAAGCTGTATCAATATTGCCAACTTTGGCGACAACAGTTTTAGGGATTAGCACACAGTTCCCATACATGGCATCGCATTTTTGGATAACCGAACTTGGGTTTAAAAATTCAAACTTATTAGAGTACCACTTTTTAGATTTTACTGCTCCTCCATAGGTTGCTCTTCCTGTGATTGGGTCTTGAGTTGAACCAACTACAATTGAGTCTGAATAACCTTGTTTAGTCAAATTTTGGTAAATCTGTAATAATTTGCTGACAGCATTGGCTTGCAGAAATGTGTCATCATTCAACCACAGATAATAATCATATTGATTTTTTATCGCCTCACCAAAGGCGAGATGCATCCCTCCCACCCAGAATAAATTGCCATTACCCTGAAGAATGTGTACTTCTGGATATTCTGCTTTGATAGCTTGTGCAGTCCCATCAGAGCTACCATCATCAGTTAAATAAACATCACAATGATTTGTTTGCTCATATAAAGCATGTAGACAGGCAAGAGTTGTATTACGCCTGTTGTGGCAGGTCATAACTACAGCTAAATTTGCTTGTTTCATCTGATTTACCTCATCTAATTTATATGAAAGTATTCAATGGAAATAATAAATTTATGCGTAACCTTTAGATACTTATCTTCATTTTCAGAGCAATAAATACTTGTTTACAATTAGGTTTAAAGTTTAGCCATCCTTTCTATCCAGCTACTCAGGTTAATATCCAAATTAAAACTTTGTAATTTTTGTTCCATTCTTCTGACTACCAACATATATCGATGCAAAACTGATACACGAGGCATATTGAGTCTGACAACCTCTTGACACAACCATCGATATTTAGCTGAATTGTTATTAAGTTTTTTCAACCTTTTGATTTGTGCATTCCAATCGTTGTAGAAGAATAAATTGAAATAATGAATGGATATAATATCATCCCAATCTTTAATTTTTAGTTCTTTTGATAAACGGTTATGTAAGGGTAATGGATAACTATAATTAGGAGGAAGATGTTCGACTTTTTCTTCTAAGGCACATAAAGTTACAGACAAAACAGACTGCTCAACAAAATAAATGCCCTGAGGAGGAGTAATATCCAGCCGCATTACTTTTTCAAAATTATTTTTCCAAGCTGTAAATATACCTGCGCTCCTTCTCACAACAACCAAGCCAGAATTCCAATAGGCTCTGATTCTTTTATTACCAATTGGTGTCTCAACAAATACCTCACGCTTTACCCCCAGCACTTCATATAGCTTTTGCCAGTACCATTCTTGAGGATCTTGTAGACCTGTAGAACCAATTCCTTGACCATACTCAGGACGCATCCTTACGTTACAATTTACTGGCAATAAAAATTCATTTGGTTCACAGAAAAAGCATTTGTCGCTGTCTAAAAAAACTAATATTTCTGCATCAATATTTTGTTCCGCATAAGCACAAACTAGGGGTTTATTAGCTAAATAATATTCATGAAATTCTCGATTTATAGGAACTTGTCGATGAATCACCTGCAAGGCTTCAAACGCTTGTTGGGTTTGCTTTAATATCGGTTCACCTACTCTAGGATGAAAACTATATATAGGTGTATTTTTCAATTCGCCGCAGAACTTACGAATACTTTCTGCAAGCATCAAAGATTGACCTTCTAAACGCCCAGGTTCTGTACAAATTATAAAAGCTATAGGTAGTGACATATTATGAAGTATTGATTTACTAAGTTAATT
This sequence comes from Nostoc sp. CHAB 5834, assembly GCA_020829485.1. Next base: position 47,983 of record JAIVFU010000006.1, on the reverse strand, counting down.
ACTAAATGAAGATTTCTTTGTTATTATCAATATTTCCTGAAATAAAGCTGAATAACGACGTGCTTGAAGTTCCAGAGTGAATTCTTGTTCCGCTTTCTGACGAGCATAAAATGACAGCTTTTGCAGCCTCTGTTCATTTTCAAGTACCCAAGTAATTCCTTTGGCAAAATCCTCAACTTCATAAGGTTTAGCCAAATAGCCGTTCTGCTGATGATCAACAATATCTTTTAAGCCAGTAGAATTAAATGCTACAACTGGAGTGCCACAGGCGAGTGATTCAGAAGCTGTCTGTCCAAAAGATTCTTGAAGAGACGGTACAAGCATCACATCAGCTGCTGAGTAAACAGTTGCTAAAGATATATCATCGTGTAAGTGTCCCAAATAGTGTGTCTTGAAACCCAATTCAGGTGGATTTTTGGGTTTAGATGCACCAAAAATAACGATCTCCAACTTATCTTTCCAGCCAGATTTGCTTAATTCTTGTAGTGCTGGTTGCAAGTAATGAAAACCTTTTCTAGAGTCATTGGTTGCATCTAGCGCTCCAAATAGGATGAGTTGTTTATCCAGAGGTAAATTCAATAATTCTCGCGCTAAACCTTGATGAACAGGTTTAAACTTCTGAGTATCCAGCCCATTCGGGATTACTTCAATTCGCAAATTCTTAAACAGAGAACTAGACTTACCACATTCGGCTAACCAAGAACCTGGCGAAACAATTGTCAGATTCAAATTTTTCAAAGCTTTGATTTTACGTTGCCATACCCAATGGGATAAGTCCCCATCCTTTTTGCTACTCAGTTGAGGACAAGCTCCACAAGAGATTTGGTAACGGGAGCAATCTCCAGCATAGCTGCATCCTCCAGTAAATGCCCACATATCATGAATTGTCCAAACCAAAGGGCGGTTTAGTTTAGCAAGAGTTTCTATTTGCATAAAAGCTGCGCTAATCCAATGCAAATTGATGATATCTGGATTAATCTGAGCAACTTGAGAAATAATTCTATCTGGCAACCATTGAATAAAAAATGGAGTATTTTGCTTTTGAGAATAAAGCTTTAAAGGTAAAGTTTCAAATGTCAACTTTGCCTTGGCGATGCCTTGAAATAATCTGAGCTTAGGCGCAATTACTGTTCTGTCATCAGTAGATTTTTCTTGCACCAGCATTTGTGATTGTAAGTCAATGTTTTGTAACCCTTTATGCAAGCGATATGCAGCACGAGCTGCACCACCAGCCACATCTTGGGTGCTAATAAGCAAGACGTTCATATTACTAACTATCTAGAAAAAATCCACTTGATAATACTTAGGAATTACACAAAAAGTGCTAAACAAGTTTAATTTATCAAACCCCCTTCTCTGCAAGAGGCTTCCGCCAACGCGGAGCGTCTCGTAGAGAAGAATCATAGAGTTTGCGTAAGTCCTAATACTGTTTCTCTATCACGGATAATCAGTATTATTTATTTGGCTTGATGCCCTCACAATATAAGGAGCCTGGTAGATATACTGTTCCATCAGGATTAATATCTAAGACTTCATTAGTAAAGTTTGGAATCTTACTTGTATGGGCATCTAGAAATTCAATATCCGAAAAACCAACTCTTTCAAAAAGGGTTTTCATGCTATAGCTATCATACATCCACTTATGTTTTTCACCAAGGGAGGTTTCATCTATTATAGACTTGCGTACATAGCGTGGTATCAACCTCTTTACCATGTCAATATAGAGGTATTTGAATTTGTTTTTGAGTTTATTTTGATTGATACTAAATACCTTTTGCAACACAGAATTAGTATTATTAGTTGCAATTTCTTCTTTGATATTCACACCTGTTCTTGCTTGTACATAGTTTATAGATGATTCATCATTGTTTTCAATGACTTGTCGCCAATAAGTTTTCATTAAACCACCATGATCTGTTCTAACCAATTGGTCGATTAACTCAATAATAATCCATTCATATTGTTTCCTCGACTCCTGATTTTCAATACTATCGATAACTCTTAAGTATTCACGGCATGTTCGCTCTAAGTCAGGAACAACGATGCGTAAAATCCCTTGAGGTTTTAGAACTCTATAGCATTCTTTCACTAGCATTTCTCCCGTATCTTTAAAAAAATGCTCTAGAACATGACTGCTATAAATCACATCGAAATAATCTTTGGGGTATGGAAGTGGTTGCAGTAAGTTATGGGCAATTACTTCAGGATGCTCAGAATTAAAATCTATATTTATCCATCCAGATGAAAATCTATGTCCACATCCAAAATTTAACTTTTTCATGCTTTTTATCCTTTCGATTATCCAAGTGTGTGAAGTATTTACCTATTTATATATTCGCGTCTGCTGGAAACTAAGAGTTAGAGACAGAGAGGTTGTGATATACATCAACCAATTCCAACTGGGAGTTAATAATCTTGCCTCTGAGAAATTCACTATGACGATGATAATTAGCATCTGCATTGGCCAATAATCTTCCGGTTTTTCTGCCACTGAAACAATTCGAGTCAGTGCCATTACGAAGAACCGGATAAATCCTGCTGCAAAAGTCAAGAAACCTAAAAATCCTAATTCTAACAATAGTTGTAAAAAGCCATTGTGAGCATTGCTTGCCCAATCATAAGTAGCTCTCAGATTAGATGCAGCATTACTAGTCCAAAATCCAGAATATCCATAACCTAGCCAAGGTCTTTCTAAAACTTTAGGTATCACTAATTCCCAGAGATCAGAGCGACCATTCAAGGTAAGGTCTTTACCAGAAGTTCCAACTACGGTTTCAGCATTATTGATCAGTAATATTGAAACAATAATGAGTAACATTAAAGCTGAAGTTATCATAATAACTTGTAATTTATAATTGGTTTTTTTAAAGAATTGGTAAATAGGTAAAAGTAATATCATTGTCAATAGAATCACCAAAGATGTTGTTGAGCGTGTAAGAATAATTAGACATATAGATAACCCGCATAGCGCCCACATCAACCAGCGATATCTATAGCTACTAAGGGCAAGATGTAAAAACACTCCTGCACTCCAATTCATCATGTAACCTAATTCATTTTTATGTCCATAAATTCCGCTCCACATATCTACTAATTCAGGTGATATATGAATATAACCTGGTATGAATGCAGAAAATATCATAGATAGTAGTGCAGCTATGCCAAGCGCCCAAGCTATTAGCCTCATTTGTTCCCTAAGGGAATAACGCATTGCCAAATAGATTGCAAGAAAGTATATTCGGATTAGACCTTTGATATCTTTTAGAGTAGAACTCAAGTCTTCTGACCACAATATAGAAAATATAACTATTGCTAATAAAAAAAACTGTAATGGACTTTTGCTAATTACATAAATAAAACCTTTCCAGTATGAAATTAGTAAATAAAATAAAATTGAATATGAAACTAAATTGAAAAAAGTATCTACCTTATCCCCTCCAAGGGTAGACATAGAAATTTCTTGTGCAGGATGTATTGTTAATGCTCCTACAGCAATTAATAATAACAATATGGCTAATATTTTTTCCATTGTTGATATTTAATTTATTAATTTACTAAATATATCACTATTTTTTCGTCGCTGAGTAATTCAATCTTTTCTTTACTTCCTCTTTAAAAATATCCAATGCAGTTGCTTTATATACTGTTTTCTGTGTAAAGTTATCTGCCTCTAAATTTCTCACAATAAACGGTGGATGTTTTAAAGGAAATTCTATCGCTTGCATCGACATATTGATGAACGAAAATTCTTGGTTGGAAGTGAAATGAGTCGCGTCGGCACCAACACCAACATTAGAGATTAAATTGACATTGGGAATAATGCTTAAGCTACCCTGTATCCAGCAAGCAAATGTCCATTGGTAATCCCAGGTTATACCTGTAGGATTGTTATAAACAGACTGAAATATTCGTTGCCAATAACTTACTGCTTTTGGATCTACAAGAATGTCACGTAAAAGGTTTTCTGCTTGCACCTCTTTCCAGAGTTTGATTGTCAAATCATAATGTTGCCAAGCACGCCTCCAACTTGCCCAACCCCAGCAGTGATTGTAGCGAGAAAAATAGTAACTGTAATTTGTGCGCTTTCGTCCGAATTGAAGATTTTGAGCAGAGATTGTGGCAACTCTGGTATCGTTCCTATATTTTTCTAGCAGTTCTTCACTAAATCTAAAAAATGTTGGGTGAGGGATACAATCATCTTCTAAAATAATTGTCTCTTCAACATTATTAAATACCCAATCTAAACCACTAGATACTCGTTTTGCACAGCCTAAGTTGATATCATAATAATTCTTGATAACTTCGCACTCCCAATCAACTCTTTCAATAATTGCTCGAGTTGCTTCACACTTTTCTGCTTCACCTTTGCAGTCAGTGCGGGGGCCATCTGCAATTACAAAAAGTTTTGTTGGCTTGGCTTGGCGAATAGCTTCAAAAACTTTCTCTGTGGTTTGTGGACGCTTGAAAATAATAAAAGTTACTGGTGTTTGCATTTTTGATTAATTTGGCTAATACTCTTTTTGATATTCAAAGCTTAGATAAGAACTATTAATACTTATAAAATGGAATAAGCGATCGCACCTGAATTTTAAATATTTTTTGTGTTCTTGAATCAAATGCATTGCACAGAAAAGTAGCAGCAGCTTGAGATATTATTGTTGCGATCGCAGCCCCAAACCCTGCATATTTAGGAATAAGTAATAAATTGAGAATAATGTTTAGAATGGCCCCAAATAAAGTCTTACCTAAAGAAACGTGGTTCAAACCTTCAGCAATAAACCAAGGTGATGTTGCAAGACCCATAAATACAAATAAAGAAGTCCAAATATGAACTGCTAATATTGCTCCTGCTTCTGCATATCCACTTCCAAACATCACCATAATTATCTTGTCCGATAGGAATGTCATTGGTAGAGCAATTGCCAATGATATACATGTCATTAGACTGAGTAATTGTCCTATTCGCTGATAGTAAAGACTTTCTGATTTTTCCTTAGCTGCGTAAATTGAAGGAGCAACAGAAGAAACAATAGCTCCCGGAATAAAATACCAAATTTCAGAAATCCTAACAGCAGCAGAATAAATACCAACTTCATTATTTCCAATCATTTGACCTAACATCACCTGATCGATTTTCATAAAGATCAGAATTGCGAACCCCGAAAAAATTAAAGGTAAACTTTCTTTCAGAAGAGTTTTGGCAGCAGAAAAACTCCAACGCCATAACCATAAAGAAGACTCTTTGGCTTGGTAAACAATCAGCAAACCAATTGCACTCATGGCAAATTCTGCTAATGTTACCCAAGCAAAAGCTAATAATGGTGCTTTTGTTAAAATTAGGGCAATTTTGATGATAGTATTTACCAGAAATGCTGTGTTTTTAGCGATCACAGTGTATTTTGACTGCACTTGTGATTGAAACCACAGTTCAATAGTATCAGTCGCCCTAAAAATTCCTGCCATTGCTAAAAGTGCAACTAGCCATATCTTCAGTGCTTCATGCTCACCTAAAAAAAACATAGTGCCAACTGCCAATAAGACAGAAGCAATTCCACCCAGCAACTTTAGCCAAAAAGTAGTTCCTAAAATTTCATCTTTATTTGATGATTGACGCACAAGATGGCGAACTACTACGTCATCCAGCCCTAGAGTAAAAATTGGGCTAAATAAGCTAACAAAAGCTAAAGCATAGTTAAATAGACCGTATTGCTGTACTCCTAAGTAACGTGCTACCCATACTCCTACGATCAAGCTTGCACCCATACGTAGAATGCGGTCAGCAAACAACCAACCTGTATTGGCAATAATTGCACGCAGTCCAGAACGAGATTTAAATTTTGATAAGTTTTTAAGTTTTAATTTACTTAACATTATTTTTATGAATTAATCATGTGACATTCTTTATCCCTATCAGCATCGACTGTGCAAGCTTTTGATTTTTAGAGGTGCAAAATTACCTGTATCTAGCCATAATTTCACATTAAATTTTAATTTACCAGTCATCAAAATTATCAAAAAATAGCTAAATAATAAAACCATTCCCTTGATTTTCCAATATAAATTATGCTCAAATAAAAATATTATTTTCAAATAGGAAATAAAATCTTCAAATTTGGGACATGGTATTGTTTTTAACTCATTGATAGATGTGAAAGCTAATAATAACGGGAAACTCAAATTGTTCTTTTGCATAATGTAATTAAATAGGGAATTGCGTTTCCAGAATCTCTTGTATTCATAGTTGTCGTCTATGTCTACAAATTTCTTGTTATGATACTGGTTATTTTGATGTATTCTATACATCACTAAAGGCTTAGACATATAAAACTTTTTAGCCCCTACTAAAGAAGCTCCCCATATCAGACAGTCATCCGCCCTTACACGCCAATCTTCTATATTTGGAATAGGTAAAAATTTTCTAATGATTTCTCTACGTATTGATAATGTTGAAGTTATCGAGCCGATCCATTCACCATTATATAAAGTTCTAATTACTGAATAACCCAAATCCAAATCAACTGCATCAGCTTGAAATGTTTCTTCTATTGCTCCAATTTTTTTATACGCACAAAATATAAAATCACATTCACTACATCTCTTATAAAAATTTAGGGCGGTTTCTAAATATTGAGGTTCATAAATATCATCAGCGTCTAAAAAAAATATAATGTCCCCAGTCGCAGCTAAAAACCCTTCGTTAAAGGATGATAATTGTCCTTGGTTTTTTTCTTTTAAGATAGATTTAACATTAGCTACTTGATTAAATTTAGCGATGACTTCTCTAGAATTATCTGTGGATGCATCATCAACAATAATAATTTCATCAAATTTAACTGTTTGATTTAAAGCACTATCAATTGCTTCTGACAGAAATTCAGCGTAATTGTAATTATTAATTAAACAAGATGTTGTGATTTTATTCTTATCCATATTAAAAAGAGAAGATAGATATAGGGGTGTGCGCTTAAGTGAGATACATACAAAACCTTTTATAGATTGTTTACAGCCATGTGAATGTACCTAATAAGACTGCATACCGCTATAGTTTTGACAACCTAATGTTACCAATATGCTGGATATTTTGAGGGATTTGTAGGAACATCATTAGGGCTACACCTCACCCAGTATTCATTATAAAGAGACTGAAAAAATGGAATTTTATCCCAACGCTTTCCTTTAATTCCAAAAAGAATTTGAGTCGCTCCTCCAAGATGTACAGCCTGTTTACCCAAAGATTTAACGTAAGCAGCTAATGGAAGTCCATAAGCACCACATCCTATAATAGCTATCTCAAAGTCTTGAGCTTTAATCTTATTACACATCCATTCATAGGCATCGAACCAAGTATTAAACTGGGTTTGCGTTCCGGCCAGAGACTGAACTGCTTTTATGGTACTTAGTTCAAATTCTGGTAGAATATTTTGATTTTCAAAGAGAAACTTTCTATGGTTTTTATATTGTGATAAGATCGTTTCTGCAAAAGGATGAATGACTAAAACCTTTTTTCCTTCAAGATGCTTACTCCAAGGTTCGTTGTGATAATAAGGTTCAAGTGTATTTAATTCAACAAAAGAAGCTTTTCGACAAGAATTTCTGATAATTTCTGGCTCTCCAATTTGAAACCATACTCCTAGAGCATCTATAGATTTTGAGGATTCTAAAAAAAGTTGACTAAATCGATTTAGATGCTTTTCATCTACTGGAAAAAAGCCAGAATCATTAGATATTGACTCAAATATAGATCCCTTGTATCCTCCTTCTAAATATTGATTTACGCAATAAGCTTCTGTGCTACCAAAGCGACTAATCATAAAAGGTTTACTATCTTTAATAAAACCGATTAATAATTCATTACTTTCTTGAGGAGCTAACATTTGCTGATATATATCATAGTTTTTTACGTAATTTTGGAAAATTATTGTATTTGTGAAAAGAGAACCTTTCCATTTAGCTAATGGAGTGTTTGCTTTTACAAATTGCTTGATGTTTTTGGTTAGTACCATTAGATTTAGTCCTCCAGTCAAAAAATTTAGTTTAAATGCTTTTAGTAAGGGTTGCCTTTGCAATCTCTAGCAGAACTTAACGCTCTTTTGAAAATTTTGTTAAGCTGCTAGATACTAACTCTTGTTCAATTTGTCGTTTTTTGTTGTCATAAAAATAATTATTAGGTTCATTTTTAGTATTCACACCATTGATAACTATCCCTAAGACCTTCTGACCTGACTGAGTTAAAAACTCTTTAGCTGAATTGGCACTGTTCAAGTCAACCACTCCAGGACGAACGACTAATAAGATTCCGTCAGTCAGGGTACTTAAAACAGCAGCATCTGCTATTCCTGACAGAGGAGGCGTATCAAAAATAACAAGATCGTAATCTCTCCCAAAGTTACTAATTAATGTTGCCATGCGTTGAGAATCTAGCATTGCTACTGGATTAGGAGGCAAAGCTCCAGAAGTAAGAACCTCAAGATTAGGCATCACTTCATGCACTACTGTATCTAAAGAAGCTTCTCCAATAATGACATTACTCAGCCCTATTGTATTTTTTAGCCCCCAGATATGATGCTGTATGGGATTACGCATATCTGCATCCACCAACAAGACCCGCCGCCCTGCCTGAGCCATAGTCACAGCTAAATTTGCAGATACGTCAGACTTTCCTTCTTTGGCAACGGAACTTGTGATTACAATGCTTCTTAGCGGTTTATCAGAACAGAGAAACTTTAAGTTCACTTGTAGTATCTGGTATGCGTTACCAAGAGGGAAGTAAGGAATATCTCTGCCAATGATTTTAGGAATAGGTCTATCAAGTCCTGCTATAGAAGAATGATCTCTACCATTTCTGCTTTGTGTCGGAATCACTCCCAAAACACTGTATTTCAAGACTTCTTTGGCTTCTTTGACGGTCTTCAACGAACGGTCTATCAAGTCTAAACCAAAGGCAACAATGATACCTAAGAAAAGGCCAACTCCTCCTCCACCAACAATAAACAGGATTTTCCGAGGCCCTTCAGCTTTATCAGGGATTAAAGCATAGGAAATGACACGAGCATTAGGAATCTTTTGGTTCTGTGCAATATCAATTTCTTGGCGTTTCTTTAAGAGTGTTTCGTAAGTCGTTTGAGCTGCTTGCAGCTTCCTTTCTAGTTCTCGTTGACTCTGTTCTAGCTTTGGCAAATTATTTGCTCGTTTGATATAGGCATCTTGCTGTCGCAAAAGTGTGGCAATTTGTCTTTCTAGACCGACGCGTTCTGCCTGAGCACGAGTAATATCTGCTATTAGGCTTTGCCGCAGTTGTCCAACCTGCAAACTTCCCTCTGTTATCTGCGCTGTACCAGCGAATTGTCCTATACGTTCTTTTAGCAAGCTCTGAAGAGCTACGACTTTTTCTTGTAAGTTAGTAATTGTAGGGTGTTCAGGTGAAAAACGTGTACGCTCTAGTGCCAGTTGGCTTTCTGTTTCTTGGAGTTGGGCAAGCACTTTCTGAACTCCAGGTGCTTGAGTTAATTCAGATACGATTACACCTTGCTTTGAATCTATCTTAGCTTCACTACTTAACTGTTCTAAACGACCTTTGACATCATCTAATTGAGCTAAAGCTTGGGAAATTTGGTTTCCTAACTTGGAAATCGTATCAACTGCTGCGCTTGCTTCTTGTCCTAAGACAACAACTTTATTCTTTTCTTTAAATAGCCGCAGTTTTGATTCGGCTCTTCTGACAATTTCCTCAGCTTTGGGTACTTCCGTTACAAGAACCTCTTTGGCTGTCAGTGCTTCATTCTGATTAACTTTGATATTTAGGTCGATATAACTGTCGATAACTTCATTAACGATTTTGGCAGCCAGTTCAGGATCACTACCTTTATAAGAAAGTTGTACAACATCAGTGCCTTTGATTCCTTCTATTTTAAGTTTTTTTGCCAAATCGGGAATCGACAGCCGTTTGCCTTTGCTATCTTTGAGGTTAAGGGAATTAATTGTTTTCTCAATCACTGGATTTGATCCAATAACTCTCACCTGAGTTTCCAGGGGATTGTCATTCACATTTAAAGCTTCCAAGCGTCCTATGTCTTGCGATAACCCTGTAAGTGAGGAAGATCGATTTGTTTTAATCATCAAACTTCCTTCAGCCTTGTATGAGGGTTTTAGTGAAAATGCATACAAGCATCCAAGGGTAACAGTTATGCCAAAAATTCCGACTAGAGGTAGCCAACGGCGTTGGATAACTTCTAAGTATTTCTGAATATTTACTTCTTCAAACTGTGGCAAAGATTCCATTGTCATAATATATATAAATTTTATAAAAAAGTTGATTTACTTACAGGGGATATTTGTCAGTATTTTACCGACACTAGCACTGGAGTCTACTTTGCTATGGTAATATCTGCGTTGATTGTCAGCTAATGCCTTCTTGTTGAGGTTGTTCAAGAAGTGAAGTAAACTAATAGACATTCTTAACTAGCAGTATCTGGCTTCTACTTATGCACGAAAGACTAAATAGTAATTGACTAGAGCTTGGTAGTGGCCCTCTGATGGATAGGTGTAGATGTTGATGATTTTGCTAATTAATAGTCAATTATTTTGAAGCCAAAATTTTTCTGTATTTACTGGTTAACTGAAGATATTTGACTAATATGCACCAATTTTATCCTCCGCATGTATATAGTTTTATCAGTCGAATTTTACCTGATATTGCTTGATATTATCCTGACAACAAAAACAGAATAACTCAAAAATCTCTCCTTAATTGAGTGGTTTACGATTTTTTGGTTAACTTAGCTTTGTGTTACTACTGATGGAAGTATTGATTAATCATCTAATAATCAACATCATATTATGTAAGAACACTGAATTGGAGAACTTTACAAAATATTTATACAAATGCTACTATATTCGCTGCCTGTTTGTTGATTCTGAAAAGACAAGAGGAATTAATTGCTTAAGGGTAAGTAATAAAACAACTCTGCCAGCCTACAAGCAATGGAACCACTTCAGAGGTAGGCTTCGGACAGTGAAAAGAGACGCTTAGAAAGACTGGATGGATATTTACGTGATTTTCTGCTTAAAAGCTTTCAACAATAATTAGTTCTTGCTTGGAATAATGGTCAATCTTGAGGACGATACCAGACTGATCTCATGTCCGGTAAAAGACTTATCATTAAGACCGCAGTTCTTGCTGGGGACTATTAGCTGGGGGAAAGAGAGTTTTAATATTTTTGCATAGATGCCCGGAATAATAACTAATTAAGCGGGCATGATATTACGATAATCAAATTGTGTGATTTAAGTATCAAACTTGTAAGGACTCACAACCAGTTTAATTTGCCCAGACTGGTGAAAGACTTTTTTTGATGTGGCTTGATGTGTGGAAATGACAGCACAGTGCCCGTTGAGCTTATATCTCGTTTAGGTTTACCCGTAAAGTTGCGATCGCCTTGTTTGTATTCTGCAATAGACACAAAATACTCCTTCCAAGGTTTATCTAAATATAGTTTTATCTGTGTAACCGTATCGTAACACGCATGACAATACTGCTTTCGGTGCATAATCATTGGAGATCCCCCTTAGTCTCCCTTAAAAAGGGGGAAAATAAGGCATTTTTAGCCCCCCTTTTTAAGGGGGGTTGGGGGGATGGACTGACATCCATGAGAGATAAAGGGTTAGTAACTAAGTTTGCACAATAAAACCGAACTATGTGAAGACTGCCTCCTTTGAGACAAAAGTCTACATCTGACTAAATAAACTTCACTATATTTTTAATGAAGTTTAGCTAAACTTCTTGCTACCTGTGTTAATCTGAAGCATAAAAACTAGGCTGCTATTTTTTGCTTTCTCTATCTAGCCAATTTTAATTATTAAACTAACATAAAATGTAAAGAGTATTAAATTATGAAATTATCTTCCATCACCTTAGTCCTTGTCATTAGTACACTTGCTCTCCCTCAGAGTGTCGATGCTAACCAAGAAAATGTTCCCATGATGACAGGCGATTACAATCAGGCTGGAGTTTTATTGACGGAACCAGCCACGATTAACACTACATGGAGTAATTTTACCGGACAGACCAATAATCCCAAAGAAACTGCTGAATCAATTTTGCTAGTGCAGGAGGAAGGATGCCAAAAGATTAACCCAGTTGAGTTGATCAATAACCCAGGCGCTTTCTTTAAGCAATGTCAAAAGCCAACAAATACCCAAACTTCTCAAAGTACTGAGCCAATTGAGTATCTCAAGGTTCCTAAACTCGATTCTGGTATTAGTGTGACAGTTACTAAATTTTGATATAAAACTTTTTTAGCAAGAGACAACTAATTAAAGACACCGCTACTCATGTTGGAGTAATCCTGCACGAGCAAGCAAGTGACTTTGTAGAGCCAAGAATCTCCGCATCTTCAGCCCTGAGAGCGTCAATCAATTCGTTCGGATATTCATTTTTTCGATTAGCTGATCAACTTGCTCAACCATCTCGTTGTTTTCCTCAGCTTGGAATAACTCTCTGGCTTTTTTGAGATTAACGATCGCTTCTTCTAGCTGTTGTTCTCTTCCTAAAGTGATTCCCAGATTATAGTAAGTGAATGCATCGTTGGGTACAAGGCTAATGGCTTTTTTGTAATGTGCGATCGCTTCTTGTGGTTTACCTTGATCGTCCATCGCATTTCCCAAACCCGTGTAAGCTTGTGCATGTTTGGGATCGAGGCGAATCGCTTCGGTATAATCTGCGATCGCTTCTGTTAGCTTGCCTTGAGCGTAAAAAGCGCTGGCTAAATTATAGTGAGCGTCTGCATAGTTGGGATCGAAGCTTATGGCTTTTTGGTAATGTACGATCGCTTCTTCTAGTTTTCCTTGAGCGTACAAAGTATTTCCCAAGGCATTATAACCTGCGGGATTTTTTGGAGCGAGGCGAATGGCTGCTGTATATTCGGCGATTGCTTCGGCTGGCTTTCCTTGAGCATACAAGGCGTTCCCTAAGTAATAGTGAGCGTCTGCATACTTGGGATCAAAGCTAATGGATTTTTTGTACTGAGTAATTGCTTCTGCTAGCTCACCTTGATCGTACAGAGCGTTTCCCAGACGCGTGTAAGTTGGGGCATAATTGGGTTTGAGGCGAATAGCTGCTGTATATTCGGTGACTGCTTCTGTGAGCTTGCCTTGAGCGTAGAGAGCATTTCCTAAGTTATAGTGAGCGTCTGTATAGTTGGGTTCAAGGCTGATAGCTTTTTTATATTGTGCGATCGCAGCTTCTAACTGATTGAGCCTTGCTAAAGTCAAACCCAAATTGAAGTATGCTCCAGAGTTTTTCGGATCGAGGCTAATGGCTTTTTTGTAATAGGCGATCGCTTCTTGTGGTTTACCTTGATCGTCGAGAGTATTTGCCAAAGCAATATAAGCTTGGGCAAAGTTGGGTTTTAGTTCAATTGCTTTGCGAAAAGCCGCCTCTGCTTTTTTGAAATCTCCTTGTTTATAGAGATTGGTTCCTTGCTCGAAGTTAGCGACTGCGTTTTTGTTATTAGCAACTGCTGCGTGATCTGAGCTTGGAATTTTTGATAAAACAACGCGAATATCTTTACCAAAGGCAGTATTCCCATTACTCAAACACAAGCCGATAATAGCTGCTACCATTAGATTCTTGTTTTTCAGCATTTTTATTACCTTATCTGCTTGGTTTACATATAAATTTCGCACTGCTTTTCTATCCCGCCTCGGAATTCATTCCGAGTCTCATAGCTGAAGTCCACGCTTACTGGACTAAACGATCAATTCAGTCCGCTTGAGTGGACTTTCGCTATCAGCCCTGAACTTCAGTTCTGGGCGGGATTGCCTGTCTGTGTGACAGTTTCACTGTGACAAAAAGAGAATTTTTGGACTTGTGTATATACAGTAAGCTTGCCAGGAGGGGAGTAAAAGCGTACCTTTGGCGGAGTTCTACCAGGAATTATAAGTGATTAACCTAACTTGATACAAGTCTACTTCCATATAATTGTCCATTTGTACACAATAGCTGAGGCTTTAATTAATTAGGTAATTGCTGACACTTTTGCTTCAAGAAGTTTAGCAATGGCTGCAATTAATTCTTCTGGGTTAAAAGGCTTAGGTAAATGCATCTGAAACCCAGCTTTTAGCGCTTCTTGACGGTCATCATTTCTAGCAAAAGCAGTCAAGGCGATCGCTGGAATTTGTCCACCTTGTTCTGGTGTCCAAGTTCTCACTTTACGTATTAACATATAGCCATCCATATCGGGCATACTAATATCACTGACCAACACATCTAGCTTTACCTCTGCTAGAGTTTTTAGTGCTTCATAAGCAGAAGATAAAGCGATAACAAAAGCCCCATCTTGCTCTAATACAAAAGCAGCAAAATCTAGAGAATCAGGCTCATCATCGATAACTAAAACCCGAATGCCAGCGAGAGGTAAAGACTTAGAAGTTAATAATACAGGGTCGTTTTGTTCATCCGTCAAGCTTGGGTTTTCATCTTGCAGAAGTGGCAAGCTAACAGTAAATGTTGCTCCTTTGCCCTCACCGTGGCTATCTGCTTTGATGATGCCGCCATGTATCTCGATGATATTACGCACAATTGCCAATCCCAGTCCTAATCCACCAAAATTTCTCGTAGAGGTGCTATCTGCTTGGCGGAAGTAATCAAACACGAATGGCAAAAACTCAGCGCTAATTCCCTTACCTGTATCGCTAACTATGATTTGAGCATAGCCATCGGCTTGCTTTAACCGCACTTGTATTTTTCCTCCTTTGGGTGTAAATTTGACAGCGTTAGAAAGGAGATTCCAAACCACTTTACTACAATACCTTGCTCATCTTTGAGTGGTAAACCTCGCGCTAGCTGCCAACGATAGGAGCCATCAGAAGCCCGTTTAAAGCGATATTCATTGTTATATATAGTGCTATTTTTGACAGCATTAGACCAAACTTCATCAGCATTTTGGATATCATCTGGATGCAATGCAGCCAACCAACCAGAACCCAAGGACTGCTCTAATGTTAGCCCAGTATATTCGCACCAATTTTGATTAAAAAAATCACATTCACCGTTAGCATTAGTTGTCCATACAAGTTGAGGAATTGCCTCAGCCAAGTAACGGTAACGTTCTTCACTTTGTCGAAGAATTTCTAAGATGCGTTGGCGTTCAAGGATTTCTTGTTGTAATTGCTCATTAGTTTTGGTAATTTCATTGGTGCGAACAGCAACCATTTCTTCGAGGTGATTCTGATATTTTCGCAGTTCCTCCTCTACCCGTAAGCGTTCGGCTATTTGTGTTTGAAGTTCTTGATTTGCTTGTTCTAGTTGAGCAGGGCTAGGAAGTGCCAGTGCTTGGGGAACTAGAGGTATAAGTTGTACTGCTGTAATTACAGATATTATTGCAGTTACTGCTTTGACAAACCCCGACAGCCAATAGGTTGGATGCCAAAGCGTCCAAATCTCTATTAAATGAGTGGTGCCGCAAGCTACGATAAATGCACTAAATAGTAGAAAAATCCAATCAAAGGGCAAATCCTGCCGCTTGCGGACAAAGTAGAAGAGTGTAGCTGGAATCGAGTAATAAGCTAGTGCGATGAACCCATCAGATAATATGTGTAACCCAACTAAATTCGTTTGCCATAGATAGCAGTGCCCATGTGGAATAAATGATCCTGATGTAAAAAAATTAGTCCACAATTCTGATATCATGTCTGACATAAACACTTTATTTTTTTGAATCTATAGTATCTACTACTAAATTCCTTCATCCTCTAAACCTTAAATCAATTTATTGTGCCTATGGAACTTATAGCGCATCAGATTGTAATTTTAAGGGCTATGAAGGGAGTAGTCAAACTTGCGAAAGCTACGGACATAATTACGACAGACACTGACTAAATTTCAAAACAAAACCCATTCTCCCCATGATGAGGGGAATGGTAAAAAAATTAGGAGATGGAACAGGAAAATTTAATCTCCGCAATTCTGACTTAATTTAAGATTTACTTGACTTCTCACTCATTTTATCTAACAGTTCAGTTATTTTTTTAGCTTTTTCAGGTTGGCGTTGTTTTTGCAATAAATCTTTAGCTTGTCGCAGGTTAATTTTAGCTTCCTCTTCTCGCTCTTGCTGCATGAGAAGATTTGCCAGACGCAAGTAAGCATCAGGATTTTTTGGACTGCGGCGAATCACTTCCCGGAATAATTCTGTTGCTTCTTCTACTTGGCCTTGTTGGTTTAAAACATCTCCCAAAAACAAACGCACCACATCATTAGTAGAGTTGAGGGAAATCACTTTACGAAATGCTGCTTCTGCACCTTGGTAATCTTTTGCTTGAGAAAGATTAATCCCTTTTTGAAACAAGTCGGAGGTAATCAAAGTTTTCCAAGCAAAATAGCCAAGAATTGATAGACTAAGAACAACTACAACAGCAGGGATAATAGAACTAGTAGGAAAGGTTTCTAGCATTGTCTAAGCCAAAAGACAGGCGATAGGAAAAATCAGGTATTCGATAAAAAATAGTTTCCAGATAAATTGGTAGAATTGAGCGATCGCACTTTTATCTTGTAAGTCTACTGCCAAACTCCGCAACCACATCCAAACTAGCAGGGCTAAATGAGTAATCACCAGAAATATGGGGTTAATTGAGGCCACACGTAGCACACCAACTAAAATTATCCCCAGATAGCAGGCAGTTATCACCCAAAGAGCTAGATTAAACACAGCCTGCGAACCGAGTTTGATAGTGAAAGTAGAGATATTATAGAGGCGATCGCCTTCTATATCTGGGATATCTTTAAAGATTGCGATCGCAAAGGTAAACACCAAGATAAATAACGTCAGCACCCACACCACAGGCGGAATTACTTGGCTTTGTTTGAGCGCCCAACTATAGTGCAAATACAACCCTAAATTAACAATTGTGCCGCGCACCGAAAAAATGCACAGCGCTGCCCAAAATGGAAACTGTTTTAAGCGAATTGGCGGTAAAGAATAAGCAGTACCAATGGCCAAACTAATTGCTACCATGCCAAACAAGAATGGCCCAGTTAGCCACGCCACAACTAGCGCCAAAATCCCACTCAAAGCAACAATTAATTGCCCCGTCTGTTGGGAAAACTCACCTGATGCCAACGGTAAATGAGGCTTATTAATCTTGTCAATATCAACATCTTCTAATTGATTCAGCCCCACAATGTAAACATTGCCACACAGACAAGCAATCCATGCACCTAAAACAGGGAGTAGGGAATGGGGAGTAGGGAATAGGGGAACAGTAGTATTACTAATTGCGATGGAAATAAAATACAAACCTAACACACTCAGACTTGTACCAATAATCGTGTGAGGGCGAGAGAATTTCCAGAAAGCGTATAACCAATGGAAATATGATTGAACGGGTTTGCGTGGCAAAGGGCTGTTTTGAAAACTCTGGCTCATGAGTACCTTAGATTCAGTATCCGGCTTATTTGTTAACCCTGACTTTTCACGGGATTTGGAAAACCTCGCTTCTGCTCTCTCCTGCTCTTGAGAAGCTTTGAATTCTCCCCATTCCCTATTAAGGAAGGGGCTGGGGGTTAGGTTTCGCGTTAATTTTTCCACATGACCTTAGTTGTCAGATTGTTAACCATTGTCACAGAATTTGGTCATTAACAAGAGCCAAAGCTTTGGACGTAGTGTATTTTGTAGGGGAGGTAGCGGCGGCTTGGCCCGTTGCCACAGTTCGTCGTAACCCTAATCAAAAGCCACTTTCACCTAACGGACAGAGAATCAATCTTCCTTATGTAAAAACGCTCTATCCAGAAAAAATCTGACAACTAACCATGAAAATACCTCTTGCTGATTCTCGACTCCTACTCCCCATAACGGTACAATCTATCAGAAAAGCAAATAAACGAGTTAAATTATGACAGCTAATTTGACATCTAAAGCGACATTTGACTTTGTGAGCGTGCTATCCCAAGCTGCGGCTGCGTATCAAGGAGAGAGAGGCACACTCCTTAGTACTGAAATATTAGTAAATGCGTTGCTAGAAGCAGAAAAATCTGCCAAGCAGGAACGGTTAACTTATCCGTTTGAATCTCTTCTAGGTAAATGGCAACTTTGCTTTGCCACTGGCACTAAGAAAGCCAGAGAGCGCGGCGGAATTGTATTAGGCAAGGGTTTGTATGTACCCAAGTTTATAAAAATCAATGTTTCCTTTAATACCACTTTGGAACAGGATTTAGACAGAGGCGAAATTGCTAATCAGGTTGAATTTGGCCCAGTTTTGTTAAAACTCACGGGGCCAGTGCAATACTTAGGTAAGAAAAATTTATTGGCGTTTGACTTTAACCAGATGCTTATCAGTTTGTTTGGTCGTATCGTTTACAACAGACCAATGCGTTCTGGTAAAGTTCAAACAGAAGATTTTTACAACCAGTCCATAGCTAAACTGCCCTTCTTTGGCTTCTTTTTAGTAACGGAAGATTTTATTGCAGCTCGTGGGCGTGGCGGAGGATTGGCATTTTGGATTCGAGAAATTTAAAGACAGTGGATTTCACTTTTGCGCCAACCATCAAACTGGACGACAATTAGACAATATATTGTGCATATTTACTACTTGCCCAATGACTGCGATCGCAGGCGCACCAAATCCAGTTTCCTCTACTTGCTCTACAATTGTTTCTAAAGTACCAATCAATTCTTCTTGTTCTGGGCGCGTACCCCAGCGCACCAAAGCAATAGGCGTTTCTAAATTCAACCCAGCTGCACTTAATTGTTCCACAATATAAGGCAGATTGTGAATGCCCATATAAATTACAATGGTTTCGGAACCGTGGGCGATCGCATTCCAATCGACTTTCGGTCTATACTTACCCGCCGCCTCGTGACCAGTCACAAATGTAACCGAAGAACTATACAGCCGATGAGTCAATGGAATACCTGAGTATGCTGCGGCTGCAATACCCGATGTGATACCGGGCACAACTTCCGTTAAGATTCCCGCGTTGACTAATTCTTCCATCTCTTCGCCACCGCGACCAAAAATAAAAGGATCACCACCCTTTAACCGCACTACAATTGCATGATCCTGCGCTTTCTCAATCAGCAATTGAGTTGTTTCTTCCTGGAATAGGGAATGTTTTCCCCGCCGCTTACCAGCGTTAATTTGCTCGGCTTCAGGATTAATCATTGCCAGAATTGCCGGACTCACCAAGGCATCATAGATAACAACATCTGCACATTCCAATAAACCTTTTGCCTTCAGGGTAATTAGTCCTGGATCTCCAGGCCCCGCACCTACTAAATAAACCTTTCCCAAATACTTGTTCTCCTGTTCTTCTGTGCGGTTCATCTATCTGTTAAATCCCAAATTAGCTCGGCTAATTCTGCACTTGCTCCCAGTGGTTCTGCCAATTGGAAATTCACCGCAGAAAATTGTAATTTTAGCTCCTCTATTGAGGCTGCGATCGCATCGGTTATTCCACCAGCGAATAAAAAGTATGGCAGAATTGCAATTTCTTTATAACCAGCAGCTACCAACTCTTGCACCCGTGATTCTAAACTACCAGGGACAGCCCAATAAGCAGTCACAGCTGACAAATTTCCCGCCATTGCTTCCACAGTTTCTTTAGAACCTGGGCGACGGCTACCATGAGCTAAGAGAATCCATGCTTCTGCTTTTATAGTAGCTATTTGCTTTGCCAGCAATTTCTCTAAATTGGGGTGAGAGCCTAAGTATGGTTGCAACTCAATCATGATATCCTGATTAATAGCCTGTTGTGCTAGTGCTACTTCGGCGGGAATATCTGTCATTACATGCACTCCCGGCAGCAAAAATAGCGGTACAATTTTGAGGCGATTCTGCTTTTGAGAGAGTTTGCCCTCGCAAAAAGCCCTATTCGCAAATTCTTGAATCTGCTCGTGTAAAGGCAGAGGACTCATTTCCAAAGCAGCTATGCCAACCAGATGTGCGCCATTTAATGCATTGTGGCTTTCTGGCAATTTGTGACATACCAGCTTTGCTAGTTGCTGCATAGCAATTTCTGGGCGGCGATCGCGACTTCCGTGAGATACTAGCAGATAGGCAGATGACATCGGCAAAGCTTGAACTCTCAGTGACTAATTATCATATTTTACTGAATATTAAGCTGGTGGTAATTGAAACTATTATCAAATACTAAATAGAAGTATTCCTAATCACTTTTATAGGGAACTCCAAAAATTAAATTGACTATCAGCTTCTGCTCCCTCATCTCCCTCATCTCCCTCATCCTCCCCTGCCCCCTGCCCCCTGCCCCCTGCCCCTTACCTTACTCTTTCTCGGCAGTGTAAGTATAAAATTGATCAAAAGCTCCCACCGTTTCAAATTTGTAAGAAGGTATCCAAGAGTTTATTTTTAAATTTGTACGGTAAATGCTAAAAATAATATAATTTTGTCTTTCTGTAGTTCTGGCAAGAATTTCTTGGATTTGCGGGTTAGCCGAGTCAACCAACTTATCACAATTAAAACGAATTAAATTTTCTATAATATTGGTAGTTTTTTTGCATACATCGGTTTTTAAGTATTCTGTCAGCCGTTGCACCGCATATTCTTCATACTCAACCTGACTGGGATTAGTCTTCGCCATTGCCACACCCAAGGCGGCGAGTCCTGCTGCTGCTCCAGTATATGCAATGATCGTTAAGGGTTTCATGTTTGCCAAGTAAAATTCATTATAATTGTTAGATTCCAGAGACTCTAAATCAACTCAGTCCGTTCCTTGAAAAAACTCTTGATCGCTTGCCAAATTATTGCTATAATCGAAATTGTTGAATGGCGAGCGTAGCCAAGTGGTTAAGGCAGTGGTTTGTGGTACCACCATTCGTGGGTTCAATTCCCATCGTTCGCCCTACATAATTTAATAGTGATCCATTTAAACGCTTATAGCGGTTCCCATTCAGATGCGGTACAACATTATATCGCGGGGTGTAGGGGCACGGCAGTGCCCATTGGTGTCAACTTAGGCTCAAACGCTTATTCCACAAGCGTTTGAGCCCCCTTAGTCCCCCCTTGGAAAGGGGGGAAAAAGGAATCTAGTTCCCTCCCCTTTCTAAGGGGAGGGTTAGGGTGGGGTAACGCAGAAGGAATCTAGTTCCCTCCCCTTTCTAAGGGGAGGGTTAGGGTGGGGTAACGCAGATCGTGATGGGAAGCCAGAGAACTGAATATCACGTCTCGACAAGGGTTTCACGTTAAGTTGACACGTATGAGCAATGCTGTGCCCTTACGAAAGATGTGGTTTTTAACCTTGTCCATGTTTAGTATTTTTTGTCAATGCGTAAGTTCTATAGCAATACAATTACTTGTTAACCAAATTACGAGAAGTTAAGCTATGATGAAATCCGCAAAATAAACCTGATCTAAGTTGAGAACCGTAGTTTTTGCCCTCACCCTAAATCCCTCTCCCATATCTGGGAGAGGGACTTTGAAATTCTGGCTCCCCAAATCCCAAATCTGGGGGATAGGTTGGGGGATGAGGGCAAATCCTTTTCAAAACCGTTGAACTACAGGTTTCAAGATAGACGCGGTTTAGCTCATCTATATCCACTATAAAAATCAATATTAATACCCTGGAATAATTTAAAAAAGTATTGATTTACAAGCCTTACAGAACTTGATAGCTAAATATTGATATTCTCGGTGTGCAGATAATCAGATACACGTAAATAAATGATATAGTAAGGATTACATAAAGCAATTGAGGGCGTGACATATTGTGCCCCAAGTATAAGAATACATTGATTTTCTAACCTCTATCAAAAGAAACAAAAATTGTATTCCTTTAGTTAGAGTCAAAAATACTGAGTCATAGATACTTTAGGTAAAGAAGAACACGATTTAAGTGTCTGCTGAAAAGTTGATACTTTTAGGTACACAGATAAATCATATTTATCTGTGTTATTTCGTGTTTATATCTGGTTTAAAAAAAAAGGTTGAGGCTTATTTGTCTCGCCTTGAAAGTTAACAATGCAAACATCGTCATCTAGTGGAGTTGTCATGTCTGAATTGCTTCAAGCAGTCTTAGATAGTGAAGAAAAAAGTGATTTGCGTTCCTTTCTAAGTGAATTACGCCAACAAGACAAGAAGTATTTGCTGCGGAACGACATCCTTAATGTATATAGTGAGTATTGCTCAAAATCTCAGAAACCCGAGGGATTTTATACTACCTCTGAATTAGGGAAACTGATTTACTATACTCAAGAAATTATTCAGGAGGACTCAAACTTTTGTTTCATCATCCGTTCTAAGATTGCCAGCCAAGAAGTTTATTGGTTGACATCAGACTTGAGCATTGAGCCGATGACGGTACAGGATTTGTTGGATTTGCGCGATCGCTTGGTGAACAAATATCATCCCAACGAGGGCGACCTGCTAGAATTGGACTTCGGCCCCTTCTATGACTACACCCCAGTCATCCGCGACCCCAAAAATATTGGTAAGGGGGTACAATTTCTTAACCGCTATTTATCCAGCCAAATTTTTCAAGACTCCAAACAATTGCTGGACAGCTTATTAAATTTCTTGCGGCTGCACCACTACAACGGTGTGCAATTGCTGCTTAACGATCGCATTCAATCACAGCAGCAACTTTCCGAGCAAGTTAAGAAAGCTATCAGTTTTGTTAATAATCGCCCCGAAGAGGAACCCTACGAACAATTCCGGTTCCAATTACAGTCAATGGGTTTTGAGCCGGGTTGGGGTAACACCGCAGGGCGAGTGCGGGAAACTTTAAATATTCTCGATGAATTAATTGATTCTGCCGATCCCCAGACCCTAGAAGCCTTAATTTCTCGTGTCCCGATGATTTTTAGAATCGTCTTGGTGTCAGCCCACGGTTGGTTTGGGCAAGAGGGCGTTTTGGGTCGTCCCGATACTGGCGGTCAGGTAGTTTACGTCCTTGACCAGGCAAAGAGCCTAGAGAAGCAGCTACAAGAAGATGTCCTGCTTGCGGGTTTAGAGAAATTGAATGTGGAGCCAAAGGTAATTATTCTCACCCGCTTGATTCCTAATAGTGATGGCACCCTTTGTAATCAACGGCTAGAAAAAGTTCTTGGTACCGAAAATGCCTGGATTTTGCGAGTTCCTTTACGGGAATTTAATCCTAACATGACTCAAAACTGGATTTCCCGGTTTGAGTTTTGGCCTTATCTAGAAACTTTCGCCATTGACTCAGAAAAAGAACTACGGGCAGAATTCCAAGGCACACCTGACTTAATAGTTGGAAACTATACTGATGGAAATTTAGTAGCATTCTTACTGGCGCGACGCTTGAAAGTTACCCAATGCAATGTTGCTCATGCTTTGGAAAAATCTAAATACTTATTCAGTAACCTCTACTGGCAAGAATTAGAGGAGAAATATCATTTTTCATTGCAATTCACAGCTGACTTGATTGCAATGAATGCTGCCAATTTTGTTGTCAGCAGCACCTACCAAGAAATTGTGGGAACACCGGATAGTGTGGGACAATACGAGTCTTATAAGTGCTTCACCATGCCGGAGTTGTATCATGTAACCAATGGCATTGAATTATTTAGTCCCAAATTTAATGTCGTACCGCCTGGAGTAAACGAAAATAATTACTTCCCCTACACCAGAACTAAAGACCGAGTAGAGAGCGATCGCCAACGTCTTGCAGAAACACTTTTTACTCTGGAAGACCCCACGCAAATATTTGGCAAACTCGACGATCCTAACAAGCGCCCTCTCTTCTCAATGGCGCGTCTTGACCACATCAAAAACCTCACAGGTTTAGCTGAATGTTATGGTCAAAGCAAAGAATTACAAGAGCATTGCAATTTAATTTTGGTGGCGGGTAAATTGCGCGTCGAAGAATCAGGCGACAACGAAGAACGTGACGAAATTATCAAACTCTACCAAATAATTGACGAGTACAATCTCCACGGCAAGATTCGTTGGCTGGGTGTGCGCCTGACTAAAACTGATTCTGGTGAAATTTACCGAGTCATTGCCGATCATCAAGGAATTTTTGTACAACCAGCTTTATTTGAAGCTTTCGGTTTGACAATTTTAGAATCGATGGTTTCAGGATTACCGACTTTTGCCACACAGTTTGGTGGGCCACTGGAGATTATTCAAGATAAGGTTAATGGCTTTTTGATTAACCCAACAAAATTAGATGAAACAGCCACAAAAATTGTCGAGTTTATCACAAAATGCGAACAAAATCCTAACTATTGGAATGAAATTTCGCAGCGAGGAATTGACCGAGTTTACAGCACCTATACTTGGAAAATTCACACTAGCAAGCTGTTATCATTAGCACGGATTTATGGCTTTTGGAACTTTACCTCAAAAGAGAATCGGGAAGATTTGTTGCGTTATCTTGAGGCTTTGTTCTATTTAATTTATAAGCCAAGAGCGCAACAGTTATTAGAGCAGCATAAGCACCGTTAGTTCGTCATTTGTCATTTGTCATTAGCTAAATACTAAAGACAAATGACTAAGGACAATGGACAAGTTCCTAAATATCTGCTTTGTGATTAAATCTGTCTAGCTACTTTGTCGTATTCTTGGAAAGCGCATACTTGAACCTGAATAAAATAAAACCGTACAACGTTGTTGCACAGTCTTGAATTTTAACTACAATTTAGATTACTGCATGGCAAAATTACACAGGGGGACTAAACAGAATGTCTGTGCAATTCTTTTGCCTAATCTGTGTTAAATTTCATATCATTTTTAAATATTAAGAAAGAAACACCTTAATAAAAAGCGCGACGCTTATTAGTACGCTCAGTTGTAGATATTGAAAAAGTTTTTACCTTTTCTCATCTCGCCACAAAGCAATACCGCCTAATAAACCAGTGATATTAGGGATGAGTTTTACATTTAACGGTAGCTGTAAATTCACTCTCACAGCTTCACCGCCGCCAATGTAAAGGTAATCATAATTGAACAGGTGTTCCAAGGATGCGATCGCTTTTTCTAAACGCCTATTCCATCTTTTATCACCAATCTTTTCTAACTCTGCACGCCCCAACTGCTGCTCGAAAGTCTCTCCTTTGCGAAACGGGTGATGTCCCATTTCCATATTCGGTACCAGCTTCCCATCCACAAATAAAGCCGAACCAAACCCCGTACCCAGAGTAATCACTAGTTCGACACCTTTACCTGCGATCGCACCAAGCCCCTGCATGTCTGCATCATTAATCACCCGTACAGGCTTGTTTAAGTGTTTTAATAATGCTGTTTCCAAATCAAATCCGATCCAATCTGGATGTAAGTTTACCGCAGTTTCCGTGACTCCACACCGTACCACACCGGGAAAACCGACCGAAACGCGATGAAATTCACCTTGAGCGGCTCCTAACACAACAATTGCATTAATTACAACCTCTGGTGTAGCAGGCTGGGGTGTATCTAAACGCGCCCTTTCCGTTACAGGATTCCCCGTAATATCCAAAACCATCGCCTTAACGCCACTACCGCCAATATCTACCGATAGAGTACGAATCGATCCATTTTCTCCAACCATTGAGTTAACATCCTTCTTACTGCTTAGTTAGTGCTTGTTACTTCGTTATTATCCTCTGCTGAATCTTATAATATCTGGATGTTTGGAGAGTCTTTATATTGGTGGGGAGTGGGGAGTAGAGGCAGGGGGCAGGGGGCAGAGGAGAGTAACTAATGACAAATGACCAATGACTAATGACTAATAGATTTGCTAATGTAGGAATAATGGAAATAACTGGCGTAGCTGCTTAAAATCTATCGGGCAGCAAATTTCTATTAAAAGTAATATAAGAGAAAGAATTATGACGACATTTGAACCCAAGAGCCTCCGCTCTTATAGCCAAGATGATGTCCAACAAATTCTGCAATTAGCGATCGCTCGTCAAGCTGACGACAAAGATACAGAATTTTCTTATGAGCAGATATTAGAAATTGCTGCTGAGTTAGAAATTTCACCTGATTCTTTAAAGTTAGCAGAACGCGATTGGGTAGTACAACAAGGTCAAGTCCAACAGCGAAAGGCTTTTGACGCTTACCGCATCAGAAGATTTCAGAAGCGTCTAGGGAATTATGCAATTTTCAATGGCTTTTTTATACTAGTCGATTTAATCACTGGTGGCGGAATTTCTTGGTCGCTGTACATTTTGCTATTCTGCGGATTGCCTGTAGGACTTGATGTCTGGAATACCTTTCAACTGAAAGGCGAAGAGTATGAAATCGCATTCCAAAAGTGGAGCCGTAATCATCAGATTAAGAAAACCATCAGCACAGTTTTGAATAAGTGGTTTAAGGCATTACAGTCTTAGTAGATTTCCTTGGCATTAGCGTACCTCCACCCAGAAGTAAGCTACGCGCAGCATGTCGTAAACATCGCTAATTCAAAAAAAACCCGCAGGAGAATTCGGGGTAATATTTATCGCAATATTTGTTGTGTAATACCACTGAAAGGAAACTTTAATAAACCAGCAATTATTAGGATTAATATTGATGTTATCTGATTGGCTAAAGTATTCTTTCTATCTTTCTACGGATATGACACTCTATCAATAGTCTGAAAGATGATCTGATCTAGAGTGGTTTTCAGATATAGCAATTCTCATTTGAATGAGTACTGCATAGGGACATGGTAATGCCCATTGGTGTCAAGAAAAGCCTAGAAATAGCTTAACTGTTGTCTGACTCACCCGCCTGGAACTAAAATTCTTTGGCTTTCAGCTAAAGTCTACTGAAGTAGACTAAAGATTTTTGGGTATATTTTTAGTCATCTTCAGATGACTTTTGCTATTAGCAAGGAACTTCAGTTCCTTGTGGGACATACTGCTAGAGCGAATTAGCTGATATGCGATCGCCGTCATAGTTAACAGCGATCGCTCGCCGAAATATCCCTAGTATTTATTTAAGTTTTTCGTGAGCAGCCAAAATAATTTTTTCGGTTTCTTCCCAGCTAATACATTTATCAGTTACAGAAATCCCATATTTTAATTCTTCTTTACCAGTAATTGGTTGACTACCTTCATTCAAATGCGATTCTAGCATCATGCCAACTATTGATGTATTACCATCTACTATTTGCTGAACAATATTTTCTAAGACAGCACCTTGTAATTTGTAATCTTTATTGGTATTGCCGTGGCTACAGTCGATAACAATCCTGGGTGGTAAATCTGCCTGTTTTAATTTTTCTTCTACCAGTTTGACATTTGCTGCATCAAAGTTGGGTTGACTACCACCCCTTAAAATTACGTGACCGTAGCCATTACCTTTAGTTTGAAAGACACTGACCTGTCCGTTTTGATTAATTCCCAGAAAACTATGCGGGTTTCTAGCTGATTGTAGGGCATTCAAAGCTACTTGAATATTGCCGTCAGTACCGTTTTTAAAACCCACAGGCATCGAAAGTCCACTTGCCATTTCGCGGTGAGTTTGTGATTCGGTCGTGCGTGCCCCAATGGCAGACCACGTAATTAGTTCACTAATATATTGAGGTATGATTGGATCTAGTGCTTCAGTACCAGCAGGCAATCCCAATTCTGTAATTTTTAATAATAGATCCCGTGCAATTAATAACCCATTTTCTACATGGAAAGAATCATCCATATCTGGATCGTTAATTAACCCTTTCCAGCCTACGGTTGTTCTTGGTTTTTCAAAGTACACTCGCATAATTAGTAGTAGCTTATCCTGGACTCGCTCGGCCAATCTTTTCAACCTTTCAGAATATTCAAGTGCTGCTTTTGGGTCGTGGATTGAGCATGGGCCAACTACTATAAATTTTCGGCGATCCTGAAAATCTAGGATCTTTTCTATTTCTTGCCTATATGCTAAAACTTTTTGCTCGGCTAATTGTGTTAAAGGTAATTTTGACTTGACTTCATTGGGAGTTAATAAAATGCGATCGTTCTCAATGTTAGCGTTGTCGATATTACTATTAAATAATTTGTTGTGCATGGTGATGCTCTGGCAATTTTATATACGCACTTCAAATCAAAAGTGTAACATAAACCCATGAAATGTTAAAATGCTTGTTTCAGGCTTTTCTTAATTATCCTGCGATGCCTACGACGGTAAACTACGCAAATACACCATGCTGTAGGGGGACAGCAATGCTCATTGGTGTCAACTTAAGATAAAAATAGCTTAACTGTTAGCTTCCTGACCCGCCCAGAAATAAATTTCAGGGCTAATAGCTAAAGTCTACTGAAGTAGACTAAATATTCCTAAAAATCTTTAGTCTACTTCAGTAGACTTTAGCTATTAGCAAGGAACTTCAGTTCCTTGCGGGACATGGCTTTTACGTTAAGTTGACACCAATGAGCAATGCTGTACCCCTACGAACTTTTCTTTACTATTGGACTACTTACTCAGTAGTGTATATAATTACTGCCATACAAACACTTTGGCTTCGTATGGCCCCAAGTCAGTTATGATGCCATCGTCACCAGCTTCGACATCATAATTACCTGTCCATTCGTGCCATGTACCAGGGCTAGGAAAGTTAGGAACATGATAGTTAGCTAGGAAGTTTTCTGAGAAATTTGCAATTACGACTACACGAGAACCTTCATCATTCCAACGAGTATAAGCTAATACTTTTGCCTCTGGATTTTCGTGGAAAAAATCAATATTTTCTGTGTAAAGGGCATGATTGCTTTTACGCAGGTTGGTTAAGCCTTTGTATGATTCAAATAAACTACGATTTAAATCATTACCTAACAGCGTCCAATCGATTTTCGATGATTCAGGTTGTTTAGGTTTGTACTCACCAAATTCCTCTCCCATCCAAATCAAAGGTACGCCAACAGCAGTCATTAGGATGGCTACTCCTAATTTAGCCCGCCTAAAGGCTTCTTCGTTAAAAATCTCACGGTTCCCCAGTTCTACCATGATATGGTTATGGTCGTGGTTGGTGACGTAATTTACTACATTGGTAGCACCCAAGAAGCCTTGGCGCTTGCAGTCAATGACATCTTTGAGACGCTCTAAATCAAATGTATCACCGCAAATGTGTTCTAGAATGCAGTGATAAAAACTGTCATGCCAGCAACCATCCATTGGCCCATCTACATTGGTAATGCTGGTAGTTTCAGGAATGTGTTCAGCAACATTATAAAAAGGCTTCGCACCAGCAGTTTTTTTGGCTTCCTGAACAATCCAGTGCATGAAATCGTAGTTAGCAATTTGCCGCGCCGCATCATAGCGAATACCATCAAGATGATATTCTGATATCCAAAAACGGATTGCCTCACCAGTAAATTTCCACGCTGGATGAATATCTAATTTTTCGTCATAATGTTCATAATTAAACTCAGGCCCCCAGTTATTATCAGGATCACGAGGTTCGTGATGATACCAATAATCGTGGTCAATTTGTGTTAAAGGAGCAGATGCTTCTGAGTGGTTATAAATTCCGTCTAGAATTACACGAATACCTCTACCATGACACTCATCAATCAAATTTTTTAACTCAGCAGTTGAACCATAACTAGATTCTGCTGCAAAGAAGTGGCGCGGGTTGTAACCCCAACTATAATCACCAGGATATTCTTTAAGTGGCATCAACTCAATAGCGTTGATTCCTAGTTCACATAGATAATCTAACTTTTCAATGACGTGTTTGTACTTGCCTCGTGCATAAGGATCATCCTCACCACCAGAAAAGTCACCAACATGCAATTCATAAATTACCAATTCGTGGTCAGCAGGTAACAGTTTATCATCATGTTGCCAAATATAGGTATCGGTAATTATTTCCCCATCTTTGATGCGGATAACACCATCATCTTTTCCACTCTGTTCATCTATATCAGTTGCCTGAGGATCTGTAACATCAACCCATTGTTCTGGTTCAAAAAACCATGAATTTGACTGGACGCGAAATTTATATTTATAAACGCCGTCTTCTAGTTCAACACTTGTACGAAAATAACCATCATCACCTTTCTCCATTGGAATTTCTTGCCAATCAGAAAAAGAACCAATTAATGCAGCTTTTTTGTTGTAAGGTGCAAATAAATTAAATTCAATTGGCTTTGCCATAGAACTGTTTGTAATATCAAGGGTTGATATAAGTATTCTCGGATACTAAATTGAATTTACAAATCGCTCTAAAGAAATAATTATCTAACTGGCGCTTCTATCTTGAGGATGAAGTGATGAATATTTTATAAAAATAACTACTTTTTGGTTATTTATGACTTTTTTAAGAATTTATTTTTTAACTAATATCCAGATTATATTTAGTACACTTACTGCCTATAATACTAAAACTTAAAGGTTTTTATTAGGTTGTTAGTTAGCAGATATTAAGTAAAACTAAAATAGTTATTGCTAAATATATGCTGTATTCAATACTGCTCGGTTAAGGCTAAAAAATAAAAATGTGTAGGTTGGGGAGCCACTGCGTTGGGCGGGTTCCCCGACTTGAAGCACGTGGCGTTTGAGGAACGAAACCCAACATTTCCAGGGCTTTGTTGGGTTTCACTAAAGTTCAACCCAACCTACAAATCTTCAAAACCTATGCAGTATTGCTGCTGTATTAGATTACTCAATTTTGCCGTTAGTTTGTTGCAGATAACTTAACAACCAACTTACTGCTGTCGCCCTGCGAGTTTGCCGAGGGCCGAATTCCCCAATTTTGTAACCTTTGAAACCCAGTTTTTCTTTGAGCAGTTGTTTATTTTCAACAGGAATGGAACGAGTCAACTTGACTGTTGCGGGGCGAGATTCAATAAAATTTGGTGGTTGGGGGTAATCATCTTGCCATTCTGGTGCAACTAGGCTAGTGTCCCATTGTGCAGTTGAGGAATCATAGCGATAGCCTAAATAATGCCATAGCAACTGGTTGACTGTGGCATCATCAAGTTTTTCCTCAAGAATTGCCCAAATTGTTTCTGTATTGAGTGGTGGCAGATTAGACATAAGCAATTCAAAATTCCAAGTTGAAAAACTGACTACTGATTAATTAAATTCACTACAGTTAGTAGGTATTGAAAAATACTTTATCACTACTCTGCGACACTCCCAAAGATCGGGATAATTTTATTTTTATTTACATCTCCTGGAAGATTTATCCGCCACAAGCATTAGACAAACTACTAAAGTGACCCTGAATAAGGAGATTTGCTAAGTCAGGAGGAAAATTATGGAAATAGGGGATATGTTCAGAAATATAGTCGGTGGCAAGCAGAAAAAACGTCATGAAGAATGGGATAATCGCCAGTACAGACATCGCGGTGATGATGACGATGACGATGACCGTGATTAATTTCGCTAGTTGGAGTTAAAAATAGCTTGTGTATACACAAACTAGGTAGACTGGAATCGTAAAGATTAGACCAGTTTATGCAGAATTCCACAGCACTTCCAAAGATCATCCGCGCCCATGTATTCATTTCTGGCCGAGTCCAAGGAGTCGGTTATCGCTATTCCACTGTGGATACAGCTACCCAGTTGGGATTAACCGGTTGGGTGCGAAATCTCCCCGATAATCGAGTAGAAGCAGTCTTTGAAGGGGCGCGAGATGTTGTAGATAACATGATTCGCTGGTGTCATTCTGGGCCACCTGCTGCTGTAGTTAAAGATGTTGTGGTTGAGTATGAAGAACCGGAAGGGTTGCGGGGATTTGAAGTTAAGCGGGTTGACTAATTCGTAATGACGCTCGCGGACTCGCTAACGTAATTCGTAATTTTATCCCCTGTAAGCTTGTGGGGTTTTTCCTGTCCATCGCTTGAAGGCGCGGTGGAATGCACTCGGTTCAGAAAAGCCTAGCAAAAAAGCCACATCATGTATTGGGGCATCTGTTTTTTTAAGGTGTCGTAGTGCAGAAAAAACTAATTAATCACAGATAAACACGTCAATGCCGTGTCCCTACCCGCCGTGTACTTCATTCAAATGAGAATTGCTATACAACAACTGCCAATTATGCTCTAAGAAAGTTAAATTTTGTACTGCCAGATATTGAGGTTGATATAGTAAAATAAATGACTGCTCAATTACATAAATTATGTTCTAAATAAGTCAGAAAGCTAATACGTTACCAAGTTTAAAATTAATCTTTTTATTACAATATTTGTCTGACTTGCATTAAGTATTAATGTTTGTTTAATTTGAGTTTAAATCAATGGTGAGTCCTGGTTTACTGTTGTTTGTAGAATCTCTGGGCGTGGTTTTGGGTTCCAATATTGGCACAACTAGTGATGCTAGCGATGTCTACGACGGGCTACGCCTACGCATTTTTGGCCTGCACTGCCCGTGCATTGGAACGGCTAATCCCCTGATGAAAAAAGCCAAAATGGCAGACGTAAAGAGTGAAGGCGGGGTTCTAACAGAATTAATGGTGATTTTGAGTTATACTCACCGACCTAGTTAACCAGGACTTACGCAAAATAATGGAAAAACGAACCGCAAAGGCGCAAAGGACACAAAGGAATGAGAGTTTCAGAGAGTTATTGCGTAAGTCCTATTAACTCTACTTGACTTATCAATGTTTCCTGACCTATGTCAGCATTTTTTGTTCTTATAACCAGTTAAAAAGCGCATTTTCAAGCTCCTGGCGATTTTTTGGGAATTTATTTCTGATTATTTACTCAGATGATCTCCATTTGCGGTGTACTCTCAATATACCGTAACTATCACACTCGACCTTTGAGATAAATTACACCCAGAGGTGAATACCATGAAAAATTATGCTGCTGAACAGGAATTTATATTAAGTCAAATCACAAATAAATATTATCAGCGCCGAGATTTCAGTAGATGTGACTTGCGTGGAATCGACCTGAAAGGAATTGATTTAAGTGGTGTTAACTTCATAGGAGCGGATTTGCGTGATGCAAATTTGTGTGGCTGTATCCTCACTCGTGCTAACTTAAGTGGCGCAAATCTGATGCAAGCTAACCTACGTGAAGCTAATTTGTATGAAGCATCTTTATGCGAAGCTAATTTGATTAATGCTGATTTAACACGAGCAAATTTGTGCGGAACTTTCTTATGGCGGGCAAAATTCACAGGTAGTAATCTTTGGGGTGCTTCTTTATGTGATGTAGATTTGAGAGAAGCAGACTTAAGTGAAGCCAAATTAATTGAAGCATCACTGATTGAAGCGAATTTAGTTAGAGCAAATCTTACAGGAGCAAAGCTATGTGGAGCAAAATTACTAGAAGCTAATTTAACTGAGGCCAACTTAACTGGTGCAGACCTGACATGGGCAAATTTAACCAAGGCAAACTTGAATAAAGCAAACCTTTGGGAGACAAACTTGATTTATGCGAAGCTCCGGGATACTATCATGCCTGATGGCACAATTGAGCAACCTCAGATAGTCATTAGTCATTAGTCAGGAGAGAAGAACTTTCTGTTTGCTCCAATGTCCAATGCCCTATGATTAAAACTCACGTTGTGAGAAGATAAAAGTAGCGATCGCTAGCAACATGGCACTATAAAGTAGGCCATAGCCAGCATTTGTAATCAGTGCAGTTGTGTCAGGTAGTGCTTGCAGACCATAAATGGCATCATTTTTTAAATTTAATCGAGATAAATCTGGCAAGATGAGAAACAAACCTTGAGTTAGACTTTCCATACCAGGATTACGGCTCAGACGGCCAAGTTGCACTAAATCTTGAGTAATATTGCCGATTAAATATACCGCAAAGGTTAAAACAGTCGCCAGTAAAGAAGCAGTGAAAACACCGAAGGTAATAGCCACAGCCGTGATTAATGACAACTGCAATAATAAAAAAATTGCAGCAATTAGAATGCTCGTCGTTGGATGAGGAATGTTACCAAATTGCAGAAATACTAGATAAATTGCTGTCATTGTGGCGACAAGCACAGCTAATACTGCGGATAAACCCAAGTATTTGCCGACGATAATTTCGCTGCGGCTGACAGGTTTAGCAACTAACACCAAAATAGTGCGTTTTTCAATTTCTTTATTAACCAGTCCCGTACCAATAAATATCGCCACAATTAACCCGATGGCGTTCATCGTCGCCATCCCAAAATCTAAAAACATTTTGTCTTCAGTCGTAGCTGCAAATTCAGGAAAGACGCGGAACCCAATGGCGAGTATCAGCGCATAAAAACCAATAATAAATAGGATGCGATCGCGTACCACTTCCTGAAACACATTCTTTGCCAATACAAAAATTCTGTTAATAGTCATTTTTCTTTGGAGTGGGGAGTGGGGAGTGGGGAGTGGGGAGTGGGGAATGAGGAATGGGGAATGGGGAGTGGGGAGTGGGGAGTGGGGAGTGGGGAATGAGGAATGGGGAATGGGGAATGACATTGCTTCTTCTCCCCCTCCTTCCCCTGCCCTACTCCCTACTCCCTATTCCCCATTCCCTACCTTCACTGTTGCGGAGGCGGTGAGCCAGAAATCAATTTACTGGCGCGATCGCATTCAATTTCTGCAATTGTAATCTTATTGTCTGAATTGCTAGTTGCTGCAACTGGTTCAATACGACAAGATTTTTTCAAGTAATAGCCCCGTGGGTTAGAACTCGGGCCCATCCAAATACTTAATAAATCTAATATATATCCAGACTTAGCATTAGCTACACGCGGTTCAATGCGCCATACTTCTTTTTCTTCATATTTGCCCAGGTTTTTCTGGATTATTCCACTACCCAGAGTTCCTACCCGTTGTTTGGCATCTAGCAACCATTTCTCTACTTCCGACCAAGGTCTTTGGGCTATTTGTTCTACTACTATTGGTTGAAGTTTTTCTAGAATTATAGCGCCGTTTCGAGGAATTTTTAGTCGTTCTTCTGTTCTGACAACAATGGTACTACTTCTAAAAGTATCTGCCTGCAAACTAGGATATTCTTGGAACCAATTATTCATCACAAAGTGAAACTGAATCCAACAACTTAGCAGCATACTACTAGCAACTAAAATTATGATTCTTTGCCGGTCTTCTGGTTTAGGAATTCGAGCTTTTGCATCGGTATCATTTCCTTCAATAAATTCTGGTATAGCGGTAATTAGCGCTGAAATTGTCGGCCAAAAAACGATTGTTCTTGGTGTAATGACATCCTCTTGATTTCCAAATGCAAAAACACTCACTAAGAATCCAGTGATCACTGCCCCGACCGGCATAAAAGTACCAGGAACCCTCAAAGGATCTTCAGTTGTATACCAAGCTGTACCAGCAATTAAAAATAACCAACCGAAAAAGGCAATTATATCTTTGATATAACCTATAGCAAAATATGAAACTACCCAAGAAAAAACACTCAAATAAATAAATGTTTGCCAAGAATAAGCTTTGGGTGGAACTAATACCTTTCTAATTCCTGCATAAAGCCCTTCAGCAAATTTAAAAACGCCAAATACATCTTTAAATAGCGTATTCATATTCTTACCTCCACCTGCTTAATTAATCACTAGTTTTCCTTTAAATGAAGTCAGTTTTTCCTACTTTGAGCGAAACAATAAAATAATGGTTATAGCACTATAACTTAGAGAATTCGCTATTAATGTAGTAATCACTAAATTGGTATTTTGTAATTTAGCAGTGCTAAAACTACGCCATCGCCGTCGTTGAGATGTTTGAGGCTCCTCTTGTTTTTTTGCAACTGGTTCACTCAATGATAGTAGTAATACTCTTAAAATGAAAAACTTCATTATAAAAGTAGCAAAGAAAATTATACAAGCAGTTAAAATTAATAAACTTTGTGTATTCGCTGATTTAAAATTATTAAAAAACATATAGTTAATTAATTCTGATTTAAGTTGTATTGGCAACATTGGTTCTGCTACAAAAAATATGAACCAACCAATCACACTAGAAAACAGATTCATAGAGATAGCATAAAAAATGCTAGTTTTTTTGTCAAATTTTAGTCGATTGTGCAAAACATACGCTTCAATGGGGATGGCAATCAGTACAAATAAAAAGTCAAACAGAATTCCACCAATAGGAAAAATCCTGGGAAGCATCCAATTTTCAGGCATAAATGGTTAAGGGTTAGGGTTAACTGTAGAGAGTATAACTGGGATAGTGAGGGTGATGGGGGAAATTATCTGATTGTTATTGTCCTTTACTATAGGAATCGTATTTGATTTTTGAAATTATCTATGTGGGCGGGGAGTGGGGAGTAGGGAGTAGGGAGTAGGGAATTAGGCTTTTCGATCTGTACGGAGCTTTTTCAGAAATCAAATATTAGTCCTATATATTGGTGTGTAAATATTATCCTTTTGATATTATTTATACATTGTACGGACGCATCAGAAGAGCAGTTTCTTTACCTAAGATTACAAGACGTTAGGTAAGATTAAAGACTGCCACTTATAGCTTTTGAGAAATGACAAGGAACGGTATTGGTATTCGCACAGCGCAAGTGCGACAGGAACGGCTCATAGGTCAAATTCACGTCTACGATGGCGTGGGTAAAGGTAAGTCCCAAGCGGCTTTGGGGGTGGTTTTGCGCTCTATTGGTTTGGGGATAAATACACCTAGCAATTCTAACCGCGTTTTACTGCTGCGGTTTTTAAAAGGGCCGGAACGTGATTATGACGAAGATGGCGCGATCGCAGCTTTGCAACGCGGGTTTCCTCATTTAATTGACCAGGTTCGCACTGGGAGAGCCGAATTTTTTGGGCATGACGAAATTACCACCTTTGACCGAGATGAAGCGATGCGGGGTTGGGATGTAGCCAAAGGCGCGATCGCTAGTGGTTTATATTCAGTTGTTGTCTTGGATGAAATTAACCCGGTTCTGGATTTGGGTTTGCTACCAGTGGATGAAGTGGTAAAGACATTAAAATCTAAACCCCAAGAGTTGGAAATCATCGCCACCGGACGCGCCGCGCCGCAAAAGTTACTCGATATTGCAGATTTGCACTCAGAAATGAAACCTCATCACCACCCAACAGCTAAAGCCCTCTTTCTTGAAGGGATCGAAATTTATACTGGTGCTGGTAAAGGCAAGTCTACTAGTGCCTTGGGCAAAGCCTTACAAGCAATTGGTAGAGGAATTAATCATCCTGGGTCTACCCGTGTGCTAATTATGCAGTGGCTTAAAGGTGGTACTGGCTACACAGAAGACGCTGCGATCGCTGCTTTACAGCAGTCATATCCAGAAGTGGTGGATCATCAGCGCTGTGGTGGAGATGCGATCGTCTGGCGAAATTCTCGGCAAGAATTAGACTATGTAGAAGCCGAACGGGGTTGGGAAATCGCTAAAGTTGCGATCGCCTCTGGGTTGTATAAAACTATTATTCTTGATGAACTAAATCCCACCGTTGACTTAGAATTACTCCCCGTTGAACCGATTGTCCAAGCTTTACTCCGCAAACCCCGCGATACCGAAATCATTATTACTGGCCGCTGCCAAAATCCACCCGCATACTTTGACTTAGCTAGCGTCCACTCAGAGGTTTACTGCCACAAACACTATGCTAATCAAGGGGTAGAACTT
This sequence comes from Nostoc sp. CHAB 5834, assembly GCA_020829485.1. The sequence goes on along the minus strand of JAIVFU010000006.1, from coordinate 10,583 downwards.
AAACGAGGGGTAGATTTTTAGGCGTTGCTGATTAGTTGATATGCTAGATTTTCTAGAAACATAACAAATTTGTTTACCAAAATGGTAAACTTATATTAGTGTAGTAACGCATGGAAATCACCTTCGCTGACAGCAAACTGCAAAAGCTATGCCAACAACAAAACTTAGCGCAAAGAAAATTGGGTGCAAACTGTGCCAAAAAATTGAGAACCCAGTTGGCTATTCTTGGTGCTGCTAGTTGTGTAACGGAATTAGTTATAGGTCATCCCCATCCCTTAAAAGGAGATCGTGCAGGTGAATTTGCAGTAGACCTAGAAGGTGGTAAACGACTTGTATTTAAGCCCGATAACGACCCCATCCCCCTTACCGAGGATGGAAGCATTGATTGGTCAAAAGTTACTGCTGTTTGTATTGAATTCATTGGAGATTACCATGATTGAGACAACCCGTACCTTTACACCAGATTGGGTATCTCCTCCCGGTGATGCCATCGCTGATTTATTAGAAGAACGTGATTGGACACAAGCACAATTAGCAGAGCGTTTAGGCTACACCACAAAACATATTAGCCAGTTGATCAATGGCAAAGCACCCATCAATGAAGAAACAGCCCTGAAGCTAGAACGGGTTATGGGTAGTACAGCAGCATTCTGGCTCAGATATGAAGCTCAATATCGCGCCGCTTTGGCAAAGAAAGAAGAAGAAAACCGCTTAAAGGAGTGGACATCTTGGTTAGATCAGTTACCAGTCAAAGACTTGATGAACCAAGGTGTAATTCCTAAGTGTCGGTTAATTGACAAGAATAAGCCTGATTTGGTAAAAAAGTTACTGCAATTTTTCGGTGTTGCCTCGCCGGAAGATTGGCAGAATTATTATGCAGGTATGGAAGTTGCTTTTCGTCGTACACGCGAAAATCAAAGTGATGTTGGTGCTATTTCCACTTGGTTACGGTTGGGGGAAATAAGAGCAGAACAACTAGATTGTCCCAAGTACAGTAAACCAAAATTTGAAAAGGCGGTGCGGCAAATTCGCACTTTGACGGTGTTACCGCCAGAGGAGTTTGAACCACAGATGCAAAAGTTGTGCTGGGAAGCAGGGGTTGTGCTTGTTTTAGTACCATCAATCAAGAAAGCGCACGTCAGTGGTGTTGCACGATGGTTAAACCCCCATAAGGCACTGATTCAACTTTCGCTTTATGGTAAAACCAATGACCGCTTCTGGTTTAATTTTTTCCATGAAGCAGCACATATTTTGCTACATGATAAAGAAAATATTTTTCTTGATGAATGGAATAGTGGGGAAAGTTTGAAATCGGAGCAGGAACGCCAAGCAGATAAATGGTCGCGGGAATTTTTGATCCCACCTGAGTATGAGGGGGAATTAGCGAAGCTTAAATCGGAAACTGATGTGATTGATTTTGCAGAACGTATCGGTATTAATCCTGGTATTATTGTAGGTCGGCTGCAACACGATCATCTAATTGATCCGTCTTGGATGAATGGTTTAAAGGTGAGTCTGGATTTTCAAGGCATAGAATAAGCAGACAATAATCCAAGCCGATACCTTGAAAATAGGGTTGAAATGTGGGAAGTTTAGCGCACTAGCGGGAATTTTTACTTTTAGGTAGTTGAATATTTTGCACAAAGCGATCGCGTCCTCCTGCCTTTGCTTGATACAACGCCCGATCTGCGGCGGAAATCATTTCTTCTAAGTCAGAATCTGGCTCAGGAATTTCTGTCGTAAACCCAGCACTAATGGTTACATGAGGACTAACTTGGGAATTTTTATGAGGAATTGCTAGTGTTCGCACAGCATGACAAATGTTGTTGGCAACATGAGTCGCACCCTCGGTGTCTGTGTTAGGTAAAATCACTGCAAATTCTTCCCCACCATAACGGGCAACTAAATCTCCGGGACGCTTAATAATATCTTTGAGCGCTTTAGCAATTTCTTGAAGACAGCGATCGCCTATCCGATGACCATAGGTATCGTTATATAATTTGAAGAAATCAACATCGCAGAGAATCAGGGAAAGGGGGCATTTATCCCGTTTCATGCGCTGCCATTCTTGGTTAAAATACTCTTCAAACCGTCGGCGGTTAGCTACTTGAGTTAATCCATCGATAGTAGCTAATCGCTGCAATTCCACATTAACAGCTTCCAGTTCTTGGTGTAACTGAGATTGCTCAATCAAGCGTTTTACCCGTTGTCGCAAAACTGCCCAATGAATCGGTTTGGTAACATAATCCATTGCTCCTATAGCAAATGCCCGGTCAACTGACTCTTGATCTTCAAGTCCTGTAACCATTAAAACTGGAGTATACTTGCTACTATCAAGACTCTGTAACTGAGTGCAACACTCGAACCCATCCATATCTGGCATCATGGCATCAAGGAGTACTATATCAGGATGCAATTCCTTAAAAACTTTTATTGCCTCTATGCCATTTTTAGCTTCTGCTATTTGATACCCTTCCCGCTCCAAGAAATGCCGCAATATCATACGGATAAAAGGTTCATCATCAACAATTAGAACTAAAGATTGGCTTTCTTGGGCATCAGCTTTCATGGTAATTCCTTCGCAAGTTCTTGTTCTAAAGCAGTTTTAACTTGTTCATATTCCTGATATAGTTGTGAGATTAATTCTAGGCTGTTTTCTAATTTACTGCTGCGTCCCTGTGCTTCTAACACCTTGCAAAGCTGTACCAGGGCGATCGCTCCAACAGAAGCACTGCTAGACTTAAGTTGGTGGGCTGTGTACCATAGAGTCTGGGCATCCTGAGTTCTGATAGCTGTGCTGATATTTTGTACCAGTCTCGATGTCTCTGTAAGATAACACTCAATCAGTTCAACAAATGCCACACGATCTCCTCTGAGCATATCCTGCAAGGATTGGAGAATTTTGACATCGATTTTAGCGGTTTTTAATGTCTGGTTTTGCTCTGACTGGATGATATTTTGCAAAGGTTGCAATTCTAAGGACATTACTTTACCTTGTTTTCCTCTCGAAGTAAATTCAGAACTTCTTTGAGGTGGGCATTTGTTGAGTGCCTCGGCTAACTCTTGAAGCTGAATTGGTTTGCTAATGTAGTCATTCATACCAGCACTAAGACAGACTTGGCGATCGCTAATGTGGTGCTGACGTGAATAAACTTAAAGTTACTGGCTCACCAACACCCTACGCGCAAAGGCTTACTGTCTGGTGAATTAGCAAGGGCGGCTCGGAAACTCGGATTTGAAAATGTAAAATACAAAGGTTGATATGCTCGTTGACAACATCCAGAATTTTTAAGTGAAGCGTGAATTGCAATCTGGAGTTGTAAGCGATGTCTTTGATGGGCTACGCCTACACATTTTTAATTTTTTTATCGAGGAAGCCAGAGGGCAGTTCGAGCTTACGAAAAAGTGACCTCTTTTAAGATAGGTCTATTGCCTATACTTATACCGTGAACTACCCCGCCGTAAGACGGACGTAGCTCTCCCAATTCATCGGGAACAGCCTCCAGAACTCCGTAGTACTAGAAAGTCTGACATTCCCTCCAAGGGCAGGAGTCCTGGTTCCCAAGACCCAAATCTTCTTCCTGCAACATATACCTAAAAGCTAATGGTTTTCGCTTATGGCATTGATGGTCAAGACCCAATAATTCTACCAGAAAATTTTGGCGCTTCGTCATGCATCCAGTATTGTTTTTTTGCTTCAGCAAAAACAAATACTGGATGCAATCCTCACCCCCCGCTCACAATCCCCACCTTATGAGTACATTGTTCGCGTTAGCGTCTCGCAGAGAAGGTGGGGACTTCTGCGACATGTTAAATCACAACTTCTTGGCGTTGACAATCAAAAACAACCATGTAAGAAGCATTTGCTCTTTCTTGGGGGAGGTGCCGCATATAGCCTTCGGCATCAGAACGGCTGCGGAAGCGAGCAACAATCTCACGTTGCGTATTAGGAAGTAGACGAGCGATCGCCCAAGAATTGAGACGTTCTTTATAAGCAATAGCTTGATTGTCTGATTTGGAAGCTTTGTAATCCGTATTTTCTGGCATAATTATGTTAACCGTATGAAGTTTAATGAAGGGCGTTAATTAGTTTCTAAGTAGGAATGCACTAACGCTTTTTTTTAATGCTGCTGCCACCTTGTTATTCGATTCTTGAAAAATTGTCAACACTGAGCGCTATATTTTAGACTTATTAAGTTGGAATTTTCAGCTGCCTATAATCTCAAACCCTGAATTTGCAATTGTTCTAGGGCACAACAATCCTCAAAAAGAAAATTTGGCAAATATTGGGTTTGTATGATTTGTATCCATACACATAAGTAAAATCTACATCAGTGTTAAAATTAACGCCAACGTTTGAAAAAATACTATTAAAAAATTTATATCTCAAAGTTCTCAAAGCACTTGAAAACGAGAACAATAGAAAAAAGCGTGCATTCTGACTGAAGGCGGAGCAAGAGTTGCTCCGCCCCTAAATTCTTTTTCAATTTTACCTATCTCTTCACCACTCCTTATTTAGTAAAGATTCAAATTCAGCTTGTAAGGCGGTTATATCCGCCAATCTTGCGACTAGTAAATTATCCTTACCAGCATCAGTTAAACGTACTTTCCAATAACGAATACTGTCTGAGTTATTCAACCAAAACTGAATCACGGTATCTACCACTTGATCTAGATTCCAATCCCACTTTGCTGGAACTGATTCCACTGATTCTAGAAACGTATCTAGTGTACAGGTATGCATTCCCAAGTATTCCACGCCTTGGTGGGGTAGTTTTTGCCCATTTTGCTGTTGGTGATTAAAAAACTGCAAAAGTGGAGATACTCCAACAATATCAAAAGTGTATTTCATGCTAGCACTCCCAGTTTTAAATTACTTTCACTAAAGCTTTAGTTTTTTCTAACATAACGTCTAAGAAGTAGCTAAAGCATCTAGAAAAAGTATAGTTTATATCTATATCATAGGCATTAAACCTTAGTCAATAATTAGCACTAACAAGCCTTGAGTGCTAATTTATTTTAATAGTTTGATTTATTTTTAAAGAGTTTCAGTAATTAATTGAGAGGTGTATATATTTTTAATAATTATTTAATTAATTTCCTTACGGATTGTAAAGGCTTGATCCTCCCTAATCCTCCTTTTTAAGGAGGGAATTAGAGCAAGCCTTTTTTCTGACTTTTCACGTTATGTGGAAAAGCCATAAAACACCTAACCCCCTAACCCCCAACTCGTCGCGGGAAGGGTGAAAATTCAAAGTCTCTCTCCTAAGAGGAGAGAGATTTAGAGAGAGGTTTTCCAGATACTGTGAAAAGTCAGGCCTTTTTTAGGGGAGTCAGCCGTCGTGTGCATATTTCCCCCATTAAGCAAAATGGCGTAGGTTGAAATTTAGTTATTCGTTCTTGATTGACGCTCCCAACTAAAAAGAGAAGCAGGATATTTGTATCAATTAAAACCCCTTTTTGGCAATAACGACAAACAAGGAAAGCAATTAAATCTTTCATACTTCTCTAATTTTCATTGCCTCTACTTTGCCAGTTTCAGAATTTACTTTAAAGAGTTTATATCCTCGTTCATACAACACAGGGTTAGAAGCAAGAGAGGTAGAGTCTTCCAATTGGCTTTTAGGAGGTTTTTTAGGAATATCAAACCCTAAAGTAATCAACCATAAGCTTTTATCATCAGACAGTTCAACTTCTTCAAGCCTCAAATCTCCTAATGACGAACCCATCATGTCTTATATGGATTTTATGTATTGATATGCAGCATTCACTGCTGTTTTGACATCAATCATAATCTTGGTTGTTCCCTGACATAATTTGCTAATCTAATACTTTATTATAGTAATTTAACCTTGCTTTCTGGTGGTTGGTTAGTATATAAGTAACAATATCTATCTTACTTATTTATTCAGAGAATTTTAATAAAAATCAATTGAGTAAATTGGAATATTAGGAAATATTTTGCAAAAACTCTCTAACTTCTATTGGTTTGCGAAGAATAATAACTTGCTGGTTTGGTGTTACTTGACTAAGTTTTTCGAGAATTTCAGGACGACGATTAATTGGGTATGACCATACATATTTGAGAAATTCCCAATTTAATCTTTCAGGACAATCTGATGCCATATCAGGTCTGGATTGTCCAGCATACATGAAGCGACGTTTAATAATTCGCGCCAAACACAAAATCCGGGGAAAATCCAAAAAAATTACTGTATCTGCAACCGACAAACGAACGTCGAGAGTACCGCTATAGTTACCATCCATAATCCAAGATTCTCGTAGGGTTAGGTCTTGGACTATGCTCTGCCATTCAGCTTTTGGAGTCTCAACCCAGCCAGGATTCCAGTACCAAGCATCCAAGTGAATTACTTCTAAACCTAAGATGGTTCCCAGTTCGCGGGCTAGGGTAGATTTACCAGCACCTCCAGAACCAACAATTAAGATTTTCTTCACCTTGTGTTTGCATCTCCCTTTTCAAGCTCATGAGGATAAGCATTACTCACCCAAATAACCGTCTTCAGGGCAACTCAATACGCCGCTACAATAGTACCACTACAAGGATTATGCCCAAATATTGATATTATGACCATTGCTACGACCGTAAAAACTGAGTATGAAGCGATTATTGGTTTAGAAACCCATTGTCAGCTAAGTACCAATACCAAGATTTTCTCTAATAGCTCTACAGCATTTGGTGCTGACCCCAATACTAACATTGACCCGGTTTGTATGGGTTTACCTGGGGTCTTACCTGTACTCAATGAAAAAGTATTAGAATACGCCGTTAAGGCTGGTTTGGCACTGAATTGTCAAATCGCTAGATATAGCAAATTTGACCGGAAACAGTATTTTTATCCTGACTTACCCAAAAATTACCAAATTTCTCAATACGATCTACCGATCGCAGAACACGGATGGTTAGAAATTGAGTTGGTAGATGCTGAGGGGAATCCGATTCGCAAACGCATTGGTATCACACGTCTGCACATGGAAGAAGATGCTGGAAAATTGGTACATGCAGGTAGCGATCGCCTGTCCGGTTCTTCCTATTCTTTGGTAGACTACAATCGCGCAGGTGTACCGTTAGTAGAAATTGTCTCGGAACCTGATTTGCGTTCTGGATTAGAAGCTGCTGAATATGCCGAAGAGTTGCGCCGGATTGTCCGGTATCTCGGCGTAAGTGACGGTAATATGCAAGAAGGATCTCTGCGCTGCGATGTCAACATTTCTGTGCGTCCAGTGGGACGAAAGGAATTTGGCACTAAGGTAGAAATTAAAAACATGAACTCGTTCAGCGCCATTCAACGGGCGATTGACTACGAAATTGAACGTCAAATTGCCGCAATCGAAGCAGGCGCGAGCATCATCCAAGAAACTCGGCTGTGGGAAGAAGGCGCTCAACGCACAAGTAGTATGCGGGTGAAGGAAGGTTCTAGCGATTACCGTTACTTCCCCGAACCAGATTTAGCACCAATTGAGGTGACAGATGCCGAATTAGAGAAATGGGGCAGCGAATTACCAGAATTACCAGCCCAAAAACGTCATCATTATGAAAGTGAGTTGGGACTTTCGGCTTACGATGCGCGAGTGTTGACAGAAGATCGTTCAATAGCAGAATATTTTGAAACTGCGATCGCATCTGGAGCAAATCCGAAAGCTGCTGCAAACTGGATTACTCAAGATATCGCCGCCCACCTCAATAAGCAAAAACTCAGTATTACTGAAATCGGCCTAACTCCCACCAATCTAGCTGATATCATCACTCGTATTGAAACGGGCAAAATTAGCAATGCTCAAGCTAAAGAAAAGTTACCAGATTTGCTTACTGGTATTTCTCCTGAAAAAGCCTTTGCCGGTCTTGAGTTAATCACCGATCCTAGTGTACTAGAACCCATCGTTGATGAAGTCATAGCTGCCAATCCCAAAGAACTAGAAAAGTATCGCAACGGCAACACCAACCTCAAAGGCTTCTTTGTCGGACAAGTTCTGAAAAAGACAGGCAAACGTGCTGATCCTAAGCTAACTAATGAATTGGTGGAGAAAAAACTGAACGCCTAGTACCGCAAGGCGGAAGTTAAAAGTCAAAAGTTTTGTATATTAAGGCTTTTGCAAGTTTTAAAATAGTAGCTTGATTTACGCTCTGCGGTACTAGTAGTTTATCCCATTAGTAATGCCCAGGTTTGTAGTGAGCGATTTATCGCTCAAATCAAGGACTAAAGTCCTTACACTCTGCGGTACTAGTAGTCTGTCCCATTAGTAATGCCCAGGTTTGTAGTGAGCGATTTATCGCTCAAATCAAGGACTAAAGTCCTTACTACGAACTTTTATAACCCTTCAGAATTAATGAGACAGATCACTAGTGGTTTGTCTCATTAATTTTGCTGGGTTCATAGTAAGCACTGAGGTGCTTAAAAATCTAGGACTAAAGTCCTTACTACGAACTTGTTCATCCCTCGTAACTAAGGGACTTCCAAATAAAAAAATATTCAATTATTTATTGTGGGGTGGGCAACATGAGCGCCATGATAAACTGGGCGCTCATGTTGCCCACCCCACAAGATTGGATAATTTATTTCTTGGAAGTCCTTAATGGCACAGACTACTAGTAGTTTGCTGAGTGAGGGATGCAGAGGGGAATTGCAGTAAGTCTTTCCCAATTCCCAATACCCAAGTAAGTAATTTCCCGGTGATTCTTCACGAAATCTTCATATAAAAACTGGTGACAGCCCCCATACCTAAAATGCTATGCTGTGGTAAGTAGATGCACCCTGATGATCTGGAGAGCTGCCTAAGTGGCTCTCTTTTTTATTTGAGTTGTGTGGTATTTACGTAAATGCTTCATAAAATTTTTAGAAATAATTTGAATAGATAAGTATTAACCCTTACGGTATAAGTGATATGGTGTAATAAATAAAAAGATGCACCGTAATGATCTGGAGAGCGACCCAAGTGGCTCTCCTTTTTTGCTTTTGTCTTTCGTCATAAGAAAGGTAAAAACAATTATGCTAATTGCCAACTAGTGCTTTATTATTGCCATCAGCAAATAAACTCACAATAAAAGGGAGTGGAGAGTAGGGAGTAAAGGAAGCAGGGGAAGTAGGGGGAAACGAATAACTCTTAATTTCTAACTCCTAACTCCTAACTCAGCACTTTTCCAAAGCACTTTTCAAAAGTACAAATTGACCTATCCAACTTGATAGTTGTAAGGAAGAACAATGGCAGATTGGCAAAAAATTACAGGTGGCATCACAGCACCAAGGGGGTATCAAGCGGCGGGAATTACCGCAGGGTTGAAACCTTCGGGGTTGCCAGATTTAGCTTTGATATTCTCAGAGGTGGAAGCGATCGCAGCTGGTGTATTCACCACCAGCCAAGTTAAAGCTGCCTGCGTAGAATATTGTCGCCAACGCTTGCAAGCTAAACAGAGCGCTCGTGCCATCCTCTGCAACGCCGGACAAGCAAACGCCGCTACAGGGAGTCAAGGCTACCTTGATACTTTAGAATCTGCTATGGCAGTAGCCCAGGCACTAAACATCCCATCTGAATCTGTGTTAGTGGCTTCCACTGGCGTGATTGGTCAAAGAATTAAGATGGATGCTTTGCGAAGCGGGATTCCCAAGGTAGTAGCAGCACTATCAGAAACAGGCTCAGATGCCGCAGCCGGAGCGATTATCACTACAGACTTGGTAACAAAATCCATTGCCCTAGAGACAACTATAACAGATCGCCCGGTACGAATTGGTGGCATTGCCAAGGGTTCCGGCATGATTCACCCGAACATGGCAACCATGCTGGCATTTGTTACCTGTGATGCTGTGGTTTCGCCTCACCTTTGGCAACAGATGTTAGCAAGGGCAGCTGATAGAAGTTTCAATTCCATTACCGTGGATGGTGATACCAGCACCAATGACAGCTTAATCGCCTTGGCAAACGGTCAATCTCGCACCCCAGCAATTACAGAATGGGGTGCAGAAGCAGAGAAATTAGAGGCGATGTTAACAGCAGTTTGTCAGCATTTAGCCAAAGCGATCGCTCGTGATGGTGAAGGCGCAACCTGTCTAATTGAAGTGGAAGTAACTGGGGCCCATGATGAACTCTCAGCCCGACAAATAGCCAAAACTATCGCTGGTTCATCCTTAGTTAAATCTGCAATCTTTGGACGTGATCCAAATTGGGGACGCATCGCCGCCGCCGCCGGACGTGCAGGTGTACCCTTTGAGCAAGAAAACCTGCAAATTAAGTTAGGCAATTTCTTAATGTTAGAAAACGGGCAACCCTTAACTTTTGATCGTGCAGCAGCGAGTGCTTATTTGAAAAAAGCAGCGACAGGTGCTTATCTCCAACAGGATACGGTGTTAATCTCCGTTAATGTTGGCAATGGTTATGGTGTGGGTAAAGCTTGGGGTTGTGATTTGAGTTACGACTACGTGAGGATTAACGCCGAATACACTACGTGACTTACCTACACTGATGCAAGCATACAGTGTAGGCTTCTCAGCGACTCCTCTATGAGGACATTGACTGAGCTTTGCTTATACTGCACGTCATGCCCTGCCGCGCAGTTTGAACAAGTACAAAAA
>JAIVFU010000069.1 GCA_020829485.1 Nostoc sp. CHAB 5834 | reverse complement strand
TACTTATTTTTTGCTCCATCTGGTTTTTTAGCCAGAGGCAATGGCTAAAAAACCAGTTACTTTGTACTATATTTTGAATTCCAAAATCGGGGTTAATACTCTATTTTTTTCAAAATGAGAATTACTGGATCCAGAGCAAAGAATTGGACAAGAAAATTACAGATTACCTAAAGCAAATCAGGGGAGTTTAATTATTCGGAGACAAGAAAATAATACCTATGAATATGTTGGGAAAGAACGAGAAATATCTTTAGCACCACAGGAAACTGTGTATCTTACCATCAATGATACTAGGGATGAAAACGCATACCTAGACAATAAAGGTGAAATAAAAGTCTTTTGGTCTTGTGATAACTGTACCAGCAAGAGTAATTAGATGAGCGGCGGGTCTAAATCTCCCACTCATTGATTCAGGCGGATGTATTCTGAATTCTTCAATTATTGTTTGCTTCTATTGTCTTTGGATAAACTTAATTTAAATAAATAACTCCAAGTAGAAGAGAGAATGTCAAATTTCCGCGATCGCACATCAAACACTGATAAAGTTTTACTCATCGGAGTTACTGGCGGCACAGGTGGAAATGTCGTTAAGGGATTTCTCGAACAGAAAGTTACCAACCTGCGAGTTATCACTAGAGAAATTAACCTTAATCGTCCAATTCTTGCAAAACTCAACGATGCCGGAGTTGAACTAGTAAAAGCCAACCTCGACGATGAAATCTCTCTCATAGCAGCCTTTGCAGGAATTTCGGCTGTTTACTGCCACGCTACTTCTGCGGACTCTGCTAAAATTGACCCGCTAGAGGTGGAGAGAGCAAGGCGAGTTGCACAAGTAGCTAAACAGGCTGACATTAAGCACTTTGTCTACAATTCCGCAGGTGGGGCGGATAGGAATTCAAGAATCCCCCGCATAGAGCAAAAGTATCAAGTAGAGAAAATTCTCAAAGAAGTTGGCTTACCGACTACCATGTTGCGAGCTTGCTTGTTTATGGAGGAGTTTTGGAAGAAGTACACGCGACCTTCCATCCTCAAAGGTAGTTTCCCATTTTCCATTCAACCAAACAAGCCCCTTCATCTAATTACAACAAAGGACATGGGCCGCGTTGCTGCTTACGTAATTAAACATCCCACCAAGTATATTGGTCAAGAAATTGAGCTAGCTGGCGATGTGCTGACTCCTCTTGAGATGGCAAAGGCATTCTCCCAAGCGCAGGAGATGAAAGTTGTCTACAAAGAGACACCCGCCTGCATTTTTTTACTCTTACTGCAAAAGGAACTGTTCGATTTGATTCAGTGGTATCGCAAGCAAGGTTATCAAGCCGATGTCTTGCGTTTACGAGAAGAGGAGTTTCCTGGAATTCTGACCACATTTAGGGAATTTTTGGCAGAAACCAACTGGGTAAATACGGAACTCACCTACGAGAGTCTGTGATCGGAAGTATACTGTGACAAAAGTAGGCGGTTATGGAGTTTTGCATGAGCGATCGCAATGACACTTCATCAGTCTATGATTCATCATTTAGATGCCTTGCCCTTACTCTAGATTAAGTAATTTTATATTATTTGTGGTCATACCTTTGACATAATTTTGTAATAGCTTTGTCAATATGATCTGCAATAGTTTACTCATCAAACTGTTTAACGGAACTAGGCAGTTTATCCCTGCCTTTTTTAATCAATGTTCTCTATATTTAATTATGGAAGATTCCCCTTTACCTGAGAATTACTAATAGAAAATCCTCGACGCGTAGGTTTAATACTAGCTAACTCTACCTGAAAACTTACCTTGTCGGTCATTTCCCCGCTTCTTGCTTCCAAAGTCCACTTACCAGGACGCAAATTCCAAAATAAAGAATTAGCTGAGTTTGTATCTAGTTTTTCCCCATTTAGCCACCATTCAACAGGCGCAGATTTATTTCCCGCTAGCTTAAATTCGAGTTTTTGCTTCGCTTCTTCACCTGGATACAGTAAAAATAAATCGCCATGATGCGGAGATAAAATTCTCAAATTGTTAGAAACAAGACTCGATTGCTGTTGTTTTGCCAACCACTCGTTATACTCTGGTGGTAAGTTAAATTGGTTGTCACCTTCGTAGGCAATTTTATCTTTTGGATAGAAATATTCTTGCACTACAGAGGTACAATCTGGTGTTGGTCGTAACCCCGAAATTGCACAAATAGGTAATTGCACTAAACCTTTTGGAGGTGGAAAGCCTGCTGGTTCTTGATGTTCGTGCAGGTGTAACATAATTCGATTCCACAAGGGTGCAGCCCCGGTAACACCTGAAACTTGTCGCATCGGTTCGCCGTTGAAATTGCCTACCCAAGTAGCGACGGTGTAATCTGTGGTGAAGCCAACAGTCCAAGTATCACGAAAATTGGAAGAAGTACCAGTTTTAACAGCAACGGGGAAAGGTAAATTTAACACTGAGTCTACACCAAATGCTGTTGCACGAGCATGGTTATCACTAAGTATGTTGGTGATTAATTGCCATATTGTTTGGTTGGGGAGTGGGGAAGGTGGGGCCCCCTCTGGGGATAAGGGGTAATGGGGAGTAGGGAGTGGGGAATCTGAAAATGTGCTTACTAGCGGCGTAGCTTTTCCGAGTCGTGCCATAGTAAGGTAGGCACGGGCTAATTCCCAGAGACTGACTTCGCCACTACCGAGAGTTAACCCTAAACCGTAATGTTCTGGAGTTTGATTAAGGTGTTCAAAGCCCAATTGATGCAGACGTTCTAAGAAAGTCTGCACACCTACTTTTTCTAAAACCCTCACTGCGGGGACATTTAGGGAATTTGCTAAAGCGATTCGCACCCGCACAGGGCCAAGAAAGCTTTCAGTGTAATCTGTGGGGCTGTAAAGTTTCGCGCCGGGAATTGCATAATGGGCGGGTACATCTGCTAAAATGGTATTTGGGCGAATTAAACCTTTTTCTAAAGCTAATTCATACACAAAAGGCTTGAGGGTAGAACCTGGTTGACGTAGCGCCTGCACTCCATCGTTACGTCCCAGTTTGGGTTCATTAAAGTAATCAGGTGAACCTACATAAGCCAAAACTTCGCCAGTGCGGTTGTCAATTACCAACGCAGCTGCATCATGGACGTTGTTGGTGGCGAGAGAAGAAATTACCTGTTGCACCTGTGCTTCCACAAACTGCTGTAAGGGGCGATTTATAGTCGTGCCGATAATGGATTGATCCCCCCTAACCCCCCTTAAAAAGGGGGGGATTAAGCCTTCTTTTTCAAGGGGGTTTGGGGGAATTTGATTGGCTAACCAAAATAAAAAGTGTGGTGCGGCGATAATTCCTGGTTGGCGAGATTGAAACACAACCTTTTCGGCGGATGTTCGGGCTGCGTTCGCCTCACTAATATACTTTTCCTGTACCATCCGATTAAGGACGTATTTTTGTCGCTGCTTCAGCCGTTCCCAATGCTGATAAGGGTTAAAGTATGTAGGATTATTGGGAATAGCAGCCAACAAACTAGCTTGAGCAAGATTCAACTCACTAGCTGGGATGGAAAAATAAGTCTGCGCTGCTGCTTCTACACCATATATATTCCCGCCCATTGGCAGCCGATTGATATATGCAGAGAGAATTTCATCTTTGTTCATCCCTGCTACTAACCGCCAAGATAGCCAAATCTCGCTCATTTTACCAGAGAAACTACGCGGCACAGGATCTAACATCCGCGCTAACTGCATAGTAATTGTAGAAGCACCAGAAACAATTCGTTTCGCGTGGATGGCTTCTTTGCTGGCGCGGATAATAGCTTTCATATCCAACGCCCCGTGATGGTAAAAGCTGCCATCTTCGGCGGCTAAAATGGCATGGGTAAACTGGGGCGAAACCTGATTTAGTGGTATTACTGATGTATGCTCTTGGTCACGGGTGAGCAATGTTCCTAATGGTAAACCATTGCGATCGCTAAATTGCATTGCCAACTGATTTTGGGCAATGTCTGCGGCACGAATGGGCGCAAAATAAGGTAGTAGGCGTACCACCAGACAGATTACCACCACAGCCAGGATAACCTTACTAGTGCGCTTAAGTTTGAGTAGCGATCGTAAAATTAGTTTCATCAGGGAATCCCTGCCCAAGAAAACTTACTTTAATTTTGACGCGGAGATTACATCTACATCACTAAATATGTCAAATCCTTAATAATTAATTTGTCATAACTTAGCAGATATAAATTAATATTTGCAGAACTTAAATACTTCTTCATAGTTAAGAATTGTAGTGATTTTTGGAACAATAACACTGGATTAGTTATCTATGTAAATAAACATACGTTACATCCACAGCTTGGGTATAAATAGCTAGCCATATTGCGTCCTTTATTAGTCTTGGCATTGCCCACTCTATGAGAGAATGCAAATTTTTGTTTGCTATAACTTGTGAATTTTTTATTTTTAATTACTATAAAGATGATAATCAAATTTTTACTGCGTTTCCACCATAAGATTACCTATCGCGTACTTGGCGTACTTGGCGGTAGCCTGCGTACGTTAAAAAAAATTAGTTATTCTTCAAACCGAAAGAGAAGAATACAGTTTATTCTGCTCTTTACATTTATGCTAGCGATGACAGGGTGTAATTTTTTTGGTATCAACTCAGGTAAAGAACAACTCCCAATAGTATCCGCACTCACCCCGCCTAAACTACCAGACTGGATTGAACAAATTAGTCCTATTGGGGATGCAAAATCTCTTAACCAAATCCGCATCCGTTTTAAAGAAGCTTTAATTCCAGTTGAAAACCTAGACAGTCCAGAACAGCAGAAAATATTAGAAAAATTTGCCCTTTGGCCACCTTTACCCGGCCAATTTCGCTTTTTGACACCCCGCATGGTGGGTTTTCAAGCTGAGAAAGCATTGCCAATAGCGACAAGATTTCAAGTCACTCTTAAAGCAGGTTTAACCGATTTAAAAAATCATCGCATAGACAAAGATTTACCTTGGAGTTTTAATACCGAATCTATCAATCTGACTAATTTACCAGGTTTAAATCCCATTGAAAAAGCTGATATCGAACCAATTGATTTACAACAGAAATTACAGTTTACTTCAAATGTAGAATTGGATTTAGCTTCTGTACAAGAACATTTACAGTTAATTCCCGAAGGTAAAAATAAAGGTACAGGTTTTAAAGTTGAATTAAACAAAGAAGAAAAACCATTAAAAGATGAAGAACCTTTAGAAAAATTTGACCCTTCAGCACGCGATTGGGTTTATAACCTCATCCCCCAGCAAAATCTCGAAAAAGGAACCCCTTATCGCCTAGTATTTTCTCCCGGAATTCGCCCTGCTTATGGTAATTTACCTACAGAGAAAGAATTTGTCAGTAAGTTAGCGACTTATTCGCCTTTAGCATTTCAAAAAATTAACTTTTACGGACAGCCAGATGCAGGTGGAACTTTTGGTAGATTTGTTAAAGGCAGTCCTCAGCTAGAATTTAATAACGTCTTAGTGGCAGATTCAGCTAAAGAAAATATTACTATTAATCCAGCACCAAAAGAAATTTCGAGAATTATCCAAATAAATGATGAAGATAAAGTTGTCGGCATCAATCCTTATGCACTAGAACCTGCCAAGACTTATACAATTACTATCGGTGCAAATCTCAAAGATAAGTTTGGGCAGACTTTGGGTAAACCTATCACACTTAAATATGATACTGGAGATTTAGCTGGGGATATCTGGGTACCATCAGATTTGAATATTTTCCCCACAGGTAAAGATTTACAGCTAAATATTAGTACGGGAAATTTACCAGAATCTAAATATAAGGCAGCTTATCGAGTAGTTAAACCGACAGATTTAGTTTATTTTAATAATGGTAGTGATTTATTATCACAGCCTTCTGATTGGCAAAGCTTTAAGGTATCGGGTAAGAAAAATCAATCAATTGATATTGCTGTTCCTCTGCGGGAAAAAATAAGTGCAGCTACGGGAATGTTAGCTTATGGAGTGCAAGCCCGTACTAATAAATATCAGGAGAATGGTAAGGAATTATGGCGTGAACCTACAACTTATGGCTTGGTTGAATTGACGAATTTGGGCGTATTTACTCAGTGGTTTCCTGAGTCGGGCTTAATTCGCGTCAATCATCTTACAGATGGTTCGCCAGTTCAAGCGGCTGCTGTGGAAATTTATCAATCAAAGTTACAGGCTAAATCTCGCCCCGAACCTGTACCTTGTGCAACTGGTAAAACTGATGGAAATGGAACTTTGACAATTCTTCGTGAAGGATTACAGCAATGTTATGCTGGAAATGAAAGTTCTAGTAAATCACCACAATTATTAGTAATTGCCCGTGAAAATCAAGATTGGGCATTCGCCAGAGTTGAAGAATATAGCGGCGTTTATGGATATGGTATTGATGCAGGTTGGCAAAATGGGAAACCTGAATCACGCGGGGTAATTTTCTCGGATAGACAGTTATATCAACCAGGAGAAAAAGCTTGGTTGACTGGTTTTGCTGATTATTTGCAAAATGGTGCAATCCAACAAGATAAAAATGCTGTTTACCAATTAACTTTGGTTAATCCTGATGGGCAAAAGACTAATTTAGGTACGCAAACGACAAATGAATTTGGTACATTTTCTCTAGAACTGCCAATCAAGACTACTCAGCGCTTAGGCTATTATACAATCCAAGCTAAAGGTAAGAATGGGCAAGAAATTTCTGGAGAATTTCGGGTAGCTGAGTTTAAGCCACCCAATTTTAAAGTTGAACTCAACTTAGATAAAGAATTTGCTCTCATTGACGAGAAAGTTAATATTAATGCTACAAGTAATTATTTATTTGGTGCGCCTGTAGAAGGTGGAGAAGCAAAATACTTTATTACTCGCCAACAGGCTAATTTTGTGCCTAAAGGTTGGGAGGAATTTACTTTTGGTAGACAGTGGCTATGGCCAGAGGAAACCCCTACTATATCTAGTGATGTCTTACAAACTAATGCCCAATTAGATGCTAATGGTAAAAGTAGTCAAACTGTAAATGTGGCTAATGATTTACCATATCCGATGACTTACCAGGTGGATGTGCAAGTTGCAGATGTTTCTAATCTATCTGTAGCTAATTCCAAAACTTTTACAGCCTTACCAAGTAATCGCTTTATTGGGTTAAAAAGTAATTTCATCGCTGATGCTGGTAAGGCTTTTCCCATTGAAGTCATTGTTACTGACCCTACAGGAAAACCGATAACAGGTCAACCGGTGCGGCTGGAATTACAACAAATTAAATACAGCAGCGTCACGCAATTAGTAGAAGGTAGCCGAACTCCAAAAAATCAAGTTGAATATAAAACAGTAGCACAAGCAGAAATTACATCTGCTAGCAATCCGCAATCGGTAAATTTAACAGCACCGGAATCTGGTTCATACCGGATTAGAGTTAATTTTAGTGATGCCAAAGGCGAATTAAGTGCCACAGATTTACAAATTTGGGCAACTGGGGGGAATCCAGTATTTTGGGGTTCTAAAGATAAAGATGTCTTAGAAATTCAGCTAGATAAAAAAGAGTTTAAACCTGGTGAAATCGCTACTGTACTAATTCAATCTCCCTATCCAGACGCAGAATTGTACTTTGCTGTGATTAAAGACAAACCCCTTTATCAGCAAATTACGAGAACTCAGGGAAGCGCACCACAAATTCAGTTTAAAGTCACGCCAGAAATGCTGCCAAATGCAGCCATTGAAGCTGTCTTAGTCAGACAAGGTAAACCCATCAACCAAGTGGAAGCGGGAAGTTTAGATAATTTGGTGAAGATTGGTTTTACACCTTTTAAAGTTAACTTAGAAGATAAGTATTTAAAACTGCAAGTTAAGCCAGTCCAAGCATCATTAGAACCTGGTGCAGAGGAAACGGTACAACTAGAACTGAAGGATAATCAAGGCAATCCCACCAAAGGACAGTTTACAGTCATGGTGGTAAATGAAGCGGTGTTACAACTTTCTGGTTATCGTCCGCCAGATTTGGTAGATACAGTTTATGCAGAACAGCCGATATCTACCCGCTTTAACGATAATCGCGCAGATGTCATATTACAAGCACAAGATGTAGCAAAACCCAAAGGTTGGGGTTATGGCGGTGGTTTCTCAACCGGTGCAGCCAATACTCGTACCCGCACAGACTTTCAAGCCTTAGCTTACTACAATGGTTCTGTTCTCACCGATGCAAATGGTAATGCACAGATAACCTTTAAACTCCCGGATGACTTAACTACATGGCGGGTGATGGCTGTCGCCACTGATGGAAATCTGCGTTTCGGGAATGGCGATGCGACATTTATTAGCACAAAACCACTGCTAACTAATGCCATCTTGCCACAGTTTGCCCGTCCAGGCGATCGCATCCTTGCTGGTTTATCTGTAACTAACAACACTGGGAATACTGGAAATCTATCAATTAATGGCGAACTTAGCCCTAATGTGAAGTTTGCTGACAAAAACCCCACAGCTAGTGCTTTGCAAACCAAAGCTGAATCCGCAACTCATGCTTATCGCTTTCCAATGGTGGCGGATAGTGTGGGAGTTGGGAAAGTTCGCTTTACCACTCAACTAAATGGTACAGCCGCAGATGCTTTTGAAGTTCCTTTGGAAATTAAGCCAATTGAAATTACAGAACAAGTCGTTGAAACTGGTGTCACTGAAAAACAAGTAAAAATTCCCTTGAATGTCGATAAAAATACCTTTCCTGATGCGGGAGGTTTAAATATTCAATTGGCGAGTACTTTGATACCGGAGATTCAAGCACCAGCAAAGCAGGTTTTAGAAGATAATGATTTGCCGTTTACAGAACCTGCTGCAAGTCAGTTACTCATTGCTGCTAATCTGCAAATTACACAAAAATTTGGTCAGACATTTTCTGAATTTAATCCTAGCCAACAAGCAAAACAAGCGATTGAAAAATTACAAAAACTCCAAATAGCAGATGGTGGTTTTGCTGCTTTCCCCGGACAAGAAAAATCTGACCCTTGGGTTTCTTCTTATGGAGGTGAATCTTTGGCTAAAGCTAGTCAGGTGTTCCCTAATTTAGTCGATTCTGCAATGCTATCCCGCCTCAAAACTTATCTGCAAAAAGTTCTAGCGAATCCTGGAGAATATGACTTTTGTAAACAGCAATTATGTAAAAGACAACTGCAACTTAATGCTTTAATTGCATTAGCAGAACTGGGAGATAAACGCAATACTTTCCTCGCAGATATTTATGAACAGCGCAATAACTTTGATTTAGTAACTCAAATTAAATTGGCGCGATATTTATCTCAATTCCCAGAATGGCAAGATGAATCTCAACAATTAGTAAACAAGCTGCAACAAAGTATATATGAAACTGGCCGCACAGCAGCTGTGAGTTTACCCAGCAGTTGGGGATGGATGAGTTCATCTACCACGACGCAAGCGCAAGCTTTACGGTTATTTATTGCCAAACAAAGTAAACCCGAAGTTATAGATAAGTTATTCCAAAGTCTTCTGGCACTGCGGCGGGATGGTACATGGCAAACTAACTATAATAATGCCCAAGCTTTAACAGCTTTGGTAGAATATAGCCAACTGCAACCTACACCACCTAATTTTGTTGCCACAGTACAATTAGCTGGTAATAAGTTAGGAGAAAATCGGTTTGAAGGTTACACAAATCCTAATTTACAACTAATTGTGCCGATGAATCTATTACCTCGTGGGCGTAATGATTTAACGTTACAAAAATCAGGTAATGGCACTTTACACTATCTGATTGCTTATAATTATCGCTTACAGGGAAATCAACCAGGCAGATTTAATGGTTTACGCATAACACGAGAAATTAGTCAAGTAAATAAAGAGAAAGTTTTACAAAAAACAGGTATTTACGCTTTCGATAAACCCTTGACTTTAGCTTCTGGACAGGTGTTTGATATTGGTTTAGAAATCATTGCCGATCGCACTGTGGATCATATAGTAATTAAAGATCCACTACCAGCAGGTTTTGAGGCGGTGGATGCAAGTTTTCAAACTACCACAGCTGCATTACAAGCAAAAGCCGATAGCTGGGAACTTGGGTTTAAGAATGTGTACCGCGATCGCATTATCGCCTATGCTGACCACCTAGAACCAGGAGTTTATAGTCTGCATTACTTAGTGCGTTCTGTTACTCCTGGTACATTTTCTTGGCCTGGTGCAGAAGTTCACCTGCAATATGCACCAGAAGAATTTGGGCGTACTGCTGAGTCTACATTAATCTTGGAGGAAAATAAATAATAATTCTCTGCGATCGCACGCCTTCCACTGCAATAAAGTACAATCAAACTAATTACGGTAAGATTCACTCTGTTTAACTTGGATAAACCCCAAGAGTTAGTATTAACTAAATTAGGAGAAGGACTACCCGCTATAACTCCATCTTTTGGAGCAGCTTTAGCAGAAGCTTGTGCGGTGTGTTTGGAGGATCGAGGTCATTTACAGGGTGTAGAACTCACAGTTAATGGAGACTTTACCACCACATTCAGACTATATTGGCAACCTGTTACACAGCAAATGCTGCGCTGCTGGAATGATGAAGAGTTCACCACAGAACAAGCAGCCTATGGTATTGCCTTTATGCTCATCAGACAATTGACTCAGTTTACAGTGATTGAGCGATCGCGCAAAGGCACTGGATTTGATTATTGGTTAGGTAGCGAAGACGAAGCAGGTGAACTTCCATTTCAAAATAAAGTAAGGCTGGAAGTTTCAGGTATACGTAAAGCAGATGATAGCAGGGTTAGAGCTAGAATAAAACAAAAAATCGAGCAAACTAATCCTTCCGATGGCGAATTTCCAGCCTACATTATTATTGTTGAATTTAGCAGACCCCTATCTTTTATTGTGGAAAAATGAGTCAGATTCAGGAGTTGCATAAACAGGCGATGGATTTGGCCGAAGCAGCTTTTACTGCTAAACTTAGAGGAGACTTAAAGCAATATAAACAAGTTTCTCGACAAGCTTTTGAGAAAGAATCTCAAGCCGCTGCACTGATTGCCAATCAACTTGATGCCGAGCCGACTCGTTCAGTATTACATCGAAGTGCTGCAACTCTTGCAATAGACTGTGGTGAATTTCGAGCAGCAGAACGTTTAATTGCGATCGCATTATCAGGAAATCCACCCCAAGAAATTGCCCAAGAACTAAAAGATTTATTCATTAAAATAAATTTACGCCCATATTTAGAACGTCATGGGCTTACTTTTGATGAAGAAAAGTTGAGGAATTTAATAGTAGATAAACAGGGTAGTTAAAAAACAGGCGATCGGACTTCTGTAAGGGTAATTATAAATAGCGATCGCATTATGGCGTTTCTTAACCAACTTCAGGATTTTTATTGTGGTTCCTCACCAATTAACAATGTTTTTTTACTACGTTTCAACTGTTTACAAAGTGCTTTAATCTGTTTGTAAGCATCTTCTGGATCAAGCTTTCCATGACTTCCGCCTTGCCGTACTAGCTTCTGGTAATAGCGTTGTTATTTGATAACTACCAATTGCGTCACACCCGCCATTCCTCGCCAGCCCAAAAATTTACCAATAGGTTCTGCCCGTTGAATTGCAATACGAGTTAAATCGCCACCGACTCGTTCATGCCATTGAAATAAAGTTTGCTCACCCTCTACCGTCACTACATTTGCTACCAAACGCCCACCCGGCTTTAGTGCTTCCCAACAAACATCAAAAAGTCCCGTTGCTGTCACTCCACCACCAATAAAAATCGCATCTGGTGCAGATAAATCTTTCAAAACATGGGGCGCTTTACCTTCAATGATTTGCAGATTTGGAGTACCGAGAGTAGCGGCATTATCGGCAATATATATTAGTCTAGATAAGTTTTGTTCGATCGCGATCGCTCGACACCGAATATTACTCCGCATCCATTCGATAGAAATTGAACCGCAACCCGCGCCAACATCCCACAATAATTCTCCCGGTGTCGGTGCCAAAGCTGCTAGGGTAATTGCCCTAACTTCACGCTTCGTTAACTGTCCATCGTGGTGATAGGCGTTATCTGGTAATCCTGGTAATCTTGGTAAAGGGATAACCCCAGGATCAGCAATACAATAAACTGCGATCGCATTCAAAGCCGCAACTTCAACTTCACTCCAGGATGCAGCCGTACCTTCCACAATTCTTTCATGAGCGCCCCCCATGCGCTCCAATAGGGTTATTTTACTGCCACCATAGCCGTGATTTGTCAAAATTTCAGCAACAATGGCGGGTGTGTCCTTTCCTTCGCTCAAAATCAACAGCCGCGCTTTTGGATAAATGTAAGACTGGAGTAGGGAGGATGGACGACCATTCAAACTCAAGGTTTCCACCTCAGTTAAAGACCATCCAACCCTGGCACAGGCGAGGCTGAAGGCTGAAGGTGCGGGGATAATCGTCATTTCTGAGACGGGAATTTGCCGCATCAAGGTAACACCAATGCCATAACACATAGGATCGCCACTTGCAAGTACGCAAATTGACTCACCCCGACGCTGGATAATTTCGTCTACAGAGGTGCTAATGGGAGATGTCCAGACTAGTTTTTCACGTTGGTCATCTGTAGGGAGCATCGATAAATGGCGATCGCCTCCTACAATTACTTTAGCTTGATCGAGTAAAGAACGAGCGATCGCGCTTAACCCCTGTAACCCATCTTCGCCAATGCCGACGATAGAAAGCCATTTCTGTGTCATGCTAATTCATGATTAATCCTTTATAGGCGATTACAAATAAGTAATCTCCTTGATTATTTTTATACTTATTGACAATCTCTGTGATGCGTCCTGTATTAATATCTGCTGCTAGCTTTTGGCATCCTGTGGCGATTTCATCTGCCGAAGCTAGCAAAGCAAAGGTAGAAATTCCAGACCGGACATTTTCATCTAAATATATTTCGGGACGATATTTTCCACTATATAAAAATAGGTCTTGTAAGTTTTTAGAAATAGAATAAGGTTCGATATCTACTGAATTAAAACCTACATCATTTAGAGCATATCTGACTTTTTCTAAACTTGGCATCTGTTCAGCAGATTTATGTATAGCCTGTGGAAAATATTCGACTAACCAATATTTGCTCATTTGCTCCGGGGTGGCAGTAAAAAATACAAAACGACCAGCCGCTAAGACACGGTAAATCTCTCGAAAAGCAGGAGTTAGTGCAGCAAAATGATGTATTGCCAGCGTACATAACACACCTGAAAAAGTACGATCAGCATAAGGTAAAGCCTCAGCTTCTGCAACTTGCCAAGCTACAACATTACTCTTATCAATAGCAGCATCAATCATCTTTTTTGACTGGTCTACTCCACTCCAAACACCACCATGTTTTGCCAAAGCTAGCGTGTAATTTCCCGTGCCACATCCCACATCGAGATACGAGGAATCTAATTTGATTTGCAGGTGTTTAGCTAATTGGGCAGCAATGTTAGGGTCAGCGCGACGAGTCAAATCATAGCCTTTACCAATTTGCTCATAAACAGCCATTTCTTGAATTTATCACAAATTTTTATAATGAACAGTTAACAGTTCTGAGTTACCAGTGAAGACTAGTGACGAAGGGTTTGTAGTGAGCGATTTATCGCTCAAATCAAGGACTAAAGTCCTTACTACGAACTTTTATAACCCTTCAGAATTAATGGGACAGACTACTAGTAATTTATCAATCTACTTTTGAGGGTTCGTAATAAAGACTAAAGTCCTTACTACGAACTTGCTTACTTGATAACTGATCACTCTTAAACCAGCGCTGCTGTTGCCTTGACTGCAAAAATCTTCTCAATCACATCTTCTACTACCTTATCTGGCGTGGAAGCACCAGAAGTAATTCCCACAACAATTTCTCCATCTGGCAACCAGTTTTCTGTAGTTATTAACTGCCCATTTAATTGCCGATGTTCTATAGAATCTCCTGATTTAATCCGTTCAACAGTATCAATATGATAAGAAGGAATTCCTCTCTCAAAAGCAATTTGTTGCAATTGAGTAGTATTTGACGAATTAAACCCACCAATTACTACCATTAAATCTAAATTATGTTCTACTAACTCCAACATTGCATCTTGGCGTTCTTGAGTGGCATCACAAATAGTATTGAAGCTTTGGAAATGCTGATTTAACTCGGTGGGGCCATACTTATGTAACATAGTCCGCTCAAAAAGCTTGCCGATTTGCTCAGTTTCGTCTTTTAGCATCGTAGTTTGGTTAGCAATACCAACTCTTGCTAAATCTTGATCGGGGTCAAATCCTGCTGAACAAGCTTTAGCAAATTTTGTTAGAAATTCTTCACGGTTCCCACCATTAATAATATAGTCAGCAACATATTCTGCTTCTGGCAAATTCAACACAATTAAATATTTGCCAGCAAAAGAACTCGTAGCAACTGTTTCCTCGTGCTTATATTTACCGTGAATTATTGATGTATAATCAATTTTTTTGTGCTTTTCTACTGTATTCCAAACTTTAGATACCCAAGGACAAGTTGTATCAACAATTTTGCAGCCTTTATCGTGAAGTATCTGCATTTCTTGAACGCTAGCCCCAAAGGCGGGTAATATGACTACATCACCAGTTCCAACAACAGAAAAGTCTTTATTCTTTCCTTCAATGGGAATAAATTCTACCTCCATCTCCTGCATACGCTGATTTACAGAAGGGTTGTGGATAATCTCGTTAGTAATCCAGATGTGTTCTGTAGGGAAGTGCTGGCGGGTTTCGTAGGCCATGGCCACAGCCCGTTCTACACCCCAGCAAAAACCAAAGGCTTGTGCTAGTCGAATTGTCACATCACCCCGTTGTAGAGTGTAATTGCGATCGCGAATTTCTTGAATCAAGTTACTCTGATACTCAGATTGCAACTGGGTGGCAACTTCTGCTTGATGACCAAACCCTTTGCGATTGTAATTTTCTGAATGTTGGAGGCTGCGCTTAAAAGCTTTTGTATCCATTAGATTTGTCTATTTAAACCACTATTTCTTATTTTCTCGCGCCCAGACGCGATTTATACAAAGTTGTATTCAAAGATATTATCAGAGAGCGGGAAAGGGTAAAGGATTTAATGCCTTTACCTTTTACCCTCTTTTTCTTGCTGGGGTTTTAATTCGATTTCACTATATATCTGCAATGCAGAACGCCAAACTATATAGCCTTCAGAACTTAAATGCAAGCCATCAGTAGTAAATTCGTGGCGGAGATTTCCTTGCTTGTTGGTAAACAGGGGATATAAATCGAGATATTTCACACCTTTTTTGGTAGATAGGCTTTGCAGTTGCTGATTTAACTCGCTAATGCGACTATTTGCAACAGTCAGAAGTTTATCTCGTCCTTTCCAGGTTGCTTCCTCTGCCCCATGTGGCAAAATCGATTGGACAACAATTTGCGCTGTGGGATGATTCTTTCGTAGGTAATTGATAATTTGACGCTGATTATTTAAAATTACCCTGTCGCTCATCCCCCGAATTAGGTCATTAATGCCAATCATCACAAAAATCACCTCTGGCTGGGTGCGGTCAAATATATTCAATCTTTTCAAGAGTCCATTACTGGTTTCGCCAGAAATTCCTTGATTGAGCCAATTTTTACCTTCTGGTAATAACTCAGGCGGAAACCACAAACTCAAAGAATCTCCCACCAGGATGGTTAAATGCGGAGGACGTTGGTCTGCGGCTACCTTGGCTTCTTGCGTGAGGATGTCTACCCACTGCTGGTAAGAGAGTTGATGACGACGACCTAAATCAGGTGTAGCAATTTGGGTTGAGTTGTTCAGGCTGATTGGTTCCGGGGATGTTATTATCCCAAAAAAAGCGGACAATCTCTGCTGTTGCCAAATTAGCAGGATGACCGCCAACATTAGGATGCCGTTGGTTAACAGCGATAAAAATGCCCAGATAGGAAAGGTTTTTGCAGATGTAGACACGACTAGCGAAATTTACCAATTATTTGAATCAAATTTTAACGCTAGCGATCGCAAATCAGCCCAATTTTGGATTTTAGATTTTGGATTTTAGATTTTTCTTTCAATCCAAAATCCAAAATTCAAAATCTAAAATTGAATCACTCAGCACTCCCTACTAAGTAGGACGATCGCCAAACTCGGAATTGTAACCTTCTTCACCGTGTTCGTTGATATCCAAACCTTGCAATTCAGCTTCCTCTTTGACTCGCAGCCCGACTGTAGCATCGATAACCTTGAGAATAATCCACGTACCAATACCTGCGATCGCATAAGCAATGGCAATTGCTACTAGTTCAATTCCCAATTCACCAAAATTA
Organism: Nostoc sp. CHAB 5834; assembly: GCA_020829485.1. Next base: position 18,837 of record JAIVFU010000069.1, on the reverse strand, counting down.
CCACGCAGCACTCCGTCTTTACCTCCGCCGTTGACTTGAGTCGTGGCAAAGACGGCCGTTAAAATAGCCCCCACCGTACCACCAACGCCATGCACGGGAAAGGTATCTAAAGCATCGTCAATTTCTAGCTTATGCTTGAAACTGATCGCATAAAAGCAAACAAAAGCGGTGATGAAACCAATTAAAATCGCTGATAGCGGTGTCACAAATCCGGCGGCGGGAGTGATACCTACTAAACCAGCAACGGCTCCTGTAGCTGCTCCCACGGCGGTTGGTTTACCCCGTAAAACACTCTCCAAGATTAGCCACATTAAAGCCCCCGCCGCCGCCGATGTATTAGTGGCAACAAAAGCTGTTGTTGCTAAATTTGTTGTTAAGTTCCCAGAAGTTCCACTAGCAACAGATAGGGCACTACCAGCGTTGAAGCCGAACCAGCCAAACCATAGCAAGCCAGCACCCAGCAAAATGAAGGGAACATTGTGTGGCGGGCTAAGACGATCGGGATGGGTTTTCCGAGGCCCAAGGACGATCGCAGCTACTAGGGCTGAAACGCCAGAACTAATATGAACTACTGTGCCACCGGCAAAGTCCAAGGCACCCAATCCACCATACAAACCTAAAAATCCACCTTTCGCCCAGACCATGTGATCCAAGGGGGCGTAAACAAAGGTTGACCACAGCAGCACAAACAGCGAATAGGCGCGGAAACTCATCCGCTCTGCGATCGCCCCAGAAATTAAGGCTGGGGCGATAATGGCAAACATGGCTTGGTATATCATGAATGCCTGGTGGGGAATTGTTGCCGCATAAGAAACAACTTCTACCGGATTTGACCCTTTAAGATAATCGGTTGTTTCTAGCCCGACACCGTTCAACCCGAACCATTGCAATCCACCGATAAACGGCAACCCTGGCGCAAAAGAAAGACTATAACCCCAGAGAATCCAGGTAACTCCCACGATCGCCATCAACACAAAGCTCATCATCAATGTGTTTAGGATATTGCGCGATCGCACAAATCCACCATAAAAAAACGCCAATCCTGGTGTCATTAACAGCACTAGTGCTGATGAAATCAGCATAAATGCCGTATCTCCAGTATCAGCAGGTGGAGCAGCTGGTGTTTGGGCGAAAGCATTGCCCATTAGAGGTACTGCCAAAAACACTAGGGTCATAGCCCCAATCATCACAACTTTCTTCAACACTTCTTTTTCTTTCTTACCACCAATGATTTGTATACTTAACTACATTTGATTACTTTTAGTTATAGATTTTTGTGTTGAAAGTTACTTAACCTTAATTTTCTGAAAATGTTAACAAAAATATAACCCCGATTGTAGTTGCCAAGATTTTAATAAGGTGTCTACAAAGGCTTACCTTCGCACAACCACAACCAGACTAGGTAGCCGCCCCCGATTTCTAATAAACCAGCCCACAAAAAATACAATAGGGACTTAATCATTTAACAGATTCTTTAATAAGATCGAACTCAGTGAAATTACGCTAACACTTTTAACTAAACTGTTGTCATTAATTAAAGTAAGTTTATTGAACTGGGAACTGGGTACTGGGTACTAAAGAATGGCAAGAAACAAAATAAGGACTTCTTTTTTAATAATCCCCAATCCCCAGTCCCCAATCCCCCCCTAATCCCCAGAATAAGGATGAAAGCACCATTACCTGATAACGAAGCACAGAGAATCGAGACGCTTTTGCAGTATAAGATTCTCGACACGCCATCTGAAGCCGCTTTTGACGATCTCACCCGTTTAGCCTCGTATATTTGTCAGACTCCCATCGCTTTAATTAGCTTAATTGATACAAATCGTCAGTGGTTCAAGTCAAAAGTCGGAATTGAAGCCCTAGAAACACATCGAGATTTCGCATTCTGTGCCCATGCTATTCTACAGCCTGATGTTTTTATTGTGCCTGATACAACAAATGACGAAAGGTTCGCTACTAACCCATTGGTAACATCTGACCCAAATATTCAGTTTTATGCTGGTGTACCTCTGACTAATCCTGAAGGATACACTCTAGGAACCCTATGTGTAATTGATTACGTACCACGAGAGCTGAATCCAGAACAAGTGGAGGCATTACGAACTTTAGGTCGTCAAGTCATCAAACAACTGGAATTACGCCGAAATTTAGCAAATTTGGTACTTGTTACCAAGAAAGGCAAACAGTCGCAGAGGGTATACAAGCAATTTTTCAAAAACATTGCAGCAGGTTTTGGTTTAGCGTCGGTAATTTTAGTTTTGATTGGTGTGGTTTCTTATCAAAATACAAGAGTATCTACTAATAATCGCAGTATAATAAAAAATACTTATAAAAAAATCGATAGTCTAGAAAAAGTATTGTCCCACCTCAATGATGTTGAGACTAGACAAAGTGGTTACATCCTCACTGGAAAACAAATTTATCTCAAACCTTATCAAGCAGCACTTGCTAACGTCGATCAAGAAGTTGCCAAGCTCAAGAGTTTAACAGCAGATCAACCGAATCAACAAAAGCAAATTGCAACGCTTGAATTTCTAATAACGAGTAAACTTACTGAACTAAAACAGACTATTGACTTGCGCCAAAACAAGGGATTAGAGGCGGCCTTGCAAGTACTAGTAAGAAATCACCAACAAAATCTCATGGATGATATCCGCAAGGCGATCAATGAGATGGAAAACGAGGAAAGGGGACGACTTCAACAGCAGTTACAAGCAAAAAAAGCCACTACTCGCAACACAATTCTGATACTTGCGATCGCCATCTGTCTGAGTTTTATTGTTCTTGCTGTAGTCTACTACTTCATCTATCGTGAGGTCATTGAGCGGAAAAGAACAGAAGAAGCCTTAAACCAAGAACGCAACTTTATCTCAGCAGTCCTGGATACAGCCAGCGCCTTAGTAATAGTTGCCGACTCCCAAGGAAAAATTGTTCGCTTCAATCAAGCTTGTGAGCAAACAACAGGTTACTCCTTCGATGAGGTGAGGGGTAGGTATTTTTGGAACTTGTTCCTACCTCCTGAAGAGGTGGAGTCAGTCAAAGCAGTTTTTGAGCAATTGCTAACTGGTAGAGGCTTCCTAGAACAGGAAAGCTATTGGGTAATGAAGGATGGCAGCCGCCGACTGATTGCCTGGTCGAATACCTTCTTAAAAGACTATGAAGGATCGGTGGAATACATCATTAGCACTGGCATTGACATCACCGATCACAAACGAGTACAACAGCATCTAACTGCACAATATGTTGCAACTCGCGTTTTAGCAGAGTCCGCCACGATAAGCGAAGGTACTCGCCAAACCCTGCAAGGGATCTGCGAGAGTTTGGCATGGGATTTGGGTGAAATTTGGATGGTGGATGAGCAAGCAAATGTGCTGCGTTTTCTCGATATGTGGCATAAACCATCCCTTGATTTGCAAGAGTTGGCAGCACTGAATCGGCAAACCACCCTTGCACCAGGAATTGGACTACCTGGCCGGGTTTGGGCCAGTTCTGAACCTGTTTGGATCGCTGATATCGTTAAAGAACTCAGTTTCTCCCGCTTCAAAATCAGCGCTGAAGTACAACTAAACGCAGCTTTTGGTTTTCCGATTCGCAGTGGTCACAAAATCCTTGGTGTGATTACCTGCTTCAACCGTCAAATCCAACCGCCTGACCAAGATTTGATCAAAACGATGAATTCTATCGGTGAGCAAGTGGGGCAATTTATCCAGCGTAAACAGGCTGAAGAAGAAATACAACGGCAAAACTTGCGATCGCAATTATTTACCGAAATCACCCTTAAGATTCGCCAGTCTTTGCAAATCGAAGAAATTCTCCAAGTCACTGTCGAGGAGGTACAAAGAATTCTCCAGACTGACCGAGTTTTAATCTATCAAGTTTTGCCTGATGAATCTGCACCCACCGTTATTGAAGCAGTAGTTTCTGGCTTACCAACAATCAAAGAGCAAAACATCAGCGCCCTCTACTTTCGAGCCGAATATCTACAGCAGTACTATCTACAACAGTACCGTCAAGGACAAATTTTAGGGCTAGCTAACTTCGATCTGCCAGAAGTCGAACAAAATCATCTGGAATTAATTCAACACTTTGGGGTTAAAGTCAATTTGGTTGTGCCCATTCTTGTCAAAGAAGAACTTCGTGGTTTGCTCATAGTTCATCAGTGTGATGATTCCCATCACTGGTCTAGCTTTGAAACTCATCTTTTGCGACAAATAGCCGACCAAGTAGGTATTGCCTTAGCCCAAGCCCAACTATTAGCAGCAGAAACTCGTCAGCGACAAGAACTTGAAATTGCCCGTCGCCAAGCCGAATTAGCTTCTCAGACTAAAAGTGCCTTTTTGGCAAATATAAGTCATGAAATTCGCACTCCGATGAATGCTGTGTTGGGCATGACTGGTTTAGTGTTAGATACTCCCTTAGACCCAGAACAGCGAGATTTTATTGAAACAATTCGTAGTAGTGGAGACGCTCTTTTAAGTTTAATCAACGAGATTTTGGATCTTTCCAAACTTGAGGCTGGAGAGATGGCTCTTGAAACTCTAGATTTTGACCTATCCACTTGTGTGGAAGAAGTGGTGGAATTATTGGCTCCCTCAGCCCATAACAAGGGATTAGAAATCGGCGCACTGATTGAGCATAACGTCCCCACCCACCTCAAAGGAGATACTGGTAGGCTGCGGCAAATTCTCATGAACTTAATCAGCAACGCTATCAAGTTCACCAGCGCTGGCGAAGTATTAGTGCAAACCGAATTACGTTCTCTTACCTCTACTACAGCCACCATCCATTTTGCCATCACAGATACAGGTCTTGGCATTAGCCCGGAAGACCAATACAAACTCTTTATGCCATTTACCCAAGTGGATGCTTCGACCACTCGCAAGTATGGTGGTACCGGTTTGGGATTAGCCATTTGTAAACAACTAGTGACTTTGATGGGAGGAGTAATTGGGGTAGAAAGTGAGATCGGTAAAGGATCTAAGTTTTGGTTTGAGGTGCTTTTTACCAAGCAAGTTGAGCCTGCTTTACCAAAATGCAAACGCGGACTTTTGAACAATCGCCGCTTGTTATTGGTGGATAACAACGCTACTAGTTACAAAATTATCTCCCATCAAGCTAATCATTGGGGAATACAAGTAGATCAAGCTGACAGCATTGCTACTGCCCTTAAAGTTATTCAGTTAGCTTGTCAGCAGGGGAAATCTTATGATGTTGCCTTGGTTGATATAAAAAATGACATAAAAATAGAAGAACAAATTAAAGCCAATTCTGCAATTGCTGAAATACCTTTGATTATGCTCACTTCTACTAATCAACGGGATGAAGTGCAGCAGGCGCTCAAAATCGGATTTGCTGCTTATTTGGTCAAACCCATTAAGTCATCACGACTCCTTGATACCATTATGAATATTTTAGAAACTCAGTCAGAATCAGAACAAGGAGCTAAAGGCTCTTGGCTAAAAGCTACTGAAAAAATCCAGAGTACAGAAACTTCAGGCATTCTTACTTCTTCTTCTCCTAACCCCGCTACTAAATTCAAGTTAAAAATTCTCTTAGCTGAAGATAATTTGGTGAATCAGAAAGTAGCCCTGAAGCAACTCGAAAGTTTAGGCTACAAAGCCGATGTCGTTGCTAATGGCAAGGAAGTTTTACAGTTATTAGAAAAAATTCCTTACGATTTGATTCTAATGGATTGCCAAATGCCAATTCTCGACGGTTTAGAAACCACAAAAGAAATTCATCGTTGGCAAGAAGATACTTTTGCTCTGCGTCGTCGTCCAGTGGTGATAGCGATGACCGCTAATGCGATGAAAGAAGATGAAGAAAGGTGTCTCAATGCCGGAATGGATGACTATCTGAGTAAGCCAGTATTTAAAGAAAAATTGGCTGCGACTCTAGAGCATTGGACAGGTGTGATCCTCTCAAAACAAGAAGCGGTTGTATGTGAGCAGACAGTTACTACTAACCTAGCAATTGATTGGGAACACTTGCATCGAATATCGGGAAATGACACAGAATTTGAGTTAAATCTATTGCAAGTATGCGTTGAAGATATTAACCCCCGTTTAGAGATAATTAAAGCAGCGATCGCATCTCATGACTTTGGGCAAATTGCGCGAGAAGCTCATCACCTTAAAGGTGCTAGTGCCAACATTGGAGCCACAGCTATGTACCTAGCAGCTGACAAACTAGAAGGATTGGCTTACCATCAAGACCTTAGAAATACTACTAACTTAATTTTAGAGTTAAAAGAATTTGTTAACTGCATTCAAGATTTTTTAACACTGAGCGGCTTGCCTTGAGCCTGTCCTGAGCGCAGCCTCTCGTAGAGAAGTGCGAGCTATTCGGTGTCGCTTACCATTGCTAAAAAGTTCCGGCGTTGCTGATTCCATGTATGAAAATGATTTTGCATAATACCAAAATCCTTGTAGAGACGTAGCAGTGCTACGTCTCTACATCCAGATTCATACTTCAATTCAGCAACGCCAAAGTTCTGATTTGAATTGATTTCGGTTAAAGATTAAACAACCACAAAATTCTTTTCGGTTATTGATAATCCAGCAGATAATTGTGCAAATTGTACCTGAGTAGACCCAGACGCACTGCCATCAAGGTCAAAGAACAATCCACCAGTAGCGCTGTTGTAGATAAATCGCTCTTCGCTAGTAATTGCAGATATTCCGAGGGTAAACTGACTTGTCTCAAGTTTACCTGATGATAACCCGCCACCAAAGCCAGCAGCCGATATCTGAATCAGTTCATTAGTCGCGTTGAAGTCAAAAATAGTATCAATACCTTCATTGAAACTATTGAAACTAATGGTGTCAGTACCAGCTCCTCCAATTAGGCTATCATTACCTTTGCCACCTGTGAGGGTATCATTGCCATTACCACCTGTGAGTGTGTTCTTACCAGACGCACCAAAAGCTGTAAGATAATCATTGCCATCGCCACCAGAGAGCAGATTATCGCCTGTTGAATAGTCAACAATCAAGCGATCGCTACCAGCACCACCGTCGAGCGTGTTATTGCCAGAAACAGTATAAACTTCGTATGAGGAGTATAAAGAGGCTGAACCAGAGGCACTTAGATAATCATTGCCATCGCCACCAGAAAGTAGGTTATTCCCTGATGAATAGTTAGTAACTAAGTTATCATCACCAGCGCCACCATTGAGGGTATTATTGCCAGAGACAGCATCAAGATAAAACTCGCCTCGGTAGTCGTTGTAGTCACCAGAGATATTAACAAAATCATTTCCATCGTCGCCAGAGAGCAGATTATTACCATTTGAATAGTCAGCACTCAAGTAATCCTTACCTGCACCGCCGAAAATTGTATTATTTCCACCTGCCCCATTTATCGTATCGTTCCCATTGCTCCCTACAATCAAGTCATCGTACTCTGTACCTGAGATATTTAATTGTTCGATATTCTTATAAGTAATGTGACTCGTGCCTACTGTAATCGAGCCAGTGTTAGTAGCAACATCAAATGTCGAAGTAATTCCGTCGCTAGTAGTATAATTATACAACGACAACAAATCGTCACCTATCCCTCCATCGATGGTATCGTTGCCGCTATTACCTCCGTGGAGCGAATCGTTGCCATTACTACCCACAATCAAGTCATCGTAGTCTGTACCATAAATATTTAATCCTTCGATATTCTTGTAAGTAACGTGACTCGTGCCTGCTGTAATCGAGCCAGTGTTAGTAGCAGCATCGAATGTCGAAGTAATGCTCTCGGTTGCACTATAGTAAGAGAACGATAAGTAATCGTCACCAGCGCCCCCATCTATTGTATCATTTCCACTACCGCCCGCATCTATTTTATCATTGCCATTGCTCCCCACAATCAAGTCATCGTACTCTGTACCTGAGATATTTAATCCTTCTATATTCTTGTAAGTAACATTATTCTTGCCTGCCGTTACCCTGCCAGTGTTAGTAGCAGCATTGAATGTTGAAGTAATTCCCCCAGTACTATAGATATACGAGACTTCCAATAAATCGTCACCTGTCCCTCCATCTACTGTTTGAGTTACTAAGTCAGAGGGGGAAGTATATAGAACCAAAGAGAAGGAATCATTGCCATCCCCTCCAGAGAGTAGGTTATTGCCAAACGCGCCATCAAACCTTCCAGAGTAGTCGTAATAGCTAGAGACAAAGAGAGAATCATTGCCATCCCCTCCAAAGAACAGGTTATCGCCGCTTGAATAATTAGCAATTAAAGTATCGTCACCAGCACCACCGTCGAGGGTATTATTGCCAGAGGTGTTAAATCCGTACCTGTCAGAAGGGTTGCTAGAGGCACTAAGAGAATCATTGCCATCGCCTCCAGAGAGTAGATTATCGCCTGTTGAATAGTCAGCACTTAAGATATCATCACCAGCACCACCGTTGAGGGTGTTATTGCCAGAGGCGGCATTGGTATTTCCCCCGTCGTAGTCGATGTGAGTCCCAGAAGTGGAGAGATGATCATTGCCATCGTCCCCAGAGAGCAGGTTATTACCTGTTGAAGAGGTAGCACTCAATTGATCGTTACCAGCGCCACCGTTGAGGATATTATCGCTTGTTGAATAATCAACACTCAAGTAATCGTCACCTTCACCGCCAAAAATCGTATCATTACCATAACTTGGATCATTGCCACTACTGCCACCAAAAAGATAATCGTTGCCATTAGTCCCCACAATCAAGTCATTGTAGGTTGTACCTCTGATCTCTAATCGTTCGATATTTTTGTAGTTAACCCGATTCGTGGCTGCTGTAATCGAACCAATGTTAGTGGTTGCATTGAATGTCGAAGTCATTCTCCCCGTAGCATTGGTATAATACGCTTGTAAAAAATCATCACCTTTCCCTCCATCTACTGTTTGAGTTACTAAGAAAGAGGGGGCAGTGGATGAAGCCCTCAAAGAAAAACTGTCATTGCCATCCCCACCAAAAAGCAGGTTATCGCCTGTTGAACCCTCAACACTCAAGTAATCTTTACCAGCACCACCGTTAAGGGTGCTATTGCCTGTTGAATCCTCAGCATTCAATACATCGTCACCAGTACCACCAACGAGGGAGTTATTGCCCGTACTACCAATTAGGGTATCTTTCCCTGCATCACCAATGAGAGTATCATTTCCCGTACCACCTCGCAGCAAGTCGTTACCACTTTTGCCGTCAATTTTGTCATTACCGCCCTGACCATTCACTACATCATCTGAGTCGTCTAAACCCGTAATGTTGTTGGAGAGGTCATTGAGGAAAGTTACCGTGTTTTTGATGCCCAGCTTAGTTTCAGTGGAGTTGGCATCAAAGACATCAAAGCTGTCGGTGATACTAGTTTGCCCATTAAACAGGATATTGCCAAGAGCTGGTGTTGCACCAGTTGCTTTCTGATTCTCCAAGTTTTCTAATTTGAAGTTTTGCAGAATGACTATGGTTTCACCTACCCCTTCAAACCCAATTTCTAAATTGCTGCCATTCTGGGTAAGCAGCAAATTTTCGGCACGAAAGAAGTCATAGTCCTCGAATTTTAGGGTGTCCACTTCCGCAGTGACTGCTGCTGTTGGGTTTGTTCCTTTACCGACACCACCGAAATCGGTGATGGTATCAGTGCCGTTGAACACGTCAACGAATTTAAACTTATCCTTGCCGTCACCACCAGTCAAAGTGTCGTTGCCATTAGTAGCTGTAATGATATCGTTGCCTGCAAGACCATTAATAGTGTCCGCTAACTCGCTGCCCACTAGCGTATCATTACCTTTGGTTCCAATTATATTTGCCATAACTTTTACTATTTAAATCAATTTTTTCAGGAACTTAAGTTGTCAATTTGCTATAAGTGCTATTTTCGGGCACAAAAATTCGCCTCAAGGCTGATGCTTTCGGCATACTTTACTGTGCTAATTTTGCGACTCACTTCAATTTTTGGTTTCGGTTTAGGAGTGTTATTGAACCAACCCTCTTGCATTTAACAGAGGTTGATTGAGGAATTATGCAAGAGTCGAAGAACCGTTTTTTCTTAGCTCGACTTTATCCATTTTTTGGCAACACTCAAGCTGACACTGAAACCTTTGTGGGGTGGTAGTTTTACTTTTTCGATTTCACCGAGACTCAGTGACATCGAAAAACCTTTTGCCAAAAAGCTAGGATTTTTGCCGTATCAAGAGAACCAAGCTCTTAATTTTGGATAAAGTCGAGCTTATCCAGAAGTCTGTTTGCAAGTTGAAGATGTCCACAACCTACAGTATTGGCGCAGCATTACTGTGACGGGTCGAGCCGAACACATCACTCTTCAGCCAGACATCGATCGCGTGATGCAATTTGTCAAAACGGAAAATCCAACGCTTTCGCCTGCTATTAATCGAACCTGGATTGATGCCTGGGGTCGTGCGGAGGTAATTGCAATCTACCGCATTCATCCCAGTGAGATGAGTGGACGAACCACTAATGGAGTCAGCAGTAAGAAGTAAAAAGATAATCCCCATAAATAAATTTAGCTAGATCAGCAGAAGCCTCACACCAACTTTTAGGGGTGTGAGAACGCCATACGAGAGCGATCGCGTTACCCGTCTACAGCGCACCGCGAGTTAATGCGCGGGAGTGGAGAGATATAGTAATAAATAAATTTAGGGGCTTGTAACCATTTTTTTATTTATGAGTGCCTTGTTCGTTAAGGCACGAACGCTAACACCCCGACAGGAGAACCAGAACCACCACGCAACCTGAGAATGCCGATCGCTAGAGTAGTACCTTTAGGTGGCAGTTGATCCAAATTGGTGAGATTCTCCAATACAATGCGCGGTTTCTCCAACACCAAGTGGTTAATAGCAAAACTGTTATCCTGTCCAGGATCGACACCGTGAGTATCAATTCCTATCCCTGCTATTTGCCGTTCATCCAGTAATAATTGAGTTGCATCGCTGCCAAACCCAGGAAAGTGGGCAATTCCTTGATAATCATGATTTAGGAATGCACTTTTATCAAACCACTTTTTTTGCCAACCAGTATTCAATATAACTACGCAACCAGGATAAATTTCACCGTATTCTTCTTCCCAAGCCAGAACATCAGCAATAGTCAAGGCATAATCAGGATTAACTGCTGTAGCTTGGCGAATATCTATGACCACCGCAGGTACAACCAAAGACTGGGCGGGGTATTGGTCAATTCCCACAGCATAACTATGAAAACTGTTAGGGGCGTTGATATGAGTAGCGCTATGTTCCCCCAAGGAGAAACGTCGCAGGTAATAGCCATCATTATTCAGTTCAGCCACGGTTTCAAATTCTACTTGAGGGTCGCCAGGCCATTGGGGAATATTTATGTCAATTACATGGCTTAGGTGGATAACGCGTGTGTATGTGATACTATTTTGACTTTGGGGTTGTATCATAATTCTTCTCTCCCCCTACTTTTCTTCCCGAACTGCCTCAACCAAGAAATATTCTGAACCGAATTGTATTGGGGCTACACCTACGCAAAAATAATACTACCATTACAACGTTTTTTAACCATTAAACTGCAACATTTCTATTCCTATTTCCCTGTATTAGAAGAAATGGCGTTGCTGATTGCGGTATGAAAACGATTGTGCGTTACGGTGAAAATCCTTGTAGAGACGTAAAATTTTACGTCTCTACATCCAAATTCATACCTCCATTCAGCAACGCCGAAGAAATAATCCCCCAATTCCTGTAAATTTCAGGTTATTGGGGGGTTCAAATGTTGCAGCAAAAAATGAGTTTATGTTAGTTAACAACCAATAAATTAATATTTGATTAATATTTTATTAAAATTGCATAATATTTACGAATCGGGTTGGTGCTTGAATGGAATCGCGATCGCAAACTCGGCACCTTCTCCTGGTGCTGAAATACACTGGATTTGCCCGCCATGTTTTTTGACAATAATTTGGTAACTAATTGATAACCCCATGCCCGTGCCTTTACCGACGGGTTTCGTAGTAAAGAAGGGGTCAAATACGCGTTTGCGTACTTCCTCAGTCATGCCTGTGCCGTTGTCGGCAATGCCAATGATTACATGGTCTTCTTGGATCAGGGTGCGAATGCGAATTTGGGGAAAAGTCATTTGTCCTTGGTCACTTGTCCTTTGTTCAGTGTTGTTTACTAATGACAAGGGACTAATGACATAGGCGCTTCTCTGCGAGACGCTACGCGAACGCCTTCCCGCAGGGTATGACTCTTCTAAAGCATCGATCGCATTTGTCAACAGATTCATAAACACCTGATTCATGTGTCCAGCGTGACACATTACTGGTGGCAGGTTGCCGTAGTCTCGGATTACTTGGATTTCGGGATGGCCTGATTTGGCTTTCAGGCGATTTTGCAACAACAGCAAGGTGTTATCAATACCTTCATGAATGTCTACTGGTTTTGTGCCGTCTTCATCAAGGCGAGAGAAATTGCGTAAAGATAGGACAATCTGCCGAATGCGTTCGGCTCCCATCTTCATAGAATCCAAGATTTTGGGCAAATCTTGCTTGAGAAAGTCTAAATCAATGGTGTCGATTTGTTGCTGAATCTCTGGTGTTGATAGGCAATCGTTCTGTTCATAAAGGTCTACCAAATGCAGCAAATCCTTGGTATATTCACGGGCGTAGGTAATGTTGCCGTAAATAAAATTGACGGGATTATTGATTTCGTGGGCAATACCTGCAACCAATTGTCCCAAACTGGACATTTTTTCAGTTTGAATCAGTTGTGCTTGGGTTTGTTGAAGTTCTAGCAGCGCTGCTTCTAGTTGCTGGGCTTTGTCTTGGGCTGTTTGGGCAGCGATACGACTTTGGGTGTAAAGTTTAGCTTGGTCAATGGCGATCGCTAGTTGAACTGTAACTGCTTGCAATAATTCTACTTCGCTGTCCAACCAAGGCCGAAAGCCACTACAACAACTACAGCTAAATGTGCCAATTTCCCCAGATTGGGTGTGTACGGGGAGCGACATAAAAGCAGTGAAACCAAAATCCTGCAAAAACTGCTGTGCAGTGCCATCGCTCACAGTCTCAAAATCATTAATGCGGATGATTTCTCTGTTCAAGGTTTTGACTGCGATTAGTTCGATTTCTGCATTAGTTGCTTCTTGCTGGTTAAGCAAACAGGGGAAAGAGGAACTTTTCGCCTCATATACTCTCTCCCAGTAAGGTAAATCAGCGTCTTGCCGATACCAAAAGAAGGCGCAGCGATCGATCTGGAATAAGTTGCGAATTTCCTGCACTGCGGTTTCCACAATGTAATTGAGATCCAAGGAAGCTCGAATCTGGTTAGAAAGACGATTGAGTAGGGCTTCCCGTTGGACACTTTCTCTTAATGCAACTTCTGCTTGTTTGCGCTTGATGCCAATGGCAATCTCCTGGGCGGCAAATTCTAGCGCTGTGAAAGTTGATTCTGTAACTGTTTGACGGGCAAACATGGCTATCACTCCTACAGTTTCATCTTCAACAATCAGGGGATAACCAGCGAAGGCAACCATACCTTCTTGCTTTGCCCACTCTTTGTTACCCACGCGGGGATCTGTCTGCACAGAGTTAGTTAGGTGGGGTTTGCCCTCTTCGGCAATTAAACCAATTTTGAATTGACCAACTGGCACACATTTATGGGGCCCATTAATGTGGGTATACATCCCAGAACTGACTTGCAACTCCAATACATTGTCTTTTTTGTTCAACGTCCAGATGCGAGCAAAGGCTGCGTCGAGATGTTCAACTAAAGCGTCAGTGCAACGACGCATCATGTTCTGCAAGCTGTCACTCTGGGTAAGGGCTGCATCTACATCGGCACGAAAATGTGCTAAACGCGCCCGTTCTGCTAAAGCAACTTCTGCAAGTTTTCGGTCTGTGGTGTCATAGCAAATACCAACAAAGTTTAAAACATTACCATTAGCGTCTTTAATAACAGATGAGTTGCTTGTATGCCATCGCCAACTACCATTTTTGTGTTGTACCCGATATTCGATTGCGTCTTGTTTCTCGCTTGTTGTCAAAATTCTTTGAAAATAATCTTCAGCTTGTAGTTGTTCTAGTGCTTTTGCTAATTCTGCCGCCTGTTGTTGATAATTTGTAGATGCCGAGCAGCTTTCTCTCAGGGTAGGTGGCACTTCTGTTATATCCACGCAATAACCCATGTAACCAACAAAGCTACCATTTGCTGCAAACCGTGGCGCGGCTGTATCTAAAATCCAGCGATATTCGCCATCAGCCCGACGCAGCCGATATTGCCTATGGAACGAATCATGCGCCGTAAATGCTCTTAGATATATATCTTCACATCGCTGTCTATCTTCTGGATGGACGCTGCAAGCCCAGATATTGCCTATCTCCTCTCTTCGCGCAGATACGGACGCGCCTGTTGTTAAATATATTCCAGTAAATTCCAGCCAATTTGCATTTAAGTAACAGTAAAGTGCATTGCATCCAGCCATCCAAATCATCAGAGGAGCAGTATCCGCCTGCTGACAAAATACTTTTTCATCGTGTTCTATTTCTTCCTCTTCGACCATGATTTGGTTAATGTTGTTTTGCACCTTTTTAGAAAACACTTTTGCCTGCCTGCTCTGCCTAAATTTATTAAGGTAATAGTCTGAAAATAGGATTTGTTAATAGATATATATAATTTTCTGGTCAATCTGTTACTTATTTTAATACTTTATTTAGTTTTATGTTTACAACAATTTCTCTTTTCCTGTAAATAAATTAAAAAAATACTAAAGTTATCATTAAGATTAACTTCAGCATTTTTGGTAAAATTTAAGCTATCCATGTGTCAGGAAACTTGTTGACTTTGTGTCTTCTTAAAATTCCCTATAAATTCATCCTAACTATGTAATTGCATTGCTCAAAAACGTGATCTAGCTTTACGGAAACTACATGATTCACTATGAGATGTTTACATCTTTATCAGAAATTCACAATAATCAGAATATTCATATCAAATCAATATTGATTTTTTATCAAGAAGAATTCAGCATGAATTAGAGTTTTGGTGACTATAAGTCACGGCTATACAGGCAAAACCCATCTTTCCTGCGGAACGCCAAGGGCGAACGTGGATTGGAAATTGTTGATTTTTCATGTTTTGGGCGTAAGTAGACAATGCTAGTGTAGTAGCGAATTATATTCACCTAATACTTTTTGGACATCCTCTTAAAATAAAGGGTATAAAAGGGTTTAATAAGCTGTTACGCAAATAACATTGTACATTTACCTGATGACTGTTGACCGTTGACTGATGACCGATAACCGTCAACCGTCAACGATTATAAAGAATGTTTATATAATTTAGACGCATATCAGCTTACCCACATCTCTACTAAGGAGTCTCTAGCAAATTTATGGTATAAACAATACCTTCGCCAATTTACGAGCCTTGATATGGAACAAACCTAAGATTTTACACGCTTGTTTTTGCCGGATGGCAAAAAACTGAGCCAATAAAATATTGTATGGTTTGTGTGGAAGTAATTTTGACTGTCCTGTACGTCTGGACTGGGGTTTTACGTTTTGCTTAATAATCAAGCATGGTCTTGTGTTGGGCTATTTCGGCAAAAGCTAGACTACTTCTTTTTTTGGCTAAGGTATTGATAAAACTCTACTTTATTCATTCTAACTCTTGTTAGCGGATAGCTAAGGTTTAGCCCATTCTGACTTCTAAATTCTTCTTCAATTTTCCAATTCAAACCCGATTTTTCAAAATTGTCTTGACCGTTCAAAACGCCTCATCCCAAAATCGCAAATTAAATGAGAGAAATGCTAAATGTAATATCAACACGTTGCAACAATGGCTGGTAATCGCATTTTATATGTTATAAAGCTCACAGAAATTAATGTTAGGCGGAAACTACTTTATGGAAGCAGATAAACTGGGCCGTTTTAAGGAGTACGGCGAATTCATCCTCCGAAAGATAGATTCTGTGCCCCAGCACCCTTCAAAACAAGAAGATTGGGTTCCAGCTAGTCTTGACGACTGTCTTCTGCGTCTGCGGTCAGCTGCCCAGAAAACTGTAGACCTGGCAACTTCACCTGTGAAAATTGGGGTGATGGGGGAATTCAGTAGTGGGAAAACTTTACTTTTAGGCAGTCTAATTGGATATGCTGATGCTTTGCCGGTCAGTGAAAACCCGACTACAGGTAATGTTACCGCCATACACATCATACCGCAAGATGACTTTGCCACTACACAATTAAGTAATTTTACGGTAGATTATCTTTCTCATGAAGGAGTACATGAGTGTCTACGCTTCATGCTAGGGGAAGCTAATAAACGGACAACAGCAGCAGGGCTTCCTCCTATACCAGTATCGAAACTCAACTCTGGCACAGATATTATTGGCTGGTGTGAAGAAGCATGGAATAGCAGTAACAATTTAGAGCTACGTTATTTACTCCGGGAGTTGGTATTATTTCTCCGGGCTTATCAAGCTTATGGGGAAGTTATGTGTGGTGGGCGTTACCAGATTGATGCTACTACCGCCCGCGAGGGGCTACAGCTAGTCGAACAGCCAATGGCAATCCAAACTCTGAAATTTGAGGATTTACCGCCAGCGCATATCCGATTACCGAGTCCACCCCAGAGGCTACCAACGAAGTTATTACAAAACAGCTTCCCACTGATCCGCCGCGTAGATATCGATGTGAAAATCTCACGAGAAATTTGGGATTTTGCAGGTGCAGCTAAATTTATTCTTATCGACTTTCCGGGATTGGGGGCTGCTAATTCGGGGGCTAGGGATACCTTTTTGTCGCTGCGAGAATTGGCAGAAGTACAAACAATTTTGGTATTGCTAAATGGTAAATCTCCTGGGAGCGATCGCGCCAATAAAATCTTTACGATGATGCAGCAGCAGCGGCCGGGACAAGACCTGAAAGATTTAATTCTCGTAGGTGTAGGTCGCTTCGATCAACTACCCCTAGACAACGAGGGTGGCGAAAGAGAACTCGATCAACTCATTGAAGATAGCCATTTAGAAGAAGAAACCGTTTTCCAAAAACTCAAAGTTCTCCAAACTACCATTGACGGTGCAGAAGCGTTTACAACTCAAAAAGACCGCATCGTTTTACTGTCGCCACTGTTGGGACTAGCTGAATTAGCAAAACGTTCTAGTACCGTGAAAGCAGGTTCAACAGAGTTTTTGGCTAACTTAGACTATCCTGATTATTTAGATCGGTCTAAACGGCTACAAGAAAAATGGCAGCGATTAAGTGAACAACTATTAGAATCTAACACTCGCAGTTATTTGGGCAGACAGCTAGGTTACTTTAGTCAAGATGGGGGACTTAGTAAACTGCGGGAATTGATTCAAACCCACGTAGCGACTCATGGTCTAAAGCAACTATATGAAGATACTCGGAGATCGGCTGATGTGGTGAGTCAGCAACAAGATCACTTGAAGGACATCATAGATGAAATTCACGAGCAAGGTATCCCTACAGGTGATAGTCCCGCCTTTATCGAGTTGCGTTTTGTGGTCGAAAGCTTAGATAAAATCTACAGGAATTTTCAAAAAGATTTAGGGAAAGAACCACTCAAAGATCGGCGCGGTATTGTCGTCAGCGATGTAGTAAAAGACGAACTCACTTTTAGAATCCTGAATTGGAACCAGTGGACTTTACTCTTCAACAAAGCCAATAATGGAGCGATCGCTCTGGCAGAATCTAAAGGTGCAGCCGGGAAATTATTTGATCGGGGAAATCGCGTCAATATTTCTCTTCCGACGAAGAGTGATGATTTTTATCCAGTATTTGAGAAAACCGTTAAAGAAGTAGAAGATTTTGCCCGCGATCGCATCCATCAAGCAGTGGTAGATTTGTTGAATCAATTGTCAAATTATGTAGCCCCAGAACGCGAACAATTGCAAGCATTTTTCCATCCAGATATGGAACAAGAAATCGAAGAAAAATTTGGTTTTGAAGATGCCGATCTTTTTTACAAATTATTACTAGGATGCGATCCTAATGAATGGAAAGAAGCAATCATCTCTGAAATCAGTAGTAAAAACAAAACCGTTGCACCCGACATTATCTTTCCTTTAGCGCGTCAAGACGAGAAACACAATGTTGGTCAAATCTTTGACTGGGCACCAGAAAAAAGCCAAGGTTTACCCAGATCGAGCAACCACCAACTTTTAGTATTGCGGCTGCGAGATGAAATCACTGCTAGCGCTAGCCTCCATCTTGTGCAGTATGTTAGCGAAATTAATCAGCAAATTAATTCCGAACTTGAAGGTATTTTGGATCAAATTATTCCTAGTTTGCAAAACCTTTCCAAAAAAGAAACTTTGCTGAGATATTTAGCGGCTGGAGACTTGTCATCTGAGATCGCAATTCCTACTTGGTTGCAGATTATTTCAGAACTTGCTGCTGTTTCTTACTTAGATGATTTGAGATAAGCTAACTCAGAAAGTGACTGATTGCGATCGCTACAGTTATGAGGATGTATTTGTGAGACGTGATGCAATTTTTTATGCAATTTTCAAACGTGTCCCAGGATTGTTTTTCGAGTTAGTAGAACAGCCACCAGCCGAAGCTAGTAGCTATCGCTTTGAATCAGTTGAAGTTAAAGAGCCAACATTTCGGATTGATGGGGTATTTTTACCTCCACCTGATGCAACATCTCAGATGATCTTTTTTGCTGAGGTGCAATTCCAAAAAGATGAGTTACTGTACCATCGGTTTTTCTCAGAGTCGATGCTGTATATGTAAGTAGGTCGGCAGGAAAAAACGAAACTATGTAACAATAAATAAATACGGAGAATATATCTACCGAGGTAACAAAAAATATGGGCGCTCGTTTGAGGGTATTTCTGACTAAAGAGGAAAACAAAA
>JAIVFU010000068.1 GCA_020829485.1 Nostoc sp. CHAB 5834 | reverse complement strand
TCTTGGATAAATGGGTAATGAGGTATGCGTGACAAGCACCAAATCATTGAGGAGCCGTGTGAGATGGAAACTCTCATGCACGGTTTTGAAGACCAACGGGGTTGGTGACAACCTCGTTGAGTTTAATTATACTTAGGGATTATTTAAGTATTGATAATTTTTGGTGCAAATGTGACATTTAAATCATTACTTCTAAACATAAGTAAACTTTGACCATAAGCACTAATGAGGAAATTTATGGATAAAAATTAATCTTTAGGGAGATATTTGCCTAAGAAATCGCTATTTTAAGCCAAATATTCAAAATTAGCGCTATTAACAACAAAAAATCTCGTTAATTTTCTAACTACACTTTTTCAGTTAGTCAGCCTCTGGTGATATCTCTGCTTAATATTAGGTATAATCAAAAATCTCAAATCCAAAATCAATGGATCGACGGTCTTTTTTGCTAAGTACAAGTACATTGGCACTTTCACAACTGCTTTTTGGCTGTGGTGGAAACAACCAGACGCAACTAAAAGTACAGTTATTAAAAGGTTCTATACCTGGTCAGGTGGTTAATCAGTTCCACAAAAGTTTGCAGCAAGAGGTGCAGTTAAAGTTTGCTCCAGTCGAGCAGATACAAGATTTATTTCAGCAATTACAAAATTGGCAGCAGAAACCAAAAGCCACCGATGAGCAGGGATGGAGGCGCTTTATACCCTTTAGGCAGGGTCAAAAAACAGCTGATGCAGACCTAGTGACATTGGGAGATTACTGGCTAAAAGCAGCTATTGAGCAGAAACTGATTCAACCACTCCAAGAGGTAGAGGGAAACCAATTAAAGCAGTGGTCTGCTTTAGATGAAAGGTGGAAACAACTGGTAACGCGCAACGACCAAGGTAACTTGGATACTCAAGGGAAGGTGTGGGGTGCGCCTTATCGCTGGGGTAGCACAGTGATTGTTTATAACCGTGACAAGTTGCGAAAATTGGGATGGACACCCAAAGATTGGAGTGATTTGTGGCGAGATGGAGTGCGGCAGCAGATTTCCCTACTCAATCAACCACGAGAAGTTATTGGTTTGGTCTTAAAGAAGTTAGGAAAATCTTATAATACAGAGAATCTTGACCAAGTACCAGACTTAGAAAAGGAATTACAGGCATTAAACCAACAGGTAAAGTTCTACAGTTCCAATAACTACTTAGAACCTCTAATTATGGGAGACACTTGGCTAGCGGTTGGTTGGTCAAGCGATATAGTGCAAGTTCTGGGACGTTATCCGCAACTTGGCGCAGTTATTCCCCAGTCAGGAACAGCAATCTGGGTAGACTTGTGGGTACGTCCGGCAGGTATTACTACTAAGGGTACTTTATCAGATCAATGGATTGACTTTTGTTGGCAACCAAGCACAGCTAAACAAATTTCGGTGCTGACGAAAAGTAATTCGCCAATTTCTACAAATATTGTAGCTTCCGATATCCAAGAAGCATTACGGAGTATTTTACAGAGCGATAACTACGACGGGCTACGCCTACGCGAAGTTTTTGATAAAAGCGAATTTTTGCTTCCCTTACCCCCATCAGCAATAAAACAATACGAGTCTTTATTCGCCAAAATTAAGGTTTAATTGGGGATTGGGCATAGGTTATTCTCCTGTTCCCCTTGTGCCCTTCCCAATTCAGACGCGATTAATCGCGTCTCTACTCTCTTTTTTCTACAAAGAACGCTGTAAACCTATCTTGTTCTTAACAGTCGTTTGAATACTGCATAAAGCTGGACTTGTACTAAAGTTGCAAGTGTAGGTTGCCAGGGGTTCTTTTTGATAGTTAAATACCCGGACGTTGTAACCAAAGTTACGTGCAGCGCTACCCAAGCGATTTACGAAGTCGTAGCGCTCTATAGAGTCTAGTAAACTCCAAATTTGCTGATTCACGATCAAGTCTACTCGTGCAGGTTCTTTTTCAGAAGCTCGATATGCTATCCAATTATCCAATAGCTTTCTCTCAGAGTTTTGTTGTGCCCACCATAAACTAGGAACAGTTAATCGTTCTGGGTTTATGGTGTTAACTGTGATTACATAGTCTTTTGGCTTGGTCAATAAGTCTAGTTCCAGAGGCGCATTAGAAGGCGATGGTATTGTGGGGGTTTGCGCTAGCGAGGGCGGGACTAATAAATTGGTGAGGCTAATGGTTAGTAGTAATGAAAACCATGTCTGGCGTTGGCGCAGCCCGCCGCAGGCATCGCACAATTTAAGTATATGCATAACTAATTCGTAATTCGTAATTCGTAATTAAGGCACTAGTAAAAATTCGCACAATTTAAAGTTTAATAGCAACGATGCGAATTCTTCGATAGTCTGCTGTCCAAGTTCCTTGTTGATAGAGTGTTTGCTTCAGATATTCCTCGACGACGCGAATTATTTGTATTTTTTGCTCACCAGAAAGCCCTGCTAAAAAACTGCAAGCGAACATCCCAATCCAGTTTGCCATACCTGCTTCTCCTTCTGCTAAAGGAGTTGGACGAGCAAAAAGCATGGCATGAATGACATCAAAGCCTTGCTGTTCTAGTAAGGTGGCGTATTCACCAATACTAGGGAAATACCACGGATTTAGGGCTTGTGCCGAGATATTAATTGCTTCTAGGGCGCTTTCCAAAGCTGTGGCGATCGCCTTTACATTCCCCTTACCACCAAATTCTGCCACAAAACGGCCTCCGGGTTTCAGGGATTGATGGATGGAAGCGATGCCTGCGGCGGTAAACTACGCACTATCTGCTTCTTTTACCCAATGTAGTACAGCGTTGGAAAACACAGCATCCAATGGCTTGTCTACTTGAAAATTTGCCGCATTCGCAACATCAAAGCGGATATCGGGATAGTTTTGTCTTGCCTTTTCTATCATCGTGGATGCATAATCAACTCCCATTACTTCAGCACCAGCTTGGGCAATTTTTTCGGTGAGTTGTCCAGTTCCACAGCCGAGATCCAAAATGGATTCTCCTGGCTGGGGGTTGAGTAATTGCAATAAGTCTTCGCCATATTGCCAGACAAAGGCGTGTTTATCTTCGTAAAGCGAAGTGTCCCAATTATTGCTTGTCGAAATAGTATTCATAAACTGTAAAATTATAGATTTTTTTGCTTGCTAGTCATCAACCATATAACTATAGTAATCCTATTTTATTTCGTTCAAATTTGCACTGTTCAGATCCCCGACTTCTCAAAGAAGTCGGGGATCTAACTTTTCACGAATGATTTAGGATTGCTATAAGATTGATGAGCAACTAATTTTCGCAAAGCTTATCTTATGCGTGATATGTTAACAGCGCGGTTTAATAGTAGTCCGTTAACTTTATCCGAGCCAGAATGTAAGGCAAAAACATAATAATCACTGCCAATCTGACCGATAATTGCACCACCAGAAGCACCTTTTGTGGTATCGCAGTTGTGATACAGTAAATTATCCTTTTGTCTAAGAATACTACATCCGTCATGAACGCCAGCAGTCATTGTTTCTCCAGCAGTAAATTCTTCAAATCCTTTTTTATTGGGATTAGGAAAATCACCAGAGTAACCAACTAAAGCAAATTGTTCAGTATCTCCTACCAGGTCAAAAGATGGTATGGATTTCAATTTTAGATGACCGTATTTTTTACCAAGAGGTTTATTGAGTTTTACAACAGCCCAGTCATCTACAAAATCTTTTAACGTTCCAGTTGGAAAATTTGTACCAATAGCAATATGGGTTGCGTCAGCGATATCATTTTGATCGCGTAAAATTCCGTTAATTAAATTAGGTAGAAATTTGATTTTCTGATAGGCTTTACGAGTTTCTGGGTTCACTATGCAGTGAGCATTAGTTAATACTTCGTCTTCAGATATCAG
Source organism: Nostoc sp. CHAB 5834 (assembly GCA_020829485.1). The sequence continues at coordinate 31,842 of JAIVFU010000068.1, read as the reverse complement.
TGTACCCGTGCAACTATAACCATTACCATCAGCGTCTAACATTTCAATCTTACCGACAGATGACCAAGGATTTTTTCTACTAGTCATGGGGATACGGTCATCTCCACCAATAATCTTTTGTCTTGAGTCTGGTGGTTGATCAATGGCTTTGACATCACTTCCTGAAATGGGTTCTTTGTCAATTACGAGATTAAATTCTGCGACATTTTTAATGATGCTAAACTTTGGCGGTACTGGTTGAGATTCTGCTTCCACAGATGCCCAAATACCCAAAATCATTAAACCCAAAAAACCTGATACGCCAAGAAAGATAAATTGCCGTTTCATTTATGATTCTCCTAATTTCAAAATTTTCAATTTTGTAGATGCAGAATAGCTTTCACAAGTATTTTTTGTTAGCGCCATTCTCCCAATAACGTGAAACCTGCCCAGGAATAGGGATTGCGCCACTCTTCCTGTCGCCACATTTCTAGTTGTGCGGCTCTCAATGCAGCGGCTGGAGTTTTGCCATTCTGCAAAATTTCTCTGTAAAACTCGCGCATCAACTTCGAGGTTGCTTCTTCCTCCACACTCCACAAAGAGACGGCTACTCGCGCTGCTCCTGCATACATTAATCCTCTTGTCAACCCTACTAATCCTTCTCCACTCACCTCTTTACCCAGTCCTGTTTCACAAGCACTTAGTACGATTAATTCTGCTGGATAATCGAGATTGAATAAATCGGACAATTGCAGGAACGGTTTTTGAGTAGGATTGCCGTTTTTGTCTACCAGAGATAGCACTATCCCTGATAATTCTGGATTAATATCGTTGAGTATGCCGTGAGTAGCAAATAGTAGATAGCGATATTGACTAAGTTCCGGGTTACTTGCCCAGGCATAGTTGGCCTCACAATCAAAAGCGTGTATTTGTTCAGAATCATCCACAAATTTCATAATTTCTAGAGCCTCTGTCCTCGTCTTTTTAAGCCGCGTAATATTGTCCCAATTTATATCTCTTGTAGCTCGTATTAAGGCGGACTTTTCTAAATCAAGTTCAATATTATAAGAGCTATTTTGAGGATTTATGGCTAATTGCTGAGCGTTGTTACTAAGGAAAGGCTGAGGATTTTGGCAATTGTTTGCAAGCCGTTCGTCTTGTTTACTAAATACCGGATCAGCAAGAACAGCAAGGGTTTTGGGTGCTTTACGTTCTTTGATTTCTTTCCTGAGAATGTCAATTGTTGATGCTGATGGTAAGTTGACAATTTCATGGTTTAGCAACAATGGTTGATAATTCTTTTGACTAATAGATGATTGTGGTATTGTCAGTGCGGCAAAAGGAATATATTGCAACACGCCATCAGCGACAACAACTAAACGTTTTTGACCTAAATGCTTTGTAACGGGTGCAATAATCAATTCACTTAGTTGATTAGCAGCTTGAGTAATACTGATTTTTTTGCCAGCTAGGGGAATATTGTCTGGAGAAGTTCCCTGGTTTGCAATATCTTGTAAGCCCGCTTTTAAATCGAGTGCGGCTGTTTCTATCAGTTTGCGTTTAGGGAGTTCGTAGCTATGCAGAGAATTTGGTGTCACTACCCAAACATAGCTGCGTTGTTCACCCAAAGAATACTGCAATAGTATGGTATCTTTATCGAGTTGCTGTTGGATTTGGTCTAATTTCAAAGGTTCGGGATACTTCAGAGCAGCATATTTCGGGCTAGTCGTGCGAATTTTAGTTTGCAATTCGCGGTATTGGCTCAGGAGATTTTCAATGTCTTTTTGGCATCTTTTAATAGAGGCTTCAGTAACGGGGTCTTTTTGGCTCCTCGACTCCAAATCTTGCAAGAGTTTCTGTTTGGTATCCAGTTTTTGTAATAAATCACGTTCCTGTTGTATTAGCTCTGGGTTTGCACCTTTACGAATTTTGGCATTGGCTTCGGTTAAAAGTTCTACCAAACTTCTAGCGCGGGCGCGTTCGCTGATGTGCAGTGCAACAGCATCGCATCTATCATTTATTTTGAAGTATTGGATGTTTAATTCGCATACTTTTGTGGGGTCTTTTTCGTGCAGTTGCATCAACAAGTCGATGTAGAATTTATAGTAATTCTGCACTGTAGCGAAGTATGAGGTACGCAGTTCATCGCTTTGGACATTACCGCGTATGCTTTCAACAATGTTGATTGTAGTTTGAATGTTAGAAAGTGCAGCTTCGAGGTTTCCGAGGTTACGTTGGTTAATGGCGATTTGGTAAAGTGCCTGTGCTTCTCCTGTCTTGTCTTTTAATTCTCGTCGCAGTTTTAGTTCTTCATTCAGTCTATCTATCGCCTGGTTATAATTTTTCTGGAACTCATAAGCCATGCTCATGGTATTTAAGGTTTCAGCTTCCTTAATTCGTAATCCAGCTTTGCGATAATCTACCAAAATATTTTTATAGCTATTTAATGCATTTTGATAGTCTCCTTGAGCAAAATATACGCTACCGATAATGCCAAGAGAAGCTGTTTGCTCAAAAGAATATTGATACTGCTGAGATAATACTAATGCCTGATTAGCAGCATCGAACGCTTTGTCATAATCTTTTGAAGACCGATGGGTTTTTGCTATACCCCAAAGTGTAGCAATTTCCAATTGATGATCCTTTTGTCTTTGGTATAAGGATAGTGCCTGATTATAATATTTGAAAGCCTCGTTGTACCTTCCATCTAGTTGGTAAACATTGCCAATGGCTCTCATAATTCTTGCTTGTTCACTTTGATTGTCCAGCTTCGTATATATATCTAGTGCTTGGTTATAAGTCTTAATACTTGAGTTAGGGTCGCCTAATGAATTGTAAAGTAATGCAATATTACCAAGAGTACGCGCTTCTGCTCTAGGATTTTTTGTTATGAAGCGTTCAATTTTTAAGGCTTGGTTATAAAGGTCTAGTGCAATCTGATAATCTCCCTGTAAAAGGTAAATATCAGCTTGTTGGTTAAGAGTTGAAGCTTCGTCTTCTTTATCACCACCTTGACGTTGAAGCTGAAGTGCTTCATTTGTATATTTCAGTGCTTTTTGGTTATCACCTAAAAAACTTCTATAAACACTAACAATCAGTCCAATAGCCTGGGACTCTAAGCTCGTCAAACCAGCTTGATGAAAGAGCGATTTTGCTTTCTTGTATTCTTCAATTCCTTGATTGTAAGCTCCCAATGAAATATGGACATCAGCAATATCCTGAATGATTAAACCTTGGTCTATTAATGTACCTTTTGTCTGTTGGATTTCCAGTGCTTTATTTAAAAATTCTAATGCTTGTTGATGTTTGCCCAATTTAAGGTGCAGAGAACCAATGTGTCTCATAATTATCGCTTGTGCAGGGAAATCTCGCCTTTTACGTTGAATATCTAGAGCTTGATTATAATATTGAAAAGCTGTGTCTGATTCACTTATTTGAGAATAAACGAAAGCAATACGATCAAGAATATAAGCTTCTTTATCTATATCTATAAATGTAGTACGATAAATCTCTATTGCTTGATTGAGGGAGTTAAGAGCATTTTTCATCTGACCTAATCTCATGTAGGCATTAGAGGCAGAGTTTAAAGTTATAGCTACAAAACCAAATTGCTTCTGTGCCCGAAAACTTGACTCTGCTTGATTGAAATATTCGATTGCTTTTTCATGTTCGCCGATTCCGACATACACGTTACCAATTAAACTGAGTGCAGATGCTTGCTGCAAAGGCTGATTTAGTTCTTGCCAGATTGAAAGTGCTTTCTTGTGGGACTCAAGCGCATTTTTATAGTCGGAAAGTAAAAAGTAAACTACACCAATATTTTGATTTATCTCAGCTTCCTCTTGGCGCAGTCCTATACTCTGGACAATTTTCAACGCTTGTTGATATTTATTTATCGCTTGATCGTATCCTTCTCTATTACCTTTTTTCTTTAGCTCCTGTGCTTCTTGAAATAGCTTGACTCCCTGCTCATATAACTTTTGTTGCTCTGTATTCAAGGGAATTGATGGGGTAGGCGCTGATTGCTGTGCAAGATATATTTCTCTTTGATTATGATAGTTTTTCAATAATACTTGCTTATCACCAGTTTCTAAAGATGGAAAATTATCTCGATATTTATCTAATAGAATTTCTGGCGATCGCTTTGGTGAATAGTTCTCTAAACCACCAACCTTTGCACCCACCGCATCTGATAACAAAATCACACCCAGTAATCCAATTAAACTGTAACGAGAAACACGAGAAAATGAGCAGCAAAAATTGCGCTGCAACTTAGCGTTTTTGTTCATGCTGAATCCTTGATAACCTATTAGTTACTTCGTTTTAGATATTTATGGCTGAATTATTTAACAGTTACTTAGTTCTCAATTTTGTTCTTTGGGTTCAAGTCCCCCAAAAAGAAAGTGAAATGCTTTGGTAGTGGGTTTAAATCCCCTACCATACGCCTGATAACTGTTTAATGCTCAATGGTTTAAGGAATCTCTTTCTGATTCCAAGGTTGAGTTTATAACGTTCATTCACCTGAATTAACGTTGTTACCAAAATAGATACAAAATTTTGTAAAATCTTCCTGATTACTCGTTTTAGCGTTATCTAGCAAGGTTTTATGTCGATTTAGATCCCCGACTTCTTAAAGAAGTCGGGGATCTGAGGGTCAAGTGAGCAATACCAAGTAATTTGCTAAACTCTAAACCAGAGTCAGGAGTAAGTGTGATGTTTCAAGCCTTACCAAAAGCGATCGCTTTTGAAGAATTCCTCAATTGGAAGCCAGACGGCGAATGTTATGAACTACACGATGGGGTAATTGTTGAAATGCAGCCACTAGGAGATCATGAAGAGATTAATGGTTTTTTAGCTGGCGAAGTAACTTTAGAGTTCAAACGATTAAAACTCCCATACCTCATACCCAAGCAAGCATTAGTCAAAGTTCCTGGCAAAGAATCAAGTTTCATCAATGATAGATTCGATTTGTTGAGAACCATGAAGAACAGCAAGAACATCAATTTGGTCAGACTTAATATAATAAATAATGCGATAAGAGCCTTCAATAACTTCTCTAATCTGCTTAGTTTAAAATTCTGAGATAATGCGACCCGATAATGCAAATTGGGCAATTTGCTCAGAGCGTTGAGTTAATCGCTCAACTAGTCTTTGAGCATAATGAGGAGAATTTTGAGATATATAGGTATAAATAGAGGATAAATGATTAACGGCTGTTTCTGTCCAAAAAACTTTCACTGTTGCAATCCAAATTTTGCGCGTACTTCTTCAACAGAAACAACTCTTCCCGCTTCACTATCACTTAATCCCGCTTCTATTGCTTGTCTTACATAGATTTCATACATTAAATCATCCCATGTCAAATTTTCTGGCAATTTGTCAATTAGTCGTCGTGCTTCTTCCTTGATATTTTTTATTTCCATAACATTCATTGACTACAATCACGTCTATCTGGTTATTATAGCGATTCTCCTCAGTGATGTGATACCAAATAATTTGCTAAACTCTGAATCATCATCAGGAGTAAGTGTGATGTTTCAAGCCTTACCAAAAACGATCGCTTTTGAAGAATTCCTCAATTGGAAGCCAGACGGCGGATGTTATGAACTACACGATGGGGTAATTGTTGAAATGCAGCCAGTAGGAGATCATGAAGAGATTAATGGTTTTTTAGCGGGTGAAATAACTTTAGAGTTCAAACGATTAAAACTTCCTTACCTCATACCCAAGCAAGCACTGGTCAAAGTTCCTGACAAAGAATCAGGTTATTCGCCTGATGTGATAGTGATAAATCAAAAGAATCTTTCAGCAGAACCGATGTGGAAAAAGTCTTCAACGGTTACTCAAGCTGCGTCGGTTCCCTTAGTTATTGAAGTCGTCAGCAGTAATTGGAAAGATGATTATGCACACAAGCTGGTTGACTACGAAACTTTTGGCGTTCCTGAATACTGGATTGTTGACTATTTAGCTTTGGGCGGCAGAAGATATATAGGTAATCCTAAACAACCGACTATCTCCGTTTACTATTTGGTGGATGGTGAGTATCAAGTTAACCTGTTTCGGGGTAGCGATCGCATCATATCCCCTACATTCCCAGAATTAAACTTGACAGCCGAACAGATTTTTCAAGCTGGGCGATCAGAAAATTAACATCTCAGGATAATAGAGGGAAGTAGCTACACTATTTCCTTTTTTGCTTGTCTAGCGCCTCTTGCACGGCATCTCTACAGAATTGTGCTGGATTATCTTGCTTTTGTATCTCTTCTTTCATTTCCTTGGTAGCTCTAAAAGTAACATTTTCAGTTAAGTCTTTACTTGGTTGATTATCAAAATTTTGTGGATTACCTTTCGGGTTAGGCATTGTTGAGAAATATAAATAAAGCTTGTATCGATGCTTGCGCCGAAATAAATTTATAAATCGGTGGGGTTCATGCCTGGAAAACAGTACACCACCGATACCACTTTTAGAAAATGGGTAACTCTATTTTATGTTCACACGGTCAGAACTTGAAATTAAAACTATTGCCCAGTTGAGAGACTTGTGTAGGCGATATGGGTTAAAGCCTACTGGGAATGCAGGATACAAAACTAGCTGGATTACATCTTTAATGGCATTCCCTGCGATCGCACTTACCCAGTCGCAAGAGGGAAAGGGATTGAGACGACTATCCTTTGAAGCTTACCAGAATATTGCAGTTGCACTCGATCAGATGAATTCACCTACTGATGAACAGGCGGCGCTAATTAAGCTGACAATGGAAGGCAAGCGGTATCAAGCCCCTCAACGTTGGGAACAAGAGAAGTTGCTCAAGTTATATAAGGCAAAACTCAAACTTGAAGAGGCAGTAGAACTGCTAGGAGAATAGAGGGATAATTTTGCAACCGTAAATCAGTTGGCTTACGGCATCATAGCTTGTAAGCCATTTTTTTATATGATCGTATGTAAAAATCCCAGTTTTACATCAAATCAATTATGACCGCAATGCAGACACTCCCATAGGGCCACGAGTCACGCCTAATTGATTTTGCAACTTCAATTCACGCCAGAGTTGGGAACCTGTAATCTCGCCTTGCAGTAGTTGACGATAGCTATGTATTGTTTTACTCACTTGTTCTGGTGTTTCATTGACAAACTCAATGCGAAACTGACGTAATCCGAGTTCTATAAGGCGCTGTACGTACTCGGCTCCGGTTTGAGCAGTGCCGTTAAATACAGTATTACGGCAACCTACATCTGCTTTGAGGATGTGTTCAGTGCCTACACGGTCTTTTAATTTAACTTCATGCTTATCACAAGGTCGTCCACAGTTTGTATAATCTGTACCCGTTGATAGAAAGGCACAAAATACACAATGCTCCATGTGAAACATTGGTATATGCTGATGGATTGTCACCTCAAACCACTGGGGAGGGCAACTGGTAAGCAGGTCTTGTAGTTGGGTAATATTCAGGTCATAGGATGCCGTCAGCCTTTCTAAACCAAAGTGTTGCTGAAAGTAGTCTGCTGTTAAGGGATTAGCAACGTTGAGCGAAAAATCTCCAATACAACGGTCTTGAGCAAAGAATTGCAATTGGTCATAGTTGCGTATTAGATAGCCATCTGCTTCACAGGCACGTACTTGCTGCAAAATCCAGTTTTCCCCCGGTTTGGTAATTCGGGGTGGTGCAACCCAAATTGTGGGGACTGGGAATTGTTGTCTGGGTTGGCGTACTAGCTGTACTGCTTCTCGGTAGGCGCGGGGATCTTCAAATTCACAGTAGAGTGTTTCAACACCAGCTTTGAGGGCGGCTTGGAGTTGCTTGAGGTTACGTACTAAGACGATGAGTGAGGGGGATAAAGAAGATGAGGCAGATGAGGAGGGGAGTAAATCTTGGAAAGAGACATTAGAACGTAATTGCCAGCGTTTGCGTTGACTTCGCAATTCTTCCAACTGCGCCACAATTTCCCGCCGCATCCGGTTCAACTCACTTACGGGCAGCATAATAGCACCGCTAAGGTGGTTGGTTAGTGTTTCTAAAAAGAAAGATGTGTTACCAAGACGACCTAATTGTTCTTGTAAACGGTCTGTATCTAAGGGTTTGGTGTGCGCTTCTATCAGTGAAATTGCAGACTCGACCTGTACAATATTACCGAGTCGATCGTGGGCGATCGCAATCAACGCCTGACCAACTTCTCCATAAACCTCCAAGTCAATCGGACGTTGAAATTGTGAGTTCTCGCCAGCAAAACTTTGACGTAGTTGCTTATCGAGTTCTGGATCGCTGGTTTTCCAAATGCGATCGCCTATATGCACTCGGCGCAGGTTCAAGTCATTTCGCCCAAAGGTCAGCATGGTTTCTTTACCTTTGGATACCACAGCATAAACCCTGCCGCCTTCTTCTTTCGCCTCTGGATGACCGCAGTCAAATACAATTCCATCTCCTGGTTTTACAGGCGCTTCCAGTTTGACTGTTACCTGTTCGTTGTGAATGCGGCTAACTTCACCCAAATAAACCCCACGTTTTTTACCAAAGCGGGCGTGAACTAGTTCCTGATTATTAATCCCGCCAAACCAACCCGTGTAGAGTCCGCGAGAAAATGCCATTTCTAGGTTGTAGTGTTCTTGATCTGATTGACCTCTCTCCCAGCCCCTCTCCGAAACGGAGAGGGGAGCTTTTATTCCCCCTTCCCTACCAGGGAAGGGGGTTAGGGGGTTAGGTCTTTCCAATTGCGCCATCACGCCATCCAAAGCTTGCCGATAAACACGGGTGACATTAGCAACATACTCTGGGGCTTTCAAACGACCTTCAATTTTGAGAGAAGTTACTCCTGATTTGACCAAATCTGGCAGAACATCTAACCCTGCTAAGTCTTGAGGACTGAGTAAATATTTGCGTTCTTTTAAATTTACAATTTCCCCATCAGCAATTAAATCGTAGGGCATCCGACAAGCTTGGGCACATTCACCTCGGTTTGCAGAACGTCCGCCTAAAGCCTCACTAGTCAAACACTGACCAGAATACGCTACGCACAAAGCACCGTGAACAAAGACTTCCAAGGGCAGCGAAGTTTCTTGTAGGGCAATCTGCTGCTGAATTTTATTGATTTCCTGAAGAGAACATTCACGCGCCAGCACCACTAATTGACAGCCGAGGGACTTGGCAAATTCCACCCCAGCCGCACTAGTAATGGTCATTTGGGTGGAGGCATGGATGGGAAAATCGGGCGACAGGTGACGGATGAGACGGCATATACCCACATCCTGAACAATCACTGCATCCACACCTGCGGCAATAATTGTGCGGAGATATTGTTGTGCTTCTGCTAGTTCTTTGGGAAATATTAGTGTGTTGACAGTGACATAACCCTTTACGCCACGACGATGCAGAAATGTCATTAATTGGGGTAAGTCTGCCTCAGTAAAGTTTTGTGCCCGCATTCTGGCGTTGAAGCGATCCAAACCGAAGTAAATTGCATCTGCCCCATTTTCCACAGCAGCTTTGGCACAGTCCCAATTACCTGCTGGCGCGAGTAGTTCAGGACGTTGAAGAGAAAGAGGGGGAGAGGGGCGATCGCTTTTCATTAGACTTAGGGTTAACTAGCACCATAGTGATTTTATCTAAGTTGGTGGGAAATGGTGGGGAGGAGGCGATGTCTAACGACAAGCCGCTTTGCCTCTACGCTATCTCCTCCGTAGCAATTTAATTCCTAGTTCAGAGAGGGCAAAAACAGAATGTGATGCTCAAAATAAATATTGTGTATACATTGCCCACTAAGAATAACTACGCTGAAGGCGGAAATTAACTATGTTGAAAGAATCTAAAAGTTTAGTGCTATGCGATCGTGACAGAGATTTGTTTATATCAGTAATGCAAAATCCGCCAGAACTGAAAGCAAAACTTAAATCTGCTATTCACAAATATAGACAGAAGTATGGCAAGGGATTGAAGGCTGGTAAAACCTAGACGTGTAAGTTAGTCGATCGCTTTTCATTAGACTTAGGCTTAAATAGCAAGTGATTTTATTTAAGTTGGTAGGGGATGGTGGGGAAGGGGCGATCGCTGTAACTTTAGGGACTTCCAGTGAAAAAACATCCCGTTTTTGTGGCAGATGTGCGCCTCTACCAATGTACACATAATTTGGGATAATTTATTTTTTGGAAGTCCCTTATCCCAAAGAAATACCGCTAAATTGTTGGAATAAACTGGTAGCGTAAGAATCAGTCATGCCGGAGATATAGTCTGTAACTCTAAGAATTTTATTATAGGTATCTTCGTCTGAATTCGGATTATTATATTCTTTTGGAAGCATATGATAGACCAAATTGCCTTTCTTGCTATTGTGCAGGACGGCATTAACAAATTCAGCAAATAGTTTCCCTAAAACTTCATACCCAGCAATCTGAATACTAACAACATTAGGATGTTGGAAAACAGCCGCGCGAGTTTCCTTTCCAATTTCTTCTAGGTGGTTTGCATAAGTGCTTAGAGATAACAAGTCTTTATCAAACTCTCCAGAGAGTATATCTTCTTCGTGTTTCAGGAAAATATCACTTGCCTCATTTATGAGTTTATTGATAGCTAAAGCCCGCAATCGCTTAACTATTTCTGTATTGCTTTCACCATGTTCTTGAATATCTTTATTTGCAATATTTGCAACTACGTTAAGTAATTCCTTAGTTTTGTCAAATGGAATGTAACCCATACGATGACCATCTTCTACATCAACAATTGAGTAACAAATGTCATCTGCTGCTTCAACAAGAAAAGCAAGTGGATGTCGAGACCACCATGCTGCATTATCATGACGGCGAATTAGACCAACCGTTTCTGCTACTTCAGCAAATAAATCTTTTTCTGCCTGGAAGAAACCATATTTTTTAACACTTTTACCTGAGTAACCGTTAAAAATAGATTTTGGTAGAGAAGATTCTCTAGGGTACTTTGTGAAAGCAGCTAAAGTTGGGCAGGTTAGTTGCATTCCGCCTTTTCTGGGGGGCATTTCAAGCTTGGTTAGAATACGAAAGCCTTGTGCATTACCCTCAAATGAATTAAAGTCAGCTTTTTGAGACTTGCTGAGAAGTTCTTCTCCTACATGATTAACAGTGTTGTACCACGATTCAAATCCTGTACGAATAGCATCCTCTCCAGAATGGCCAAAAGGAGGATTCCCAATATCATGAGCCAGACAAGCAGCAGACACAATATCACCAAAGTCTGAAGCACGTAACCCATCCTGATTAAAGTCGTATTTTTTTACAATTGCCTCACCCACTATTCTGCCAAGGGAGCGACCGACGCAAGACACTTCAAGACTATGAATGAGACGAGTACGAATGTAATCATTTGTAGACAAAGAAAAAACCTGAGTTTTATCTTTGAGACGACGAAAAGGTGAGGAAAATACTAGGCGATCGTAGTCTCTTTGAAAGGGAGTACGATCAAACTGGAGATTTTCTGCTTCAGTCTTGCCAAGTCTTTGTGGTGTCAGGAGTTTCTTCCAATCCATCATTGCTGTGTTATGTGAAAGTGGGTTAGACAATGCGCCTTAGCTAGAAGCAATGGGCAATGCCACATTGTAACCCTACTTATCACTATGTAAAAATTATTCTATACTATCAAAAAATATAAGTAATAACCGAATAAGCCGCTAAACATGGAAAGGAAGTCATTGAGTCTCTAATCGAATGGTATGGAGAGCAAGGAAAACCTCTGCCAGAGCTAATTACTTTTCCTCAGAAACTGTTAAAAGTGGCTTAAATGTTTTTTAGTTTGTTTACACAAATAAAGCGATCGCACCTTACCCCAATCCTTCAATATCAGCACTTTCCCCTTCCAACTCAACAGGCTCAAACTTAACTTTGTTGTATAAATCCTGTAAGGAAATCTCAAAGGGTACGGTTACAAGTGCGATCGCTTCATCTTCTTCATCATATTCACGAAGCGTCCACTGCTTTTTCCCAGTTTTGGAAAATTGATCTACATGAATCCGAGTTTGGTCAATTAATAGATATTCTGGGAAAGTAGAAATAGTTCGGTAAGCCTGAAATTTATCTTCGCGTTCGCATAGCGTCTCCGCAGGAGAATCATATCCTTTGGTCGATTTTGATAAAACCTCAACAATAATCTGTGGATTCAGAATTATATCCTTCCGGTTGTTAAAAAACTCTGGTTCACCTCCCAGAATCATCACATCTGGATAGGTATAGGTAAGCTTTTGGGGTATCCACAGACGAACATCACCCATGAAAACTTCGTAATCTTGCTGGCGAAACGCAAAATTTAAGGCAGCACTTACATTCAACGAGATTCGATTGTGATTTACTGATCCACCGGCCATAGGAATTATTTGCCCGTTAATGTATTCACTTTTGTAGTCAGCAGCTTCTTCTAGCTCTAAATATTCCTCTGGGGTATAGTATCGCTGTTTTGTTATTTGCATAATTTTATCAGGTAGCAATGTTTAACGATACGGATTGTCTAGTGACCCATATTTACTGAACAGTTTAACGTGGTTAGATAAAGATGTTATGTACTTTGTAAAAAGTAAGCGTAGGCGCAGCCTAACCTAGGCATCGCTATCTAAATTCACAAAGTAGCTCACATTTTACTGATAACCGGCTGCTTGTAACAGAAACAATTTGGCATAACGTCCTCCTATCTCTAACAATTCTTCGTGAGTTCCTTGTTCTATAACTTCCCCATTTTCTATAACTACGATTTTGTCAGCCATTCGTACTGTTGAGAAGCGATGGGAAATCAAAAGTACCATCTGATTTTGAGTAATAGCGCGAAAATGATTGAAAATCTCAAACTCAGCTTGGGCATCTATTGCTGATGTTGGTTCATCTAACACCAAGATATCTGCTTGCGATCGCATAAAAGCACGAGACAAAGCAATTTTCTGCCACTGTCCCCCCGAAAGTTCCTGTCCTCCCTTAAACCAACGACCAAGTTGAGTCTGGAAGCTTTGGGGTAATTGGTCAATAAATGATTGGGACATGCCTTTTTCAGCAGCAGTTCGCCAACGAGTTTTGTTTTCGAGATGTTCTACATCGCCCACGCCAATATTTTCCCCCACAGTGAACTGGTAGCGGACAAAGTTCTGAAAAATTACACCAATGCGACGACGTAGCACATCCACATCCCATTCTTGCAAATCCAAGCCATCTAAGAAAATTCGCCCAGAGTCGGGAGTGTAGAGTCGGGTAAGTAGTTTGATTAAGGTAGTCTTACCGGAACCGTTTTCACCGACAATTGCCAATTTCTCTCTGGGTTTCAAATGCAGCGAAATATTTGTCAACGCTGGCTTAGAACTTCCTGGATAAGTAAATGATACGTTCTCAAAACGGATACCATCTTGAGGATTTAAACCAATGGTTGCGTTACCCCAAGATTTTGGTACTTCCTCTTCCAGAAAATCGTAGAGATTTGATAGATATAGGTTATCTTCATACATCCCTCCAATAGAAGTGAGGGCATTGGAGAAAGTAGATTGTCCTTGGCGAAACACAGTGAGATACATTGTCATATCTCCCAAGGAAATCCTACCTAGCACTGTTTCCAGTACAATCCAAGCATAAGCTACGTAAAAAGCACCAGTACTAACTAAACTTAGGAGATACCCCCAAAACCCTCGCCGCAGAGTCAAATCGCGGTCTTCGCCATATAGTTGCTCAAACAGGTTGCGGTAACGCCCTAGCAACATCTCTCCCAGTTGGTAGAGTTTGACTTCTGTGACAAAATCTTCTCTTGCTAGCAGATTTTCTAAGTAGTGCTGTTGACGAGTTTCTGCCGCACGCCAACTAAACAAGCGAAAGCCTTCTCCAGCAAACTTTGTTTCTGCTATAAATACAGGCATCGCTGCCAAAATCAGCACCACCACTGCCCAAGCTGAGAAATTTACTAGCAAAATACCGTAGGTGAAAAGGGAAAGGGCATTTTGCACTAACCCAAAGGTGCGGTTTACTAAAGAAAGGGGACGAACTGATGCTTCTCGTCGCGCATTAGTCAATTTGTCATAAAATTCTGAGTCTTCAAACTGCCTAAGATCGAGTGTCAGCGCCTTTTCTAAGATGAGTACATTCACCCGTTGACCCATTAGCGCCCGCAATAACGACTGACAAATAATGATTCCCCGTTGACTACCTGCTAGTAAAATTACAGCGATCGCTTCTAATCCTACATAAGATAGGGAAGGATAAATATTGACAAAACCATTGTGTGAGTTAACTTGAGAGGCAAGTACCACTGCATCAACAATCAACTTACTGATATAGGATATCGCCGCCGGTAAAAGACCAGCAACTATTGTTAAACTCGCCAGCAGAATAGTAAGCGATCGGCTAGTAGTCCATACTAAGTTTACAGCCCGTCCACTGTAGTGGAAAACCGTCAGTGATTGGCGCAGGATATTTCTTTTTTTTTAATCTTCATCTTTATTGACGCGAGATACCCCAGCTTGGGCGGATCTTCCTAACTCTTTTAATCTTTATATAATTTTAACAACAAAGAACTCAGAAGCTAGGAGTCAGAATGACAAGTGTACGACTGGGTGGTGACTCCCATGCTTAGGTTAGGGACTTCAAAAAAATAAAATAATTATCTGTATACTTTATTTTCTAGAAGTCCCTTATTGATTTCATTCATGGGTATTGGGGGTAAATGAGCAATCGTATAGATAGTTACGAGTATTAAGCAATAATTAATTTTTGAATAAAAAATAAATGCTTCTTTATAGCTTGAAATAACTCTAGAAAAGTTTAACTAAATCATAAGCAAAACTTAATCTTAATCTAACTCACACTTATTGAATTTTATCATGAACTGTAGAGCGTAGGTAGAGTATTGCAGTTTTAAATGAACGCCAAGATTTGAGAATTACTTACAGCACATATCATGTTATAATCATTCGGCTAACACTCTAGTTAGCGGGAGCAGTGCTTCGGGAGCAGTGCTTCAAAGTGAATTTTCCTATCTATCTGTTTGGTTGGTATTCCGTAGCAAAAATCCTTTAAAATATTTCAGGGAGTAAGAAAATGGCAGCAGAATTTAGCCTTGGTACACTCAGCAATACCCCAATTGTTGTTAGTAACTTTGTTGGCGATCTCGACCCGCAAGACACCTTTAGTTTCAGCCTACCTAGTAGCGGTGTTAACATCAACTTGGCTCTCACTGGCTTAAGCGGTAATGCTGATGTCAAAGTGTTTAAGGATTTGAATAGTAATGGAATTGTTGATGGTGTTGACACAGAGGTTGGTACTTCATCTCGTAGTGGCACCTTTGATGAAGGAATTAACATTGCAAACCAGGCAGCAGGACCTTACGTAGCTCAAGTTGATCCGTTTTTTAGTAATAGTGGATATGATTTGAGGCTATCAACCACTACCATTAACTCACCCAGTAACCTCCTGAGCAGCGATGTCCTGCTTGGCGTTCTAACGAGTTCAAGAAACTTTAAGGACTCCTTGAGTAACAATGATACCTCTGATATCTATAATTTCGTTGTGGACACGGCTGGCAGTTTCAGGTTTACCCTCGATCCAGTCGAGTCTCGTGATCCTGATCTCCGACTTATTCAGGATATTAATAGCAATTTAGTGGTTGATCCTGGCGAGGTTATTGCCATCTCATCTGCTGGTTCCGGCTCAAATGATGTAATTACCAATTTTTTGAATCCTGGTGATAACTACTTTGTCGAGGTCTATCAATTCTCCGGCGACCCCATCAACTATAGCCTGATTGCAACTCCTGTATAGCTAACTGTAAAATGATGTTTGAAAAGGGCGATCGCCTATCGCCGTAGGCTGGGTTGACAACAGGAAACCCAGCATAACTTTTCTCTGGCAGTACTAACCAGAAGCCAGATTGCACTTTAAGCTGCAACCGTGGATGCAATAGCGAGGCTAAAATGAGAGGGAGATCGCTTCCTTTCACCAGTGCGATCGCCGATATTGTAGGTTGGGTTGAGGCACGAAACCCAACAATCACAAGCCTTTGCGAGGCTAACAATGCATTGAGACGGACGAGCAGTGGTGTGGACTAAAATGGATAGAAAAAGCTGTCGCCCATTTCCTGCATGAGTGAAACTGTCTACATCGAGACGAGTATCTTAGGCTATCTCACTGCTCGACCCAGCAGAGATATTGTAGTGGCTGCAAATATTGAGATAACGAGGGAGTGGTGGGATACGCGCCGCAGTGACTTCCAACTCTACTCCTCCCAAGCAGTCGTAAAAGAAACCTCCCAAGGAGATGCTCAAATCGCATCTAAACGACTTGAAATCATTCGCGATCTTGCGTTACTCGATTTGAACCAATCTGTGCTTGAATTAGCAGAGCAATTTTTGGGACGCAGTAGCCTTCCCACAAAAGCGGATGTTGATGCTGTTCATATCGCAGCCGCGACCGTTCACGGCATGGATTACCTACTCACATGGAACTGCAAGCACATCGCCAATGCTCAAATTCAGAGAAAATTGGCGGAAATCAGTTTTGATTTTGGATATGATTTGCCGATTCTTTGTACACCCTACGAACTGCTTGGAGATTAATCATGTATCAGGATGAGATTGTCGAAGAAATCCACAGAATTCGTGAAGAATACTCTCGTTCATTCAATCATGACTTGAAAGCTATCTTTGCTGATTTGCAAAAGCAGCAAGCTGAAGGTGGAAGAGAAGTTGTAAACTTATTGCGAAAGCCCGGTCTAACAACACGTTGGAGCGGACGGGCGAGAGAGATTGGCGAGGATGCAAAGGATATTAGCCGCCGCTCAACTTAGTCGTTATACGTCGTTATACATATAGCTCCAGAGGGTGCAATTGCACAGGCCAAAGTAGGGCGATCGCCTATCGCCGTGGGCTAGGTTGACAACAGGAAACCCAGCATCACTTTTCTCAGGCGGTTGCTTGCGGGGGGTGAACGGGGGCGTTATACGTCGTTATACATATAAATACATAACGCACCCTACCAGATTCAAGCCAATGTGGATGAGGTTTTCCGGCTTGTGTCTACACAGTAAGTCTTTAGACCGGAGAGTGTCAACCCCACAATCTCCTACCTGCTTTGCCACTTAATCTTTCATGAGCATCTTCTAACAAAGCTGGAATATCTAACTTTTCTGGACACTGAGGCAAACAGTCACCGCATTCTGTACAACGATCGCCTTTCATTCCAGGGAACCAATGACCAGCATTTTCAAACATTCCGTAACGATATTGCCCATAGTCAGTCATATCGTATGCCACTGCAAGATTTCGTAACCGCAGCACCTCTGGAATATTGATATTTTCTGGACAGGGTAAACAAGCATAACACTGGCTACACTTATCAGTTTGTAAAGCAACTTTTTGGTGATTTTCTAACCGTTTAAAAGCAGAATTTTCGGCTGATGTTAACTCTCCATCATCGTCAGCAATTCGCAAAGGTTCCCTTAATTCATCTGGGTTTGCTGGCCCTATACTCAAAGTAGTAATACGGTTGTCAGAAAGTAAAAAGCGATAGTTTAAACCTAAGGGTAAATACGGATAACACAGGTCTTTTAGAGTTTGGGGTGGTGTATAGAGCCGTCCTCCCTTATCAGCAGGGGAAATAATGAAAATGCCCATGTCTTTTTCGGCAGCTAGTTGAATTGCTGGTGCGTGCCGTTGAAAAAAATAGTAATAATGCAGATTGACAAATTCAAAAAAACCTGTATTTATTGCTGCCTGAATTAGCTCTAATGACCCGTGGCTAGAAAAACCAACGTGTCGCACTCGACCATCAGCAACAGCTTCTTCTACGGCTTGCATACAGCCATTTTTAGCTTGCACCCACTCTAAATGTTGCCAGGTGTTCAAGCCATGAACGCCTAAGCAATCTAAATAATCTAGCTGTAATCGTTCTAGGGATTCATTGATGCACCGACGCATGGTGTCAGTATCTGCTGTGGCTGAGATTTTGGTAGTGATATAAAGCTTCGTTCGGGGTACTGACAACCCAGCTTTTAACGCCCTACCAAGATACTCCTCACTTTTGCCGTAACCTCTGGCGGTTTCTAGATGATTAATTCCTAGCGCTAAGGCTTGTTCGATAGTCTGGTGAGCATTTTCAAAATCAGCCAGGTAGCGCATTGTTCCCAAGGAAAAAACCGAGAGGCGTAGATTTGTTTTCCCAAAGCGTCGGTATTGCATCTTTAACAAAGAGTTAGGAGTCATTCAATTTTAGATTTTAGATTTTAGATTTTAGATTTTTCCTTGAATCTAAAATCCAAAATTAAAAATCTAAAATTGCCTAACTGTCGTCATTACCAAAGCGCTTAATCAAATCTTCAGGACGGAGATTGGAAACAAATTCACGGAAGGCTTGCTGTTCGGCTTCATCTGCATCACGATCAACAGGGATAGAAGCATCGGCAATTACTTCTTCCATTACCCAAATGGGGGTATTTGTACGGAGGGCAATGGCGATCGCATCGCTAGGACGTGCATCAATTTCTTTTTTGACCTCGCCTTGCTGGACGATTAAAGCTGCATAAAATGTATCCTTTTGCAGGGAATGAATGATCACCTTTTCTAGAGTCATATTCCAAGTCTCTAGAAGATTCACAATCAGGTCGTGGGTTAAGGGTCTGGGAGGCTTTTGATTCTCCAGTGCGCCCATAATTGCCCTAGCCTGTTCCTGACCAATGTAAATTGGCAAAGCCCGCCGATCTGAAGAATCTTTCAAAAGGACGATCGGGCTGCGGGTTATGGCATCTAATGCTATGCCAGCGACTTTCATTTCAATCATTGCCTAAGCCTCTACAATGCTTTGAAAGCCTTGGATGCTGTGTAACAAATAGTACCCCTTGTTAGGCGGTTGAGCGACGGTAATAAACATAAGCATTCGTTCTCTATAATTGCTTCTATTAAACTCCGAACTTGTGGTGAAAACCAGAGTAAGTCAAATTGGTCTTCTTAGACAATAACCTTCTTACCCAAGTATGCCTTGTGAAGGATGCTAATGTGTTAATATTCCTATACGAAAAAAAGTCAGAAAATATACTTGGATGTTGGAGATTTCTGTGAGAATTACCAATTGATTTCAAGCAAAAATAGGCAATAACTAGAGTTAGTTTGACAAAAAAGCCGTGTTTACAGGATTAATCCAAGCATTAGGAACGATGGAACCCTTGGGGGGCGATTCTTGGCAAATTACTTGCGTAAGCCATTCGTGTGAAGTAATTATGCAAGATTTGGCTTATGGTGACAGTGTTGCAGTAGATGGTGTTTGCTTGACAGTTGAAAAAGTTTTAAAAGACGGCTTTATTGCCACGGCTTCACCGGAAACGCTACGCCGCACAACTTTGGGAGGTGAGCAAAAGCAACAGAGATATGTAAATTTAGAAGCATCGCTAAGGGTGGGCAGTAAAGTTGGCGGTCATTTTGTGATGGGTCATGTAGACGGCATCGGTCGATTGATAGTAGCCGAACAAACGGCTAGTTCTTGGGAAATGACCTTTATTGCATCCGAGGCGATCGCACGGTATATTGTCCCCAAAGGTAGCATAGCTGTCAATGGCATCAGTCTCACAGTAGCCACTTATGAGCCAGAACTCTCTCAATTCAAGGTGGCAGTAATTCCCCTCACATACACCGATACAAATCTTCGCTATTTGGTTTCTGGGAGTTTGGTGAATCTAGAAGGGGATATTCTCGGCAAATACGTCGAAAAATTCCTTTATTCTGGCAACCCACACACCAGAGCCACTGATGACAATAGTTTAGATGGCATTACACCCGCATTCTTAGCAGAACACGGGTATTTGTAATTGGGGAATGGGGAGTAGGGAGTAGGGAGTAGGGAGTAGGGAGTAGGGAATGCCGTATTAGAAATAATTATTCCCCACTCCCCACTCCCCTTTTAGCTAACTTCCTGGTTTCTGACTTACCTGAGTAGTTTGTAAGCCTAGTACTAACTGACTGAGGCCGCTTTGTAATTGCACGCCTGGGTCAGTAGCAACCCACCCGTTCGGTGTCAGATGGCGAACTTCAAAGTGCAGGTGAGGGCCTGTGGAATTGCCGGTACTGCCAACTCGACCGATGACAGTTCCAGGTTCTACCCACTGACCAGGTTGAACAAAGATTTCTGACATGTGACCGTAAAGAGTTTGTTCAGCCGATTTGTGATTCAAGGTAACAGTTAAACCATAACCGCCCAACCAGTTAGCAGTTTCCACTTGACCGGCAGCGGCGGCCAAAACTGGCGTACCCGTAGGCGCACCTATGTCTGTACCAGCATGGAAACGTTGATTACCTGTGATTGGATGAATTCGCCAACCAAATACAGAAGTAATGGTAGCAGGTATAGACAATGGATACATCATTCCCCTACCACTATATGCAACTCTCGCCGTGTAGGGGATTTGCGGCAATACTGATGCTAGTGAGAAGTCATAAGCTACGTTGCTAGGACGGGGTGCAATGTTGCCATCTGCCATTGGTGGAGGTAAAGTTCCGCCGCTCGGTGCGATGGGAGTTGCACTCACTTTCGTGGGGCTGAACTCGCCAGGACTCGGAATAAACCGATTAGGGCGAAATCCGCTCTTGGTGACACCGCTAGAACCACTTTGAGTTGGAGTACCACGCCATCTACTGTTGCCAGTAGAAGATGCAATTTGCCGCACAGGTGGAACTACTGGTAATTGTGCATTTTGACTTCTTCTAAGCCAAGTAGGTGCTGATTTACTATTAGAATCAGCTACACTCCTTTGTGGTACTTTGGCGCAAACGCCGCCTAATACACTTTGCCCTGATGGCAAAATGGCTCGACAACCACTAGAGCGTTCTGTGAGAATTACAGAATTTGGTGCTTGATAAGTACCTGTCGCACCACTGTCATAACTATTAGGATCAATATAGGCGTTATTATAATCCTTGGTTTTTTCCGCCGTTGCACTGACAGGGCTGTTCAAGTTATTTGATGGTTGAGCAACTTCGGGAAGTTTTGCAGGTAAAGAGCGGAAAGGGGTATTGGGTTTTTCCTGTCTCACTCGTGCAGGAGTAACCTGGGATGCTTCCACCTTGGGTTTTGACTGTCTGATAATCACAACAGGTTGGGCAGTTTCGATTTTGGGTGTAGACTGCCTAACTGGTTCTTTTGATTGAGCAACCTCTGGCTTGGCTAATCTCTTTCTGAGTCTGGCTCGCCGTTGGGAAAATTCCGGTTGTGCTTGAGCGGCTTCGGGTGTAACAGCCTGCGTTTTAACTGGATTTGTAACTGCTGTTGGCTGGGAACTTTCAACTGTGGGAACGATGTTGTCTATTTGTGTTTCCGTTTGGGCAAACACAAAGCCGCCGCTAAGGAGGCTGACGCTACTCAGCCAACAGAGGCTCTGAGCCGGTAGTGTTGAGGCAAAACGTTTTTTTGTTAGACCTTGCTGCCATAAGTAATGCAAACGATGAGGGGCAGAATTATTGCGCTGCGTCATTTGTTCTCTCAGTTGTGTGTAATTAGCCTAAAGAGATGATGCTAGTGGTTTGTCTTGCCCAAAGAGCGAAATTTGAACAAACCTCAAATTTAAACGGAAGATTTATGGTACCCCAAACTGATTGTACCGGGTTCAATATAAATTTCCGGTGTAATTAGTTCCTTTGTATTGTATGTTTCTAAATCAACTCGTAAATTTCCTTGAGGAGTCACCCCAACTACTTTACCTGAAATATTGTTGACGTAGACGCGATCGCCCATATTTATAAGCAAATCTAAATAGCCAGACAAGAGTATGTTTACTCCTTCTCGGCAAAGGCACTCCATACCGGATTCTATTCCTAGCAAGACTATAGAGGTGAGCATTTCCAAACAAGTAATCGGTCTGAAATCTTGGGAAGCTTGCCACGATTCCAGATTGATTCCAGTTTCGGGTACTGGGTTTGTCCAGTTAATACCAACACCAATTACTGCTTGAGTGATTTGTCCTTTGTTTACTTTGGTTTCTGTCAAAATGCCGCCTAGCTTGCGACCATTTAAAACTAAATCATTGGGCCATTTTATCCCAACATCAACACCGCATTGGCGCAATTGAGACGCAATTCCCCAAGCAGTAGCAAAAGTTAGCTGGTAGCTGTCAGTAGCCTCTATTTTGTGGTCTAAAGAAATCGCCACGGAAACATATAATCCGCCAACCGGAGAAATCCATTGGCGGCCCCATTGTCCCCGCCCAGCAGATTGCACAGTTGCGATTACTACTGTTCCTGAAATAGCTCCTTGGTTGAGTAAGTTCCAGAGGGTTTGATTAGTTGAAGAGACACTTTCAAAAAAGTGGAGGGAAAATGGTAAATATGTATACTTACGCGCTGCCTTCAAGGCTGCTTCCAAGTTTTGCAAATTAAATCCCACAGCAGTTAACCCAAATTCCGTTGTTCAAGTTAGCATTGATTGGCTGATGAGTGATTTCTGTTTAGGTTTGGTTGAAGATGCACACTTGGCACTGGCGCAATTGGGAAGGACTGCCCTATCTAACTTGTAGTATTCTGGAACGTTGGCATCACGGCTTCTTCACCCAGCAGTTTTGGCCGCGATCGCCACAAGTTATCACAGAAGTATTGCAACCAGAGGCATCAGTCTATCGCTTAAAGCAGGTTCATGGCAATACTGTTCTCACCCCCCAAGAAGTTGAAAGCTTCTTAAGCACTGCTGAGGAAGATTTAGCATCGGCGGATGGTTTAGTTAGCGAACAGCCTCTCCAAGCCGTTTGGGTAGCTAGTGCAGATTGTACACCAGTGTTGATTGGGGATGTGCAAACTGGACGGGTAGCAGCATTACACGCAGGCTGGCGAGGGACTGCCAAGAAGATTGTCCCCTTAGCGATCGCTCGATTACAATCTCAAGGCAGTAAGCTTGATGATTTACGTATTGCGATGGGGCCAGCGATCGCTGGTGAGGTTTACCAAGTCTCTATCGAAGTTGCTGCCGAAATCGGAGCTAGCATTATACCATATAACGACGAAGAAAAAATTGTTCAAGCATTACATGAATTACCAAATTCACCCTTAGTAGAAGATCCTAATCCTGGAAAGGTAAGGTTAGATGTGCGGCGAGTCAATACCTTACAACTGGAAAATATGGGAATTAGTGTAGAACAAATTGCGATCGCACCTTATTGTACTTTCCAAACTCCAGAGCATTTCTTTTCTTACCGTCGGGAGAAAGAGAAAAAAGTTCAATGGTCTGGGATTGTTAGTGCTAAAACGAATCAGTAACCCCTATTTTCAAATTAGATTCTCATTAATGACCAAGATATCAGCGCCGAGCAAGCCCCAAGATGCGACATGGGGGTAAGGCGCTGGCGATTTTAACAAGTGGTAGGGGTTTAAGTCCCCTGCTTCTATCAAGCAGCGCGAATTGAACGCCTAAATCTAAATCCCCGTCACAAAACGTAATTGCGAATTGCGAATTGCGAATTGCGAATTGTTTTAATTGCCGTCCCCAAACTTCTATCAACTCGCTTGCGCTTAAATTTTGTCTTTGTGCTTCGTCTATAATCTTCTGCCATGTCGTAGGTGTTAAGTTAGTAACAGCATACTATAATGATAAAACAGTGCTGAACAAATACCTTAAAGTACTTCTTTGATCTGCTTTGCTCTTTACTGTAGGAAATAGTTTTAGTGAAAACGTTAATGCTCAGTTCTCCCACTAGATTCTGATTAGTGTAAACAAGAAACTGGACAATCATAAAACACAAAAACAGACACACCCACTGCAATTTCTTCAAAAAGTAAAATTGTCCAGGTATTTGAGGAAGGTAAATTGAGTACAAAAGTAAAGCTTAGATAAATTATGCCTAACCCAGTCTTTAGCGACATTTTTGATGGCAATCTAGCCGACAATAACACCACATCGGGTACTGCTTTATCTGATGTTATTCTTGGTGATGATGGAAATGATATTCTTATAGGTTCGATTGGTAACGATCTTCTATTTGGCAATAGTGGCAACGACTTTCTCGACGCTGGAAATGGCGACGACACCCTCAACGGTGGTTCTAACGACGACACCTTTATTGGTGGAAATGGCAACGACTCCCTAATTGGTGGTTCTGGCATTGATGTAGCAGACTATAGCACACTAGGTGTAACCATTACCCTCTCAGGTGTAGGCACAGTTAAAAAAGCAGGCGGAGTTATTGGAAATGATCAAGTCTTTCAAGTAGAAAGAGTCATTGCTGATGCCACTGTTGCCAACAACACTATAGATGCATCTACATCGGCACCTGGGGTATCTGCCATCGCTAACCTAGAAGCCCAAACTATCTCTGCCAACAACGTTCCTGTTCTAGGGACATTGAGATTTAATGTCATTAACTTTGACAACATCATTGGCACAATTAACAATGATGTTGTCAAAGGCGATGGACAAAACAACCAATTAGAAGGTAATGCTGGAGATGATACCATTGATGGTGGAGATGGCAACGACACTATCAATGGAAGTAGTGGTAGCGATAGCCTCAATGGTGAAGCAGGTAGCGATACCATCAACGCTGGAACAGGCAATGATCTTCTTCGGGGGAGCGATGGTAACGATAGCCTCAATGGTGGAGCAGGTAGCGATATCCTCAACGGTGGAGCAGGTAATGACACCTTAACGGGAGGCACAGATTCAGATATTTTCAGTTTCTTCTTTGAAACACCTTTTACCGTATCTTTCGGTGTAGACCAAATTACTGACTTTTCAAGTAGTACAGATAGCATCCGTGTAGCAAAAATAAGTTTTACGGCTCTAGATAACACTACTAATGGTGCATTAATTGACTCTGACTTTGCTGTAGTTAGTAGTGATTCTCTAGCTCAAGGTAGTAGTGCAGAGATTGTTTATAACTCTAGCAATGGCAATTTGTTCTACAACCAAAATAACGATGCGGTTGGTTTTGGTACAGGAGGTTTGTTTACAACTATTGGGGGTTCTCCTCTTTTAGCCGCTTCCAATTTCGCTGTTGTTCTGTAGATTAGAAAATTTAGGGATTTTAGCGATCGCCACCGGAAAGGGCGGGTACGCCATCGCACACCCCGCCCAACAGGCACGGATATTTAGCATTATTTTGACAATACCTTTGCCAAAATAAGAGCCTAGAAAAATTTTGGCAAAAATGGCAAAATGACCCATACATGAGCGTTTAGCTCGACATCGTAGCTTGGAGGCTCAAACGCTTTATATTGCGGGTAATACGTTAAAAAACACTTGCGGGAAACCTTAAAAGCACCATCCACCAAAGATTGCATTTTCTCTAATCATATTTCATCACCTGTTTTTGACGAAGGGAACTAATTGCTAAGACTAAAATACTCAGGGTGATACCTAAAACTGCATAACTCGGTAAGGCGAAGATAGTTACTTTCATAATGTATGGCAATTCCCCTGCTTTCACGTTCCAGCGATTTGCTAGAGAGCCGATGAGCCAGCCATGAATAACTGCTGTTTGCACAGCAAGACAGCAAACCCCTGCTAACCAAATAGACATTCTTCTTCTAGAGAATTTACAATGCCTGATCTGATACAGCAAATCATTTAGCAAAAAAATCGCAGCAGGTATTAACATCACAGAACTAGTTTCCTGTGAATAGTTGATGCCAATACTCAAGCAACAAACTAGTACCATTTCTGCTAAATATATATTTTTTGACCATTCAGTGAGAGATTGTTGTAGATACCAATACCAACCAGCAAAACCAACAACTATCAGAACAATTAAGTTTGAAAAAAGCTTGGCAAAGAATGGGTTATTGGGAAGTAATCTCGGGCCCACAACCATCAAATCCAGGCGACTAATCGAAATATAAGGGCTAACTGAGGGATCGTTTTGCCAGAGTGAAAATCCATGAGATGCATCCGACAGGAATTCTGTCAAAGAATTACCTGTTAGGGCTAGACCTAAAAATGCTAGAGCAGTTACTGTGACAACAGATACAAAAACTAGATAAAACCGTCTTTTAAGTAGAAAATATAGAACGAATAATGCAGCTAATGTTGGTTTACAAAGGGCAAGTCCCAAGCAAACTCCTGCTGGAATATCCTGATGTTTTCTAGCCCAGATAAACATCCATAAGATCAGAACTGCAATAAAAATTGCAACATTCCCAACTTGAAGATCGCGAACTACGCCATAAATCAAGACAACCGAGATTGTGCAAATAGTTCTTAGAGCTAGTGACTTCGACTCCAGCAGGATATTCGCCCCCCATAAAGCCAAACCGATTGCTAATATATGCATTACAAGCCAGATTGTAAATGCAGTATTGATCGAAAAATAAGCGAGAAACCAGATGAGAGGAATAACATTAGGTGGATAGACAAACGGCGGAATAAAGCCACACACCTTAGTTATGGTACAGAAACTTTGATTAAAAATCTCGGAATTAAAAGGACTCAAATGCTGATGAGCCAATTTACTCGCCACATAATACCATTTAAAATCCCATAAAGGTGGATCTGGCTGGTTTAGAAAATAAACTAGCCAACCTGTATAACAGAGGAATCTTGTAACGACTAATACAACACATGCTTGGACGATAAAGTTAACAATTGGTTGATTAAAAAATTGTATCAACCGTTGCATCACTGAAGATTTTAAGAATAAAGAATTTTTCCAGGCTGCCTTTTCATCATCTAATCGCCAATTATTTTTGAGTACTAAAGCAACTAAAATTACTATAATTAGGTTCCAAAAGCCAAAGCTTATCATCGGAATAATCTCAAAAATTGTTTCTGTATATTTTACATAATACTACTAGTATATTAACTTGTTAAAATTACTGATTTTTCCCATAATCAATTTACAAAATTTTGACCAAAAACCCCGCTTCCATTAATAAGCTGTTCCACATTTAAATTGCATAAGCTGGGCGGGCTTTTCGGGCCACCCCACAAGAGTTATGTTTAATTCGATTATGCAGATTAGATGTTTTTCAGTTTATCGGTTGCGTGCAATCCGTCCGCTTATTGGGGTTTTAGTCTTAATTATTCTTCCAAAAAGCTTGGCTCAATAACTCGCGGTGCATTAATGCTCTATCTACTAAAGATTGTATTTGCTCTGGTGATAACGGATCACCATTAGCGTAATGCTCCATCCAAGTCAGACTAATCAAATTAGGATCATCTGGTAAACTAGCTAAATCCCATCCAGGCATTTCCAAGTCTTCCATGAGACGATTTACCTTGGGATCATAACTGAGAGCAAAGCAGCGAGAACCTTCAGATGCTGCCATAATCAAGCTGTGCAGGCGCATCCCAATTGCCATCTCCACGCCGCGAAACACACCTTTCAAAAGTTGCGGATCTTCCAGACATAAAATCTTGCTAACATCTTTAAGGTGTGGTTGAATGGCTTTGGCAATACTTAAATCTTCACTTTTTTGAAATGGCAGTAGTAAAATAAAAGCCTGCGTAGCTTTTTGAAAGTCAACCAAAGCACGAGTTAAGTTTGCTAGGCGTGTTTCTGTAAGTTGGGGATGCGATCGCAACGTTAGTGCAACTCTCGGCGCAGGTAAATCCCACAGTCCCGGTACTGGTTTCGATTCTAACGCCCAAACCGGGTCAGGAGCTATAATACAAGGAATTTGCCAATCAGATAATAAAGCAGCACTGGCGCGATCGCGGACACTAATTTTGGTACAATTACCAAAGGTTTCTCGTGCTAACCAACGAGTTTGGGGACGCACTAACGGGCCAATCCCCTGCGCCCAAGCAACAGTTTTTAAACCCATTTTCTGCGCCAGTGCCATCAGTCCCCCATAATAAAATGGGCTGATAGTGCTGGTAACATCTTGAATGAGACTCCCGCCGCCCCAAATCAAGGCATCACTTGAGCGTAAAGCTTGCAGTACAGATAAAGGAGCCATGCGATCGCAAGTTTCTACATTGTAGCGATCGCGCGTTTCCTCTGGATTACCCGAAAGTACCACAGGGGTTACGTGAGATGGTAACATTTGCAAAAGCGTTGCCAATAAAGCCTCGTCACCACCATTACCTTTACCGTAATATCCAGATAATAACGCCCGTATCTTGACCATTTTGGATTTTAGATTTTAGATTTTGGATAAATAGTTATTATTAAATGAATTTCTGTCCTTGATACAAATGGTAAACTCATTGCCAAGTTCCACTTTGAATAGTGCAGAAGATAGTTAGAACGTCCTCTGAACTCGGAAGTTGAACCTCTGAACTCGGACGTTGAACCTCTGAACTCGGACGTTGAACCTCTGAACTCGGAAGTTGAGCCTCTGAACTCGGACGTTGAGCCTCTGAACTCGGAAGTTGAGCCTCTGAACTCGGAAGTTGAGCCTCTGAACTCGGACGTTGAACCTTTGAACTCGGACGTTGAACCTCTGAACTCGGACGTTGAACCTCTGAACTCGGAATCTTTAAAATTCTAAAAGAACAAGCAAAGATTTTGTTTAAACAAATATAAAATTCAAGCTACATATCACCTTGACAGCGCTACTCCTAACTCTTGTACAGACGCGATTAATCGCGTCTCTCCTAACTCCTAACTTTCTTATGCACGCCCTATCGATTCCCACCTGGATTATTCATATTTCTAGCGTTATTGAGTGGATTGTCGCCATTTGGTTAATTTGGACTTATGGCGAACTCACCAATAATCGCAATTGGTGGGGATTATCCCTTGCCATGTTACCAGCTTTAGTCAGCGCCATGTGTGCCTGTACCTGGCATTATTTCGACAACGCCGAATCTCTAGAATGGTTGGTAACGCTTCAAGCTACCATGACCTTAGTTGGTAATTTTACGCTTTGGGCAGCAGCGTACTTGATTTGGCGTTCTACCAAGTCTCCTGACACTGTTGAACCAAAACCTATTAAATCAGAGCAATGATTTCTAAAGAAACCCTGTTTGCACTGTCACTGTTTCCCTATTTGGGTTTCTTGTGGTTTATTAGCCGCAGTCCACAAATGCCGCGTTTAGCGCTGTATGGATTTTACGGCACTCTCGTCTTTGTTGCCATCACCATCCCAGCCGGAATTTATGCCCAACTGCATTATGGCGAGTCTTTGGCCAATATAGATTGGTTGCACGGTGGTGCAGAAGTATTTTTGACCCTTTCTAACATCTTGCTTGTGCTGGGTTTTGGGCAAGCTGTAAGGCAATTAAAAATGAAAAACTAGTGTTTGATTGCATTGAGTTATGAGAGGAAAAGGTAAATGGATGTAATTCCAGCGATTGATTTATTAGAAGGTCGCTGTGTGCGACTATATCAGGGAGACTACGATCGCTCACAAGTTTTTAGCGAAAATCCTGCTGATGTTGCCAAACAGTGGGTAGATCAAGGTGCTACTAGATTACATATAGTTGATTTAGATGGTGCTAAAGCAGGTAAAGTAGTAAATCTAGGGGCAATTGAAGCGATCGCTCATGCGGTGTCAGTGCCAATTGAAATTGGTGGAGGATTGCGCGATCGCACCAGCGTACAACAAGTATTCAATCTAGGCATACAGTGGGCAATTCTCGGAACTATCGCCGTAGAACAACCCCAGCTAGTGCAAGAACTCTGCCAAGAATTTCCCGAACAAATTATCATTGGCATTGATGCCCGTGACGGCAAAGTAGCAACTCGCGGTTGGTTAGAAACCTCAGAAGTTTTAGCAACTCAACTGTCTGTACAAATGCAAGAATTGGGTGCAGCCGCCATCATTTACACAGATATCCACCGTGACGGTACACTTATCGGCCCCAATTTAGAAGCTTTGCGAGAACTTGCAGCAGTAATTTCCATCCCGATAATTGCTTCTGGCGGAGTCAGTTCTGTCACCGATTTGTTGAGTTTGTTGGCATTAGAACCTCAAGGCGTAACTGGTGTCATTGTTGGACGTGCCTTGTATACTGGGGATATTTTACTCAAAGAAGCGTTGCAAGCGATCGGGCCAGGGAGGATTCAGGATATCCCCCCCAATCTCGGTTTTTCTACCTTTGCTTAATCTTTTTTGTCTTTGGTCAAACTGTAGGGCTACTGTATACACCATAGGATTGTAGGGTGGACAAAGATTTGCCTACCCTACAAACTTTTTTGATACTAGTACAGCACGGCGGAAATAAACCATCCATTCAAAATTAATAAAATCCTTATGCCGTTTTTTTGTGAAGCTGCATATAATTCACCCCCCCGATGCCTTGGGGGGACTACAGGGGGGTATTATTCTGTGCAGCCTCACATAGATTGGTATTACGGTGTACACCTGTTTAAATTTTAAATTTTGACTTCCGCCTTGCAGTACTAGTGGTTATAAAAGTTCGTAGTAAGGACTTTAGTCCTTGATTTGAGCGATAAATCGCTCACTACAAACCTAGCAAACACTAGTGCTTAAATTGCCGCTTAATTTGGAAAGTAATTCCTGCTGCACCCAAGATCAGAATACCCAAGATAGGACTAGATTCAGGAACAGACTTTGTTTCTAGATATGAGAAAAGCTCACCAGCACTGAAAGGCAAATTATTGAAATTAGGGTTTAACGAAACTAGAACATTAGGAGGTAAATTAGGAACAGCAAGAGTTTGTCCTTGAGTGGTTCCTGGATCTGAAAGTGTATCTACTTCCAAGTACAAAGGAGTTTCCTCTGAGAAATTTGGTTCACTAAGGTTAATAGCAGCAACTAAATCCCAAGCTGGATTCGGGTCATTGTTACTTTGAATAACTGTTAAAGCAAAATCCAAAAATTCAGCCGCTAGCTTACTTTCAGGTGTTCCAGTTGCTAGCCATGCTTGTTGATCGGTACGAGAAAAGCCAATTTTATTTGTCGCATCTAGAGGAGTCAACTCAATTTTTAACCCTTGTGATCCTGCGGCAAATACTTCTTGAGCCGCTAAAGGATCGACCCAGATGTTAAACTCCCCAACAGTGTTAGTTGAAAATGGAGGATCAGGAAGGACGGCGAGATTTCCTGGTACGAAGACAGCGCCTCCCATAATTTGGACGACGGCAATGTTGCTGATAATGGAGGGATCAAGTCGCAAAGCTTCGGCAATATTAGTTAAAGTGCCGGTTGCTAAGATTGCCACAGGTTCAGGTGACTGCTTAATTTTCTCCACAATCAGTTCTGCTGCCGATCGCCTTTCAACTGGTGGTGCTGTGTCTGGTAGTTGAACAAAGGGAGACCAAAAAGTTTCTGCACCATCACGAATGAATTCTGGAAAAGCATTGTTTCCAGCCAAAGGATCAGTTCTACCAATACCAACAGGGATACCAGATACCTCTAGTCTGCCTAACATCCGTTCTAGATTATTCACAAAGCTTGCTGGACGGGCAATACCTTGGGCGATCGTAATTGCTTGAATATCAAATTTGGGATTGGCTAACATATAGGCTAAAGCTGTCATCCCGTCTTGACTACCATCATCATCAACGATCAAAGGGGTTGGTTTAAAATCAGCAGCAAATACAGTTTGACAAAAGAAAGCTCCTGATGTTGATAACAACAGTGCAGCAGTCGAAAATGCTTGATACACAAGACGTATATTCATGATAAAATCAAGGTTTCTAGATTATTCGGAAAAACAGTTAAGTGGAACTTATGAAATCTAAGGTCATCAATAATGCCATAACCTTAGATAAATTACCGTGGCCACCATAAAGCTTATCATCACCCTTGTCATTTCATAGACAGTCGTTCCCAAAAATTCTAAGCTAATCGTTATTCATTTTTCCAGGTTGATTCGCATGTAGTAAGCGGCTCTAGCCCTGCTTTTATGCAACTTAAATGCTCATTAGCTTAGTAAGTCTGCCTTGGCCATTAAGTAAGTCGGCAGGAAAAATCATAACTATGTAACGAAAAGTTAACCAGAACTGTTAGAGCTAAATTTAATACGTTGTGTACTGTAGTTTCCTTTTTCCCCTCTAGCTTGAATACCACCAATC
>JAIVFU010000067.1 GCA_020829485.1 Nostoc sp. CHAB 5834 | reverse complement strand
CTCGCCAACGCAAACATCGCCTTCACCATGATCCAATTACCGCAATACAAGGTTTGGTCAATCAACATACAGAAATTCTCTCTGTGCTTGAGTCTCAAGCCCTAAAATACCAATTAGATAGCTAGGGGTTTAAATGGCTGATTAGCCCCGATTGCGGTGCTGCCTTATGGGCTTCAATAATACTGGCGATTTGTTCGTAATGTACCTTTTGCTTCTGCTTGCTTGGGGTGATGATTGTCTTAAATCCCTGCTTCGAGTGATACTTTCCTAATGGAAATTGTTGTATCGTAAAACCAAGGAAAGTTAACCCTGGTTTTTCTTGCTCATACTGTATTAGAGTGTGAGCGAGTCTCGTTTTACTGGGCTTTAATTCCAAACCCATGCCTTTTAACCATTCAGAGATAATCTCTTTACATCTTTGAACAACGGTTAAGTTTTCGTGGAGAATCACGAAATCGTCGGCGTAGCGGATTAGGCTGAGGGCATAACGGTTATCCCGCTTTTTTCCTTTCAGCGTTTCTGAATATTGCTTTATCCGTTCTTCCATCCCGTGAAGGGCAATATTTGCCAGTAGTGGAGAAATTACCCCGCCCTGTGGAGTACCCTCAGATGTTGGAAACAACTGCTTACTATCCATCACTCCCGCTTTTAACCAGGCGCGAACTTGTCGGCGGGTGCTAGGGAATGTATTTAGTTTTCTTAGCAGTGCTTCTTGGTCGATGCGGTCGAAACATTTGGCAATATCGGCATCAAGTACAAATTTTGGCTTGAGCATGATTGCATTAAATATTGCTCCTACCGCATCTTGGCATGAGCGTCCTGGTCTGAACCCGTATGAGTTAGGTTCAAATCGCGCTTCCCATTCTGGCTCTAGTGCCAGTTTGACTAGCGCTTGCAAGGCTCGGTCTTTCATTGTAGGTATGCCCAAAGGTCGCTTCTCTTCCGTTCCAGGCTTAGGAATCCATACCCGCCTAGTTGGGCTGACCTTTGTACCCAGGCTTAAGTTACCAGTAAGTTCTAGACGTTGCTTTGGGGTCAGCGATTTAACGCCATCTATACCCGCCGTCTTTTTCCCCTGGTTATCCTGGGTTACTCTACGAACCGCTAAGGCTCTTGCTGACCATGACTTCATCAGCGTCTTTTGGAGTCTGCGATATGCTTTCACATCACCACGGGCAGAGGCTTGATAAATTCTCTTTTGGAGCTTATACACGCTACGCTCTAGCTTGCGCCAGTTAATAGAGTGCCATTCCACCATCAGTTTTTGAGACTGTGTATTAGACATATTTACTCACTACTTGGGACTTTATCTTCCAAAAGCACCGTAAGTCTGTCAGCATATTCTGGGCATTACCCCAGACCTTCGCTTTTGACTTAATCTCTCCTACTCGTTGCATACGGTTAGCACCTTCTCAGGGATTCGACCACCTGAGAGCAGACAAGAGGTTATCTCGTTCCGAATGACCATACTGTGTACCTTTAGAGTGATGCTATTCGCCGGGTTTATAGGAAGTGCATATTGGTCAACTTATAACTTGCCAATTCCTTATCCTGTGCCTTTTGGCTCCAGCGCGTTAAGCCTTATTTCGCTGGTTCATTTTGACGACGATTCAATCGCATCTTCAAGCCGGGGCTTTACTCATGGGTACTTTGCTCGATGCTTACCGACTTAGGCTATCAGTAGTAACACCTTTTTCACCCCGCTTCAGGCTTTGATGGCTAGTCGCAAACCTGGGGGTGATGCTTTCACCGTTGCACCTACGGGGTAGGATTTGAGGGTTCTAGGATAATAACTCTCACCTACATGGTCATTCAGTTGTCAAGGTTCTGTACCTTGCGGCTAATCCTCCAAACCCTTGTGGGCTTTAGTTTCTAACCAACGATTCGCACTATAAGGGAAATGCTGAAAACATTAAATAAATACTGTGCTGTTCTTGCTGCTGAATTTTCTTTTGCTGATGAACTTAATTCAATGGCTAGACAGTCTGCTGCTGAACGCGCCTGGTCTGCGATATCACGGTTTTACGACAACTGTAAAAAGAAGGTTAAAGGTAAAAAAGGGTTTCCAAAATTCAAAAAACATTGCCGCTCAGTTGAATATAAAACTACTGGGTTCAAACTTTCCGCCAATCGGAAAAGGATTACTTTCTCTGATAAGAAAGGCATTGGAACTTTGAAACTAAAAGGAACCTACGATCTTAATTACTACGACATCAAGCAGATTAAACGTGTTCGTTTAGTGCGTCGCGCTGATGGGTATTACGCTCAATTTGCGATTGATGTTCAGATAAAAGTTGAGACACAGCCGACTGAACAAGTAGTTGGCATTGACTTAGGTTTGAAGTATTTCATTGCCGATAGTAAAGGTAATGTGGAACCTTCACCCCAGTTTTACCGGAAGTCAGAAAAACAGTTAAACCGTGCTAATCGTAAAAAATCCCAAAAGTTTAGCACAATAAAGAAGAAAGCCTTGGTTCGACAATCTAACAACTACCACAAAGCTAGAAATAGGTATGCCCGTAAGCATTTAAGGGTAAGTAGGCAACGAAAAGAGTACTGCAAGAGATTTTATTTACGGTAAAGCTTGTTCGACAAAATAAGCTTTCGACAAAACTTGTATTCTTCACGACAGCCATCCTTGCTACAAAAGTGTAATGATTACCAGAATTATCCGCAAAAAAGTAAATTTTGTCGGCAGTTAAGCTGATATGCGTCTAAATTATATAAACATTCTTTATAATCGTTAACGGTTGACGGTCATCAGTCATCAGTCATCAGTTATCAGTTATCAGTCATCAGGTAAATGTACAAGTTAAATGTGTAACAGCTTATTCATTATGAATCGTGAATCTACACTGGTTTTTTAAATAATTTCCTGTAAAATTCTGATCATAAACTACGGCAATATTATCCAATTACCGTATTTTGAAGGACTCATACCCTGACTAATATGCAAATTCTCTGGTTTATTCCTACTGGTTCTCATGACGGACGCTATTTAGGCACAGATATTGGTTCTCGTGTTGCCACACCTGATTATTTGCAGCAAGTTGCCCAAGCTGTGGATAATTTAGGCTACATGGGCGCATTGTTACCCACAGGGAGTTCTTGTGAAGATGCTTGGATTACGGCTGCTGCTTTCATATCTGTCACCAAGCAGATGAAATTTCTCGTAGCAATTCGTCCAGGAATTACTTCTCCAGGTGCTGCTGCACGGATGGCAGCAACATTTGACCGAATTTCTAAAGGAAGATTGTTAATTAATGTGGTGACAGGTGGAGATCCGGTGCAACTTGCTGGGGATGGCTTGCATCTTAGTCATGACGATCGCTATGATTTAACCGATGAATTTCTCACAGTTTGGCGGGGTATCGTTAGTGGGGAAACAGTTGATTTTAAAGGAAACTACCTGGATATCAAAGGTGGTAAGCTCTTATTTCCACCAGTTCAAAAACCCTATCCACCCTTATGGTTTGGTGGTTCATCTGCTGCTGCCAAGCGGGTTGCTGCTAAACATATAGATGTTTACCTGACTTGGGGTGAACCTCCACAACAAGTAGCCCAAAAGATTGCTGAAGTTCGGCGACTGGCGGCTGAACAAGGTAGAACAGTCCGTTTTGGGATTCGCTTGCATGTAATTGTGCGAGAAACCGAATCTGAGGCTTGGGATGCTGCCAATGAGTTAATTAAGTATGTGGATGAGGATGCGATCGCATCTTCTCAGAAAGACTTGGCTAATTCTGATTCTGAAGGAC
Source organism: Nostoc sp. CHAB 5834 (assembly GCA_020829485.1). Next base: position 32,626 of record JAIVFU010000067.1, on the reverse strand, counting down.
AACGGCGCATGAGTCAACTACATAATGGTAGTCGAAAAACCTTAGAAATTAGCCCCAACCTCTGGACAGGAATTGGATTGGTGCGGGGTGGTGCTGGTACAGCCCTAGTTGGAGATCCCGACATCGTTGCTGCTAGGATGCTGGAATATCAAAATTTGGGCATAGAAACTTTCGTGTTTTCTGGATATCCCCATTTAGAAGAAGCGTATCGCACTGCTGAATTATTATTTCCACGCTTACCTTTACAGAGTGAACCGACACCGCTAACGCCACCAGTCGTGAGTACTTTTAGCGAATTTGTCACTAATGAAAAATTTGCGAAACAACTAACGAGTGCTTCATGAGAATGCCAATTTTATATTTGTGATTTGAGATTTGGGATTAAGCAAAAACATTAAATTGAACCTCGCATGACTAGAAGTCACGCGATTCCTGCTTCAACGATCTGTGCCTCCCGACTTGTAGCAACTGGCGCGGCACGGAGAAATCAGAGTTTGAAAGATATTTTGCGTAAGCTTAATACTTCTAGATTTATCTTTGTGAACAATCTAAAATCTAGAATCCCAAATCCAAAATGAAATGAGGGAGTAGCAAATAGTGAAACTAATTTTACCCGATCATCTTATTGCTGATATTGAGCCACACCTACCATCTGATATAGATGTTGTGGAGGTAGATAGTGAAGGCAATCTTGATGGTGATGCTAGTGATGCAGAAATTTATGTTAACGGATTTTACCTGAAGACTTCTACCCATAACAAAGTACTCACAGCAGCACCCAGGCTGCGTTGGCAACAGTCACCGAGTGCTGGCGTGAATCACATCCTCACACCAACTTTTTTGCAAAAGGATATTATCCTGACTAATGGCGCAGGGGTTCATGCGATTCCAATTTCGGAATTTGTACTAGCATTCATGCTCCATCACGCCAAGAATCTGCGGAAATTGCAAACTTTGCAGGATGAACACACTTGGGTAAGAGGAGTATCTCTCGAAGAGTTGGCAGATGCGAATTTATTAATTCTCGGCACTGGTAATATAGGTAAAGCGATCGCATCTCGCGCCAAAGCCTTTGGAGTCACAGTTTGGGGTAGTCGCCGCCATCCCGAACCCCTACCAAATTTTGACAAAATTGTGGGTGCGAATCAGTGGCGATCGCTCCTGCCAGAAGCAGACTATGTAGTTATTGCTACACCATTAACTACAGAAACGAAAGGCTTGATCGATGAAGCTGCATTGCGCTCTATGCGTCAGTCAGCTTACTTAATTAACATTGCTCGTGGTGCGATCGTAGATGAAGCCGCATTACTCACCGCACTACGTGAGAGATGGATTGCAGGTGCTGGATTAGACACAGTAGCTACAGAACCCCTGCCGCCAGAAAGTCCCTTGTGGTCGTTACCAAACGCCTTTATTACCCCCCATTGTTCAGCCCTTTCGCCACGCCTCAGAGAGCGAATAGCACAACTATTTATCGACAACCTCAAACGTTACCAAATCGGTCAGCCCTTGCGAAATGTCGTAGACAAGCAAGCAGGATACTAAAGTATGGGGAATAGGGAATGGGGAATGGGGAATAGGGAATAGGGAATAGGGAATGGGGAATAGGGGAAAGACTCGTTGCAAGTTCTCACTCAAATCACCTTGTCACCTTGCCTCCCCTGCTCCCCCTGCTCCCCCTGCTCCCTCATCTTCCACTCCCCACTCCCCACATTTGTATAAATCAAACTAAATACCTCTAAAGAAGTAAGCAATTATGGCGATGGAAAAATTGCCAAGTTGAAACAAAATAATAGAAGGAATTTAACATCATCCGCAAAGAGAAGGACTACAATCAAAACGGACAAATGTTTCATGCTCCAACACAAGAGGATTACAAAGCTATGTCCGACTTAAATCGCGGAATTATGAAATTTGAGGGTGCAGATTCCCCAAAAGTAGTCACTATCTCTACCGTGTTACTTCTGGGATCGATCGCTGCTCTCATAATCTGGGCGCTGCAAGCTGCCTATGCGCTAAACTAAAACCATTAGTAGCTTAGAAGGATACTTGTCTTAAACGGTTGCCGTCGTAGCCAAGTGTCCATTCAGCAACTAGTAAATAAAAACGCCCTAATCATCATCAAAAATTTTAGAAAAACTTTAGATTTTAGATTTAAGGTTTTAGATGGAAAATTTAACGTGTCGCGGAAGCCCCGTCCGTCTTACGGCGGGGTAGTTCACATCTAAAGTCCAAAATCCAGAATGTTTGAACCTTGGGGTGTCTTAGTTATTTTAATTGTCTGCCCCCTCTTGGGCGGATTACCCCTGATTGCATGGATTACTTACGCGCTAACGCGCAAGAAACTATCACAAGTTGGTACAAAAAACATTACTGTATCAGCAGCCTTTTATCACTGCGGTAAATTTGTCGGAATTCTGGCAGTCTTGTCAGAGGCTTTTAAAGGAGTTGCGGCAGTGTTACTCAGCCGCGTTTTCTTCCCAGAGGGATCGTTTTGGGAATTAGTCGCCCTCATTGCTCTGGTAATAGGTAGATACTGGATAGGCAGAGGGGCAGGTACAACAAATGTAGTCTGGGGATTTGTCGTACATGATCCTTTGGTGGCAATATTTGTATCCTTTTTTGCAGGTATTACCTTTACAATTCTGCAATCGAGAAAGGTAGTAAAATTTGGGGTTTTGCTTCTCTTTCCTCTGTTTGTGATCATTCTCCACATTAGCGATTACCCCAGAATACTTGCTGCTGTTGCTTTAGCTGGTTTAATGGGCTGGATTTATACTAAAATTCCTGATGATATGAATCTGCCAGCCCAAGAGGCACAAACTGAATCGCAAGGGATGTTAGAATTTTTACGCGGCGATGTCTACGACGGGCTACGCCAAGGCGCGATGGTTTCTTTAGATGAAGAGTTGGATGCTGCTATTGTCGGAGAAAAGGCCGCTACATTATCTCAAATTAAGCGCTGGGGTTATCCAGTCCCTAAGGGATGGGTACTGGCCCCAATCGACGATCCCCAAATGTTGACAGAATTTTTCCAACCATCAGAATTATCTCCCTTGGTGGTGCGTTCTTCTGCCATTGGAGAAGACTCTGAACACTCTTCTGCTGCTGGACAGTATGAAACAGTTTTAAATGTTACCAGCCCAGAGGCATTACAACAAGCGATCGCTCAAGTTCAAGCTTCTTACAATCATCCATCTGCTGTGCAATATCGGCGCGATCGCGGCTTGAAGGATACAGCAATGGCTGTGTTGATTCAACAACAAGTCCAGAGTGTATATTCTGGTGTAGCTTTCAGCCGCGATCCCATTACTGGGCAAGGTGATGCGATCATCATTGAAGCCCTTCCCGGTAGCCCGACGCAAGTCGTTTCGGGAAAATTCACACCAGAACAATATCGCGCTTTTGTCATTGAAACAGAAAATTCTTCCTCTGTGCAATTAGAGGGTCAAGGACGAGTCCCCCAAGCATTAATTAAGCAAGTTGCATACTTAGCTCATCGACTCGAAAAACGTTATCATGGCACTCCTCAAGATATTGAATGGAGTTACGACGGTCAAACGCTCTGGGTGTTGCAATCTCGACCGATTACTACTCTACTACCAATCTGGACACGCAAAATCGCCGCCGAAGTGATTCCTGGAGTAATTCACCCCTTAACATGGTCGATTAATCGTCCCTTAACTTGTGGAGTTTGGGGAGACTTTTTTACTCTAGTTTTGGGCGATCGCACTTTAGGATTAGATTTCACTGAAACAGCAACTCTGCATTATTCCAGAGCTTACTTTAATGCATCCCTCTTAGGAGACATTTTTCTGCGTATGGGATTGCCGCCGGAAAGTTTGGAATTTTTAACTAGAGGAGCTAAATTAAGTAAACCGTCCTTGCAGTCAACTTTGGAGAATTTGCCAGGACTAGGGAAGTTGCTGAGGCGGGAATTAAGTTTAGAAAAAGACTTCAAGCAGGATTATCACAAACGCTTCATTCCTGGTTTGTCGCAGTTAGCACAAGAAGATATAGATAACTGGGAACAAGCCAAGCTGCTAATAAGAATTGACTTTATTCTAGAATTGCTACGTCATGGAACATATTACAGTATTTTAGCTCCCTTGAGTGCTGCCGTGCGGCAAGCGATTTTTCGGGTGAAGGATGGGCAAATTGATAATAGCGTTACTCCAGAGGTAGCGGCATTGCGATCGCTCAGTGCAATAGCAACAGATGCCAAGCAAGTATTGCTTGAGTTTGAGCCACAGCAAGTATTTGAGCAATTAAAGCAAACCCCAGAGGGAGAAAAGATCCTGCGAGAATTTGACGAATTACTTCAGGATTACGGCTATTTAAGTGAAGTAGGAACAGATATTTCCGTTCCCACTTGGCGGGAAAATCCCCAGATGATTAAGCAAATGTTTGTGCAGTTAATGCAGGGTAACGAACCACAATCAGGTGCTAAAGACGCAATTAATAGCATTTTTGCTGGTAAGCGCAAACGTGGATTTGTGCAACGGCGTGTAGATATCAAGGGACGAGTTACCGAAGTTTATTCACGGCTTTTGGCTCAATTGCGGTGGAGTTTTGTAGCTTTAGAGAAGATTTGGTTAAAGTCCGGCTTACTTAAGAAAACAGGAGATATCTTTTTTCTAGAGTTTGATGAAGTGCGGCGTTTAGTTGCGGGTGACGATTCTAGGTTAATTGAGGAGTTAGATGAGTTAGTGGAATCGAGGCGATCGCAATTCGTCCAAGATAGCGAGATCATTCAAATACCCCTTTTAGTCTACGGCAATACACCCCCTCACCCCTTAGCTCCCTCTGCACTCTACTCCGATCAAATTTTACAAGGGATTGGAGCTAGTCAGGGACAAGCTGAAGGCAGGGTGAAGGTGTTACGAAATTTACAAAATGTGCCAGACATTGATCGAGATACGATTCTGGTAGTACCTTACACAGATTCCGGCTGGGCCCCTTTGCTATTAAGGGCTGGAGGATTAATTGCCGAAGTTGGTGGACGGCTTTCTCACGGTGCGATCGTTGCTCGTGAGTACGGAATTCCCGCAGTCATGGATGTTCACGGCGCTACATGGCTACTACAAGATGGTCAACGGGTAAGGATTGATGGCTCTAGGGGTATTGTGGAATTATCTAACGATTTAAGACCCGAATGATTACCACTAGGACTATGCGTGTCAACTTAACGTGAAACCCTTGTCGATACGTGATATTCAGTTATCTAGCTTTCCATCACTCACCGCGTCACCCCACCCTAACCCTCCCCGATGCATTGGGGAGGGAACTGGATTTCTTTTTCCCCCCAATAAATCGGGGGGATTAAGGGGGGTAAAACGCCTGTCGGACATGCATTTTAGCTTAAGTTGACACCAATGCACTAGGACTAGCCCTTTCAAGGCGGTGAAATTTAAAACGAGAATTGGCTATTTCAACCTTCAAAAAGCCCACAATCTGAGCGGAGGATTCAAGATGGTAGCACTGAAACAACGTATCTTGGTTGGCCACCTTGAAAGGGTTAGTCCTAACAAAGATAAATTTGAAAATCCTAATATACCAAGGGTGTCACGCCGCGCATCTGACGTAAAGAATTTATACAAGCAGGACAATCGCAGTTAAATAAGTTGACTGCCACATCGCTTTCCTCGACATTGAACTCTAGCATGGGAGAATCTTCTTGAGAAAACTCTATTTCGCGCTGATAGTTAGGAATTTGAGCCAATACGGAAGCCCTTGCACATACTAAACCCACTTTATGTTTATTGCGTATACAAGATAGACGGTCTGTGGTGTTGGCTTTTGGTTGTGGCTCCATAGCTTGTGCTTGATTGAGCATTACTCCCATAGAGAGAATAGAGCTAATCAACACAGGAGAAGAAAGCAAACTCAGTAGGAATTTGTTCATTAGTTTTTTTAGAAAACAATCTCGATTGCTCAGATTATCCGATTAAATCTTACAGTGTAAGTAAATATCTATCAGGAATAGCCCAAAATCTAGATGTAGAGATGGGATTTATTACAGGGAAAACGGAAGTTGCTACAGGCTGCGCGAAACACGGAAACGTCTTGGCAGAAGTTATTACAGAGAAGACGGAAGTTGCTACAGGCTGCGCGAAACACGGAAACGTCTTGGCAGAAGTTATTACAGGGAAGACGGAAGTTGCTACAGGCTGCGCGAAACACGGAAACGTCAAAGCTTTTTGGAATATACATTCATCCATCGTCGCTTTATCAGTTTTTGCATTTTCTTGTACTATTGAGATTTTTCAACCATGAGTTACGGAATAACAAACCGCAGAGGCGCTGAGGACACGGAGAAATAAGAGTTTGAGAGATATTTTGCGTAAGTCCTATTTATATAGCAATACGGTTCAGTTAAGGATAATCGTAGGTTGGGTTGAACAAAGTGAAACCCAACAAAACACCGAAAATGTTGGGTTTTGTTCCTCAACCCAACCTACGCAGTTTAAGGTTCTTGGCGCTAACTGAACCGTATTGATTTATATAGCGCTTCTCGAATGGAAGCAATACACAATAGGGTACAGCATTGCTCATGGGTGTCAACTTAACGTGAAACCCTTGTTGAGACGTGATATTCAGTTCTTTAGCTTTCCATCACTCACCGCCTTACCCCACCCTAACCCTCCCCGATGCATTGGGGAGGGAACTGGATTTCTTTTTTCTCCGTTAGAAAGGGGGGATTAAGGGGGGTAAAACGCCTGTGGGAAATGCATTTTTGCTTAAGTTGACACCAATGAGCATTGCTGTGCCCCTACAAATGATCTGTATTCTATGCAATTGAGAACCGCTATATACCACTTTTCGATTGAGTGGAATACAGACCTAACTCCCAGCCCCTTCCCTACTAGCGTTGGGGAGTAAGATTCAAAGCCTCTCTCCTTTTAGGAGAGAGGTCAAAGTGTATTGCTTCCATTCGAGAACCGCTATAAATAACCTCTTAAAAAAGTGCCTATCTTGCTTCCCTTGCTCTCTTGGCTGACAGCACCCATCGTGCCTAATATTAGGTATAGCGACGCGGCGTATAAACCCAGATATTACCATCGCTGCGCTTGATGGTTCGGGTTTTTGTGGAACCAACGAGAATAATTGTCCGCATATCAGCGCTTGCTGGTTCTAACTGGTCAAGTGCGATCGCTTTCACCGTTTGCCCTGGTCTGCCGAGATTCCGCGCCAACACTACTGGTGTATCTGGTGTTCTATGTCGCAGCAAAATATTTCTCGCTTCTGCCAGTTGCCAGGTACGCTCTTTGGAAACAGGATTGTAGAAAGCAATTACAAAATCAGCCTCAGCAGCAGCAGCAATTCTTTGTGCGATCGCAGACCAAGGTTTCAAGATGTTAGACAGGGAAATAGCACAAAAGTCATGTCCAAGGGGCGCACCAATGGCTGCTGCTGCTGCCTGCATGGCAGAGATACCTGGGGCTACATGAATGTCGATAGTGTCCCATTCGGGTTTGGCATAGCGATCGCATACTTCAAAAACTGCTGTTGCCATTGCATAGATACCGGGATCACCAGATGAAACTACAGCTACATATCGCCCAGTTGCGGCCAAATCAAGGGCTATTTTTGCCCGTGCTTCTTCTTCGCGGTTGTCAGACTCATGCCGTTGCTTGCCATCAGCCAGAGAACCAACTAAATCTAAATAAGTTTTATAACCCACTAGGTCAGTTGCCGACTTGAGTATCTCTTTGACTTCGGGAGACATCCACTGCGAGCCACCAGGGCCTGTGCCAATAATCGCTAACCGTCCGCGTGGTTGACCGATGATGTTGGGGTCAATTGGTTGGGGGGCAATGGCGATCGCTATGTGGGGAGATGAGGAAGATAAGGGAGATGTGCCTGTGGCTGCGATCGCTATTGCTTGGGCGGGGCTATAACCTTGTGATAACAGACTTTCTAGCTGATTTGGGGTAAAAAACCGGGCAGGCACTCCCAAGGCGCTAGCTACGGCGTGGATTGCGGCATCGGCGGCGGCGGTAATGGGTGCAAATATCCCAGCGACTGATGCTTTTTCTAGTTTGGCATCAGCTAGTAGCTGCTGTACTAAAGCTACTGCATCATCAATGGGGGCACTAATTGCGATCGCGATCGTTGCTGGGTGGTAGACAAGGCAGTTGGCTGTAGGAGTCACCAAACGTTCTGTAACTTGAATGGTCAAATCTCCCTTTGGATCTATGGGCAGTTTGCGATCGCTTAACCAAGGCGCTGTGCCTTTTAGTTTGACTTGCGCCCCGGCTAGCAAATCTGAGATAAATTTCTTCGCATCCTCTGGGTTTGCTAAATGGTATCCGGGGGGAGGAGATAACAGCGTTGTGCCCAAACGTAAATCGCCTGTGGTCGTAATTGCAGGTTTGACATCAAGGGCTTCGGCAATGCGACGGGCCAAATCGTTTACCCCACCAAGTCCGCCCAAGAGGGGGACAACAGCACTACCATCTTCAGCCACAGCTAACACTGGTGGTTCCTGTTGTTTATCTGAGAGGATGGGAGCTAGCGTCCTAATTAAAATGCCGGCGGCACAAATGCCAATTAGCGGCGTTCCTTGGGCAAATAACTCGCGCAACGTCTCGCCAAAGTTAGTAAAGCTGACATCAACTCCAGATGTGCGATCGGCTAGACCGTATAGTGTCGCCCCTGGTAGGACTGTGATTATTTTGCGTGCTACAGTGACGCTATTTTGACCTAGTATTACAATGGCGGGTGCAACGTTCATCATTACTTAATTACAAATTATATAATTAGCACTTTAAATAAATGTTCTGAAAAATTTGAGCGCTTCAATTTTATTGTTAAATATGGCGTGAATTAAATCACCATTATTATAACGAATATCAATTTCATATTTTAATGGTGGGGCAAATGTAGGTTGATTTTTTGGATAATTATGAATATATTCAATAGCATTTTCGACAGTGGCACTTTGTTGAGATAGCCCATGTAGGACAATGACATTTACCTGTTGGACTAGTCTAGCAAATGACTGCTCTAAGGTATTGATAAATTTATCTATCTGGAATTTTTCAAGACTTAGCATTTGCTTCTTGATATTAGTAATATCCTGCTCTGATAATTTTTTCCATTGCTCAATCTTATTTTGAAAGTCTGCTTCTAGTGTACTTTCATTGAAAGATGCATTTATACCAACAGGTGTAAATGATTTAACGATGTTTTCATACTTAAGATAAAGAATTTTAAAGCCCTTAGATTCTAATTGATCAAGCGCTCCTTGAGTAAACACACCTGCTAGAATAGCTCCTAAAAATGGGTTAAGGTGACTATAGGTGTCTGCCAAAGGAATAAGCGCTCCTTCGATTTCTTGAACCTTGTTTCTAGAGTGCTTGGTGTAACGCCGCCACGCAGTTTCAATAAATGCTACTGGAAGACCAAGAATATCTTCTGTACCTCCTCGTTCCAGTACATAGTCAAGGTCATGATAATTACCGTAGCGATCCTGCCATGATACCTTTTTAGTGATTCGTGCCTTGCGCTTTCTCTGAAAATCTAAGTAAAAACCATGTTCATCAGCCACTTGTTGAAGTGTCTCACGAATAAATTCCTGGATGAAATGCCCTAAAATCTGACCCCATTTATGTGAAAATGACTCTGCCATTACATTCGTGCAAAAATAATTTGTGTTGTGATTACCCTACCCGTAAACCCACAAACAACCTTCGCAAAGAGGAACTCTATGCTTGCGATTTTTCCACTTCACATTTCGGTCACGAACTTTTTCAAAATTAAAAGATTTAAACCCTGCTGCTTGTGCTAATAAACCCATCCATTCAATCACCGGAATATAAACACCATAGGGAGCAGAATCACCAATCATAAAGCAAACTGTTGCAGGACTTTGGCATACTCTACGAAGTGCTATCCAAACTCTAGCCATATCCAAAAAATAGCAGGCAATCATCAAGTGATAATTCTTTTTACCTCCATGTAAATGTCGTTCTTGGGACAATTTATGACAGGTTTCAATAATACTAGCTTTGATTGGATATAATTCATGAGATGCTAGAACTTCGTCGATGTTTACATTTTTATTGGTTACGTGCTGCGAACATGAACGAATTAAGTATTGCCTCACCGCACTTTGTAAATCACCCCAACCGGAAATTTCTTTCATAAAACACATTTCTAGACGTGTAGCATCTGCATAGTCATAGTTGTTAGCATACGGTGGTGAGGTGATTACCAAGTTGGCAAAATTATCAGGTACACCCTGACAAGTCCGAGCATCAGATTGAATAAGTGTAGCAACAGAAGCCGCCATTTTTCCGGCAATTCTCATATCTGTAGCTATACTCTCTGCCATTAGCCCAAAAGCAGATATTGCATCTAAAGAATATTGTTTCTTTTTATTTGGTAAAATGTACTGCCAAGGTGCAGTTCCAGCATGAGAAACATGACGAAGAATTGATACAAGCGTTAACCAAGCTAACTGAGATTCAGATGAATCATCAGCAAGTTTTTCCCAAGATTGGCGCAATCTATCTAGAGACTCAAGTGAAGATACACTAAAGCATTCATGAATCAATTTTGGGTATGTATCTATACAGGGTTGAATATTTTCGGCACATTTTATAACTTGTTCTATATATTCAAGATAAGCATCAACGTCAGTTTGATATAAAAGTTTAGCTCTTGCTATACGCACAACAAAGGGATGAGCTTCAATTCCTAAACATTCAACTCCAAGCTTTTCAGATGCAAGTAAGGTTGTACCAGAACCAGAGAATGGATCTAAGACAGTAGTTTCTCCTCGTTCTTTAGCTTGGGTAATTATAGTTTCTACCCATTGTGCAGAGAAACCTGCACTAAATCTAAACCAGCGATGAACTGGCAATTTCATGTTATTAATGAATGTAGATGAACTGTCAAAGGATTTGGAAGTGCAAGAAGAAAATTCTTGAAATGGCAATTCTAATTGTTGATTCATGTGGATAGTTATTATTATTTATGAAGCGATCGCTTGACAATAAATAGGTAAAATACGGCTTTGCAATACTAATACACAGTATTTATCGCAGTTGGTTAAAATATTCCTCTGTAATACCCAACTGCTTTAGAATTTCATAAAATGCACAGGAATTGTGATTGCTCGTCCATCTCGATGTTGCCAACGAGCATGAGAGCCTTTCTTGTCGCACTTTTTCAAAACCGAGTTTCCGCGCCACCCGTTCTAATTCACTAGCTAAAGCTAGCATTTGCAATTACCAGTTCAACGTCTTCGGGTAGAGAAAGTCCTTGTTCTTCGTATTCTTCCTGAATTATTTCAAAAACAAAAACAAGTTCAGCACGGGCCTCATCTGGCGTTTGTCCCCAAGCATGACAACCGGAAATCGCTGGTACATAGGCAACAAATGTACCATTGCTATCGGGACGGATAACATCGGTGTAGTCTTGTAAAGACTGCATGGGGATAGCCGCGAGTTTGAGTTACACCTTTAATTTACAGCGATCGCCTCTTTAAAAAATGCGTAGGCGTAGCCCGTCGTAGACATCGCTTGCTTCTTATTTCAATTAGCTTTCCGCTCTTTCAGGACTTGATCTAGCAAGTTTCTAGCAGATTGTGCTTTAGCCAACGCTATTTGATGGTCATTATAAGCCCTAACAAGGCGAGAAAGACTGCTCACACCTGCCTTGAGTTGCTCAAGTTCTTCACCAGCAACCAGTTCACCATCCAGCATCCGCCCAATTAACGGTTTGATGTCGCCCACTTCCTGCCGGACTTTTTGGAGTTTTTCTAAGCTACTCAGTAAGGTTTTGAGTGAGTTCAAGATGTCGTCAATATCCTGGACATCCCCCACTGCTTCCGGTAAATCTTCAATTGTCACTGTATCTTCATCTGATATTGTAGGCAATTCCTGTGCAGACATTTCTGTTTTAACCCCGTTTGCTCGTGCCATCAAAGCTTCCTCAAGGAATTTTCCTTAGTCTATCGCTTATTCAGCCTATGTTAAGCAATTTCGCCATAGCCAACCGTTGCAGTTTTCCGGTAGCACCACGAGGTAGTTGATCCAAAATGTGAATTTGCTTAGGAACTTTGAAGTCTGCCAGCATGGTTGAACAGTAAGCTAAAAGTTCTTTTTCGCTCACTTCTTCTTTGAGAACAACAGCAGCATGGATATCTTCTCCTAAAGATTTGTGGGGGACGGCAAAAGCTAAAGCTTCGGCGACGGCGGGATGGCGCAGCAAAACATCATCCACTTCTAAAGGAGAAATTTTTTCCCCACCCCGGTTAATCAATTCTTTAATCCGTCCAGTCAAGCGGAGGTAGCCGTCTGCATCTACTGTCCCCTGATCCCCTGTGCGGAACCAACCGTTTACAAAAGCTGTGGCGTTAGCTTCCGGGTTGTTTTCGTAGCCATCCATAACATTGGGTGCTTTTACCACCACCTCGCCCAAGCTTCCTTGAGATAATAAGTTGCCTTCGGAGTCCATAATGCCGACTTCCACACCGAAGCCATAACCTACAGTACCCGGTTTCCGCACTTTTGGCGGTAGGGGGTTGGTAGTCATTAAGTGAGATGCTTCAGTCATGCTGTAAGATTCCACTACTGGAGCATTCAGAGTTGCCTCTAGTTGTTCAATAATAATCGGGGGCAAGGGAGCGCTACTAGAGCGAATGAAACGAAAGCGATTAGCTTTGACAATTTCTGTGTTGCGGCTAGCGCGTGCCAAAATTGTCTGATGCATGGTAGGCGCTGCGGAGTACCAGGTAGGTTTGTAGGTATCTACCAGTTTCCAAAACTCCAGGGCATTAAAACCATTGGGACAAATTAATGTGCCGCCCGATGCTAGAGTTGACAGCAAACAGCCGACTAATCCGTGAATGTGGAACAGGGGCATTAGGCAAAGTGTAGTGTCAGATGCTGTGAGTGAGTAAGCACCAATGATGTTGTTGGCTGAGGCGATTAAGTTGCGATGACGAATCGGCACGCGCTTGGGACGGCTGGTAGTGCCGCTAGTGTGGAGAATCATCGCCAGATCATCAGACTGAGGCAAGGGAGCTCTTAGCTGCGAGCAAGGGGGAAGTTTCTCTTTGACTAATTCAAAGCTCAGTGTACCGTCAGTATTTACCTTGGCATTAATCAGCATCATGTCGGGTGTGACGGCGGCAATGGCTGCTTCTGGCGACTCAGATAACGTAATGAGTGCTTTTGCTTGGATATCTTCGTAGTAAAAGGCAAATTCTTCTTGTTTGTATTTAGGATTTAAGGGTGCAGCAGTGCCACACAGGGCGGCAGCCAAAAAGGTGATAGCCATTGGTGAACCGTTATTCATGGCAATGGCAATGCGTTCACCCCGTTTCAATCCAAAGCTGTTGAGTTGCGATACCAGTCCAATAATATTCTCGCGCAATTGTTTATAGGTTAGCGATCGCCCCTCAGGCGTAACTAGGGCTAGATGACTGTCTTCCCCCGCTAAAAGCTCAAATAAGTTCATTAGTTTTTCCGCCCTGTCAACAGATGATTCAATCAGTTTTAAGAATAAAGTACACGCCACGGGTAAACAACGTTTAACCCGGTCTTTGCGACATGGTAATATTTATTACACTAAAACTCTTAATGACTATCATTGACAAATATATAACTTAATCATAGTTTAAGTATGGTGTGCCGCACATAAATATTTAATGAATTTATCTATCCTAAATAAGCTCTTTTGTTATGAGTCCTATAAAGATTACTATGTTAGGCGAAAGCTTGGAGCGGCAAGGTGGAATAGTTTCCGTGCAAAAACTCATCCTTGAAGAAGCCACAGAAGCTAGTTCTGATATTAAATTTACACATATTACTACTTTACCCAATGGCTCTGCTCCCCAGAAAGTATTAGTGTTTGTGCAGGCAATAGGGGAGTTATTTTGGAACTTATTAAATAATAAAGCCGACCTAATTCACGTTCATGTTTCAGAGAGAGGTAGCGCTTTTCGTCACTCAATCACTAGTCTTGTTTGTTGGCTATTTAAAAAACCGCTAATTATTCATGCTCATAGTGCTGACTTTCATTTGTTTTACTCTGAGCTTCCTCAATTGCTTCAGAAATGGCTCAGTTGGTCTTTTAGTAAATGTACCCGTTTTATTGTTTTATCAGATAGCTGGAAAAAATTTTATATCGAAAATCTTGGTTTGAAGCCAGAGCAAGTTATTGTTCTGCCTAACGCGGTAAGAATTCCCGCCGAAATTCCCCAGCATGTAGATTCCAACCAGGTATTTTTCTTATTTCTAGGGCGCATTGGTCAGCGTAAAGGTGCATTTGATTTAATTAACGCATTCGCTTCTTTACCTGCCCAAGAGAAAAGTAAAGCAAAGTTGACTATGGCAGGGGATGGAGATGTAGAAAAAGCTCGTAGTTTGATTCAGACTCTAAATCTTGTTGACCACATCACTATCCTTGACTGGGTAGACAAAGAAAAACGCGACGATCTTTTAGCTAAAGCTGATGTATTTGTTTTACCTTCTTACAACGAAGGTTTGCCGATGGCACTACTAGAAGCAATGAGTTGGGGTTTAGCTGTCATAACTACTAAGGTAGGAGGAATACCCGAAGTAGTTACTCAAAACCAAAATGGTTTATTACTTAATCCGGGTGATATTCAACAGTTGTCAGAGGCAATACAATCTTTAGTTGCAGATAAAAATTTGAGAATATCTCTAGGAAATAATGCACGGATAAGTGTTAAACACTTGGATATCAACAACTATCTTGCATCCTTAAAATACATTTATGCATCGGTTGTAGGTTGAGAGCCATATTCTGAAGATAATTGATTGCCCATAAGTTTGTCTAAAGTAAACAAAAAGGAAATAACAATGGATACGAAAACTTTCCCTGAAATCAAGTTGTTTGATACAAGATTCCATAAAGTTAAAGTACAAGAATTAATCGATTATTTAGTAGAAGCAGTAAAAAGTCCCAAAAAGACAGTTGTAGAAAATGTGAATATTAGAGCTATGAATTTTGCTTATGAAAAGTCTTGGTATCGAGATTTTTTAAATAATGCAGATTTAGTATTTTGTGACGGATTTGGTGTATTGTTAGCAGCTAACTTAAGCGGTTATTCGCTGGATTCTGCACATCGCATGACAGCACCAGATTATATAGAAGATTTAGCATTGAAATGTGAAAAAGAAAATGTTTCTTTATTTTTATTAGCTGGAAAACCCGGCGTAGTGGATGAAGCAATTACAAAGTTAGTATCAATTGCACCTAATCTTCGGATACAGGGTCATCATGGTTACTTTAATAAATCAGGAAAAGAGAATGATTTAATAATAGAAAAAATCAATAATTTTCGACCAGATATTTTATATGTTGGTTTTGGTATGCCATTACAGGAACGGTGGATTTTAGATAACTTCAATAAAATTGAAACTCGTGTATTTTTACCTTTAGGCGCTTGTCTAGATTTTTATACTAACTCTACAGCCCGTGGCCCCGGTTGGCTGACGGATAATGGCTTCGAGTGGTTAACACGCTTAATTATTGAACCAACTCGTCTATGGGATCGTTATATTATAGGTAATCCATTGTTTTTTTATCGTCTATTTAAGCAAAAAATCACTCAAAAATTGATAGCAAATCGCTAAGAGGTTGTTTGAAAAGTCCTATTAGACCTCTTGCATAAATCAAACAATTTGAACCCCACCCCGCCAAAGCTACGCTTTGTCTCCCCTCCCCAAAGCATCGGGGAGGGGTTGGGGGTGGGGTGTTAGGGACTTTTGCAAGAGGTCTATTGTCGGTATAAAAGGTTTTAGATACCTCTAATACGTTTGGATGGAAATGACTGAGCAACGTGATGCTGACTCACCGTCAACTGATTCTCAGCAATTGACTGAACTGACTGATGGAGCAACTACCAAATCGGTCGATAATTCGTGGACAAACCGCATTGCTGGTGTCTGGAACAAAGCAACAACACATCTAACGCAACTCTTACCCGTAGAACAAGTGGCACAGACGCTTGTTGGATGGTTTAGTGTGAGCGAAACTCAGGTTGCCGAGATTTTAGAGAAAGTTCGAGCCGAACTGCCAACCACAGAAGCCCTCCTAATTGGTAAACCCCAAGCTGGAAAAAGTTCAATTGTCCGGGGATTGACGGGAGTTTCTGCTGAAATTGTCGGTCAGGGATTTCGTCCTCACACGCAACATACAGAGCGTTATGCTTATCCTTCCAATGACCTGCCGTTGCTGATTTTTACTGATACAGTCGGGTTGGGTGATGTTAAACAAGATACTCAATTAATCATTCAGGAGTTAGTTGGCGATTTAAAAAAGGAAACTCGTTCCGCTAGAATCCTCCTTCTCACCGTCAAAATAAATGATTTTGCAACTGACACGCTACGACAAATTGCTCAACAGTTGCGCCAGAAGTATCCAAATATTCCCTGTTTGCTGGTAGTTACTTGCTTGCATGAGGTTTATCCTACCGATACCGTCGATCATCCTGCCTATCCACCAGATTATCAGGAAGTCAACCGTGCATTTGTCGCAATCCAACAAGCCTTCGCAGGAATAACTGACCGCTCTGTACTCATTGACTTTACCCTAGAAGAAGATGGCTATAATCCGGTATTTTATGGCTTAGAAGCACTGCGAGATTCCTTAGCAGAACTACTCCCAGAAGCAGAAGCCCAGGCGATTTATCAACTATTAAATCAAGAAGAAGCTGGGAAGCAACTTGGTAATCTTTATCGAGATGCTGCACGCCGTTATATTTTGCCATTTTCGATTATGTCTGCCACCCTTGCGGCTGTACCTCTGCCATTTGCCACAATGCCCGTACTCACTGCATTGCAAGTATCAATGGTGGGATTGTTGGGTAAATTATATGGGCAAACAGTTACTCCATCTCAGGCGGGAGGCGTTGTGAGTGCGATCGCAGGTGGTTTTTTAGCACAGGCAATTGCACGAGAATTAATTAAATTTATACCAGGTTTTGGTAGTGCGATCGCAGCCTCTTGGGCAGCTGCCTATACCTGGGCATTAGGAGAAGCAGCCTGCGTTTACTTTGGTGATTTAATGGGAGGTAAGAAACCCGATCCCCAGAAAATTCAGTTGGTAATGCAAGAAGCATTTAAGGCGGCGCAAGAACGGTTTAAGGGGATCAAACGGTAAGACTTGTTTAAGCGAACTACTATCGTAAATCTATTGACACTGCTATATTCAGTCTGGAATCCTATTCTGTACATTTGTAGCTTTATTTAGCCGATAAATTAGGTGAATTCTAGTAATAAATTTACCATAGCCGTTGGTTTCGACTTCGCTCAACCAACTGAGTAGTCGAGAGTTGAGCGTTCGCGTAGCGTCTCGCAGAGAAGTCGAAACTCGTCAACATAGGTATTTTTTTTCTAATAAATCACCTTAAGAATACCCTAAATTGCTATCCTTCCCCAATCACTAGTTCCGCATCCATGTTCAACCTAAATCGCCGTCAGTTTTTATTGCGGAGTACTCTCGCGATCGCCGCAACTATCACCTACGATCAAGTACAAGCCCAAAAACCACCTTCCCCCGGCGCTTTGCCCAAAGGATTGCCGCGTCAAAAGGTGCTTATTGTCGGTGCAGGTCTTTCCGGTTTAGTAGCAGCGTATGAATTAACAGCAGTTGGTCATGATGTCACCGTTTTAGAAGCAAGGAAACGTGTCGGTGGTAGAATTTTAACCCTGCGAGGAGCCTTTCAAGGAAAGGATTTATTAGAACTTGGAGCCGCTAGAATTCCACCCAATCATCATTTAACCCTTGGTTACATCAAACATTTTGGTTTAAGACTTTCACAGTTTGCGCCGACAGATGGGAAATATCTGACGATGAAAGACGGAAAACCTCTATTAGTCGCAGCGAAAGAACTATTTCAAAATCAACCACAAATGCGTGCCCAAGAGATTCAAAAACTGACGGATGGATTTGATCTACTTCCCCAAGCATTTGCCCAAGTATTGACTAAAAAAATTAAACTTGATGATCCTGTTGCTCGGATCGTAGAAACATCTAATGGTGTTGAAGTGTCGTGCTTGTCAGGGCAACGATATCTTGGTGATTGTGTATTGTGTACTGTCCCGTTAACTGTTTTAAATCAGATTACTTTTTCACCTGATCTATCTCCGGCAAAAAAACAGGCGGCGGCAGGAGGATATAACTATCGAGAAGCAACCCGTGGCTTTGTGAAATTTCCTAATCGCTTCTGGGAAAAGGATAACTTAAATGGGTGGGGATTTTTCGAGGATGAAGAACTGTGGCATACTACTTGGGATAAACCTGAAAAGACAGGTATTCTTCATGCCTATCTCAAAGGAGAAAAAGCTCTTGAGATGGATGCTTTTGAGGGCGAAGCTCAACAGAAAAAATTACTCCAGCATTGGGAGAAGATTTTGCCTGGGGTAAGTAATTACTCTGTGCGATCGCACTTTCATTCATGGACAAAAGATATCTGGTCAAAAGGAGGCTGGGCCTATCCAACAGATGAACAGGAGAAGAAACTATTTTCAGAATTAGGGAAGTCAGAAGGAAAGATTTATTTCGCTGGAGACCATACTTCTAAGACCAGAGGCTGGCTTCAAGGAGCATTAGAATCTGGGCTTAACGCTGCTAAAGAAATTCACTTTGCTGGCTCTACCGTTCCTTTGATGAAAAGGTGACACTTTATATAGCGGTTCTCGTTTACGTGAGGTACACCCGTAAGGGCACGGCACTGCCCATGCGTGTCAACTTAACGTAAAAGCCATGACCCGCAAGGAACTGAAGTTCCTTGCTAATAGCTCAAGTCATCTAAAGATGACTAAATAATCCGAAAAATCTTTAGTCTACTTTAGTAGACTTTAGCTATGAGCCGCTGAAATTTATTTCTGGGCGGGCGTGGAAGCCAACAGATAAGCGATTTTTAGCTTAAGTTGACACCAATGGGCACTGCCGTGCCCCTACACCTTGCAATAGACCTGTCCGAAAATTAAATTCGCATAAAGATAGAATAGTAAATTTTAACTTTATTAATCTTGATGTCTGTCCTATCTAGCTTTTGCGGACTATATAGCATAATAAATTTTGTGTTTCACCAAAATTTAAAAATCATATTTTTTGCTTCTAAACTATCACCAAGTATGTCAAAGCCTTATTTATACGTTGATTGAAGACATATAGGCAGCGTTGAAAACCCTTGTAGAGACTGGGTTATAAATTTACGGACAAGTCTAATATAATCTTGTACCGCATCTGAATGGGAACCGCTATATAGGCATCACTGAAATTGAAGAAGGCAGAAGGCAGTCTTGATGAAACTTGTGTCATCGAGAGTGCCTTTCTTGATAAATTTTCATTCGTTGTGCTGAACTGCAAGTTCATAACACACTAAACTCCAGCCATCGAACTCACGCCCTACACTTTCTCCTTTGCTGCTGGCACAATGCCAAATTTATTTAAACCTGCATCGATTTCCTTAAGTAGCTTAAAATCCTCCTCTGGCAAGGGATAGCTACTACTGCTGAACAAACCCGCACTGACAGCAGGCTGCTTTTCCAAAAAAGAGAATGCTTGGCGAAACTGATGCGGTTCGGCTTTAATCGGTGAATCAAAGTGACAAGGAATAATCCACTCGAAGTCCCAACTTGCAACTTTATCAGCCCAATCGATGGTTTCTTTCGGTGCGCGGTTGAGAATCAACGTCTGTAAAATTGGTGCGACAAACAAACGCCCATCACCTCGCAGAGCATCAAACGATCGCTGCCAATCTGAATGCCATTTAAAAGGGTACAATCCAAAATAAGCTTTCTTTGAGCGTTCTGGTGTTTTCAAGGCATCTTGCAACACTTGACTCCATTGGCGGATATTTAGGGCGTTTGGTTGAAAGTACAAAGCAAATAACGAGATACGCCCCCATCCCTTACGGCGATTTACTTGAATGTCTGCAACAATATCAGTAGCATGATCCTTGGCATGGAATAGTAAGGGATATGGATCTAAAAGTGCGATCGCAGGTGGATCTTCTGGGATAGAAAGTACAGAATCTGTTACTAAAAGAGTATGCGATCGCTTATGAAAAAAAGCAACTTCTGCAAACCGACCAGGGCCAAGCTCAATGGGCCCCAGCATCGCATAATCAAACTCGTCAGCAAAGGGTGTTTTGCTACTATCTTCTGGGAGTACTTGAGTTCGTTTCGGTGGTAAACCAAGCCAGCTAAGGGGAAGATTTAGCGGGAAACTCCACTGATGGGGAGCCACAAACACCTGTGCAGTCGGAAAATATCTGGCGAAGGGGCCGACGAATACCTTATGTTCTATGCCGGAGATAGTTGGCAGGATAATGTACTTAACGTTACCGTGTTCCGCCACCAACTCATTCACAAGCCTGATGCACTCTGGGGTTGGTGCAACAGGTGCGTAGATGAGAAGCCCTCTGGCTTTGAGCTTAACAACAGTCATGCGAATCGGTACAACAACGTAGAAAATACCCTGAATCTGGTCAAAATTCCAAATTGTGTCTTTGACAACTTCTTTGCGGATTGTCTGCCGCCTGCCATAAGGGTAGAGTGGCACAACAGGCCATAGTCCCCATGAAAAGTCTTTTGGATTTATCTGTTGTGCATTGACTATGCGTTCATCATCAGCCACTCTGCAACCCCTCCAAATTCCCTGCTCAAATTGTTCTTATTTGCTATCCCTAAAGTTGGAGTTTAGCAAATTATTGAGATAATAATAGCAATTGGTAATTCATAATTCGTAATTCGTAATATCTTTGATGTAGTTCATTCACGATAAAAATAATGAACAAATATAGAATTTTAAAACCTGAGCAAAGTTACACTTTTAGTCAATACTTTTTGTTACCTAACCCAACAATAGATGTAGTAGCTGAGTTTGAATACAGCTACGATCGCACAGAGCTAGAATTACCAAGATACTTTGCTGATATTAGCTATTTAGAATTTTTGCAAAATTACTTACAGCGCAATATCAAGCTTTTTAACCCAACGGCTGAGATATCAATCAGAGAATTTATGATTGCTCCTATCCTTGCTGAAATCTGCGATCAGACAAAAGCTCAACTATATAGTGAGTATCCAATTAATGTGGATGAAAAGCTTAAAGGTACTTTGGATTATTACTTACATAAATCTAACTCTTTATTGGTGATTGAAGCAAAACAATCAGATATCAGAAGAGGGTTTACACAGCTAGCAGTAGAATTAATCGCTTTGGATCAGACTCTAGACGATCAATCATCAATTTTATTTGGCGCAGTTACTAATGGAGATGACTGGAAATTTGGTACACTCAATAGACAACAAAAGCTAATTACAGAAGATATTAAACTTTATCGTGTTCCTGAAGGTTTAGAAGATTTGGTACGAGTACTAGTAGGCATCCTTTCATCTGAAGCTTGACGGCAGTTGAATTTCAAAGTCCCTCTCCCATATATGGGAGAGGGATTTAGGGTGAGGGCAAAAACTACGGTTCTCAACTTAAATCCGGTTTAAATTCTTATTTTTCTCAAAAAGATTCGTAAAAACTGCCGTAAAAATAGAATGAAATAGCCCTGGATATGATATGACTCATTACATTTTAAAAGCTACTAAGGAAACCGTGCATTTGGGTGGTTTTTCGCATCTGTTAAAACCAGCACTCACTATTGATTCTGGTGATACAGTTGATGTGGAAACTTATACTGGTTACTACGTTTACGAAAAAGCACCACCTGAATTTGTCACATCAGAATTTCTTGACATCTGCCAAAATCTTCTACCAGAACGCAAAATTGCTGGGGGGCCGCATTTACTCACAGGGCCGATTTATGTGCGCGATGCCGAACCAGGGGATGTTTTAGAAGTACAATTAGATGCGATCGCACCTAGTTTACCCGTCGGCTTTAATGCCATTCGTACAGGTTGGGGAGCTTTACCACATCAGTTTCCTCAACCTGCTTTGAGATTCATTCCTCTAGATTTAGTAAACAATATTGCTGAATTTCCGGTGGGTACTGGCATAAAAATTCCTCTCAAACCGTTTTTTGGAATTCTTGGCGTTGCTACTCCAGAAACCTCTCGAACTTCTGTCCCGCCAGGTTCTTACGGCGGTAATATCGACAATCGAGAATTACAAGTTGGTTCTCGTTTATTTTTACCGATTTTCGTACCAGGTGCATTATTTTCTATTGGTGATGGGCATTCTGCACAAGGAGATGGAGAGGTAAATGTCACCGCCATTGAAACTTCCATGAACGGTAGAATTACCCTCAAACTTCGCAAAGATTTACAACTAACAACACCAATTGCCGAAACTCCAACTCATATCATTACAATGGGGTTTGCTCAAACCTTAGATGAAGCATTGGAACTGGCTTTAAAAAACATGATTGATTTTCTGGAACGCTTTGCAAATTTATCGCCAGAAGATGCTTATGTATTGTGCAGTTTAGCTGTGAATTTTCATATCACTCAAGTTGTGAACAGTCCCCAAAAAGGTGTGCATGGAATGCTGCCTAAATCAATTTTGTCCAAGAATATTAATTTATAATTTGTGATAATTGAAATGCTCAGATTTCCGATTGATTTAAGAAGTCGGGAATCTTGTCGATCAGGAAGCTTGTAAATTTATAGGTGCTATATCTTTCCAAGACTCTGATTCATTAGCAGCGCACCAAAGATCATATTTTTGTTGGAGATTTAACCAAAGTTCAGGAGTATTTTGCAAAGCGGTAGCCAAACGAAGCGCCATATTCGGCGTAACACTTGCTTGCTCGTCAACTATCTCAGATACAGTTTTACGAGACACATTAAGAATATCAGCAAAGTCAGTAATTGTGATATTTAGCGGTTCCAGGTACTGACGCTTGATTAATCCGCCAGGATGTCTAGGTTTTCTTTTTGCGATCATCCTTAACTCCTAATGATAGTCTTCATAATTTACGTCGTAAGCATGTCCCTCTTCAAAAGTAAAAGTTATCCGCCAATTTTTTGTAACAGTAATAGACCACTCCCCTTTTCTGTTTCCTTGTAATTGGTGCAGTCCAGATCCAGGGTATTGCATATCTTTGATTTCGGCGGCGGCATCAAGCCTGTCAAGTATATCTAAAAGCTATTATGTTAAAGCGAATACTGTTTACAGCAACACACGTAAGATCCTGACATAGAAACTGCTACTATCACCAGGTTGAGCTTGAAGGTAACAGGAGCTAGTAGCCGACGCTTTCACACCCCAAAATCTGTATTTAATGATAGGTATTCGCTATTTACTGAACACCTGAAGAATTTAGTTGAGCTTCAGCAATATCTTTGTTAAGCCAGCGCCTAACTGCTCAATAGATTCTTGTTGTTTAGGATCTTTTAACGTGCCATCAGCATTAAAGGCTTCGTAAGCTTTGGATACTGCTATTTGATCGGGAAGTACCAAAACTTTGATGTTTCCCAAAATAGAGCGCAGGTGAACCAAACCCCGCAAACCACCAAAACCGCCTGGAGAAGCGCTCATAATAGTAGCCACCTTACCGGCAAAAGCAGCTAACGGTGCTTCATTTGGGGCTGGACGGGATGCCCAATCAATGGCGTTCTTCAAAACTGGTGTGAGTGAACTGTTATATTCCGGCGAAGCAATCAGCAATCCTTGATGAGAAATCAGCAAATCTTTGAAAGTGCGGGCGTTGGCTGGTAGTCCTTCTTGAGCTTCCAAATCTTCATCATACAGAGGTAGGGGCAAATCGCGGAGGTCTATATAAGTCACTTCTGCGCCTGCTGCCTGAGCGCCAGCCGCCGCGATTTTTACCAATTTTTTGTTGTAAGATTCAATCCGGGTGCTGCCTGCAAAGGCGAGGATTTTAGGTGTAGATGCCATAGTTAGAGGTTGAATGGGAAGGATTAACCTGTTTAGCTGCATTATCCTGTTTTCAGGCGATCGCTATTTGCTACCTTTAGATTTTCTTTACAAACTATCTTTAAGTTACAAAATTACATAATTACACTAATTATAGTGAAGATTAAAAACCCAGCTTTTGGAGTCGAAATATGAACGCTCACAAGATATTGGAAAAGTTTCAAGAATACAAAAAAAGCGGCAAATTCCTGATGTTCTAAAGCATTTTTTCTAAGAACTGCTTGGCGCGATCGCACTTAGGATTTTGAAAAAACTCGCTAGGAGTAGCATCTTCTGCTAAAATTCCCTGGTCGAGGAACATAATCCGATTGGCAACAACTCTTGCAAACCCCATTTCATGAGTGACGATCGCCATTGTCATTCCAGATAGTGCTAAAGCTTTCATCACTTCCAGCACATCTTTGACCATTTCTGGATCTAATGCAGAAGTGGGTTCATCAAACAAAATCATCTCTGGTTCCATTGCTAATGCCCGAGCGATCGCTACTCGCTGTTTTTGTCCCCCAGATAGTTTGGATGGGTACACAGACACTTTTTCTTCTAAACCTACCGATTTTAGCAATTCTAAGCCATGTTCTTCTGCTTTTTGCTTGTTAATTCCTTTCACCTTGATGGGTGCATAAGTGACATTTTGCAGCACATTCATGTGGGGAAACAAATTAAAATGTTGAAATACCATTACCAAACGCTGGCGCACCTTAGCAATGTTTGCCTTGGGCTTGGTGATTTCTTGCTCATGAAAGTAGATTCTTCCTTTGGTGGGTTGTTCTAACAAGTTTATGCATCGCAGAAAGGTAGACTTCCCTGAACCAGAAGGGCCTAGTATAGCAACCACTTCGCCCTGATAAAACTCAGTAGAAATATCTTTGAGTACGTCGAGTTTGCCAAAGGATTTACATAAGAATTCCGTGCGAATTACTACATTATTCACTTTCCCGTAACCTCCTTTCTAAAGCGGATGCACCCAAGGTCATACCCATTACTAAAACATAGTAGATTAACCCTGCAAATAGCAGTGGTTCAAAATAAATATACTTGTTTGCACCAACGATTTGGGCGCTTCGTAATATTTCCACCACCCCAATGGTTGACACCAGCGCGGAATCTTTGAGTAATCCAATAGTTTCATTTACCAATGCTGGGAGAATATTCTTCAATGCTTGCGGTAAAATCACATCCCACATCATCAACCAATAGGGAACACCCATAGACATCGCCGCTTCACTTTGCCCTTTATCCACCGCCTGAATTCCACCCCTGATGGTTTCTGACATATAAGCGCCAGAATTTAGGGTAAAAGTTAGCACCCCAGCCTGCAATGCGGAAATGTCATAGCCTGTAAGCTGGGGTGTTGCGTAGTAAACCAATGCCAACTGTAATAGCAAAGGTGTGCCTCGAAAAACCGAGGTGTAAGCGTTAGCAACCCAGGTAAGCGGCTTAATGCCGAGAATTTTTAATAGAGACAGTATTGTTCCCCAAATTAACCCCAAGGAGACAGATAATAGGGTAAACAACAAAGTTAAAGGGATTCCCCGCAGAATAAAGGGAATGTCTGGAAGAATCCTGGTGAAGTCGAGATTTAATCCGCCTTTAGCAGGAGTTGAAGATTCAGAATTAGCGGTGGTGTTCTCTGAAAACCACTTGCTTACTAGTTTAGCCAATGTGCCATTGTCCTTCATTTCTTGAAGGACTTTGTTAAACGGTTCTACTAAGGAAGAACCTTTGGGAAAAGCGATCGCAGATCCACTTGCCTGCTCTGAGGGAATAGTATTAAATTCTAAATCTGGGTTAGCTTGGGCGAATCCCTTTGCGACGGTATCCTCAACAATTGCTGCATCAATTCGCCCAGATTTGATTTCCTGAACTACTTCCGGCACTCTGTTGAGTTGCTTTAACTGAATACCTGCAACTTTTTGAGCAATTTTCTGAGCATTTTGTTCTTGTATCGTTCCTAGTTGTACCCCAACTTTTTTTCCTGATAAGTCTTGGGGCTGCTTCAGGTTGCTACCTTTAGGAGCGACAATGGTATCTTTGGCTTCGTAATAAATAATTGAAAAGTCAATATTTTTCTGACGTTCTGGAGTCGGAGTCATCCCAGCCATTACAAAGTCAGCACGATTTGCTTGGAGTGCAGGAATTAACCCATTAAAATCGGATTCCATTATTTGAAGTTTAAACCCAAGTTTTTCAGCAAGGGTTTTGGCAATATCTATATCAAAGCCAACGATTTGGCGATCGCCTCCTTTCGTATCATAAAACTCATAAGGAGGATAATCTGGGGAAGTAATCATCGTCAGCGTGTCTTTTGCTAAAGATGAGGCAGCTTTTAGAGAATTACTATGTCCGATGATGATGCTGATTACTAATGGTACAACTAGTATTGTTGATAGCCATACTTTCTTTTTATTCATGAACTTGATAATTATATAATTTCAATTCTGCACCTGAAACGTGTAAAATCGTGGGGAATTGAGGGTTGAAATTTAAATGCAAAGGGGCGCGGAGGTAAGCGCAGAGGTACGCAGAGAATTTGTTATAAATTAATGAAATGTTGTAATTAACGATTATCAAATTCTTATTTTGGTCGCCTCCAACAACTTGAGGCTGGCATAAATAGCATCAATATGAGGTGTGGGAATTTGAGTAAGTTTTCCCAATTCTGCCACCGCGCCAACAATAGCATCTATCTCCGTAGCGCGTCCAGCTTCTATATCTTGTAGCATTGAGGTTTTATGGGCACCAACATTTTCTGCCCCATTAATTCGCTGTTCTAAACTAATACCAAACTTTATACCTAAATTTTGGGCGATCGCTTGAGTTTCACTCATCATTTGCCGCGCTAGTTTACGGGTGAGGGGATAGCGACAAATATCCTCTAGAGTAGCACCAGTTAAGGCACTGATGGGATTAAATGCCACATTCCCCCACAACTTAATCCAAATTTCTGTGCGAATTTGATTGCGGATTGGTGCTTTGAATCCTGCCTGTTTTAAAGTCTGTGCCAATAATTGGATGCGTTCTGTTTTAGTGCCGTCGATTTCACCAAGAGTAAAGCGATCGCCTTCAATATGCTTAATCACACCTGGTTCTATTATCTCAGTTGCCGGGTAAACAACACAACCGATAGCACGGTCAGCACCGATACTAGCTTCAATAATGCCATTTGGGTCAACAGATTGAATTCGCGTACCTTCATACTCACTGCCATACTTGCGAAAGTACCACCAAGGAACGCCATTTTGGGCTGTTACCACCATCGTATCAGGGTTGTAGAGTGCAGGGAGAAGAGGTGCGATCGCTGGAACACTGTGAGCCTTGACAGTTAAAATTACTACATCTTGTGGCCCTGCTGACTGGATATCGCTAGTTGCCAACGGACTAACAATTTGGCTAGAACCATCTGCCATGAGCAACTTCAGACCATTTTTTTGAATTGCCTCCAAATGAGAACCACGAGCAATTAATGTCACTGATTCACCTGCCAGTGCCAATTTCGCCCCTAAATATCCACCGATCGCACCCGCGCCAACAATACAAATTTTCATTTTATTTAAGGATAGTTAGTAAATAATTAACTAATTATTAGACATCTCCAGAAATTAATTATGCGTTACCTGAAACCCTTGTCTTGACGTTACAATGCAACGTCAAAACAATTCATTTTCGGAGATGTCTATTTACTAACAAACAGGTAGACTTTGCATGGCTTTCAGTAGGTCTTGATGAACAGATTTTGAGGCAGCTATTATCAATCCAGGCAGGCTATAGTTTTGACAAGTATGCAGTGGCGGTAAAGTCGAACCGTCGAGAGTAGTTACAATCCAGCCAGCTTCTCTGGCAATAAAAGCGAGTGCAGCACCATCAATAAATTTGCCCGATTTGATCACTGCTCCACTCAAGTGGCCACTGAAAATACCATTGAGATTGGGAATTTCAATCTCACTAGAGTAATCAGTCGCTATATCGATTACTTTATATCGCTCTTTTAGTAAAGGTGCGATCGCATTCATTCCCCATCCCAACAAAATAGCAGGTTTGATGGATGTTATGTGTAACGGGGCACAGGCTTCTAAGCTCATATCCAGGCTCCCCTTAAAAGCACCTTCACCTCGCAGAGCGTAAAAATAAATATTTTGGGCAGGGGAAATAGCAATTACTGCTTCAAAGTCATCGGAATTTAGAATACCGAGAATAATTTGGTAATTAGAATGTCCATCCATGTAAAACTTCGTGCCATCAATTGGGTCGAGTGTGACTAAATAATCACCTTCTGAACCGAGGTCGGTAGCGCGAAAATACTTAGTATTCTTAGAACTTTCATACTCTTCACCATAAAAGCGAATATCTGGGAAAGTGCCCAGTAATACTACTTCTACCAGATTTTGAATAGCCACATCTGCATCAGTAAGTGCGGCACTAAAAAAGTTGTTTCCTTGTTCTTTGGCGGGAAGTGCAGCAATTTTTGGTTGAAGAAAATGGGCATAGGCTGCTGCTACTTTCAGATGGGGGAGTAAAGTCTCTAAAATCAGTCGAGTAGTAGGTGTTGTGGACATTGCAGCAAACTCCTTTCAGAAATAATCTACCGTTGGCAGGGCGATAGAATTCTATATCTAGACAAAATTACGGTATCATTTTGATGCAATGATACCACCGTTGTTATATTACTCTAATCTGTGTGTTTAATTAAGTTGCACAATCCTTAAAAGTTTAGTTTCCACAGGGTTTGTTGTTCGTAATTGAAAGACTTTGGCTGTTATTGATTTCGGGTTAGCGATCGCTAGTCAACATCTAGATATATGCAATTGCTGCAATCATTAACTCTCAAAACTTCTAGTTTCAGTCTTCTTGTGGGGAACTAGTTGGTGGAAACTCTTACAGCAAGTTGCCATTATTCATTGTTAACATTCATATAGGAATCGTATTTGATTTTTGAAATTATCTATGTGGGCGGGGAGTGGGGAGTAGGGAGTAGGGAGTAGGGAATTAGGCTTTTCGATCTGTACGGAGCTTTTTCAGAAATCAAATATTAGTCCTATAGGACTTACGTATTGCCAATAAATACCAAATATGGGTCAACGTTAAAAACCATATCTTTCGTAAGGACTTTGGGTTAAACCCAAAAACCTTGGTAGAGACACGAAATTGTACTGGGCAACTCTTGGAGACGCTAAAAGCGAACGCCCCGCTACGCTAACGCGTCTCTACAGGTCTAAAATCAGTACCAAAAATCCTTAACCCAAGCGTATTGCTTCATAATTACCAATTACAAGAACCAACCAAACTAGCCACTATCTCAACTAGTTCTTCAGGATCAATTGGTTTAGATACATGAGTATTAAAGCCACCTTCCAAGGCACGGATACGATCCTCAGTATCAGCAAAGGCTGTTAAAGCAATAGCCGGGACTCGTCCACCATTCTTTGGTTTGAGCGCACGAATTTTGCGGATGAGAGTGTAGCCATCCTCCCCAGGTAAACCAATATCAGAAATTAAAACATCGGGTTGCAATTCACATAATACTTTGCGTGCCGCATCTGCTGATATCACTGCTATAACTTTTGCTCCATCCATTTCCAAAACAGTAGTGATGAATAAGCGAGTATCATCGTCATCCTCAACTACCAGAATGTCTAAACCAGCAAGAGTTCCAGAAGGTTCCATAAATGACATTTTATTCTAACTTTCTGTGACTTTTACCTGCTAATGATAAAATTAGGGCTTGAGAAACCCTCAAAATGACCTTTTTCAGATGCCGTGAAAAGCCAGAATTATATAATCAACGGTAAAACAAACAGAAAACGACTTATAATCAATTTTAACAATTTATTTGTATCTAAATGCACATTTAATTTAGACTAGAAATCCTCCAAATGGTAGGTAGAATTTATTTTTTTATTTTTATTTTGCAAGCAATGCTAGAAAAAAAATTATTTTTATCCTGCTCTTTGTAATTAGAATCATGAATTTGGTGTAAAAAATATTGAGTTTTAAATAAAATTGAGTCCTGGCTTTACCTATGAAAAAAGAAGGCTTTTACCCAATAGGTTAAACTTAGGTAAAACCTTTGCTAAATATAGAAAACAAAGCACTTCATTATCAATCAAGATGTTCTTAGTGATACATCTTATGGTTACTTATTGCTTAAGTTGACACCAATGAGCAATGCTGTGCCCCTACGATAAATGTGGTTCAAATACATGAAAACTGCTACAACTCACCTTAGTTTTAACTTCATCTTCCCGCCCACATCGTTAGTTACCTAAGCCGGAGTGCGAACCAGTATAATAGCCTGGATATTGTTTGAAAAAATTCGCCGCTAATAACTCTTCCCTTAGCGTCCTTAGCGTCCTTTGCGGTTCGATAACCTAATCATGTCCACTCAACCCACAATCCAAAGCATATACACCGATGGCGCTTGCACGGGGAACCCTGGCCCTGGCGGTTGGGGAGTTGTTGTCTACTTCAGCGATGGTTCAATCCACGAAATGGGCGATGCATCCCCTCATACCACTAATAATAAAATGGAAATGCAAGCTGCGATCGCAGCCCTCCAATTTTTGCAAACATCTCAACAAACCCAACCCATCACCCTGCATACCGATAGCGAATACCTAATTAACTGCGTTACCAAGTGGGTGAAAGGCTGGAAAAAGAAAGGCTGGAAAAAGTCAGATGGTAAACCCGTCCAAAATCAAGAGCTTTTGGAAACTCTTGATGAACTTAATACCCAACAAGTAAAATGGCAACACGTCAGGGGACATTCTGGTAACATAGGTAACGAACGTTGTGATGCGATCGCTCGCACTTATGCCAGTGGTAAAATTCCTTCGCTACAACAATTAACTCCTGCAAATTTTTATAAATCTTTACCTTCCACAAATGAACTAAATGTAGCAAAAGTAGCTGATTATGAAAAAAACTCTCGAATAACTAACCAAAGTCCGCAAGAAATCAGTACTTCTGCACCAGAAATAACCGTTATGGAACCATCTAGTGGGCCAACTGCGGCCGCAACCGATGAGAAACCGCCAGAAATGAGGGTTTCGCAACTCCGCAGCTTGGTCGAAACTCTGCGTATCGCTGACGAAATTTCAGAAAAAGGCTACTTAATCACCAGTTCTGAGTTAGCAGACTTGATGGATGTCCACGCCAGCGCTGTTACCAGTCGGGGAGATCAATGGCGTTGGCGAAACTGGATAGTGTCACGGGTACGCCGTGAAGGAAATCAAATTCTTTGGGAACTGGAACGGGGGGATCAACTAGGAGGTGAAGAGGAGTAGAGAGTAGGGAGTAGGGAGTAGGGAGTAGGGAGTAGGGAGTAGGGAATTTCGCTCACTCCCTACTCCCTACTCCCCCTCTTTTGCACTATACTTCCGTCCCCGCCACTCGCGTGGCTTGCGGAACGCAGATAAGAAGATTCGCAGCACAGCTAAGGGATCAGCAAAAGGGGAAAGCCAGAATAACCATGAGCCTTTTGCGCTTTTGCGATTATAGGAAGGTGCGATCGCAATTAGCATAGCAAAGCGAATCACCACCAAGAATAAATTCAGTCCCAGTAAGAGGAGTGGGGGAGTGGGTAACGCGATTAATCGCGTCTGTAGCGAGTAAGAAAGTGGGGGAGAAATCAACGCAAAACTCAGGACAATTAAAAGAGGTAGACCTTGAACAGATGTGAGTAGCCATAAATCTCCCCACAACTGCGAACGAGAAGTTGCATCTTTGAGGTCGAGACTGCGCCCCCACTCCTTCCACGTCTCCATCGCCCCTTCATACATCCGTACTTTCAGGACTTTTGCGCCATCTAAAAAGCCCACTTTATACCCTTGAGCAGCAATATTTCGTGCCAAAGTGACATCATCACAAAAAGAACCACTCGCACTGCTATAGCCACCCACAGCAGCTAAAACGGAGCGGCGACACAAAAAACACTGCCCATTTGCCATCACCCGTTCTGGTTGCTCTGTATTGATCCCAGCCGGGTCAAATCGGTAAAGCAGAGTCATCAACAAAGCCGGTTGTAGCCAGCACTCTCCTGGATATTTGAGAATGAACTGGGGTGAAAGGGAAACGAGATCATAGCCGTGTGCTTCGGCTGTCTTCACCAAACCAGCAACCAAACCAGGATGCGGTTGAATATCAGCATCCAGCCCCAGAAACCACTTACTACCCTCAGAGCTAGATAGAAAACCGTTATGCAACGCCCAAGGACGGCCCACCCAACCAGAGGGTAAGGGGTCATCTGTCATCACGCGAAAGCGTGGATCTTTCTGCTGTGTCGCTTTTACCAAGTCGGGTGTACCATCAACAGACTTGCTGTCTACAACAATAATTTCCCGAACTTCGTAGCTTTGATGACTTAAACCAGCCAACAGAGGGCTAATGCGAAGCGCTTCGTTCAGCGTGGGAACGACAACGCTAACCTTACCCAAAAGCTCCAGTGTCGGCTGTTGCGGTTCTATTGGAGGAAGCCGCCTTGGCCCCTTTAGCAGGCGCGAAAACAGAATCGCCGTTGCTGGTACTTGGATAAGTACCAATAAAAGGGAAATGGCGCTTTCTATTATTAAAGCGTTGTCATTGGTCATTGGTCATTGGTCATTGGTCATTTGGTCATTGGTCATTGGTCATTGGTCATTGGTCATTGGTCATTGGTCATTGGTCATTGGTCATTGGTCATTGGTCATTGGTCATTGGTCATTGGTCATTGGTCATTGGTCATTGGTCATTGGTCATTGGTCATTAG
>JAIVFU010000066.1 GCA_020829485.1 Nostoc sp. CHAB 5834 | reverse complement strand
CTGGGATTGAAAATTCCGGATGAGTTGGAACTCCCAGAGCAGGTTGCTTTCTGTTGGCGGCATTGGCCAGCAGGTGATGTTTTAGTTGTGCTGGATGACGTAACGAATTATGGTGATGTTCGTCCTTACTTGCCGCCTGCATCTCAAAGGTTCAAAGTGATAATGACAACTCGTTTAAAATTTGATTCCTCTGTTCAAACGATTTCTTTGGGTGTTTTGCAACCCCATCAATCATTGAAATTGTTAGGGTTAATACTGGAGGAGCAGAGACGCTTAGAGGATGAACCCAGTATTGCATTGAGTTTGTGTGAATGGTTAGGACATTTGCCTTTGGGGTTGGAACTGGTAGGGCGTTATCTAGCGTTGGAGCGCGATTTTTCGTTAGCTGAAATTTTGTTTCGACTCCAGCAAAAAGCAAAGCAGCGGCAAGTTCTAAAAGATAGAGCGCTGACTCGCACAGCAGAAGATGAAGGGACTTGGGTGATGACAGCAGAGCGAGGCGTTGAAGCGGCATTTGAATTGAGTTGGGAGGTTTTAGATTATAAGAGTCAGCATTTGGGTAAGTTACTTAGTCTGTTTGCATTGGCTCCCATTCCTTGGGAATTAGTAGAGCAGGTTAAACAACAGCATTATGAGATGTATCCCGAAAATGGGGTTTTTAACTCGGAAGAGTTGAGAGAAGCCAAACGAAAGCTGCTACGGTTACATTTAGTTCAGCAGGAAAGCCGCACGACCTACCTTTTGCATTCACTGATTCGGGAGTTTTTTAGAAGCAAATTGGAGGGAGAGGAGTATGTCGCAGTTTGTTGAGGTCAAGCAACAAACCGAAGCAGACCAAATGAAACGGGCTTTTGTCAAGACAATGGTCGCTGTTGCAAGCCAAATTCCTCTAATTCCGACCCGACCTTTGATTGAGCAAGTCACACCTGCGATTCCCCATGTTGCCGAAGCTGCTATAGCGTTAAATGATTGGCTCACCGATGAGGATTTGATTAAATTCTACAATCGCATTGCCCATTTTTATCAAGGACAAGGAGCTTATGCTCAGGCATTACACTGGCTGGAACAAGGTCAGAAAATTGCAGAAAAGCGTTTAGGTAAAAACCATCCCGATATCGCCATTATTATCGATAGTTTAGCGGGAGTCTACCAAGCCCAAGGACTCTACACTGAGGCAGAAAAATTACAGTTGCAATCACTACAGATTGCAGAGCAGTTGGGAACTGATCACTCTTATTTTACAATCTACCTCAGCAATCTAGCAGATATCTACCGGATTCAGGGACGTTATGCTGAGGCAGAATCGTTACTTTCGCGATTACTGTAGCTCTACGCAAACAATAAACTTTCAAACTGAGGCAATAAAATTCTGGTCTTCCAAATACGTGAACGCGCCCTCCAGATGAAATGAATAGGGTTAATTTATTAGCAAACAGCTTAATCTTATCTTGAGCGCCATGATTGAAATGGAGTGTAGACGGATGAGTTTAAAACTTTTTAATACCCAATTTGAACACTATGAGTACTGACTATTCCGATGTTACTTCCTATCTTGATAATCTAGCAAACACGTATGCTACTCGAGGTTACGCTGAGGTAGAAGCCGCGATTCGGCAATTAGTACAGATTGTAAAACAGCTTGCAGAGCAGCAAGAAGATGATTTCCATTTCGCTACTAAGGCTGCCGAATCCGTCTCCATCCTCAAGCAATCCGCTATTATTCTCAACCAATCCGCTATTATTCTCAACAACAAGGCAGCTCTTTACTATCACCAAGGTCGCTATTTGGATGCAGAACAGTTGTATTGGGATTCCCTACAGATTTTGGGGCTGCTGTTTGAGCCTGATCATATTTATTTCGCTCAAAACTTTAATAATCTAGCGAACGTATATCATAATCAGGGACGCTACGACGAGGCAGAACAGCTATATATGCGCTCCTTGGAGATTCGAGAGCAGCAGTTAAGTCCCGACCATCCCGATCTGGCACTAGGTATTGAGTGTCTGGCAGGATTCTACAAAACTCAGGGACGCTACCACGAGGCAGAACAGTTATATATGCGCTCCTTGAAAATTCAGGAGCAGCAGTTGGGTGCTAACCATCCCGATGTGGCACAGAGTCTCAATGGTCTAGCAAATGTATACGTTGATCAAGAGCGCTATGCTGAAGCTGAATCGATGTACAAGCAAGCGCTGCAAATTCGGGAGCAGCGGTTGGGTGCAAATCATCCTAATGTTGCTGCCAGCCTTAACAATCTGGCAGTGCTCTACAATATCCAGGAACGCTACTCTGAAGCAGAGCCATTACAGGTACGTTCTGTACAGATTTGGAAGCAAAAAGTTGGCAGCAGTCACCCTGAATTTGCCACTAGTCTCAGTAATTTGGCAGGATTCTACTTATCTCAGAGATACAATGCTGAGGCAGAACAGTTGCTGCTGCAAGTACTCTACATTGACGAACAGCATTTAGGAGTCAACCATCCCGATGTAGCTATCGATTACCACAATTTAGCAGTACTCTATAATCGCCAGGGACGCTATACCGAAGCAGAATGGTTCCTTCGACGGGCACTAATCATTCTGGAACAACAGCTAGGAAAAAACCATCCCCGTACAAATAAGACGCGGCAGGGTCTAGCTAATCTGTTATGGGAACGCTCTTTTATGCCGAGGGCAGTTATATGTGCAATATCAGTGATCGTCAAACGGCTATCGGTCCCATCACTATGGAAGCAGCATTCCCCTATGCCAAAGGTGCTTCTACGTGCAGTATCAGTAGTTGTCATAGTGCAACAGTTCTTACTGTTTGTCCTGCTGTTGGTGCTGTGCTTGCTGTTATTAGCTATGGCAGGGATGCAGTGGGTTTTGTGTCGGGTAAGGGGATATGAGATCAAACTGAATCCTGATGATGCCAAAGTTTATTTTAACCAAGGGAGCGCTCATGCTGACTTGGGTAACTATCAAGGAGCGATTGCAGACTACACACGCGCCATTCAACTTAATCCCAATGACGCTGGAGCTTACTACAACCGAGGCAATGCTCGTTTTAAACTGGGCGACAATCAGCAGGCAATTGAAGATTTCAATCGCGCTATTCAAATCGATCCAGGTTTCGCCTTAGCTTACAGCCTTCGGGCAAGTATTCGTACTCAGTTAGGCAACCAGCAAGGGGCTATTGAGGATCTTACCTGTGTTATTCAACTTGAGCCTAACAATGCCGAAGCCTACAGAAACCGAGCGACTGCCCGTGTCCAGTTCGGCGATCAGCAGGGAGCGTTAGAGGACTTCAATCGTGTCTACCAACTCGATCCTAATTGAAAATAACTTATCAAAATAAGTGTTAAATTATACTTATTACTTAAAAACTACACATTTATTTTCCAATTAAAATGGCTCATCTCTATTTCCATTTCTGCGACATTTTGTTTGCGATCTTCTTCAATAAACGCTCATTTGAGTAACTGATTATTTACTCATAACATCAAATCTGGGTATTTGATATCAAACTTGTCTATGGGCTTTTGGCTAAGATTCAAAAGTCCAAAGCAGAGATCGCGTTTTGCTTCTGCTTTTCAGTTACCCCCAGATAACGCTCCAAAGCTGCCAGCGTGCGATGCCCCGATATCTCCTGAATGTGGCGCAACGGTATCCCTGCATCGCTCATCCTGGTTAACGCAGTCCTCCTGAAACTGTGGGTACTAACCCCTTCAATCCCCAGCCGCACACAGGTATCTCTGAGAATTTTATCGGCGCTGACCTTGTGAATATGTAACAACCCATGCCGACCGGGAAACAAGAACTCCTTGCGGCGGTTGGGGTTGTACTCTTCTAAATACTGCCTAAGCTTCGGATGCACTTGGATTTCCCTGGTGTCTCGCTTGCCTTTGGTGTTGATACTGCGTAGTACTAACACCCCTCTAACACCGTTACTGCCGAACACGTCTTTTACCGCCAAAGTGCAAGCTTCGTTAATTCGGCAGGCAGCATAAAGACACACGCCAAATAGAGCGCGATCGCGTGGGTTGACAAAGCCCTCGGTAAATAGGACATTGATTTGATCGGGTGTGAGGATTTCTGCCCTACCGAACCGGTTGATTTTCATTTCATTGAAGATTGCAGATTGTAGATTGCAGATTGTTTTTGGAGATTGTAGAAGGAAGATTGAAGCAAGAGATTGATTAATTGGGGTTATAAATTCGAGAATCTTTGGGTTTTGACCGTAACGTTTTGAGAGAAGACACCAGCATTGATACAATTTCATTAGCTTCCTGCATCAAGTTCTGAAGCAATTTAGAGTCCATTAATTTCGCTTTGACAATCAGTTCCATCCAGTAAAGCGATTCATCGGCTTCCTCTAATGTAATATTGAGCTTGGTGATAAGTTCAGCCGTTGATTTGGCACGACAGGCTGCCCGATAATTGGCCCCTACTGACGTTCCTGAGCGGAGTAATTGTTTGCCTATGACTTGTGAGGTTGTTTGGTCTTTTGGTAAAGCTTCAACTAAATTAATTATCCGTAAAGCAAAAGATTGGGTTCTCTCCTTAAACTGCTCCTTGTCCATTTCTCCCCCAATCTGCAATCGGCAATCTCCCCTCTCCAATCCTACATGGTCTTTTCCACATTAAACAATGTAAGCGACCGAAAACCTATATATTCCGTGAGCGATGACACACCCTTAACCCAGGCTTATGAATCAGCCCGAAACCACGACCGCTACAACCCGCATTCTCACGTTGGCTGATTAAACTTGCTTATGCTTATAGCGCGATGACCAAAAGCAGGTATAATCTACCCCTATTAATGCGGTTATCAAGCGTTCATTGCACTCCATAATAAAAGCCCTGCCTTCTATAGATATCTTTAGGGGGCATTGATATCAATCCTGATATCATCAGTTCTGATCCAGGAAAAGGCGATAGCCTGCGGTGTGCTGTCAGCGATCGCAAATCTGCCGTGGAAGTATAAGTTGCGCTTAACTGTTTCCA
Organism: Nostoc sp. CHAB 5834; assembly: GCA_020829485.1. Next base: position 32,295 of record JAIVFU010000066.1, on the reverse strand, counting down.
GATATACACACATTTGGCTGGAGATGGTTGGTATCTGGGTTGGGATTTCTTCTGATTAACTTCATGCACTGCTGCATGAGCATGATGGTGCTTTTTCGCCTGCCGCAGGTGATCGCTTCAACGGCTTTTCATCATAATCGGAAAGTGACAGAAGAGGGCTATATCCTTTTTTAACCTTCTGTTTTGTCTAAGTACCGTCAACTAGGAATTGGTACTATTGAAGCGTAATAGCCAGATTAATAAACTTCCTGTTAGTAACCCAAAGATAGAGAAACGGATTATTTCTGTGAAAGTTACCAATACAGGGTGATAATTTATAGATACAAAGTTATAGTAGCTCGTCAGCTCCAGTAATTTTAAAAAAAAGCCACTGGTTGAACCACTTATAATTGAGCATAAAGGAATTGCTATAATCCACCAAGCTGCTTGGCGTACAAATCGTCGCAGAGCTAACGACTGTACTATTCCCATAAACGGTATTGATATAATAGGAAAACACGCTTGAGAATCAGATATTAATTTTAGATAGATGAAAAATATTACATAGTAACTAATGACTGTATCGAGCGCAGTAGCAAGAACCCACCAATTAGTTCGATAAAACCACTTTCGTAGAACCAACCATTGCATTGTTCCAAAGAGCATACTTAACAAAGGGCTTATTATAATTTTTCCAATTTGTAGCCGGGGTGCGATGGCTGGACATATAACATCAAGTGCTTGAGCAAAGTATAAAGTAATTAGTGCGCCTGCAATATTTGCTAACACCCACCATAGTAAAAACTTTCTTTGTGTTTTTGGAAATTGCATTCCAGGTCGAAATCGCCTCAGTTTAGGTGTGTACCGTCCTCCTGAATTTAGGATTTGTTCAATTTCAGCTAACTGTTCCAAAATTTTTTGTGTATTTTCTGGTCGTTGGCTAGGGTGATGTGCCATCATCGCTGAAACCAGGTCAACCAGTAACGGTGATATATGCGTGGCATACTTGTTCCAGTTCAGTTCTTGGTTTTGAACGTCATAAATTGCTGGCTCAAGCGGATGTTTGCCAGTAAGCAAATATACAAATGTGCGTCCTAATGCAAAAAAATCTGAGGATGGTTCTGCATGACCATTAATTTGTTCGTTAGGTGTATATCCTGCGGAAATAATGCCAGTAACTTTTTGTCCTGCGGCTATCTTTACTTCATAAGTTTCAGTTAATTGTCTTACAGTTCCAAAATCAATCAAAGCCAAATTACCATCAGCTTTGAGCATTATGTTAGCAGGCTTAATATCTCGATGGAAGAAATTCTGCTGATGTACCTGATGTAAAATTTCTGTAAGTTCCTGCAACCATTTGATTGCTAATTTCTGGTCGATGGGTGACATACCTCGATTACTCATCCATTTTTCCAAGTCAAGACCAATTATCTTTTCCATGACCAAGCAATAAATGGGATCTTGGCTGTTTCGAGGTAAATATATAAAATACCCATCTTCCTCAACTTTAGGAATGCCGGGATGATTTAAGTATGCAAGAACTCGTGCTTCTTGTTGAAACAATTCAATATGTTTTTGTTGATTTAATTTAAGAACTTTCATGACTTTGGTAGAATTGTTGTGATTATCACTAACTTCATAAGTATTACCAAAGCCTCCTCCCCCCAATAGTCTTAATACCCGATAACGTCCTTTCAATAATAATTCTGAGCCACATGAGATACAAAAATGTTCGTCATTATCATTGATTGGGCTTGGACAATGAGGATTGATACAAAAGTTCATCACAAATACTTAAGTAATTTATTATTTAAGTATTTATCATGATTTCTGTCCTAAATTGCTGCATTAATAATATCAACCATTTCTTTTAAAAAGCGATCGCTGCCCCGGTGCGCCAGCAATTGCTACCACCAACCACGATTGAGATAACACCTGCTAGTTGTCTGGGTTTAGACGAGAGGAACTTACGGGCTAACCAAGACTGACCTGTGTGAGCGGATAAATATCAACGGCAGTCAAATCAATCAATGGGCAACGATGCTTAACCTAGAAGAAAGATGAGTACTTGTTTGAGTTGACTGGGTGGAAGAAGCCCCTTAATGCTCGGCGGTACTTCCCGGTATTGGAGAACGAGCAGAAACAAGCTGCGAAAACTAGCTAGTAGTCCCGCTTACCCACGCGTCAGTCAACCGAAACTAATATATCTTGACAAAAGATATATGATGTGAATAAGGGCAACACGCCTATTTCTGGCTAAATTTTTAGGTCTAGTGTTTAGCGATCACATTAAAACCGAGCGCTTAAAAGTTTGATTAACATAACATACATATCCTGTATTTTCTGTCAACTACTTGTACTTGACCGGCTCTCTAGGAGATAGCAACGATTGATGAGAAATTCCGCGATCATAAAACCCCTGGTGATTCACGCCTGGGCATTCTGTCTACTGTCTACTATCTGTCTAGATGTCTGTCTTCATAACCCTTGTTCCATAAGGATTCTGTCTACTTCTGTCCGTTATGTCTATCTGTCTGCTGAAGGGCTGATTTCGATGGTCGAGGCATCCAGCCAGACGGCCAGACTGTTCTCAACCAACTCATTAAACAGTCGCTTTAATTCTTCTGAACTGAACCGTTGACCTTTTACCTTAAAGTTTGGCTGTATCTCCTGTATTACTGCCGATGTTCTTTCTGTGCGCTGGAGGAATTGCAGCAGGGATTGGGCATGGGGTAGGGCTAGAGTCGCACCTAAAACTACTTTTTGTCAATCAAAAAATACATTGGGGGTTTTGGAGCTATGCCGTCACAAAGCCACTCATAAAAAGACAGGATCATCGCCCGGCATACACTCCAAAACCCCCTGAAAATTAGGACTCAGTATCTTCACAAACCATTGGTTTCAGGTTGGTTGTGCGCTTAGAAATGCTCTTTAATAAGAACCTACTTATATGAGCCAGTCCCAAAAATGCACCTATGCCATCACTAGCATTTAGATAAAATACATAAGGAGAATCATCTCCTTCTTCTTGAGCAAACTCTTTCAAATATGTTATGTACTTTGATTTGCAATACTTTAAATTCAAGGCGTGAATATATTTTGATTGTTTATTTGACCACATCTCATAAATTTCTGATTCGTCTAGCCAAATCTGACCATTCTGTAAAATGAACCTTCCCGCCTTAAGAATGTTTCCTCAATCCATTCATTTGTAAATTTTAAATCGGGAAATTGTTCAGAGGCAGCCAAGAGAACAGGTAAAGGAACACTCCATACGGTTCTAAACTGCACAAAAGGAGGTTGATGTACTACTGTGAATCCATTCGTGCTTGTACCCCAGTTTGAGATTGACCATTCATACCAATTTTGTTCACCTGGATACATCTGTTCTTCTTCCGTTCCTAAATCACCCTGAAAAACATCTGGCGGCATTGGTACAAAAGCATGGAAATCAAATAAGCTTTGATTAGTATTTGCTTGCTCAAAAAACGCCTTCACAGATTGATTACTTCCCTCAACAGTTAAATAATTTTCAACAGAGTTAGACACGTGATTCTCTCCCGAATAAATTCTGAAAAGCGGTGATTAAACAGTTGACTATAATTGTCCCGACTCACACAAGCATCAAAGGTAAGAATTTACTTGTTTTCCCTGAGTTGACCATTTTTCATCTAGAAGGCGACAAGCTACATAAACAACATTTTGAGGATTGCGCTTGTGTCTTCCATTCGTACCCCAGGAACGGACGGTATAATCACCTTCATAACCTAAGACAAGTGAAAGCTCGTCGTAAGTTAACTGCCATTTTTTCTTAAACTCAATTGGGTGCATAGTATTCAGGTATTTCAATAAATTAATTAGCAGAGACGCAAAGAGAAATTATCAAAGGTAAGAATCTATAACTTTCCCCTCATCTGACCATTTTTCATCTAGAAGGCGACAAGCTACATAAACCACTTTTTGAGGATTGCGCTTGTGCCCTCCATTTATCCCCCAGCAACGGACAGTGAAATCATTTTCGTAACCTAAGACAAGTGCTAGCTCGTTATAAGTTAATTGCCACTTTTTCTTAAACTCAATTGGGTGCATAGTATTCAGGTATTTCAATAAATTAATTAGTCGTGTCTGGCAGACATTATTAAGACATCAACCCTTGCCGTGGTGTCTTGCGGTGTCTGAACTGGTGTCCGATGAGTGTCTAAGCTATGTAAGGGTTTCAGGCTTTTGGTGTCTGCCGTGTCTGGGGTTGATGTCTCGCATTTTGCCCCGTTTTTACATCCCTTCGGCCAGACACCATCATTCTTTTTCTTGGGATAGCTTAATGATTCCTTCACCAATCCAATCGGCTAAACCAGCCCCAACAATCTCGTACATCCAGCCCTTGATTAGCTCAACAGTGAATCTTTCACCAGCCACTTTAAAGTTGCCTTTGAACTCTCGAACATCAGCTTCTATTCGTTCAGTTCTGGTGAGATATTCATACAGCTTTTGCGCCTGAGGTGATAATTTATTCGGCTCACTTTGGGTATTATCTGCCTTGCTACCAAGATTGAATTCCAGTTCATAGATGCGCTCTAAAGTGGCTTTATCGATTGTTGGCGGTTCATTACTGGTCACAGGTTTATCAAGCCGAAAATCAATTCGCTTGTGGTCAAGTTTAGGCAATTCAATATCAATCCATTGCCCATGCCCAGGTAATTTAATTGCTCCTTTACCACTAGCTTTAGCTTCTGTGGTGATTGGGTCAATAGTTGCGATTAGTTCTACTTCTAGCAATGCCGCATCTCGAAGTTTTGATAATCCTTTGGCTTTAGCTAAGATTTCCATTGTGCGGTCGTGAGCCACGAACAAAGGAATCATTAATTGTTTGCGAGATTCGGTCATGGCACAGCGAAACCATTTACCAATAAAATCAGGGTCGGGCTTCCATTTTTCATCATCACAATCGTCTGGCATTGGCTCAACAATGTTATCTGTCCAAGTTGTAAACTCCTCAGCGACTACACAGAAATGTTGGTTTGTGTCTCTTAAGTGTTGCGTCCATTGCTCCTCAACCATTCCGCTTTCACGATAGGCTTTGTAACGGCGGCGCATTTCCGCCATGTACCATTGCATAAAGTCGGCTATTTCCCTGTAGCCAGTAATCAGGTTTACCCCCCGCCATTCGACTTCAGTACCATGTGGGTCAAGTACAAAGATTTGATTCCAGCCAGCAGTACGCTTATGCCAAATAATCTCTCTGGTAGTCCATGATTTACCCGCACCCATGCCACCAAATATCAAAGTGGGGTAGCCGATGGTGTTGTTAATCCAGCGATATTTGTCAGTGGGAGCGATCGCTTGGTTGTCTGCCCCAGTAACCTTATCGTTGGGGTCAATCGTCCCCTGTAAAGTCTGACTCCCTTGTAGATAAGGCGTTTTCGTCTCACGAAGCTGTTTAATGTACTCCGCCTTCTGTTCTTCTGTCATCCCCGCCGTCTGCGCCGAGAAAATTGCGTCAGTTGCCTCCATCTGCGTAACTTCAATTTCCGTGTGGGCGTAAATCTCAGCTTTTTGGATATCCACAGTGCGATCATTAGCGACTAGATCCAGGTCAGCTTGTAGTTGAACTTCTGCGATCGCAACGTCTCGGTAACTCTCTAACAACTCGGAACGTGCGGCCATCTCTGCTTTTGCAGCATCCCGATGAAGGGCAATGTCTTCAAAAACTGCTCTCTGCTTCTCCTCATTTTGACAATGGCGCAACATCCACCCAGCTAGCGCAAACCCCAGGAATCCGCCAAACGCCCAAAACGGTTTGCATGGGTTGGTCGCTTTCACCAGTCCGTTAATTCCGGTTGCTGCATCTCTGACAACCTGCCGGGGCATTCCTTCTTGTTTCCATTGCTCCCAGTAATGGGGGGTCATGCGGAATGGTCTGTTATTCTGATCCTGACATACCAATTTTTTCTGGGGAGTCCGAACGCAGAAATAAATGCGGTCACTTGACTCCCCTTTCCACGCCATCGCAGCCGAGCTAATACCCACAGTTAAACTCAGCCCAATTGCAACAGCTTTCTTGTCCATTGGCAGACGACCAAACCACAACATTAAACCCGATTGTTGCGACTCGGATAACTGTTTATGTTTGTCGGTTAAATAATTCATTTCCTCTGACTACCACCAAATAGAAAAATCATTAATAGTGCTACGAATATCGCCACACCAGCACCACTGCCCCAACTTGAATAATCAGCAGTTTTGGGCTGATACATCTTTTCAATTGAAGTATTAGCTGTTTGTGTGGAAGTCCGAGCTTCATTCCATTCACTAATCGGGTCAGAAAGCGCACATAATAACGCCAGTGATGCACTGCAACCAGTCATTAAATTAGTAACGAAATTATTGAACCCTTCACCTGTTGCAGTGGCAGTAAAATACAGATGTGCAGTGCCAACAGCAATAAACATTCCAACAGGGTGAACTTGCAATAAATGAAAAGTGAAAATAACTGCACTATTTAAACAACTGCCAGCGACAATCTCACAAGCATTACCAGCACGTCTAAATGTCCGACCTCGGTTATTTTCTGGCAGTGGTGGTAACTGTTCGGGTTGTTTCTGCTGCTGATGTTGTTGTGATTTCTGTGCCAGCCCTTCATGCAAAAAAGGGCTGACGCTATGAGGATCTTCATTTCGTTTCCTTACTAGCATCAGCCTTATCCTTTTAACTAATAGTTATCGGTCGCCCAACTTTTGCCACAAGTTACCCAACATTGCACCCCAACCGCGAACTGTTCCTGTTGCTGAAACACTAGAAGATGGTGCAGAACTAGTGTGTTGAATTGGTATGACTTCCTGGGGTGTTTGATTTGGCTCCAGTGCCCGTGAACCATACCTCGCACGGGCTAAAAGTTGTTGGCGTTTCTCTCTCAATCCTGTTGTGATGGCTTGTCTCTCTGCTTGCACAACTTGCCTGTTTTCTATCCCACTTATCTTGTTTTCATGCCGCCACAGTTCTGCTTGCAAATCATGGTGTAATTGGGCTGCAACTTCGGCTAGTCCGTGCTTACGTTTCTGATCAATTCGCAACAAGTCGGCTCTATCTTGGGCATCTATCTTACTCATCTCCGAATCGAATTCGGAGTTTAGTTTGCGAATTTTGGCGATAGCACCCGCTACATGAGAGCCGTATTGTTTACGAAGTTCAGTCCAAGTTACTTGCCCTTTGGTCAACTTCTCCATTGCCTCAAAGACCACCTTGGCGTTGTCCAAAAATGGCTCTAATCGGTCAGATAATTCTTGGGCATTATTCGCATAATCAGCGAACTGTTCGAGTTTATTTATATCCGAAAGATACCCCAGAATATCAGACTCAAACCCTCCCCAAGATTGCGCTTTTTCATCAATATGTGAACTATGGCCAACTACCGGATTACGTATTGTAAAGTCCATTGCGTTATTCTCCTAATAAGGTATGTTGTCGTAGTTGATATCATCGTCCGATTCTGGCACTTCATCCCAATAACCCATGTCTTCAAATCGGTTATAAATTCTCGTTGCTAATTGCCTTACAGGGTCGTCCAAATCTTCAGAGATTAAATCAAATCGGTTAGAGCCAAACGCCAGAATATTTGCAATGTCCGCGTCAATACCATTACCCAAGAATTGACCAAATGCAGCAGAGTATGGATGGTCATCAATGGTTGAATGAGTTGCTAAGAATTCCGTTCCGGTGAAAGGTGGGTAATCTTCACCCTCGAATTGCGGTGTGGAGAGTGCTTCAATATCGGACTCAATCATTGCTGCCCATTGTTCAGGATTTTCCGCTTTGAATTGCTGCTTTCTTAGGGCGGAGTCAGTCAGAGGTGAGCGTCCCCAATCGTTGGGATTTCTGTAGTCAAGTGTCATTTGTTAGAATCCTTGTGTACTTTTCGTTTTGCGGCGAGAGATACATACTCTGTGGAGCGATCGCTGTGCTTGGCGGCTCGTGCGATCGCTTCATCATCAGTTCTCACAAAACTCATTTAATTCAAAAACCTCTCTCTGCACTTGGGTTTGGCTTAGTTCCTTGCGCCTGCCCTTTGAGTCATTGAAAATGAAAGGGGCATTGACTCGACAATTAGAGCGATGGCTGTAGCGGAGTTGTTGACCACGGAATTCGTACAAATGGTTACGCTGTAAGGCTGTCGTTGAAAGCATAAGGTTGTCCCTCGACTTGGGAATATAACTCGATATTTAGGATGGCTTCGTGAATCTCGAAGAGTGCCTGAATTGCGTCACCGAGGCGGAGGTCATTTGACGTAGTGAATCGTTCTGACGCTTCCAATCTCATGTACTCTGGTGTTGCCCTCAACATCCTCAAACTCTCTTCTTTCCCTTTGAGCATTGCTAAAATTTGCTCTACAGTCAAAACTTGCTGCATAGATATAAGCTCCAAAGAAACTAGGAATTGTGATGCAAGCTATTAGAACAACTGGGCGGATTTTAAAAGCAAGCCACTGATAATCAGACTCTAATTTGTCCCTATTATTGTTTGTTTTGGTTGACATACATTACTAAGCCCACAGTAAATAACCCAACTCCCAAAGGCGATATACAAGCAGCTACACCACCAATTAGGGAGAGGGTAGCCACACCAGAATAAAAACAAACTTCTGTAAGTAAATGCATTTTTCTTTCCTTTGAAATGAAGTGCAAAAGAAATAGAAACCGATGATTTGACAATGCCAGCTTTGATGCAAATTCTAAATATTTGCTGCTAGATTCAATATTTCCTCTACTGCCTTGCTGGTGCTGGGTTGACGCGGGGTAATTCCCCGTTGGGATAAAAAATCATTGGGTGTGGTGTCATTGATTTTTTGAGCAGTCATAGCTAGAGCCAGACTCAGCTCGTCAACGTACTTACCTACCTCATCACTAAACACAGATTCATAGGTATGCCGGAAATTTGCAGCGTTACGCTTGGCAGCGATAAATGCGATCGCAGTCGTTAGATTATGGGACTCAATGACAATGCTTTCACAGAAGTCTGCAAGAGTGTTGTTAACTCCAGAAATAATTGAGTGTTGGTCTGATATGGACAAGCTAGAGTCATCCGCCATAGGTGCGAGTGCTTGACCCTCTGTCTTGGCAAGCAGTGCCTTAGTAACCAAATCAGCCACATCTAACGGGACTTTTGAGACAGACTCAAAGTTATCTGGCATGAAGTCAGCCAGCATGAAACGGTAGGCATCTTCAGCAATTCCCAGGTCAACAGCAGCTTTTTTGATGGTGATATCAGCCATGATTTATGCTCCTTTGTGAAAAACTTGATTGGATTTGTACTGGAAGTTAGAAACTGAGAAGTGATGAGGGTTGCCACGAATATAGGCTTTTACTCTGGCGGCAATTCGCAGCGAGTTCATCAGGGACTTGATACGGCTCAATACCCATACTTGGTAAGGGCTTAGAGGGACTTCTTTATCCCGTTCGCACAGCTGGCGTTTAGCTTTGTCCGTCTGGATGGGGTAGGCTTCCCGGTAGCTTTCAAGGGCAAAGTATGCAATCTTGTCCCATTTCCAAACAGTTGGTCTAGTAACGTCTAACAGTCGCGCTAGTTCTGATTTCGTGACGGCAAAATCAACATAAATGCTGTCTGGTTCGATAGAACTCCCCAAACTAAAAGCTTGTGAACGATTCATAATACAGGCGATTTAGCAAGCGATCTAACCTTTAACAGTGATTTAGCGAGTAATTAGCACCTCATTTAATAATTTCGTTGATTATCTGTCTGCAACCCCGTTCAGTTAAGTCTTTTGGACGTTTTTAACAGGTGATTTGCGTTTTCTGAGGTGTTAAACTTTGCTTGTTCACATGCTAGCATAATTATGCTAGCATGTGAACATGAGAGTAAGATATTTTATTAACATGTTTGGAATAAACTGGAGAATATTATGTAAAGTGATTTAAGAATGTCGGCAGCGAAAAGAAATGACCCCAACTATATGCAAATGTCTGGGGATGTAAAAAAAGACATAGGGCTAAAATTTAAAGCCACTTGTACTCTTAAGCAGATTTCTTTAGGAGAGGGATTAGAGCAGGCGATCGCGCTATGGCTTGAGCGGGAGAATAAGGAAAAAGTAGTATGACCAACACAACAGAACCACACAGACGAACTCGCGTTGAGCAAAGATTAGAGCAGTTGGCAGTCCACCAAGCTAGCCACAACCGCGCAAATAGGGTGAGCAGCATTGGCTCTCAGAAACACTATGCCGACCCCATTGTTTTGTATATACGGAGAAATTTTCTGACTTTTTACTAACGTCCGCCAGATTGCAATATGTGTCTAATATTACTTGATAATATGCTGACTACCAAACAACATCCTAACCCTAACCAAATGACTGACTTCTATTTATATCTTTAATCCCTGGAATTTGAGCCAATAAAAGCCAAAAAGCCTGCGAGGTGCAAACTCACAGACTCTGACTCAAATTTTTCATTTGATTTCGCTACGTACATTGTGGATTCGGTGATACCAACACCTACCACGCCTACACCCCGCCAGGAAAGACAGAATGTAAAACTGCCACTGAAGAAGAATCAAGTGGAGCCTTTCTTTGATTATAAATGTCTATTATTTATTTCCAACAGATTCCTAAGAATAAAAGCAGGCATGAAGGCTTTACCCAAACTACTTGACTCTTTCCCCTCTACCGCACAAGTTACGCCAACTGTTCTGTAGATAAAAGTTAACATTCAGTTTTTTCTTGGCGAGGGCACTGTAACCCCTGCCAGGAGAAAGAAATTGAAAAATCTATCAAGTGTTCTACCATCTGCTCAAAACCTACTGCCAGTAGAGAGCTTAAGCGAGTTTACCAGCCGAATTGAGCGAGAATTTCTTACTGACTCGGCGATCGCAATTTCTCTGTACACTGATAACATCCGTATCGTCTCCGACATAGAAATTAGTGATGGCGGGGATGTCTCAACCCCAATCCACGACGCACTGAACTGGAAATATACCAGATTTGGACATCAAGCCAAACCCACACTCCACGCCGCAATATTTTTTAACGAAGACGGTAGCCCCTGGCAAGGCAAACTGAGTACACCCAGGACTGACCCGAAAAAAGACAAGGATCAAAAATACGAAAGCCCAATTGGGAACGGTTCACGCGCCTATCTCCCCACCATCAACCGGGAAACTAGACGCTTAATAGCCAACCGCTACGGCGTAGAAGTCCCCCCACCAGGAGAAAGTTTTTGGGACTGGCTAGAACTCCACCCAGAAATCCCAATCATCATTACAGAAGGCGGTAAAAAATCGTTATGCCTGTTGTCAGAGGGATTTGTAGCCATTGCCCTTTACGGAATTAACTCAGGCTACCGCAGCAAGGATTTATTAGGCAATCCTGTCAAGCCCTACCTAATCTCAGATATAGCACGATTTGCTGTTAAGGGCAGAAAAATTACCCTCGCCTTTGACCAAGACACCAATACTCTAACCCAGAGACGGGTTAACGCTGCGACTTTCCGCTTTAGCCGATTACTGACCTCTGCCGGTTCAATAGTTGATATCGCCATCTGGGACGGTCAAAAAGGACTGTGTAAAGGCGTTGATGATTTAATTGTCAACGCTGGGGTAACAGCCTGGTATACAGCCTTAAACCAAGCCCTTTCAGTAACACATTGGCAGTTGTGGCAACGCTTAGAAAATCGGTTAACTTACGAACCCTCATTAAAACTGACCACAGCCGACTTATCCACCGAAGATATCAAAGACTTGCCTGAGTCAGGAATTATTGGCATCAACTCAGGCAAAGGCACAGGTAAAACTAAGTTTATGGCCAAAGCAACAGCTAAGTCTGAGAAAGTATTAGCACCGAGTCACAGAATTGCGCTCGTACAGAATTTATGTGCCAGGGCAGATTTAGATTACCGAGGCGACTTAGATAAAGTCAACGGCAATTTTATCAAAGGATCAGCTTATAGTTTCCGAATTGGTTTCTGTGTTGATTCACTCCTAGCCATCGACCCGAAAAAATTTACTGGTTGTGACTTAATCATTGATGAAATTGTCCAAGTAGTTCGTCACTTACTAACTTCTAGCACCTGTGATAAAGACGGTAAACGTCCAGCATTACTAGCGAGATTTGCAGAATTAATTAGAGTCGCCCGGAGGATAATTGCTGCTGACGCTGATTTAAACAATCAGACCTTACATTACCTTTGGGAACTCCGAGAAAACCCAGATCCAATCTACTTAATTTCTAACGACTATCAACCCAAACCCTACCACGTCACATTTATTCAAGCCAAAGACAAATCAGCTGTTATAAACGAGTTAATCCAAAATGCACAAAACATCTTGCCAGGTAAGGCACTATATGTCACCACAGATAGCAAAGCCACCAGCAAGACAACAGCACGACTCCTACAAAAAGAAATTCCTGGTATTAGAATTCTGCTAGTTAACTCAGAAACCAGTGGCAATCCAGACGAAAAAAGGTTTTTGAAAAATCCCGATGCAGTATTAGCTTCAGGGTTATATGACGTAATTATTTGTTCTCCCACAGTCGCCACCGGAGTCAGCATAGAAATTCCAGATTTCATCGAGAAAGTCTATGGAATTTTCACCGGGGCATCATCCACCGACGCTGATATGTCCCAATCCTTAATTCGAGTGCGAGACAACGTAGACCGCACAGTTTGGTGTGCCAAACGTGGGACAAATTATTGTAAAGTTTCTCGCTCCAGTAATTATCTAGAAATTAAAGCACAATTACAACAGAGAACAGATGCCACTGTTAGTTTAGTCCGCTCCAACCTCAGACCAGATATTGTTGAAGGTATTGCTAATTTCGATTGGCAATCAAACCCTCATGTTAATCTGTATGCCCGAATTAGTGCCGAGCAGAATTATTCGATGATGAATCTCTCTGATGCACTGCTAATTCGACTAAGACACGAAGGGCATCAGATTACAATTGATAATCGAGAATCGGATAAAGCTGTCAAACTGTTACTAAAGTCAGCCAAAGACGAAATCAAACAAATTGAAGCCAAAGACATAGTAGCCGCCGCCGATTTAACTTATCCAGAAATTGCCCTCTTGGAATCCCAAGAAGCAGTCTCACCAGAAGACGCGCTAGCAATTAGAAAATATTACCTGAAAGATTTCTACTGCGTAGACGAGCTAACATTAGAAGTTGTACTTTGGGACAAAGAAGGCCGACGACGCGGGGAACTGCTCAACTTAGAAGCGCAACTTTATCCCGAATTAGGAGTTGACAGAACAGCCAAATCATTAGAGAAACAAGCTAATTGGAATCAAGCTGTTTGCCCGTGGGATATTTCCGGTACAGCACTGCGGCGACAGATGCGAGAAGCATTTGGATTAAATGACTTTTTAGATCCTTTTAAAGAATGGACTAAAGCTGACCTCAAACCCTACGCCGACAAGATACGCTTTTATGCGCCAGAAATATACCACCATCTCAACCGCACCATCAGCGACAAAATGAGTGATGTTCAGGTTGTGCATCAGATGTTATCGCAGTTGGGAATCAAAGCAGCTTTTCGCTGGTCGAGGTTTGAGCCGGGGTTTGAGAGGCAAAAAATTAAAGTCTACCGACTGGATGTTGAAACTTGGTCTAACCTGATGTCCATATTAGCTAAACGTGCCGAACGACGTGAAAGGCTGAAAAATCTTGGAGAGGCATCTGGATCAGCTATGACTTTTAATACTCAAAATAATCTAGGAGATCCAAATCAACATCACGCCAAATCGCTTATAGAAACACTAATTGGACGTTTTGTGACAGTTCAGGGAGATGATAACTACTTAGAGGTACAGAGTTTGACATTAAACCTCTTGCTCCGATGCAGGAACTTGACCAACAATGCTGTCGTTTTGTTGCCGTTCTCTGCTCTGACACCAGTGGATAGGGCGTGAAATAGACCTGATAATTTTTGAAATCATATTTGCACTGCGATATTAAGTTGCAGTGCTAGTTGGCATCACCGTGTCCTTACGGGGCTAAAAAATGGGGTTTTATGATTAAATAGATAAACAAATTTACTGGACGATCCACATCTGACACAAGTCACGGAACTAAACCCCCGAAGTTTTAATGCTTGCGCCTAGATGTGGCATGGCAGCCAAAATAGCCACGACACATCTAGGGTGTTACTGCGCCGGAGTCTTAAACCTCAAGCCCACAGTTGATTGCTGCTTCCAGGTGTTCTTCAGGAGTAGTACCCAACAGGCCAAACCAACTTTTGAGCAGATGCATGGTCTTGCCGATACCGCACACGACTATGCAAAAGCTTCTAATCTCACTACAGCAGTCTGGCTCAGGCAACGCCTCAATAGATTGGTAGAACTCTGCAAAGGTATTAAGGGACAAGGCATCACTCATGTCTTGCGGATAATCCTTTGAAAGGAATTCTTTTGCTGTGGTTGGCCGAAATTTCAACTTAGGAAATGTATAACTTGACCAGTTGAAATTATGGATCTTCCAATATTCCAAGCAAGCCTTACGAATCAGTTCTGGTTGAAAGTCGTGATAGTAGAGCTTTGCCCCGATTGGAATTTGCTCTTTTTGTGATGACTTGAGTTTAATAGGCTTTTTTGACACAATAGTTTTTTCGAGAAGTACTTGGGCAATCTGGAACAAGGATTGATAGGTAGCTCTAGCCTATAGGCAGCGTACTTTACTGGTCTTGGCTCTTAGTTTAATTTTACACTGAACCTCAACAGACACTTCTTTGCACCGTCTCAGCACTTACTCAATAATTCCACATTACAGTTCATCTCTGTCAGAAATTCTCGGTGTGAAAGCCTGCTTAGAAAGTTTGAGCTTTTGGCTCTGATTGAGGCAATGAACCATTATCTGTTGAATTAGATTTTTTTCTCTTGCTCTTACTACTATTTACAGGCTCGGACTGAACCTCAATAATAGTAGTTACAGATTCAGACTGAACCTCAGTAGTAGCCTGTTCAGTAGTAGTAGTCTCGCTCTGGTTTTTCTTTTGGCGGCGACGAGTATTTTTCTTCACCTCACCCAATAAATATTTAATTCTGCTGCCGCTCAAGTTAATGCCCAGCCCTTTCAGCATCTCTGACACTTCATCATAAGTGTAGCCATACTTGTCAGAGGTTAGTTTCTCGATATACCGTCTCATTTTCCAAATAGCTTCTCTGTCCGATAGACTATCCCGCTCTTTCGGCTTGAGATTCTTTAAGGCAGTAATCGCCTCATCAATCTTGCCTTTAGTAATCTGACCAGAATCTTTTGGCTCAACCATTGCTATGAAATTAAATTGATTATCATAATTATCTTATTTTCCACTATTTTTAAAAAAGCATAACTCCAGATTTTCAGATGGTTTCAGCTACGCTGGTTAGAATTTTTGTTGCTGCTACGCCGTCACCATCATTTATTAGATGCTGATATATTTCTACTGTTCCAGCTACGCTGTTGCTATGTTTCCCCGATGTTGACTGTTGCTGACTTTAGCCAAGACACTCCAGCTACGCCGGAGCAGTGATTCAGCAAACACTGATATAATCATGAGGTTTCAGCTACGCTGTTATCGTTCTTCATCCCACCCTGAATCACCCGAAACCGTCCCCCCAACTTCGCTGTAGTCTCCTCGCCCCCAGTCTCTCGCTGTGCCCTACGTATAGCCGTAGCAAGCGACACCTCACCACCCCAAAAATGGGCTTGAAGCCAGCCATGCCTCAAAGCTTACGCTTTGTCTCGCTGCGCTCGAACGGCAGACTGGTTCAAGTGGGGAAACCCCCCTTGAAAAACCCCCCTCGCAATCTCCCTTGATGTTCTCGACTTATGGCGAACCGCAAGCAGTCTAAAGCTCTAGTCAGAAAGCATATTTTTCCAGTTCGCTTGAGTGACATCGAACTGGACTTGCTGCGAATAAAATCACAAGACGCGGGGATGTCAGCAAGTGAACTGATGAGGCGTAATGCGTTGATGCGTCCATTACCAAAACGATTGAGTAAGATTAGCTTGCAAACATATTGGGAATTAGGACAAATCGGCAACAACCTCAACCAGCTTGTCAAGGCAACCAACACAGCTATAAAAGTAGGACATTCACCACCAGCTAAACCAGAACTGTTACGAGAACTTTTAGAACTGCTGCATCAGTGCAGACGAGACATTGCCTCGGATGATGTTGATGATGAAGATTCGGAAGAGGAAGACGAAGAGGATGATTGGGAAGCAGACTAAGGGCAGAGGTTTTCGCAAGCTGTTGGATTATTTGGAATCCCGCGAAGATGCCAAACTAATCGGCGGCAACATGAGCGGGAGAAATGCCCGTGAATTGGCGCGGGAATTTAAGCTGTCGAGACAACTAAATTCTGATGCAGACCGAGTTGTTTATCATGTTTCTCTATCAGCCGCTAAAGATGATAAATTAGATGATGAGAAGTGGGGCGAGATTGGCTCACGCTACATGAAGGAAATGGGCTTTGATGCCAATCAGTTTGTCATCTTCCGCCACCATAACACCGACGACGACCACATTCACATTGCAGCCAGCAGAATTAGGATGGACACGGGGCTAGTAGTGCATGATTCCTGGGATTATGTACGTTCTGAGAAAGTCCTGCGACAAATTGAAATTGACTATAATTTGGTGCAAGTCCAGGGCAGTAGAGAGAAACTACAACGCACACCCAGCACTGGACAAATCAGGCGCATAAGACGAGAGCAAGAAGAATATGAACTAGGTAAACTTGAGCAGCCACCAGGAAGCACTATTAAAGAGGAACTTCAGCAGACAATAGATAGGGCCAGAGTTGATAGTCCCCAAATGCCAACGCTGATCATGCGGTTGCAGCAAGCTGGCATTAGTGTAAGAACAGGTTTCACTAGAAATGGTAAGTCTAAAGGTATTTCTTATGAGAAAGATGGGCAAGCTTTTAGTGGCACACAGTTAGGCGCAGCTTATACCTTCCCCGGTTTGCAAAAACATCTTGGCGTTGACTACCAAACAGAACGTGATGATGAGCCTATTCATGAATTACTGCTCAAACCTGTTAAACCACTCCCAGTTGAGCAGTTAGAAAAACTCTTTCAAGAGATTGAACGCAAACAGCAACAGCCTCAGTTCACTCCACCACAAGAGGATAAAGTTCTTTGGCAAGTGTTGCACAAGTATTTGAACGAGAAACGCTACATACCAGATTATATTTCGCAAGGATTACATAATAATCAGTTGCTTTACATGGATGAGCAACGAAATATTTTGTTTATCAAGCGTGATTTAGATGGTGAAAAAACTGGCGCATTAATTTGGTCAAAGCCTAGAGAAAATCATCGTGCTGTGGAGTACGACCAAAACACCTCTACACAAAAAGGTTGGTTTTATCTGAGATTGGGAGGGCAACCAACGGACAAGGTAGAAAACGTCTTTTTGTGTTCTACACCAATTGATGCCATGTCAGCAGCCACCTACCTGATCTCAAGTTGCAAAGGGCTACCACCAACTAGAACCATGTTGATAGTAGCTGATGACCCGAATAACCTACCTATGGAATTTCTCAAGAGTTTCAATAGGGTTGTCGTAGCATTCAATAATGATCAAGAAGGGAATAAAGCCGCTAGTGCAGTATTGGAATTGTTGCCACAGGGTAAAAGGCTCAAAACCCATAATCCTGATTGGAGTCAGGAATTAGAAGCTCATCTCAGGGAGGAGCAACAAAAGCTCATACAGCAGGATCGTGGTTTTAGCTTGTGAGCCACGCAGAGCGTGGCATCACTGTGCCAAAACGGGAAAATTGTACGCTAAGGCTAAAAGCGCTATCCAGCAAGCATCTTAGCCCCTCGCTTTTCTACAGCACCCGTGAGCGGCTGTTTACCCTCAGTTGATTGGTGCAGAGTATTGATACTACTCTGCACCATCTTCCAAGACTAATTCGAGTCAAAAGTGATAAATACAGGTATGCCATTTCGCTCAAAACAACTTGTTTTCATAGCGTTGAGGTTAGCATCAATTCCTTAGCGTACAATTTTCCCGTTTCGGTACGGTGATGCCGAGTGTGCCTGTTTAGTGCTTGTAGAATCTTTGAATGCTGTACCCTGTTGACTCAAGACAGAAAGAGAAACTAATTAAAAGCTTAAAATTAACACTATTTTGACTAAATTTTAAAATTTGGCTATATTGTCGCTATAAAAAAAGCTCAGTTAGAACTGAGCTTTTAATTGTTTTTCAAAAAACATTGTTAGAACAATACTATTAGGAATCTTTATTACTTCCAAAGTAAAAGCCTAACGCAAAACTAAGCAAGGTCACTTGAGGCGTAATCGTTTGTGAAATCAGGTCTTTCACAAGAGCTTTATCAGTATTCGGATTGAAAGCTGTAATCCCAATCAATAGAAAAGTAGCTCCCAATGAAAATCCGAAAACTTTAGCCAAAAACATTGCTAATTTACTACGCGTATTCTCCCTTTGTTGCGCTGACTTAGCTAATTGTCTCGCTGCCTCAGCCTCAATTTCTCCAGCTGTTTTTTGACTGATTGGGATGGATGTAACATAATCAGACAGATTAAGTTTAACATCTGGATTAATGACTGCTTGAGTGCTAGTAGCAATTGCTACCACTTCTGATTTTTGAGATTTATCATCAGTGGACGAGTTCAGGGAGTTAATCTGGGTATTAGTCATGTTTTAATTAACCAAATTGCAAAAATGGGCTTAGAGGGTATTAGTTGATAAAACAAAATGACTTGATAATCAACTATTCTTCCAACGCTCCAGCCAATTTTTCACTTATCTAAACAACACCTCCCTAATTTCTTTGTTTGCTTTTTGAAGCAGCACTTTAGTTCCTTGCTGTCTTTCATCTAATAAATATGCTTCCGTTGCAATGGCTTTACGGAGAGCTTCATTTTGAGAAATACCCTGAGTATCAGCAAGGTATTGTAACAGACGAGCAATGTCACCAGGTAAGCTGATTGACATACGTTTTACACTAGAAGCGTTGGAAGAAACTTGTTCACTGGAAAGTCCATCTGTAGCAAAACTTTGTCCAGTATCTAAATCTTGAAGAATACTTTGGCTATTCATACTTATTACCTCAAAAATATTGGATGTGGTTTACGAAAAAAGTACCTAGCTTTCTTTATTTCGTCACTCCCGAATTTTTGGGTAGTATTATAACAATTGATGAAATACCAATCATTGGAAAAAAGCAGCACAAAGCTCCAAGGGAACCTGGTATGAGAGACAATTCATTTTTTTGCATTATGAAAACCATCTAAAAAGACTACACTACAACTGTACACTAAAAATATCAAATTGGTGCTTTAAAGACACCAAACTGGTGATAGTAGAATTTTTACTTAATCAAGTTACGCAAAAAATTACACAAAACTGCGTTTTCTATACTTAGAGTATTTTTTCTTAGAAATACTGAAGCTATTAATTTAGAGTAATTAAACGACATCGGGGCAAGCACTGAACACGGCTAGACTGTGCCAAAACGGAAAAATTGTACGCTAAGGAATTAGTGCAAGCTTCAAAAGCTATACAGAATAAGGCTTTAAGCGATTTGATGTTGAGAATGGATATCGCTTTATTTCTGAGCTTACACCTCAAGAAACTCATAAACCTCGTGGAGTGTTTACATTGTCGCGTGTAGGTTTGAGTGCATCATTGGATTACGGACTTGTCCACATTGCTTACTCTGCTTGTGGGTATTATTTACTGTTTCACCACAATGGAAGCAACTGGGAGCAAGTTGGGTATCTCATGTCATATTGTGTGTAGAGATGTAGAATGTCGGGATTTAAGGGTTAGACGACATAGGGTAAAAGCGCGGACGCTCAGGTACGTTTACTACGTGTTTGATAATACTTTAACCCACGGACTCCGCCCCAAATCCCACCTAGAATGGTTCGGTTTGGTTTGTTCGGGTGCAAGTAGCTCACTGTTGTCCAAAATCCTTGAGGCTGTTTCTAAAAAAGGAAGCTACTACTCCTCCAAAGACGAAGGAGAGATTCTACTTTAGAATCTTGACCCGCAAAGAGACTGAAGTTGAACTTCCGGCAAGTTCCGATTCTTTTCCCGACAAACTAACACATCAGTTAACCGTCGTTCAGCATAGAACTGATGAGCTATCCAACCCAAGGGAAGACCAGCCAATAGTCCAACAATTAACCCAATTATCAAGCTAGAAACAAGATTCTTTCTAGTGATAGTATTCTGCCGCTCTACTCTTGCTGACATAATTCCCCTCCAAATGAATAAAATGCCTTTATTAAAATTATCGCGTCTCCCCAAATTCCTTGATATATTCCACCAACTCTCTGGTATGCCCCCCTTCAGAAATTCGCCCCAGATTCCCCACCAGGATAAACAGTTCTCGCGCTCTACTCACAGCCACATTCAGTAAATTAGGTCTGCGATTAATAAACCAGAGACTATCAGTTGGTTGACATTGGCGAGTCGAGAAAATTATCACTGATTTCTGTCCACCTTGGAACGTGTGAACTGTGCCAATGCTCTCGGATGAAAAATCTGACCAGCGAGATTTTAAACGTTGAGTCAGGGCATTTACTTGACGGCGGTAAGGTGAAATCACGCCAATTGTGTTGTCAGAATCAGGAGAATTTAAGCAATAACCCGCCGCTAACAACTCCTCAATTAACGCTTCTACTACATCAACTTCTGCCCAATTAACGTTGTTTTCTAGTTGACCTTCGACATGACTTGCAATCAGGTTAGCACCCAACCGAGAAACTTGAGGCTCAGTTTTGATGCTCATGCCGTAGTTGCACAAGCGATCGCAAAAATCAGCAATCACCGGAACGCAACGATAATGATATTTAAGGATAATCCCCTGACCAATATCTTGGATTTGTCCTGATGCCCCAGCCGCTCGGTGATAAGCTGTGGAAGCAGTAGGGCTGTAGCGGTCATAATCTGCATCCGTAAGCCCCTGTTCCAGAAAAGATTTGCTGCGATATTCCTCTTTCTTCTGATCGCTCAAATTAACAACCGGCTCCAATTGCAATGGATCGCCTACAATCAAAGCCCGATTACACCTAACTAAAACGGGAAAAACTTGATGCGGTGGAATCTGACCCGCTTCATCTACAATTACTTGGTCGATACAGCCACTATCGGGATAGGGTAACAAATTGCGGATGGAGTGCAAAGTGCAAAGAAACACCGGAAACAACAGGCTGATATCCCGATAAATGTTTCTCCAATTATGACTTAACTGACGGTAAGCATCCCATTCGCCATTCAATAATGCAATGTAAGTCCTAATGGAAGCTATTACTTCATCTTTTCGCCGCCGAGCCTCTTGCTGTTGAAATTGCCAAGACCACTCAAATAACTCTACTTGCAGCGAGTGCAATTCTGTGTAGAAACGACTGTAAAAATCTTTGGTGGGATAAGTAGCGAGTCGGTTTTCGACTTGAGAACGGCGAGTAATGAGGTCTTCTCGTTGCTGCTTTCTTGACTCAATCTGCTGTTGTGTGCTGTCAATACCATTCTGTTGTTGCTGCCAAAAAGATGCTTCTGCAATAAGCTGGTCAACACTCTGCTGGGCGGCGATGAGAGATTCAGTTGTTAGTGGGATTTGAAATTGAAATGGGGTGGCCAGCGTCGCCAACACAGGCATCTCTATCTGTTTGTGCAAGCGTTTGAGAACATGATGTGTGCTGGTTTTGGTTATCGACTGCCAGAATCGTTTAATCGTCTGCAAAAGCTGGGCAACCCAATTGTTATCTCTAACAGAAGGCTGCCAGTAATCAACTCTAGGCAAAGAACGCCTTGCACTGCCAAGATGTTGTTTTATCTGCTGATAGGCTTCTACTGGAAACCTAGAGTAGTCGCGTGAAGATTCTAATGGTGACGAAGACTCAAATGCAGAAGTTTTTATCGCCACTGACAGCAATTGTATATCGTGGCATAGCGACTCTAATAACTGCTCATCAGCTTTTTTTTGTTGAAGATCATGCTCGTCTTGCTTAGAGTGAGATTCTATTTGCTGAACCCCAGCTAACAATTGTTGCCTAGCTGACTCCCATTCATCTGATTTAAACGTTTCTTTGGCAAGCCAGTCGAGTGCAGCTTGCAAGCTAGGTAAAACCTGAGTGTCAACTAAATCCCTTGAGCCTCCTGATAAGTAGAAACGGTCAGAGGTCAGGTTGCTGGCTAAGATTTTCTCAACGTTATTTACAGCAAATTTGTTAGTGCTTGTCACCACAGTTAGGTTACTTTTATCTTGAAGAGTTGTTGCCAAGTCCACGGCTCGACGTACCACTTGCTGCGCTATCTTATGTAACAACAGTGTGGTCTTGCCATTCCCCGGTGGCCCAATCACAGCAGTAACAGGATGAGATTGAGAATATTTGAGAGCAAGTGCTTGATAGTCATCGGGCTGTGAGTTGGGAAAAGCACCTAGAAAAAGTACGTCATGCTGGGGTGATTTTGGTTGCCCAAACAGATATTCGTAAGCTGGATGTTCTGGTCTTGACCACTGAAAGTAATTCTGGTCGCTAATTTTCTGAAAATCTTTTTTGAGGTTGTAATTAAAAGCAGCGTAGTCAAAATCCAATAGATAAGGGAGAAGTTTTGACCGCACGGGGAACGGCGGTAATTCAATCAGTCCCATAAAATCCTGTAGCGTCTTAAAGGGACGATTGAAAGTAGTTTCGAGAAAAACTTTCAACCCCTCCCTTGTTACCAGTGACTCAGCCGCTTCTTCCTCTAGCCCGTACCACTGCATCAAATTGGGAATAACAGGCTGAAACTCATATTCAGTTAAATTCCATCCGCTACTGCGATAATTGCCCTCAAATATAGGAGAAACGTTGATGGTGAACAACGGGCGAAATTGACGGCGATTCGATTCAACTACATAAAGCTGGGGGAAAGCTACAGCAATTGATGGTAATTTTGTTTGCTCAAAATTCTTTGCACTTTTAAACGGGTGCTTTAGTTTTTTAAATAAAGACTCGTCTATTAATAATTTATCGCCTACCAGATTTACGAGAGAGTCCCAGATGTTCGGTTGTTCTGAATCGTCAGCTTCTACTTTGGCATTACTCAAATTTTCGACTTGGATGTAATCTAACCAAGCCTTGAGCAATTCTCGAATCTGTAATTTTTCTGCCATCTCTCGTATCCCCTTGAAAAATAAGCAACTCGTGTCAATTCACTCATCGCCTAGCAATGCTTCCAGCTTGCTTAAAAGGTTTACTAGCTGCTTTTGTTTTGCAGGTTCTTTCCAAAGCTGACGCTTTTTAATGCGCTGGGTGATATTTTTGAGGCGGTCTGGTATTTGGTTAGATGCAAAAGAAGAGGATGTTTGTTCATCATCCGTCCAAGCTGTGATTTTTTCTTTGATTTGGCTTAAAGACCAATAGTTAGCTATCGCTTCGGACAAAAGTTTTTTTCGGATTTCATTATTTTTTACCCGCGCCAAGACTTGTGCTTTGGTGTATTCCAGTTGACCTCCTCGCAGTGCCATTAAAATTTCTTCGGGCAGATTGAGCAAAGGTAAACGTGTGGTGGTGAACGATAGCCAATTCATGAGTCCCAAACCAAGAAACACCTGTTGTACCGTGTTTGATTGTTCTTCATCTAGGTTAGGAGAAACGTTTCTCCTAGATTCAGTTTTCTCGGATAACTGGTCAGAAATGTTGTCCTCAGATTGCGGGTTATCTGGGTTAGGAGAAACGTTTCTCCTAGATTCAGTTTCATCGGATAACTGGTCAGAAACGTTGTCCCCAGTTTGCGGATTATCTGGGTTAGGAGAAACGTTTTTCCTAGATTCATTTTTCTCGGCTAACTGGTCAGAAACGTTGTCCTCAGTTTGTGGATTATCTGGGTTAGGAGAAACGTTTCTCCTAGATTCATTTAATGAGGATTTTGACGGCTGTTCCCCCTTGCTGTGAGCGTTTTTCATTCTATACAGCAAGGATTTTACGGCTTCTACATCGCAATGCAGCCGGATTGCTAACAGGTGCAAGATACCTTCAGTTTCTTCAACAGGGTTAAGGTCTTCTCGTTGCAGGTTTTCAATCAAAGCCAACTGAAACGCTTGGTCATCAGATAGCTCACGCACAACCACAGGCACAACTTCAAGTTTAGCTGACTGCCCTGCCCGATAACGTCTTTCTCCTGCTACTAATTCGTATTTTCCAGAGCCTAGTGGACGCACTAACAGAGGTTGGAGAATGCCATGCTGTTTAACTGACTCAACTAATTCTTTTAATGCTTGTGGGTCAAAGTATCGTCTGGGCTGGTGTTGAGGCAGAACTATATCTGAAAGTTTGATTTGAGTTTCAGTAGCGGCTGGCAACTCGGCATCTGGGGAGGATAACCAAGGTGCAGGTGGTGGAGTTGTAATTTGACCCCCAAAGGGTTTGTCTGTTTGTTTGCGTCGGTTCATAAAGCCTCCAAAGCCTTGGCGATTTCTTCAAGAATAGGGACTACAGGATGTTTCGGGTCAAATACTGCTAGGGGCGCACGTTCTTCTGACGCATCGACAAAAGCGGTGGCTCTGGGGATGGGTGGGAAGATCCGACCCCAAGCTGAAAGTTGTTCAGTGATTGCTGCTAATGCGCGTTTATCGGCTGAGTTCTGTTGAGCATACCGCGTAGGAACAAACCCTGCTATTTGGATTTTGCGGTTGGCTTTATTTTTTACGTGGGTGATAGTTTGTAAAAGTTCGTCTGTTCCCTCGAAGGCTTTTATATGGGTTTCAACGGGGACGAGGACGTGTGTGGCCGCGACTAAGGCGATATAGGAAAGCAATCCTAAGCTGGGGGGACAATCTATAAGAATGAAGTCGTATTCATTTAGAACAGATTCAACGGCTTCCTTAAGCCGCAACTCGCGCATCGCAGCACTGACTAACTGCATTTCGGCTCCACTTAAGACTCGGCTTGCTGGAACCAAGTCCATGCCGTGAATGCCCTCATGAATTGGTAAGGGCTGCTCGTCGATAATGGCATCAGCAACGGTTTTTTGTAACTGAGATGGCACTAGCCCCATGAATTTGGTCAATGAGGCTTGGGGGTCTATGTCGATAAGGAGAACGCGGTGTTTTCGTCGCGCGAGGTGGTATCCCAAATTTTGGGTTAGTGTCGATTTGGCGACACCACCCGCCTGGTTAAACAGGGCGATAATGCGGCATGGAGGATCAGAAGTTGACACTGGCTTTTGTTCCTAGAAGATACGATGATCTTTGGTCAACCGGCTCGGTTTTAGTTTCCAGTTTATTGAAGTGTATCAGATGAAGATAAGTCCTAGCTAAGACAGTAATTTCAGCAGTAGACTTTATATAAGAAAGCAACATTATTAAGTCATTGCTATGACAACCAAACAAGCCATTTTTGAAGTGATTGAACAACTGCCAGAGCAGCACCAAGAAGACGTGTTGCGGTATGTTCAACAGCTTGCACGTACTCAGAAATCACCAACCACAAACTCACCTACTGGCAGTAGCGACTCCCTGGCAAACTTCATTGGTGCAGTATCTCATGGCTCCTTGGCTGCCAACTTAGACTCGGAACTCTATGGCGACTAAGTGCTGAACTGGTCAAATGTACGTGCGCGGTGTGGTAAAAAGTAGCTATTTACGGGTGCATCATGGAGACAAACTATACATTTAAATTCAATTCTTCCACTGCCTTAGAAGCCCTGAAAGTTGGTAAATACGACCCTCTCAACTTCTACGAGGCGCGTTTAAACCTGTTCAACCTCTCCGTAATGGCAGACTACGATCAGCTAATTTGCCTGCCCACACTAACTGCTATTGACAAATACTGGTATCAGATTGAAACAGCCCGAAAAGTACTTAGACAACTGGGTGGACGCGCATTACTAGCCGATGAAGTCGGATTGGGCAAAACCATTGAGGCCGGACTAATCATAGCCGAGTACTTAGCAAGGGGTATGGTACAGTCCATGCTGGTGTTAACTCCTGCATCCCTAGTTTCCCAGTGGCAATCAGAGTTAAGTGACAAATTTAATATTGCTACTATCACCACAGATAATCGAGATCCCCAACAACCGATAGACGAATTTTGGACAAATAATCCGCGAATTATCGCTTCATTAAACACGGCTAAGTCTGCTAAACATTATCCCCACGTCACTAGTCGCACTTGGGACTTAGTTGTTGTTGATGAAGCCCACCACCTGAAAAATCGCACTACCCTCAACTGGAAACTGGTCAACGCCCTCAATAAGCGGTTTATCCTCATGCTCACTGCTACGCCAGTGCAGAACTCTCTTATTGAACTGTTTAATCTGCTAACCCTCCTCAAACCGGGACTGCTACAAACAGAAGCCGCTTTTAAAAAAGAATATGTCGATTCCAAAAATGGACGAGTCCCTAAAAATCCTGAAAAGTTACGCTCTCTGATGCGGGAAGTCATGGTGCGAAATACCCGCGCCTTAGTAGATGTAAAACTGCCCAAACGCTTCGCCACCACAATTACCGTTACACCGTCGGCAGGCGAGGAGAAACTTTACCAGGACTTGAGCGAGTACCTGCGTTCTTCAGAAGATAAGCTAGACAGACTCTCCCGCACCAATTTGCTGATGCGTGCTGGTTCATCCCCTGGTGCTTTGGCTGACTCCCTCAAGCAACTGACCAAACGCCTACCTGATGAAGAACTGAAGTCTTTAGCAAGACGAGCAGCCCAAGTGAAGCAGGTCGAGAAAGCAAAAGTATTGGTAGAGATGCTCTCAAAATCTTCCCAGAAAACCTTGGTCTTCACGACCCATAAAGCAACTAGCACTTATTTGGCTCAAACTCTGCAAGCAGCAAATATCCCCTTTGCAGAATTTACTGGTGGGATGTCCCTTAAACAAAAAGATGAGGCTATAGCCGCATTTCGGGATAATGTTTCTGTACTGCTGGCATCTGAAACGGGCGGAGAGGGACGTAACATTCAGTTTGCGAACGCGATCGTTAATTATGACCTCCCCTGGAACCCAATGAAAATAGAACAGCGCATTGGTCGTATTCACCGCATTGGACAAACCCAGGATGTTTTTATTTTTAACTTTTGTCTAAAAGGCAGTATCGAAGAGTATATTCTGCGGATCTTGCATGACAAAATTAATATGTTTGAACTAGTGGTCGGAGAGATTGAAACAATTTTAGGGAACGTGGATGATGAATTTGACTTTAGTGAAATTGTTATGGATATCTGGCTCAAACATCAAGTCAAGCCCGAATTAGATACAGCCTTCGAGCAATTGGCAGATAATTTGTTGAAAGCAAAAAACCAGTATCAGCAAATTCAAGAACTGGATGAACAGATTTTTGGCGAAGATTTTGAAGCTTGAGAGATTGATTTGAATAAATATGTTATCAGATCCAATTATTGCTACCTTAGAAAAAATTGTTTCTCTGCATGATGGGATAGCAGAACCTGCTGGTGAACACATTTTGAATGTGTTGTTGACGGAAAATATAGCATCGCTGCTTTCGCTTCCAGAAGAAGTTACTTTTACTACTATTGCTGATGTACCTCAAAGTGTTTTTGTCACCTATCATTCAGAAGTATTAAATAAGCTATCTGAACTATTAGCTGTTAAAGGACTTATTAGTGCGTTGGGTGTTAAAATCGATGGACATCTGAAAAACACAGGCTTTGAGAAACTTTTATTGGAGAGACTCGCCCCTCAAAATGGCTTAATTCGTTTTTTAGATGCTAAACCAGAAATTACTCGTTACATCTTGTGTAATGTCGCTTACACAGCCAATGCTTCAGAAAAAAGGATTGGTTTAGTTTCGTTCATTATCAATGAAATAACCGGAGTAACACCAGTAGAAATTGGGGATGCTTTGTTTTGGGAGTCTGACCTAATGACTGTGGAGCATCAAGAGACACCATTGGCGATCCCAATTGAAGAGTTGTTGAGGTTAATCGAACATCAAAGTGCAATATTGATTGGAAAATCTCTAGATAATTGGCAGGCTAAATTAACAAGAGCAAGAGCTAGGGATGAAGACAGACTCAAGGATTATTACAACACGATTAGCGACTCGATTCGCAACAAGATTGAGTTAAAAAAATTGATTGGTGATGAACTAGATAAAGAACTAGCACGAATTGAAGCCACTAATAGAGAGTTAGAGAGAAAATTGTTAGATATCCAAGAGCGTTATGCAATGAGTGTAGAAGCTTCGTTGCACAGTGCAATGATTATCCATCTCCCTACGGTACATATTCAGTGTGAGTTGCAACGAAAGAAAGTAAAACGGACTGTAACAGCAGTTTGGAATCCGTTCACTAAAATTCTTGAGCCGCTTCGCTGTGAATTATCAGGAGAGCCTGTTTACAATTTCTATTTAGATGACAAGTCAGCCAAAATTATCTCACCGACAGTCTGGAGCAAGTAATTGGTGAGATTGACGCTACAAGGTGTTGACCTCTGCAAGAATCAACTAGGGGTTGAAACTTTGTCGCTTTTAAGCTACAGTTTATAATCTATGGCTGATATCGTTCGTCAAAAAACACTGCTAGTCTATGCAAAAGAAGACGGCAAGGAGCCGTACACCGAATGGCTGGAAAACTTGAAGGACTATGTGATCCGTTCAAGGATAATTCGACGGATAGAGCGACTCAAGCAGGGCAATTACGGGGATTGCAAGTCAGTTGGCTCAGGCGTGCAAGAAATGAGGTTTTTCTTTGGCAGTGGCTACCGCGTTTACTTTGGAGAATCCGCGAACGATCTAGTAATTCTTCTATGTGGTGGCGACAAGGACAGCCAGGACAGGGACATAGAAAAGGCTAAAGGATATTGGCAGGCTTATCAGGAGGAACAGGATGAGCAAGAAACTGAGAAACCATGACGAGGTTGTGTTCGAGCAAATGCTGAACCCGGAAATGGCTTCAGCTTACCTGGACGTTGCCCTTGAAGAGTACGAGCAGGATGGCGATATTGCGTTTTTTCTGGAAGCGCTGCGGAACGTGGTGGAAGCACGGGAGGGGATGACGCACCTTGCGGAAAAAACGGGTTTGAACCGCCAGAATCTTTACCGGGTCTTGTCGCCAGAAGGCAACCCAGAACTGCGAACCATCAGCCTTATCCTGCACAATCTCGGCTATCGCCTGAGTGTGCAACCAATTCAGGCATCGTCGGGACACGATGACCCCTAGATGCTATGACAACCAATTTACCGATGAAATTGTCACACTTGCCCAACAGTTTACCATTAGATGGTGCTGTCCGCATCGAGCTAGTAGAAGGAGTGCCGATATTTCGAGCTTCCAGCTTCGTACAGGGGCGAATTGAAGCATTATTAATTAAGCAAAAAGAATCTGCACTTACTTCAGAGGAAGAAAAAGAATTAGATGAATATGAAGAATTAGACGATTATCTGAGTTTGGTGAATCGGATGCTCAGAAATTCATCGCTAACTCAAAACCAAAGTGAATTATAGGGAATCAGAGATTTGTCTGCGAATCGTTACATTAGCGAATCTACTCAAAATCAAGTACGACAACGAGCCAAGTTTCTGTGCGAATATTGTCACGCATCGGAACAATGGCAATATGTTTCCTTCACTGTAGACCATGTAATTCCTCTTACCAAAGGTGGTGCTAATTCAATTGATAATTTAGCTTTGGCTTGTTTTCATTGCAATCGCCAAAAATCCGATAAACTTAAAGCCTTTGATGAAAAGTCGTTATCTGAAGTACCCTTATTTAATCCTCGCACTGATAGTTGGCCAGAACACTTTTTTTGGTCAACAGATACACTCTTGATTATCGGCTTGACAGCAACAGGACGCGCCACAGTCACAGCATTAGGATTCAACCGAGCCAGAATAATTAATATTCGTGCTGCTGATAAATAAATTGGGCGGCATCCACCACCAGATGACCCAATTCAAGACTGAAAATTTAACATGGATCAGACTATTGCTTAACTACAGCCTCATAAGTATGGTTGACATCTTAATAAATTCAAAATTATGTGATCTGTTATGACACTAAAAGAAATTGTTGAGACTTTCAATGCTTTACTCACACCAGTCATAGCTGGAACTACTATTTATATTGCTTGGCAACAATATCAAGTTAGCCAGTTGTCTTTGAGGAAAGATTTGTATGAAAAGCGGTTAAGAGTTTTCCATGTATTCATGTCTTATTTAAGTGAAATAGTACGTGAAGGTAAAGTTAATTTTAACCGCTCTCTACAATTCATTGCTGATGCAAGTGAAGCAGATTTCTTGTTTGATGAGGAAGTTGCTCGTAAAGCTGAGGAGTTATACAACAAAGGACTTGAACTGGCGGGTTTGAATAATCAACTTTATCCTTTTGATGGGGGACAGGGGCTACCTGTTGGTGATGAGCGTTCTCGCGTTGCACATGATCAATCAGAATTATTAGCCTGGTTTGCAAATCAAATTCCTGAAACGAGAAAAATGTTTAGAAAGCAAATCGCTATCCAAGAGCAAAAGCGTCCCTCAATCATAAAGTTAGGCAGTAAGGTTAGAAAATGATCTCTACCAGTGTCACCAAGAGCATAGTTTTTGGTTCCTCAACCGCAAACCCAATTTACTGATATAGCCGTTAGTAGGGCAAGGGAATTGTTTGTTTTGGTGGGTAATCTCAGGGAACTAGAATTAGCTGGTGGTGAAACCAAGCGGTTAGTTGAACATATTCGGCTACATGGAGAAATTCGCTATGAGCAATAGCGAAATTTGGACAGCCGGGGGAGTGTCAAGTTAGGCTAGTTGAGTACAGGATTTTACACCAAGTCAATAGCCTTTAAGTTGGCGATGCGATCGCACATCGTATGGCAACCAAAGTCATGTAAATGAATTGTCTCAATTAGAATTGGGCACAAGTAAGAAAAAACTAAGCAACAAGATTTTCTTACTTGCTCTAAAGCCTTTAAGCAGCAATGCTTTTGACAGCAAATGCGGTTAGATATTCTTGTGAGACATTGGCTATCTCAAGCCGTAAAAGATCCTACAGAGAGATACTAAACCGCACACTGGGTTTGAATAAATAGTTTGACCACTAGTGGTCTGCCAACCCAAAAATGCTGGGTGAGGGCTGGGGAAAGGGGAAACGTAAGGGATTTAAAACCTTTCCCCCTTACCCCTTACCCTTTCCCCTGCCAAGTTCCCTTGGCGAACTACTAGGCTGTACGTGAGGGTAATCCCCTGAAGATTATCTCTGGGACAGTTTTTAAAAGTTGGTAGTGAGGCGGCCGCTAGCTAGCTAACTAATTATTCTGGCGATCGCCCCTTCAAACTATTTGGTCTTAGGGTATTGCGTTTTTCTCCACTCCCGCAGAAGATACAGTGCAGCTACAAGCACTTGATGTAAGCGCTTGGCCAAGACAGTCAGCACCATAAGCGCAAGTAACCAATTAGGTTGATGCACCACAGGCAATACAGGTGGAGAAAATTCTGATGTGGGTACAGGAGAAACAGTTGGGTGATTGACCTCAGTGGAATAGTGCGAGATTGTAGAAATTAAAATGGTTCGCATGGGGCAGTCTCCATTTGTTTTGAAACTGCTTTCATCATCAAATTTCTAAACAATTCAGAAGCCCCCTGTTGGTATAGGGAAGGTATAAAGTTGTTTTTTTCTTTTGCAAGTCTAAGCTATGGAGTGGGTTGAGTTCCTTCGCGGTGTTGCTATCAAACAGGAATTAAGTGACGACTTAATTGAGACGTTGGTGATTCGGTTCAACGCTCGAAGTTCAGATAAATCTGATGCTAACTTGGCGCAGGAACTCAATATCTCTGAAGTTGCCTTCAAAAAGCGCATGGCAGATATTTATGAAGCTTTCGAGCCAATCTGCCCAGAGTTAGCAGATTTCAGCGCTCGTGGAAAACGAGAGAAATTGCGAGCTTGCTTGTGGAAGCAGTTTGAGGCGCAGGATAGTTTAAAAGGGGCTGCACCGCCTAATAACCTCCAACGACGGGGTATCCAAAATCTGCAAAACTTCGTCGGGCGAGAGCAGGAATTGGAGCAGATACATAGCCAACTTAAACAAGGCAATCAACTAGCTATCTCCGCTATCGCTGGGATGGGAGGTGTAGGTAAGACCGAGTTGGCAATTCAGTACGCTAGAAAGTATGAACAGCATTATTCTGGCGGGATTTGTTGGCTGTATGCCAGAAAAGATGACCATGTTAAAACTCAAGCTGATATTGGAACTCAAATTGTGCTTTATGCAGTGGTGCAGCTGGGATTGAAAATTCCGGATGAGTTGGAACTCCCAGAGCAGGTTGCTTTCTGTTGGCGGCATTGGCCAGCAGGTGATGTTTTAGTTGTGCTGGATGACGTAACGAATTATGGTGATGTTCGTCCTT
>JAIVFU010000065.1 GCA_020829485.1 Nostoc sp. CHAB 5834 | reverse complement strand
CTGACTGTTTAAATACACTGACTCCTAAAACTGCGCCAAATTATCAGCGAAATATTGAGAAATTTAAGCATTTTGATTGGTCTAGTATTGATGCAACTGTTGAACGTAGCGATCAGTATGGAGCAGCTATTATAAATTGGAAAGGATATCAGTTTATCAGGCGATCGCCTGATAATAAGTTTGGCGCTGCTGTTTGGTTCTCGCGCTGCACTGGTAAAGATGATGCAGGTGAAAACGTTTATGAACGACTGATTACTTTTAAACCAGTCTCGGATAAGGAAGTCGAGCCACTTCCTGAGAAAGTTAGCCGTTATTTGTAATGTGGTTGGGAGGTGGTTTTTCTTGATTTCCAGCCAAAAGCGCAACTAGGCGACGAGCTAGGCCAGCACACGTAACCGCCGCGTTTCCGCCGCAGTTTTTTCTTTGCTGTGTCTAGCTCGTCGGGCTGGCTTAGGGAGAGTTGCGCTTTTGGCTGGTTCCTTTTCATCAGGAGCGATGCCTGCGGCGGGCTATTCGGTGTCGCTATTCTGGTTTGACTAATTCATAAAGAAGCGATCGCACCTTCTCTTGCCAATCTGGAATAGCTTGAATTTTTGCCAGTACAGATGCTTCAATTCTTAAGCTCAACTTTGCATCTCGTGGCTCTGGTCTATCTGTAGTGAATTTCCCTTGCTCATCTCGTGTTTTTTGCATAACTCACCTCTTGCTACGTCTATTATCTATCTAATCCATGTCCCCGTGGTATAGGCTTTTATGATAATGAGGAGTTAAAAAATGCAAAAATATTTATCAAAAGTGTTTTATAATCCATGTCCCCACGGATTATAATTAAAGGATGAGGGACAAAAACACTAACCCTCATCAGGAGGTGAAGCGAATGAATCAATCTGCATACGGTAACGGACACGGCGAATATAAGCCCAAGGTTGAATTCGAGCGTGTTGTGGATGACGTTTTCTACCGTGTAAACCCAGAAACGGGTGAACGAGAGGACGTGCTTTATGCAAAAGACGTTATCAAAGAGATCGAGAAAGAATCCAAAAAATCGGATTCTGACTCGGAGTCTGAAAACCCGTAACTAGTACCTAACTAGCGCAGCCTCTAGCCCCACTAGGGGCTGCTAATCTCTTTTTTCCTAAATTAACACAATGAACATTTGTATTCCCGGTTATTTAAGGATTTTTCATCACAAACAAGGGCACTGGCAGCACATCGTAGGGGATTCATTCTACAATCCAGAAGGTGAACCGCCTGACCTTGAATTTGCAACCCGCAAATATGATATTTCGCGTGAGGATCTGGCAATCGAGCTATTTCGGGCGAGTGACGGCAAAGCAGGGTATTGCATCGGCGACTTAAAGCAAAAGCGATTTTATTACTGCGGTGTTGATGTTGAGTCACTACACGACAAACTGCGATCGCTCGGCATTGGGCGCGAAGATCCAATGGAGAGTTAATGATTAAATGCCCAAAAAAGAGGGGGACGTTGCCCCCCAAATAAACTAACCAGCGAGAACCAACCGACCACCAAACCGACGCGCCAACCGAGGCCGCCTCAAACACACCCGCACAACCACAGCCGGAGACAAACACGGAACTGACACCCGCCAACGCCGCCCCGTAAAACGAACTACACAGAAGGAACCAGGGCCGAAAAACTGGCCAGCCGCCGCACTAGCAAAACGCACCGCCACCAACTCAGACGCAAAAGTGACCACCGGGGAGTATCCCCGTGGCGCATTTTGCGCGAACGAACAAACACACACCCAACTGGAGAACGACCGAGCAGAAGGCCGCACCACCGCAAGCCCAAGGCCAGGGAACAAGCGGGCCAACTCGACAACCTCAACCGCCAAGGGAGCGGGACAACCGACGAACGACCGACGAACGAGAGCAGACATGGCCAACCTCTTTTGCGTTACGACAAACCGAGAAACCCCCCGGCTATTTCTTTCTTGCGTAGCGTGTCAAGGGTGGCGGATCGGGGTCTGGGGTGTCCCCAGATATAAACTGCGAAAGCTTCATTATTCCGCCACTTGCGTTCGCGTAGCGTGTCGAAGACAAGCCCTTGATACGCGTAGCCATCCTAAAACAGCCGGGGTAGCCCTGCGGCAATGAGCGCTCCCCTTGGGGCGGGGGGGGACATCGACCGACGCAGGAGGGAGTCAAGAAACAAACTGCGTAGCAACAATATTTCTTCTTTTTGCGTAAGCAATCATGATCTATTACTTTAAAAACAGCAACGGATTGAGCTTGTATTGAAGGGTAAGCGCAAGACGTTACAGGGGATAAATTCGGCTTCGTATTTGGCTAAGGAGTTATTAGCTATCCTCTAAGAATATTAGCGATCACTTCGTGGGGCTACGCCTACGCTCCTCAACAAAAGCGATACCTACGGCGGTCACTGAGCTTTGCCGTACCACTTCGTGGAAGCAAGCTACGCGCAGCGTCTCGTAGAGAAGTGTGGGTTGCGCCAACACATCTATCCTCTAAGAATCTTGGAAGGAAATTTTTTTAGCGATCGCATCCAATATCGTTGATATCTGGTCAGGGCTAGACAAACTCACCTGATACACAGTAGTGGCATGAACTTGATTACTCCCTATTACCACCTGTAAGCCAGGTTCGCCCAGCAGATGCTTAATTAACTTGGCTTTTCCCTCAGCATCCAAGCGATCGCTATTTTCCATTAATTCTTTTAAAAAATCATCCTCATCCTTATTTACCACAATAAGCGCCTAAGTGTATATAAAAAAATTTATCATGCAATCATACTGCTACTTGCAGGTCACTAGTATCCGTATTTTTCCCAGATATAGCCCCTGGTTGTAATACCCATGCGGCGATCGCGTGCAGCATCTCTGCTTTCTCTTTTGGGGATGCAGTCTGAATTAATTGTGCTAGGCTCATTTCAAAAATACCCAGTCTTCCGAACGCGGGAACTCGGCAACTTTCAGGTAAGACATTAAGAATTGAGAAGTAGTCACCCGCTTTAATATCTTGCTTCCCGTTCATAAAGCGGCTAAGTACACTGTTATCAATGCCAGCATCAGAGGCAATCTGTCTGGCAGTCATGCCCTCTTCAATAGCCTTATTTACGGCATCTATTAGTACTTGCTGGTGATTTTTCATTTTAGTTGCAAATATACAAAGCTTGCATTATATTTGTAATATAGCAAATTAATCTTTTGTCTACAAGGGTAATTACCCTCAGTTTTTTGCTGCCTCAATACTAAAAATCAAGTTCCCCAATCATTTGCGGTGACTGGGGACTCATTAACTTGCTTATTTACCTACTTGTATGATACCGAAACCTGAAAGAGATTCCAACACAAAAGTAAGCGGGAAATTTTATCCCCTACAAAATACTGAATGGGTAAAGGCTTGCAAGGAGCTAACCCATACTCAATTAAGCGTTCTTTATTACTTAAGGAGTGCTGATCCTTACAGTAATGGAATGAAGATTAGAGCCTCAAGAATAGCTGATGAGCTACAGATATCAAGGCAAGCAGTTTACAAAGCTATTGATGCACTCTCAGAAAAAGAATACATCGAGAAAGAAGACGTTGAATACAGTTTAAAGCTGCGATCGCGCGGCTGCCTATGTGACAGTTTAGAAAACCGTCCACAACTGTCAACTGACGGCGACAACTGTCAACTGACGGCGACAGTTGTAAACGTAGGGCGACAACTGTCAACTGACGGCGACAGTTGTAAACGTAGGGCGACAGTTGTAAACGCAGGGCGACAACCAGAGGCTGAAACCCTTGTAGAAGAGGAGTCCCAAAGCTCTAAGATTAATAAGACTTATTCAGACTTTAAAAAGACTCTCTCAGAAGGGGAGAGAGAGGAATTTTTAAAATTTGGGGAAAAGAAGGCTGCACAGCTACCAAATCCCCCTACTCTTCCCCAGCGCTGGATAGAGACGAACTGGGAAGAGTTAGCAGCCCAGTGGTATAAGTCCAAGGGTCAAAGTTCCCCGGTGCAAAATGCAAAATGGGAAACTGACCCGCGCACCAGAAATTGGCTGGCCATCATCGAGGAAACGGGCAACCCTCTAGAATTCGCGTCTGATAACGAAAAGATAGATTTCATCAAGTGGTGCAAGGAAACCAAGCAGTTTAGTTGGCTTAAGGAGGGTGAATTATGAATGACCTCTCTTGCAAAGTTCCTACAACTCTTGGAACCCCCGCAACGGACTTTGCGCTCCCAACCTTTGAGCGATCGCTAATCAATGAAAAATCCGAGTGCGACGACAAAGAAATTTGGCAACCATCTTGGCATTGCTTCTGTTGCCAGGACACGGGTCAAATTCAAAGACATCTTGTAAACCTGGTAATTCCTGACTACAACCCGCACCGCGATCGCATCCCCGTTTGTCAAGGCTGTAATAAATTTGACAACTACCATCTCAAAGAATACGGGGTGTTAGATTTGCGATTTGACCTGTACATCTGCAAGAAACTAGATGCGATCGCTCGTGATGGCTGGAAACGTACCACCCTTTCTCAGTTTGAAAAATATAAAAATCAACTTGATATTGCAACTGGTGCGATCGCTCAGTCTCACAGCCTTGCAGTTACAAATCGCACCTCTAATGACGACCGCGAAGTGGCACAGCGCAAGGCTGAAATTGAGGCTATCAGCCCCGAACTTTGGTTGGCGATGAATGAATCTTACTTAGTAGGTAAAAAAGATGAGTAAAGTTTCCTCTAAGAAATGGGCTGTAGGCGATCGCATTATTACCCCAGCTAATCAACGCGGATTGGTGACGAGTGCAGACAAGAAAATTGGTATTACTTGGGAAAACGGGCTATCTGGCAAATATACCTTAAAGCAAATACAGGCTTACGGTTATCAAGAATTCTTAGAGGAAAAGGAGGCGACAGAATGCAACTCACACAGCTTGACCTCTGCTCAGGAGTTGGTGCAGGATTCCCCGTTGCCGCCACAAAGTTTGGATTTAACCTCATTGGAACCGCAGAGATTGACCCTTACTGTAGCAGCATCCTTACAAAACGATTCCCAGAATTGCGTAACTACGGCGATGTGCAAAAACTCGCCTACACTGGAGCATTCGGACTGCGATCAGGAGCAATTGATCTCGTCTCTGCTTCCCCCCCTTGCCCCCCATTCTCTACAGAAGGACAACGCAGAGGAGCCGATGACAAGCGAGATTGTTTCCCCGCAATCCTCAAAATTATTGCAAATTACAAACCCCGATTTGCCATTATTGAAAACGTTACAGGTTTGCTCACTTGCCCCTATCGCCCAGGAGATGAGCGCGGTTACTTCCGGTATGTTCTTCAGCAGCTTTCCGACGGCGGGTATGATGCGGAATGGATTACTCTCGGAAGCGGCCACTGTGATGCTCCCTTTATTAGAGAGCGAGTATTGCTGGTTGCCGTCTCCCGGAGCATTGAGCTTGAGTGGGAAAGGGCGGCCACCTGGGCAGACCAAGCAAGAGGGTGGATTGAAGGATTTAGGAGCGATCGCCACAGGGCAGGTAGTAAACCCGGAATTTCTAGAAAGTGCCTACAATCTGCCTCTTGGTTGGACAAACCCACGGGAAAACAGATCAGCATTGGAGTTCCTAGCGGAAATGGAGTTATCCGAAGTCGCCGCGCCGCCCTTGGAAATGCCCTTGACTGGAGAGTTGCAGCAATTGGACTTCGCCGCGTCGCCTACCTCAACTCCTTGTGCAGACAGCCAGTCGCTACAACTTAAAGCTATCACTCTGCATCAGCCTTGGGCTTATTTAGTTGGTAGATACAAGTGGTTTGAGACTAGAAGTTGGACTACAAACTACAGGGGTAAAATCGCCATTCATGCAGCTAAAAAACAAAAGGATACTGATTACTGGTGTAGTTTGTTAAAAGACTTGTTACCACGAGTGGAAGAGTTGATATTTGGTGCGGTGGTAGCGATCGCTGACCTCACCGACTGCATTTTGATGACTGAAGAATTTATTAATCAGCAGTCAGAAACAGAATTAAGATGTGGGAATTGGAAACCAGGGCGTTACGCCTGGAAGCTTGAAAATATTCAGATTCTCAATGAACCAATACCAGCTAAAGGTAAGCAAGGACTTTGGAATATTGAGTTACTAATACCTTCTATCGAGCGTACACAGCAATCAAATCATGTAAGTTGCCCCAGTTGCGAATCACCACTGCTCACACTCAATGATGGATGTGGGGTGTGTGGATGGACACTCGAAAATTTCTTAGAGGAAAGTCAGCCGCAGCCGGAAGCTGTCCAGAAACCCAAAGGCAGACAGCGCAAGGGATGTTTGTACAAATATATTGAAAATAAGAAGTTGAAAAACGGAACTATAGCAAGTTATCCCCGTGTTATCGGACACAGACACCCCGATAATCCTACTCATTGGCGCTGGGGTTTTAACTGGGAAGAGAAGGTAGATGGTGAGTGGAAGGGGCGGAGTATTGGCTCTGTGCCAGTGGGGGCAGTTTCTATGATTCAGTCAATGCAGAGAGAAGGGGCTAGTTTAGAAGAAATCATCGGTTTTATTAAAAGGGCGAAGGCTAAGAAATAAATTCTTAGAGGATGAAGACGATGCTATTAACACAACCTGAAATCCAACAAGTTTTAGAGCAAGTTCAAGCTGCTTTTCCCAACTTTACTGACTGTAGTAATTCCCGAACCTTTATCTGGCTGGGTTTAGAGACGATTGTCGCCCCTTAAACTTTTCATTCTCTTATTTTTGCTAATGTATTGATATAAATATAATTTTTTTATTGTAAAATACTGAAAATTCTATAAAGTGACCTTTATTACAGAATATAAAATAAATGTAGTATGTTAACAAATTTAAACCAATTAATTGATACTCCGTGGAAAGTTGCTTTAGTAGCAGGTATAGGAGGAATTAGTCTTGGCCTTCTGTTTTCAGGTAAATTTACAGGGTTTGATTTTAGTAATCAACCTGAGCGTACAAGTTTAAGACTGGTTGGAGATCAGCAATTATTAGAGGAAATAAACATTGATGGCGATTGGGTATATGAAGCT
The DNA here is from genome assembly GCA_020829485.1 of Nostoc sp. CHAB 5834. The sequence continues at coordinate 33,394 of JAIVFU010000065.1, read as the reverse complement.
GAAGTAAATACAAAAGATACTGTTTTTTTTGAGGATGGTTGTAGAAAAAGATTAGGAACTGTACACATAAATCAGACTTATAGTGTAAGTATAAATTTTGCTGGAGAAAGAAAAAAATTAGAGAACTGTGAAAATATATCTAATAAAGTTACTCCATTTCAACAAAAAGATGTTATGTGGAATAGTCTATCAGCAACAATATCACCATTGAATAAAAAGGTATTTCTTTCATTTCAAACACATGATGATGTACAAAATCAGGGTTATATGACTCTTGATATCATTAAAAATGATAATAATCGTAAACCAGATGAGATGAAGGGAACTATGGATTATTTATATTTCAACCAAAAAACGAAACAATGGTTTACTGCAAATATTCGTTTTTATAAATCAGGTTCTACAAAAGCAAAAGAGATAGAAAAGAAAATTTAAATAAATATGTAATCTAAATTCAAGCCCAGTTGTATAAAAGTAACTGGGCTTCATTTTTTTTCTAAGAATTTATTGGAATGGGCGATCGCTTCCCTAAAACTAATCCTCCCAAACTGTCATAAATTTTTCCCACTCCTGATCTGTTTGTGGTGGCTTGTCTTGTGTCAGTCCCACTACTCGCGCTAGCTTCCTGGCTTGGTCTAAGCTCTCACCAAGCTCTATCAACTGGTGTTCTAGGTTCGGGTCGTAGCCTTGGGCTGTCAGCTTGGCATATTCGGTATCGGTTATGTCGAGGTTGTGGATGTTGGTCATGGGGTGTTGGGGATTAGGGGCGATCCCCGCATTTCTCACAAGCTTGAGGGAAGGGGCAGAGGGGAAAGAAACTCTCCTCTGCTCCCCTGCTCCCCTACTCCCCTACTCCCCTGCACAAGCACAGACTTTGAGCATCGGTGAGAAGGCGATCGCATCTGGTGAGCATAGCCAATAAAATAAAAATTACTGTCAGGATAAAACAAGTGGCTATTGTATTTGTTTCTGTGAATATTCCACCAGAGAAAGTCAAAACTGTTAGGCAGATTAATGATCAAGACTCTATAGCTTTGCAGGAAATTGAGATATCAAGAGTTCCTTGTGTGGGAGAATTTATTAGGTATAAAGGACATGAGTACAAAGTAACGAAGGTAGTTCATAACCTAGATATTAATAGCCACAACTCTTTTAATATAATCAAACCAGAAGCTTTTATTGATGTATTATTATGCAATTAATGATTTAATGATTATTAATTAATCGCTTATATATATCATGATAAAATATTAATTATGAGGATAAATAAAAAAACTAAATTCTCATCAGGAGGTGAAATAATGACTCAATCGAAAGATGGCAACGGACAAGGAGAATATAATCCTGAAGTCGAGTTTGAATACTTGGCAGCAGATGTCTGGATTAAATCGGACTCTGAAGGAAACAGAGACGTTGCTTATACTGAAGATGTCTTAGAAGCATTGGAAGAAGATGATGAAGAGTCAGACTCTGAAGATGAAGAATAGCATCTAATTAACTTATGCCCCTAGCTTGTACCTGGGGGCTTTCCTCACCATCCCTTCTACTTAGAGTATAGCTTATGTCAACCACAAGCATTATTCATCCTCTGCATTTCCAAATTATTCAGAAAATTGGTACAACGTGGTATTTCAAATATGGAAGTGTTTTCTACAATCGCACTGATAAATCTTTACCCGAAAGTGACAGAGAAAGGTTATTTGGGATAACTAAAAATAAAATAGTAATTGAACTTTTCCGCATCAATGGTGGTAATGCTGGATATTACCTTGCCAATCTTCGAGATAAAAAGTATTACTACTGTGGTGATAACTGGGCTTCGGTCAAAGCTAAGTTACAAGAATTAGGGATTGGCAAAGATGAGCCAAATTATCAGTCTTAAGTGTAAGAAGAACTCGTGAATTTTTACTCAAGCGTAGGCATCGCTCTTTTCCTCTAAGAACGGCGCACATCAACAGTTATTTCCGTGGAGATGCGATCGCTCCATCACTCCCCATCCCTAACTTCGAGTTGATAAATCTTCATTGATGGGTGTTCGTCCATCATCCGCCAGTAATACTCAGTAGGCAGAGACGACACCCTACCACCACAGCGATACAGAAAAACTGGCTCACAGGAGTGCATAGCTTTCTTCATCACTTGTTCTAAGCTGGGGTCTAGGTTGTCGCTGTTGTACCAGATAATATGCGACTTTCCAGAATACCCAGCATTCAGCAGACTTTCAAACAACCATTCCATCAATGATTGAATCTGTTCTGGTTCAACCCCGCTACTTTATTGTCCGTAGCTGTCAATTTTTGGTTGTGCTGGTTTGGGTTTGAGGAAGTTCAGAATCTTCATACAAAAACTTTTATTAATTTTAGTCCTCAAGAGTCGAGCTTAATTTACATAAAACATCTGCACAAGTTTAATCAAGTCACTTTTGGCAGGTTCACCTTTATTCAACCATTCTATTAAATCAGAAGGGTATAACCAAAAACTTTCAATAAAATCATTCTTATTGTAATCTGGTTCACAATCTGATGTAATTTCATAAACTTTCATAAAAGCCGACACTTGATATTGATATGGTGTTAAATAACCCAATAAATGCGTATTAACCATGTTTAAATTTAAGTTTAATTCTTCTTCGAGTTCACGTTGCAGAGCATCTTCGTAAGTTTCTCCACTTTCCACATGACCACCCATACTGACATCAAGACAAAGGGGAAAAATTCGTTTTTGTGCAGAACGGCGAGGTATCCAAAGTTGTCCTAGTGAGTTAATGACAAAAGCATTGACAACTCTAAAATTGCACAACCCTTGACTATATATTTCCGAGCGTTTCTTTTGTCCGATAACGCAATCACTTTCATCCACAATGTCAAGTATCTCCAAATCTTGCATCATACAGATAAAATTAACACTTATTAAATATTATACAGGTCGTAGAGGACTGGGGGCGGTGTCTGCAACGGGCTATTCGGCGTCGCTTGGGGTTTCCTCTAAGAAAAAGTTGAAGTGACGGCGCTATGTTTAAAGGTTCTGGCAATCTGGCATCACAAGTCTGTGAATTGCCGCTTAAATTGAGATATCAAGAGAACAAAACAGTCACAAATCGCCAGTTGTTGATCCAACGCTGTAGAACTCAGCAACCAACTCACAGCGCTCGGTCATCGCAACTCTTGGAGACGCTGCGCGTAGCTTGCTTCCCCGCAGGGGTACGCCACAACTGGCTAGTAATGTACTAGAAAATACATAGTAAATGTGCGTAGTTTACCGCCGTAGGTATCGCTTGGTTTCCTCGCTTGATTGGGTGGGGTGCGATGTCTAAGACGGGCTGTCCGGTGTCGCACCTGAAAGTGGTTTGTGTTTTTGCGCTAGCTTTCGGGCTTATATAGAGTAAATATATACATACTACAGTAGTAGATTAGTTAGCTCCTGTAGAATTGCCATGTCAAACCCGTACAGTAATAAAAAAAAGATTCGAGGTTGGAAAAAACAGATTAGAAAAATTAACTATTGGAAGAATTACAATCTCACCCTAGATATAGCAATATTGCACAAGTCTCAACGAGATTATGTCAAGGTCACTATTGACCCCTGGTATCGCTTAGTAAGAAGAAATCCTCCCATTTGGTACAACCGATTAATACTAGAGGCTTTAATAGAGATTTATTTAAATTGGCATAAAACACTTCAGGAGTCGGGAGAGCCTTTTTACTTAAAAATATGGTTGTTTGAGCATCATTTTATCAACTCTCAAGTTATAGCAGCAACTGGAGATTGGATTGTTGGATATAACAATACTTTTATAAAGAGCAACGAAAAGAGAGCATTTCCATTTGAAAAATATAAAATTCACAACTTTAGTCTCGAAATCTTTCAGTGGGAACTCTACGCCCAAGAGAATTATTTTTATGAAAAGATTGACCAGCTAAGTGAAGCAGAAATTAACAAAATCAAACAAAAAGCCTACAGGTCAGGTTTTCTCCAGAATGGTGATAGGTACTTTGCTATTAAAACAGGAGATGTTTGGATTGGAACGTTACATACGTTGTATTAGGGCAACCATCAAAACCGTTTATGGTAGACGCTCTGCGCCATCGCTTGACTACCTATTAAATTACTTTACCTAATACTGCCTCCAAACGGCTGGTAAATTCTGAGGAGCGATCGCTTGTCAAAATCAGTTGGTCAATTGCCCGTGTCATTGCAACATACAATAGTCGCGCTTCTTCTTCTGGTGTACCGTGTCCGTACTGGTCAGGCATAAAACCAATGCCAGGAATAAGCACGACTGAGAACTCTAGCCCTTTGCTGGAGTACATGGTTATGAGTTTGATGCTTTGTTCGACTGGGTGATAGTTGCGGCTGTCACTGCTAGCGTTTACCCACTCTATTGGTATTTGGGCTTGTTGGAAGTCGTTGTAGATGCGATCGCCCATAAAGTTGGAGCGGTAGATAATTGCTATTTCGTTCCAAGGGATATCTCGCTCGTGTAATTGTTGCACTCGCCCTGCTAGGTAATCTACCTCATGTTTAAAACTGGGTAAACGTATGAGGTCTGGTTTGGGGCCTTGCCGTCCTGCACTAGTCGGTTCTACCAATACCACTTGGTCATCATCCCCGGTGGTGGGGGTCATGACTTCTTTGGCAAATTCATAAGCCACCCCTAACACCTGCTCTGTGTTGCGGTAGTTGAGTTTAAAAATGGTGGTGCGTCCCTGTGCCTGAATGCCTACGCTCTTAAAGCTAAATTTCTTAGTGCGTTTTTCTCCGTAGAGGTTTTGGGCATCGTCATAGAGGATAAGCAAAGAATTGGTTTCGGGGTTGACCATTTGGGCAATTAATTTGAGCCACTCTGGTTTAAAGTCGTGTCCCTCGTCCAACATCACAGCGCCATAAGTGCCGGCGGGTATCAACTTGGCATCAACGGCTGTAATTACTCTTTGAACCAGTTCTTCTATATAAGCTTCACCTTGATACTCTCTAGAATCCGGTCTGGGGATGTCATATTTTTTGAGTAAATCCATGCACCACCCATGAAAATGTCGTACCTTGATGCGACTGACTCGGTTTTGGTCTTGGATAGTCTGCCGGAGTTTGGCAGCAAGAGAGACATTGAAGCACAGCACCAAAATTGGTTTATTACTGACTTGTGCAAGATGCTGACAACGGTAGGCTAAAATCATGGTTTTGCCAGAGCCAGCCACGCCATGAATTACCCGATGCCCGTCTCCCAAACTCCTTGCTAACTGTTCCTGTTGCAAGTCCATAATCCTCAGAATGTCGGGGATTTGCATCTGCGGTTCTTCTTCAGTATCGGCAGTGTCAACATCAAGCAAAGATAATTGCTTGGCACTAATGCGTAATTCTGGGAAGATATGCCACCGGATTCTATCTATTTGGTGAAGAGTGAGGGTCTTGCCAAATTGATATGCCGATAAATCCCAAATTCGCTGTTGAAATTCCCCTGCATCTGTGCTTGGGAGCATTTCATCTTTGCAGATAACTAAGTTTTCCTCAAATACTGCGGGTAGTTCACTTTCATTGAATGCTTTGCGGGTGATGTTGGTGAATACGACCCCATAACCGTAGGGAATGACCAGCTTACCTTGATAATTACCTTCTTGCTGCACCAGGGCAGAGTCTTTTTCTAGCATCTTGTTCACTGCTAGGGCATAATCTCTGGCTTGTTGTAATGGGTGTTTAACTTCTTTTACCCCATCTTCAGTAAGCAGTGTGACTGTGGAGGGGTTGATATTTTGAATAGTGTCTAACTTCCAGTCTTTCACCTCAAGAATGAACAAGCCCCGGCTGGGGTGCAGCACGATAAAATCTGGATGTAGAGCTGCTTTTTACCTACTGGCACGTCATACCATAGCAGGTAATCATCTTCTAATTTCTCCTCCAAGCGCTGCGCTAACCTCCTCTCGCCAGGGGTCATCCGCATTGAGCAGCTATTAAATGAGGGAATTAGAGTAGCCATAAATGGTAGATGTTTATATAGGTTTTAAGCGATTGGGGTTTCCTCTAAGAATGGGGGCGATCGCATATGACTGTAGTGCAACCTTACCGGGGTGTGCTTGCCAGAAACTTATTCTTCCTGCTCCAAGAATTGTCGAGCAATACGTCCCCAATCAACACGGGTATCTTGAGCCAATTGCCGTCGTCTACCATCAGGTTGTTCGTCCTCATATCGCGCCCAAGCCATGAGTAACAACTTTAGCCCCTCCAGAGAATTTGTTAGACGAGAGCGAAGCGTTTCTTCATCGATTCCCTCTACATCCTTTTCTAGAATCTCAACCAAGTTTTTATATGCAGGGTGATTAGTGTTTAAGGTAACGATAATCGCACCGCCTCTTGGCTTGACTGAAAAGAAAGCAGCTGTTTCTAAATCAGCCTCAGCAAAAATGTATTTCAAGCCATCATCAACAGTTTTTGCTGCTAGTTGAGTTGCTTGGCTTTCTGTAAGTCCCTCATCAGTTAAAGTTTCTTCTATAACTTTTTGTCGCTTTTCTTTTGGTAAAGACTCTTGTTTATCACTTTGGCCTTTATGTCCTTCTCTTTTCCGATCTTCTGTCACTAGAGTCGCTACTTCTTCTGCTTTAGTCGTTTCATATCGCTTTGTTCCACCACTGCGGGAACCTTTAGTTTGTGTTTCAAGCAAACGACGGATAATACCAAGCTGAGACCTTATCTTTTGAGCAATATCTAGCAGTGGCCCTCTAGGATCGCCATCTTCTCTAAATTCTTCTTTGAGTTGACTGATTGTTTTTCCATCTTTAAGAAGAGATTCAATCTCAAGATTTAGTAATTCAGCAAAATTACGAGCAAATTGTTTATTATTGGTGACACCAAATAAGTCATCAAGTGCTGGAGGAAACTCTACCTCAACTCCCCACCAACGCTCTGTTGGGTTAGCATTGACTAAAGTCTGATCTAGTTCGAGTTCGCGACCCACACGAACTACTGAAATGCCAACATTCTTGGCAGCATGTTGTCCGTGAGGAAGACTTCCTGGGTTTTGTCCACCGGGAGCTTGACGCGCCTCTTCTTTGGCATAGGAGAAGCGAATTTTCACTGGATATTGTTGATCGCGAAAATCAATTTCTAAAGTAATCTCATAATGTTCTTTTCCTTCCCAAGGCTGAAACATTGGAATGTCATGAAAAGGTTTAGGGCAAGAAGTTGTTGCTATCAAGTAACCAGGATCGTTAGGTAAGGCAAACTTTTCGATGATGATGTTGCTTGGATTGTCAAAATCAAAACAAACCATCCGAATAGAAACTTGATTACTTTCTAAGAACCTGCGATATATCCTCCCAATAAGTAGTTCCGAATTGTTAATAATGGTAGCTCCGGTTCTCCATATGCAACGGTCAATATTAGACCAAACGACCAATGTTCCACTTTGACCAAAACTATTGCCAACTCTACTCCAGATACTGGGAACTGGTTTTAACTCTGGATTTGGAACTTCAGTCTGAATCTTTTTTTGAATCTCGTCTAGGTCTAAGTAAGTATAAAGAGCATTTTCTACACCGTTCTTCCAACTCCAGACTTCTACTTTTTGGCATTGAGAAACTGAAGAAGATGGCAATCCCATGCCAAAACGCCCAATTCCTGTATGCTTTTCTTCTTCTAAATACATTCCGTTCCCAAATTGGAGTGCTAAACGCAGGGTTCTTGAATCCATCCCATTACCATTGTCTAAAACGGCTATTTGATGAATGCGTGGTCGTCGCCTTTCTTCTATTAACACTTGTTTTTCACCGCAGAGAAGCTCAACTTGAGTGGCTCCGGCTTGTATGGAATTATCCATAAGTTCAGCGATCGCATAAGCGGCATTTTTGTAACCGTTGTCTCGCATTGCTCTCACTGCTAAGTGTGCCGGAACTATGTCATGAGGATTAGTAGTCATACATTTAGTTATTTAGTTATTTAGTTATTTGTATAATCAATCTCAACTACAGTTATACTTCCCTAAAACCTAGCCTCAATAGCAATTTTAATATTGCGTGTAAAAAAATACTAATTTTGCCGGGTAAAGCCCTAGCAGTTTCCCCCTATTAGCTCCAAACATCTTCCCAGTTGTTAAATGCTTCTGCAACAGAACCAAATCCCGGTAGGTCACTATCAACAACGGTCACAATCTCAGCAGTTTCATTACCACCTGCTTTGACACCACGAATGACGCGCCCTACCATCTGACCGTACAGAACAAGGGACTTTGTAGGACGTGCAATCACAGCAGCACTGGTTTTTGGTGCATCAAATCCAGTTGTAAGAACACCGTAATTGCAGATAATCTGAGTTTTAGCAGAGTCATCTTTAAAACTGTTAATTATACGAGAGCGTTCTTGTGGGAGAGTATTGCCAGTTACGGAATAGGCTTGCCATCCTCTGGTTCGCAGTACGGTAGCAAGAAGGTTTGAGTGCTGTACTGAGATAGCGAAAAGCAAGATTCGTCGGTGACGCTGACCAAGATCCTCGATTTCTAGAAGAATACGAAGATTTCGCTTTTCATTTTCAGCCAAGCGGTCTAGAATCTTCTGGGGCAAATCCAGTTCCTCTTGAATCAGTTGTAAATCTTTTCCAGATAAACTCAACCCACTTTGATAAAAAAGTGGACGGTATATTGCCCGTGCTAGATATTGTTCTGAAACTAGGTAATCTACAGGATTGTCATAACCTGGAACTTCCAAGGTGACTTTGCGTTTAGCAAAAAATTCTGAAAGTTCTGCATCTGACTTAATATCTGCCCAAGTGCGACCGGGTGTAGCTGTTAACCCAAGCAGTCCTGTGTATTGATAGGGTACGACTAAAGAATCTAGAACTAGTTTATAAGTTTCAGCAATAGCCTGATGTGCTTCATCAATGACAACTAGCGAAGAACATCTGCCCAACTGGTTGATAAATTGGATACTGCGTTTTGTGCGGCTGTAGATTTTAGAAAGCCCAGCAATGATTATACCGTCTTGTAATTCATCCAAGTTGAGTTCGTGATTGCCCCAAAAGCGATATATCGATACTTTGCGATCGCCGAGATATTTCCACGCTTGCTGAAATTCCGTTGTTGCTTGTTCGCACAGTTCTTCACTGTATGCCAGCCAGATAACTATAGTTGGTTCGTTTAGACGCAGGTGATCTGTAATAATATTCATGGCAGTACGCGTTTTACCTGCTCCAGTGGGCATATGCAGCAGCACTCGCCGTGGTTCTTGTTTAAGGTGCTGTTTGATTTTTCGGGCTGCTGTGCGTTGATGAGCAAACAAAGGATACAGTGAAGCTACTAATTCTGATGAAAGAGTTTCGATAGACTCCTCAATTTGTGGCACGGTGAGTTCAAAAAACTCAAAAAGGGCACTTTCCCGGTCAGAACCACGACGCACCTGTACCTCATTGAGAGCTTGGAAAACATCACCAGTGTCTGGAACCTGCATAATTGTAGCCAGAATCTTGGCTTGTTCTGGACGCAACAAATCCAAAAGCAGGGTACGACTGTCTCTTGATAGGAGCAGGCTCTCAGGAGTATGCAAACCCATCAAAATTTCTCGCAGGTATGTAGGAGTGGCTAGGCTAGGGTCTAGTAGCTTAATTAAACGAACTGTTGCACTACCAAGCAAAATTTGTAGTATTTCATCATCAGCTCTTGATAATAAATCGTCAAATTTCAACTAAACCTCCATGCAAGCTTCTGTTTTACTCAATGCTGTCTTTAAACGACTTGTAAACTTTGATGAGCGATTTAATTATTAATTTTAGTTACTTATCTAACGTAAGTCTTTACAAAAATTATGTTGATTGGGAAAAGCGTCTAAAAAGTTCTCCATATTCTGTGAATTTAATTTCATCAACGTTTGCACCAATCCGCTGATAATATTTTTCTTTATATGCGGTGGGTTCTTTTCCTGCACTGAGACTAAACAAAACCACATCTTTATCATAGTAATTAATTATCTTAATATTTCTACCTATATTGTCTTTGACGCTTTGCTCGATCGGTTGAGTTTGAATTTGTTTTGTTAGCCAATGAAAAAATTTATCAAGGCTTCCTTGCAATCTTTTTGCTTCATGCTCTATTCCTGTTATTTTGAAGTTTTTATAGTCTAAAGGTTGAATTCTATATAAACTTTCAACTCTTTCTGCTGTCTGATTATTATCTGCTACTCCTACACAAATATAACCAGTTGCATTAGGTGAATAATTTGCCATTGCAGTAAGAGTTTTAATGATTTTGTTAAAATTATCTTGATCAAATTCTCCTCTTCCATCTAGTTTTATAAAGCCTTGCTTAAAATCATATAAATTCTGTTCAGTCTTAGATTGAGTTAATAAGGTTTCAAATTCCGTTATCCAACAGTCAGTAGTAGGGTCATTTGTATTTCTTTTTTTAAAGCAATCTCTAATGATTCCTTTGACTTTATTAATATTACGTTTTTTATTTTGATGACTCCACGTTTGACCACTACGAATGTCCATATCATTATTAATATTTTTCAGACATATTATCAATTCATCATAGTTAATAATCTCCATTTTTTCCCGAAACATTAATTCATAAAAACTTAGGAATATTACTTGAAAATGACGTGGCATAAATTTTAATTTTTGAGCGCATATCAACTTACTAAATATTTTTTCTGATAATTCTAATATCTTGCGGATCTCATCATAAATAGTAATCAGTTGTTTTTTGATTGTCTCTGGTTTTCTTAAACCAAGTGCAGTTTCTATTTCTTGTTGATTGCTACTTTCTTTAAAGCCATAATATTCATCTAAGATAGAAGAGCTACTTTTTGGGGTATCTTGTAGCACCATATATGCAACTATATCAGCGATAATTTCCTCATCTTTTGACTGTCTAAGCATTTCTTTTGTTAATACGTTGTTTTTAATCCAAAATATATCATCAACTCTGATACCATATTCAAGTTGTTTATTAGTAATACTAATTTCTCTCATGTCGTTAAGACGTAGTATATCTGTAGCCGATGCGTCTGTTCTTATTTCACTGGAGATAATTCTTACTAAATTTGGGAATTGAGTAGTTGCACCAGCCGTTCTTAACTCCTGTTTAGATAGATATTTACCATTAGAGTTGATTCGTCTGAAAACTTCATCAACTTTCTCATTATCATTAAATGAGTAAACTGAAATTGGTAAAATATAGCTTGCTATTATTTCACAATAACTTCTTTCAAGAATAGGAATTTTTTGGTTTAATAATTTTTGATCGAGACGAGATTTAGATTCTACCATTGTTTCTAAATCAAAATATTTTCCATCAATATCAAACTCACCTTCGATAAAAGAAGTAACTGCATTTAGCCTTTGCATTCCATCTATAATTTCAAATACAGAAATTTTGTTTTTTTCTGTTTCAGCCAACAGGATTATAGGAACTGGAAAACCTTTAATGATTGAATCTATAAATGCTCTTTTTTCCTCAATATTCCAAACTAGCTTTCTTTGATATCTTCTATTTACATAAAATAGATTATGAATATAGAAATTATATATTCTTTGGATGCTTTCGCTTCTAATAGAAAGTTCTCTTTGAACAGAAGAAGCAGGAATGTTAGTTATTGATTGAGACATAATTAATTAAGTTTCCTAATGCTCTGGCATCTTAAATTTTTCCCTTGTCCGTTGACCATCACTTACCAAAATACTTCTGCTTTAACTCCTGACCTGGTTCGCCCAAATCCCGTAGCTTCTGCTCTATCAGCTTTATCGCCATCGGCGACGGTTTAGAGCGTCCATTCTCCCATCGGTTGATTGTTGGGTAAGTGACACCTAAAGCAGCTGCAAACTGTTCTTGCGTTAGCCCAGTCAAAAGCCTAAGTTCACGAATGAGCTTGCCAACTTCTGGCTGGTTGCTGACTAGGGGCTTTTTTGTGACCATCTAGCTTCTGAACTCAAATAATAAACTTGATGTAACACTTGATATATCATTTGACACATTTTAACTACACCAAGGCTGGTGCGCTCTCCGCAAAAACTCGGAAATTTTTTGGTTTAACAAAATTTAAAGCAATTTCGTCCAATCAAAAGGCGTAAAGTGCGATCGCAACCATGAGAGGAAGCGATCGCCCTTGAAGATACAGCAGAAATTAAATTTCCGCAGCTACCTTGTCTAGTCGGTCATTGGTGTCCTTTGCCAGTTGAAGGCAGCGGACACTGGAGGCGAACCCTCCTGCGGCAGCAACAGATCCTTCTGTAGTCTTGCCTGATAGCAGTAGCCCAACACCGACCAAGCTGATCACAGCAAAAGCCGCCGTCATTGCCAAAGCTAAATTAAAACTCCACCTCGCTTGGCGGAGGCGTTCTTGGGCAATACTCAACTCCACTGCTGAATAGGTCTTGATGCAGCTATCGGGATTAGACACGTTTTCATCCCCAGAGGATCGATGATTTGGTAACATATACTTTCTTGCTTCTAAATTGAGTGGAATTGATTTAGGAGAAATGTTTGAGTGCCTAACTGGTAGGTTGCAACTACCAGATGGGCATTTACTTTTTGTTTCTACGGGATTAGCAGCCGATGCAGTTTCGGGAAACTTTGCACTCTGGCGTTTTCTTTCGAGTTCTCGAACCATATATTAAGTGTTTTACGTTCTTGTTGCGTGCGGATGAATTATGACTATACGCCAAGTAGTTTGAGTATTAAAGATTGTCAAATTGTCCACTTTACGCTAGCTATAGGCCGTATTATTTCCAATAGAAATTTATGATGTATAATATCCCTTCGCTCTGGTTGAAGATTTTATACTGAGTCACAATTTGCGATCGCCTCTAAAAAATTCTTAGAGGAAAAAAGTGCAATGCTGCGGTGACTTGTACTCTCAAGCGATGCAAAAGGCGGCAAGCTACGCACCCCCTAATTTGGGAACTCTGGTAATAGTTGCGTTTCCCCACCTCATGAAATTCTTAAACTTCCTCAAACCCAAACCAGCCCAGCCAACTATTCTATGCTACGGACAACAAAGCTGCGGCGTTGAGCAACAGCAGATTCAATCGCTGATGGAATGGCTATTTGCTAGTTTAATGGCGGCTGGGTATGAAGGAAAGTCACACCTAGTTTGGTACGACAGCGATAACCCCGACACCACCCTGGAGCAAACAGTTAAGAAAGTGATGAAGCGGGACGAGCCAATCTTTTTGTATCGCTGTGGTAGTAGGGTATCGTCGCCGCCTACTGGGTATTACTGGCGGATGATGGCCGAATACCCATCAATGCGGATTTATCAGTTAGAGGTTACGGATGGAGAGTGATGGGGTTTTCAGTTCTAGCCCAAGTGGGAGCGATAGCGATCACCTACGGTGGGCGGGTGCCATCGCACCGAAGCGTGTGAAATGCGGGCTACGCCCATAAAAAATTCTTAGAGGAACAAATTAACTGCTTTGAGCGGTGCGGAAAAGTTACGGAGTAAACCTTGAGAAGAAAATAGAGGTCAAACATTTGACCTACATAATCACAATCAATCTTGATCATGGATTTGATCAAGATTGATGTTTACGGTATTGCTACCTTTCCTATGTTGTAAACATCTGAACACCTAGTATGATTTATCAGAGATTCCGTGTTGTTTAGCTTTACCAGTTTCAACTAAATGTATGCATAAGCTAAAGGTATATTCTCTGACTTTAATACTTTCAGTATTAATATTTCCCAGTCGCGCTGTTGCTTTTGCTCCGTCACTTTCAACACAGGTTAAGGAAGTAGCACAGTGGTTCACGGGTTTTTTTGATAATGCTCAACAGGTAGCTTCTAACCCTACTGCTCCACTCATCACCATGTCTAACTGTAGTGTGCAACTAGACGATGACAACTTATTCTCTAATTCACAAAATGTCTATTTAGAACAGCAAAGTACTGTTTTCGAGCGCATCAGGTTTTATTCTTTTAGTGAGGGAAATTCTGTAGTCAATCTTAGCGTTCGTAGCTTTGTCAACAGTGATATTTTAGGTGGGTTATGTAATCAACCAGAACAACAGCGAATCATTAACATTAGCAATATAGCTACAACAAGCTGTGACCTCTCACTTGTCTGGGAACCGAATCGCTACATAGGCACTAACGCCCCAAATGGTTGCCCAACAAGTACTGGTGGCAAGGCAGTTTCTAACGTAACTTTCTTGAATAACGGTGTTAACTCCTTAGACCAAATTTTCGCTGCCAACGGTAATTTGATTGTCAACACGCCAATTGAGTTTCGCAGAGTTACATCTATCCCCGAACCATCCTTGCTCTTAGGAATACTAGCTCTTGGCATCTGGGGCAATGCCACAGCACTTTCAGGCAAAGTAAAACACAAATCAACACTATGAGGGGCGCAATCTCTTTTGCTTTCCATCTACATGATGTGGGTGGTTTTTGATTTTATTAGAGCGATCGCCTACACCCCATAGTCCAAATTCTTAGAGGAAAAGTTGCACCCCCAAAGCGATCGCCCTGTCTTGCTCAGTTAACCAAATATGCCAGCAATTTAAGGGTGCGACACCGAACAGCCCGCCGTAGGCATCGCTTTTTTAAAGCAGTACACTGGTACTATGAAAATTCCAGAGTGCGATCGCTGTCTCCTCTACTCACACAACCCCCACATGGTCTGTGTCGTTCACCCAGCAGGGCCACAGGGGGATAGCTGCTTGGACTTTCGAGAAGACCCCAACGCCGAACCAGCAGAACTATGGGAACCGGAGGAGGCCAGTTATTACAACGGTGAATTAATACTGCAACCACAGCAGCGATTGACGCAACAGCAACAGCTAGAACTGCTAGATACCCATCCTATGTTTACTGGGAAGTGTCCTCAGTGTGGGTATGAATTTGACCGCGACTGGTCAGCACGGGTGCATTGGGATTGCCCAAATTCAGAGTGCGGCTTTCTGGATGACTCGGTGTAGAGCGATGCCTACGGCGGCAAGCTACAGCCACGCCATTGCTTAATTATGAAACTAAATAATATATAAGTTTTTCATCTTATTTGGTACTTTATTTAATTTCAGATAATCACCTAAATAATTACTAGATGTTAATGCAATATTCACAGCTTTTTAACCTCTGTTTATACAATCAAAGCTATATTGCGATTAGTAAGTTTTACTGATTTTCTGTAACTTTAACAGAAACAATTGTAGTTTTTTAGAACAAATAAATTAGTAACAAATGAAGAAGTCTCAGTTTTCCCTGGCTATTTTACCTATTGCTGTACCAGCAGCAATATTTTTCACTCTGCTTAATTATCTACAAAAGCCACTAACTGCCCAAACCTCAAGTGTTCATTTGATAATGGGTAATCCTAGTAGTGCTGGGGCTAGTTTCAGTAATCTTTTGTTGAGCAAATCTCAATATGCGGTTTCTTATAACTGCTTTAGAGGAACCCCAAATTGGGTGAGTTGGCAGTTAAACAATTCATGGTTAGGAAGCGCACCTCGCCAAGATGATTTTCGTGCAGATACTACATTACCTTCAGGCTGCTACCGAGTCACTTCTTCCGATTACACTGGTAGCGGTTTTGACAGAGGACACATGACTGCTTCAGCAGATAGGACAAATACAGTTACCAATAACTCTGCTACTTTCTTAATGACGAATATAATTCCTCAATCACCTGATAATAATCAGGGTCCTTGGGCGGCGCTAGAAAACTATTCTAGAGATTTAGTAAACCAGGGGAAAGAACTTTATATTATTTCCGGTTCCTATGGTACTGGTGGAACTGGGTCTAATGGAACAAAAAACACAATTGCTAATGGTAACGTTACAGTTCCGGCCAGAACTTGGAAAGTTATTGTAGTATTAGATTCATCAAATTCGACTGCTAGCAACGTCACTACTAACACAAGAGTAATTGCTGTCAATATGCCAAATACACAAGGTATCAGAAATGTGGATTGGAGAAACTACAGAGTCAATGTTGATTCTATCGAAACGAACACTGGTTACAATTTGCTCTCTAATGTCTCTACATCTGTTCAAAGTACAATTGAAGCTAGAGTTGACAATTTGTAAGAATAGTTAGCTCACTTAAAACTTAAAGCCTGTCTGTATTTAGGGACAGGCTGATGATTTCTGGGTTAGGTTTCTACAACTTTTGTGGAAATTCCGGCTAAATCTTTATCTGGAGTTTTACCAACAATATAGACATCAATACTTATCGTGCCTATGCGATAAACCTGAATATCAATCAGATTATCTTTTAATGTTTTGGCAAGTGATTGATACTTTTGTACATTTTGTTTTTGTATTTCATCATGCCATTCTTTTTCCTCAGCACAGTTACGAAATAAATAATCTAGTTCTACTTCTTCAACTGAGGTTTCTGGGGAATGTCTTGTTAACTGAAGAAGTTTTTGAGCGGTCATTGGTTCTTGCGCTTCATTAGACCACAAAAAAGTTTCAAAAGGATACTCTGACTCACTCATCATTAGCAAACTATCAGAGGCTTGCTTGAGCTTTTCAGTAATTTCATTAGTCATAGAATTGATTTATATACAATATTTTTAATTTAGCATCATTAGTTCTATCAGCAGTATGGTGCTACTTTTGGGTTCGCTGGTTGGCATCATCCTGTCTTTGGTGCAACCATAAGCTCTGTTAACAAACTTTAGGGGTTTAAGTCCCAGCAAAATAGGCAGCGCGAATTGCGTTAGCGCAGCGGGGCGTAGCCCATTGCGAATTGCGAATTGTTTTAACGCCGGACTGCGATCGCTCCCCCCTGAAGCTCAAGTTTCCTCGCTTGTAAATAGCGATACCTAACGGCGGCAAGCAACGCTTTGGATCTACAATCAGTTCATTGCTATCAAAATTGATATCAAATGGCTGACGACAAGACCCCACCAAGCGAAATGATTCGCGTCCCTGCTGCCCTAATTCCAGCAGTCAAAGAACTATCCAAACTGCACAGAGAGGGACATACAGTTGCCTTGCTGCAAGGCTTAGAGGAATTGATATCTAAGTTTGATAGCAATATTGATATCAATGTTGCCCCAAGCAGTAAATCAGTTTTGCAGATGGAGAAGAAGCTAGAAACAAAACTAGAGGCTATCTCTGGGCAGTTGGAAAAATTGTCACGGGCTATTTCATCAACTCGATACAACAGTCAACCCAAACAAAGAAGACAAGCTAACCCATACCAACTTTCCCCAGTTGAACTGCAAGCATTGCCCCCTGAAAACCTAGCACCGCGACTAGGTTTAAGTCCGTCGAGCCTCGCACCGGAAAGAGAAAAACTCACTACTAAAGAATTTATCAGTTGGACTCGTCATCGTGACCCAAGGGGCATCGGTTGGGAATGGAATGCAAAAGATGGGCTGTACCACCCAGTGAAATAACAATTTTTGGTAGTGTACATGTACTAATAATATGTGTTGTATGAAGCGAAAATTTCCACCATTAAATGACAGCTTCGCTGATCTCACTCCTGGTTAATTCAAATGAGGGGGGAGGCGATTGACAGAGAAGATTATTTTTTAAGTAGAGAATTAATTAGCAGTAATTAACACTAATTAATTCTTCATCTTAACTTTACAAATAAAGTCAAGCAAAAAACCTATTTTTAATAGTATGTCATGTTAACAACATTACACTATTGGATTTTTACTTATGAACCACTTTTGTCGAAAAATTGCATCAACTGTCCAGCGTTTAAACAATCTGCAAGCATTCAGTCTAGGACTAGCAACACTAACGGTGGCGCTAACGGGAGGAACTGCTGTTGCTGGTTCCTTTTCTGGCCCTACTTTCGATCCTTCTAATCCATTTGATCCAGGGGTTTCAGGATTTTTTGGCCCAGATGGCCCTGGTAAAGTTACTCCAAATAACTTTGTCAACCCAATTTTTGTGGGTTTTGCAACAGAAGTTAAAGATTACTCGCCAGCACCAGGTGTAGTACCAAGCTTTTCAAATCCGGCAAAAGCTTTGGGTGCAGTGACGGCTCAATTTGATGATGTCGTTTCTTTGGGCGAACTCACTGCTGACCAACTTGATGCGGGAGTAACGCCAGGTCAGATTACTCTGGGCTTCGATTCCATAATTCGCAATGGGACTGGTGCTGATTTTGCTGTATTTGAAAATGGTTTCGAGTTTTCGGGAGGAACTTCTGGAGAATTGGCTTATGTAGAAGTTTCTACCGATGGCATTAACTTTGCCCGTTTTCCTAGTACTTCTCTAACCCCAAACCCAGTAGGTTCCTTTGGAGTTATTGATTCAACCGACATTTTTAACCTAGCAGGTAAACATGTCAATAATGCTTTTGTTGACAACATTACGGGCGAGGTAATTAGTGATTCTTTCGGTACTCCCTTTGATTTAGAAACTTTAACCACTGATTCATTAGTAATCAGTGGATTATTAAACCTCAATCAGATCAATTTTGTTCGACTTGTGGATATTCCAGGTCGTGGTGATTTTCTTTCTTCTTCTGGTCGTCCAATTTTCGACCCTTACCCAACCTCACCTGGTGGTGGTGGGTTCGACTTGGAAGCCATTGGGGTAATCAATGCCACACAAGTTCCCGAACCGTCAACTCTTTTTGGCACTTGTGTAGCTATAGGATTAGGAGCTTGGCTAAAAAAGCAAAAGAAGAATCCTGGCTCGACCAATGATGCCTAGCGTACAACTGCTCATACCACTCAACATGTAAACCAAACTTGCAAAGAGAAGATGAAAATGATGCTCCGCAATTTCTTCCGAATGCTAAGTCTAGCAACTGTAACCATAGAGGTACTTTTCTCACCTGTCTCAAAGGCCTTGGCACAGAATGTAACTCTGCCGCCTCCGGAATCTGGTTCGTTTTCTACAGCATTTGACTTTATTCCTGATGGCAGATTAGTCATTTTTACTGGTACTGAGGTCAGAATCCAAAGACAGCAGGGCAGCTCAAACTTTGACCTTATAGGAAATCTTCCACCTGAGTTTCGTGGTGGCAGTGATCCTGCCTTTGTCGTCACTGGTCTTGGTGGAAACTTTTTCATTCTGGGTACAGGAGCGGGAGGTTCTAAATTCCCTAATCAGCCGTTTAACGGCAGTATCTTTCTCTTACCCAGGACTGGTGGTCAAGCAAAGTCGGTAGCACTAATCCCGTTTCATGCTGCTGCCGACTTTCGGCGTCCACTAGAACTATTTATCAATCGGGGTGAAGGGAGTTTCTCCCGCTCTGCCGTTGAACGCCTTGACCTGAAAACTAAGAAAGTTTGGACTGTCATTGATAACATTCCTGGTGCTTCATCTGGAGTAGCGGTTGACCGTCACGGTAACATTTATACCGGAATTGGTTCTGATCCAAATCGAGCGCGGACAGGAGAAATTCGGCGTTTCTCGCGCACGGACATTAATCGGGCAATCCAAACACAAGTGCCACTCAATTTTGATAGTGACGGTGTGTTTGTAGCCAAAGTCTTAAGCGCTGGTAATCTTCTCTTTGATCAACAAGGTGAGCTTTGGGTTGGGGGTGGTGACATAGTTGGCGGCGGACAACAGGGTTTTATTGCTGAGATTGATCCGCAAACAGGTACAGTGCTTCGACGCATAGATCCTACTGACGGCAACCCAGACGCCGGGCCAAAAACTTTCTTCAGTCTTGCAATCAGCAAACCTTTTTCTTGCACAATTGGGGCAGTAAATTTCTTTGACCCAAACAGAACATTCTTCAAGATTGACGCGTGTCAGAAAAAGTTACCGTGGAATAAAAATGAGTAACTCTCTATAAATGCGCGAGTGTTGAAGTTGCTCCCTTAGTGCTTGGATTGTCAAAATGCGCGGCTATTCTGGCAAATAACAAACCTCACAATATTGCTATGCATTTTGACAATCTTTTTGTGATGTATATTGACATCGAGTTCGGTCGAGGGGGAGTATTATCTCCCGCCCCTCCCCTGCGCGAACCGAACGTGCGCGTTTTCCGTACATAGAGGTAAAAGAGTCAAACTGGAAACACTCACTTTTTCTATACTCAATACGGCTTAAAGCTTAACCGAACCGTATTGCTAGTGTCCAGCCATTGGTTCTCAACATCCCCAACACCGTAGTCACTAAGTGGCAATGGCTAGTCACAGAGATTGATTAATCAACAAATAGTCCCCGTAGTGGGGTTTAATGTAAGAGCATTCAACATAAGAATAGCCAATGTTGAATACACAACCGCTCACTAACACCGAACTCATCGACCTTTGGCTGCACGGCAAAAGCAAAAACACCGTTGACGGCTACCGCCGCTATGCCGAGCGGTTTTTTTCTCATGTCAACAAGCACCTCTCTGATTGCACCCTTATGGATTTTCAACTGTGGGTGATGACACTAAGTAGTTCTGATAATTCCAAGCGGGTAGCAGTGGGAGCGATAAAAAGTCTATTTTCCTTTGCTAAACAGCTTGGGGTGGTATCGGCTAATTTGGGAATACTGGTTAAATCCCCCAAGGCGAAGAATAGATTGGCAGAGCGAATTCTTACTACTGAGGAAGTACAATTACTGATAAATTCCACTACTAATGGACGCGATCGCACTCTGGTTCGTTTACTTTACTTTGCGGGTTTACGGGTATCAGAACTGTGTGGTTTAAAGTGGCGTGACCTCAAAGCCCGTGGTGATGGTGGACAAATCACGGTATTCGGTAAGGGTGATAAAACGAGAACCGTGCTGGTGGGTGCTGGTATTTGGCGAGAGATTAACTCTTTAAAGGGTTACGCTAAACATGATGACCCAGTGTTTGTATCTGGTAAAGGCGGTCATCTGTGTCGGTCAATGGTGTTTCATATTGTAAAGAATGCTGCTACTCGTGCAGGCATTGAGGGGAATGTATCACCCCACTGGCTTAGACACAGCCACGCTTCCCACAGTCTCGACCGGGGAGCGCCGATTCACTTATTGCAGAAAACGCTGGGTCATAGTTCAGTAGCGATTACTGAAATGTATCTCCATGCACGACCGACTGATAGCAGTGGGTTGTATTTGCCTGATGATGAAGATGAATAGTGTTTGACGCAAGCACATATTATTTTACGTTAATGACTATATGGTTCAATAGTTAATTAAAACTAAGAAATCAAATAAGAAAATTTTGTCAGCTACCGCACAATGTAGTAAAATTTTCGGGTTATATTGCAAAAATGGCTAGATTTATTTAAATAACACTAAAATCTTTGTAATTGCTATGAATCGCATTCTTACAGCATCAGAACATTTGATGTGGTTGTCATACAAGAACAGCCCGGAAAATGTTACCTTGTCGGCGACCATTAAAGGGTCATTTAGCGTTGATTTATTAACTGAAGCTCTGGCTTGGCTAAAACTTCGGCATTCTCGGTTAAAAGTAAAAATAGTCGCTCTTCATCAAAATCAGCCACAATTTTCCTTAGAAAATGTTCCACCTATTCCACTGCGAGTAATTGAGCGACAAGGAGAAGAACATTGGTGTCGGGAGATGGTAGAAGAATTACGTCACCCTTTGAGTTGGAGCGAGGAACCACTGCTGCGCGTATTGTTGCTGCACTCACCTGATGTTTCTAACCTAATAATTACTTTTCATCATTGCATTGGTGATGGTTTATCAGGAGCTTCTCTTATCCGAGATATCTTGCAATTTATTGGTGAACCAGACAACCCTCGTGAGCTTTTACCAGACTTGCCTCCTGTTGATGAAATTATCCCTGATATTACAAAAAATTGGGTTGAGGAAGATTTAAATAATTCGAGAGAAGCGGAGTCTATATTAACAGCAACTTATCGAGATAATGATGGAGTAAATACTTCAGAAACATTTTCAATTCGCCTGTTTCATTGGACGCTATCTTCTGCGGAAACTACCAAGCTTGTAGCTCGTTGTCGAGAAGAAAAAACTTCGGTTCACGGTGCTTTATGTGCTGCATTTCTTTTAGCGATCGCTGCTGAAATAAAATCTTCTAACGAGATTATTCTTAGGTGTCATACACCAGTAAATATCCGCAACTATTTGACAATTCAGGTTGGCGAAAATCTGGGAGAATACATTACTCGACCAGTCACCGCTCATCGATTAAGCCAGAAGACCGATTTTTGGGATTTAGCGCGTGAAGTTAAATATAAGCTCAATCAAGTGGTAGCAGACGGAAAGTTATTTGACGATGTACTAAAAGCAAAAGCCTTATTATCTAGTAACTCTAACAAAGGTGGGGAAACTTCAGATGCTAGAGATATAGGGGGAATGGATATTGCAATTACTAATCTGGGGAATTTAAATATTAAACAGCAGTTTGGAAAATTACAGCTACAGGAACTTTATTTGATGGCTACGGGGCCAAAATCTCTACCACTTTTAATAGGTGTAGCAACACTTCAAGAGAATATGTGTTTTATTTGTCGTTACCAAGAGTCTCTTGTGCCTGGTGCAAACGCCTACAACATAAAAAACACAGCTATGGAACAATTACTTACAGCCCTTGTAGAGGTGGGGTAGGGAGTAGCACTCGCAGCTCTCAAAAAAAACGTCTTGACGGTAAAACTAAGCGAGGACAGATTAAGTCCATCAGAAGGCAGGCTATTGATTAAAATGCGATCGCCTAATCGCCTATATGAATGAATTTGATTAAGCTTTCATACTGCTAGAAAGCATTACAATTGGTCAAGCCGCAGTTTAATTATACTGATGATGTTCACCCATTCTCTGTACCCAGATAATTGGTCAGAACTTGCCACTGCAATTAAGCAACAAGCCCAGTGGCGTTGTCAAAAGTGCGGGTTACACTGCATCCCCCCTGGTGAAAAAACATCACATCTAACACGCTCAAAACGCAGAGTGTACACGCTACAGGTTCATCATTGGGACAGAAACCCATCTAATAACCACAGAGGCAACCTTATAGCTCTTTGCAGTGGTTGTCACCTTTTATACCATAGGGGTGGGAAATCAAATGTTTCACCGGGGCAGCTATCTTTGTGGTAGGTAAGTATGGACAAATAGAGAAACTGAAGTTGAATAATCAGTTCAAAAACGGGAATTCCCGTAATTGAGCTATATCAAGCATTTCAGGGTTCTCCTGAGAATGGTGGAGGCACTTGGATACATCCCAAGCTAGCCATCAGGTTTGGTATTTGGCTGTCTGATGAATTTGGGTATCTAGTAGAGGAATGGGTTGAGCAATGGCTCACCACTGGTCAATCCCCTATTAATAATGAATCTCTTGCCGCCACCATTACCGCCGCCGTTGAGCAAGCGCTAACCCCCACCAACCAACGCCTCGAACAAATTGAGCAGCGTCTTAGCGCCCTACCACCAGCTAAACCTAAGCGACCCTGGACACTACCCTCGAATACACCACCAGAACAAATACCAGAAGGCTAACAGCAACTAGAAGATGGTTCTTGGTTATCGCCCGAAGCTTATCAGTCTATCCTCAGACAAAGCCAGCGCTCATTGCCTTGGGATATACGGCGACTTAGAAACTACGAGTAAGTTGGGGTTGGGGGTGCGATCGCATTAAAGACGCTCCACTATTTTCTTAGAGGAAAAGTGCGATCGCCTTCAGATGAACGCTCTGTTGTCACGCTGTTGTCACGCTGTTGGTTTGAATTTTCTCAAGCAAGGCAAGTAATTTTTCTTTAACTGCTAAAGGCATCTCAGTTTTATACCTAATATTACTTTTGTTTTTTTTTAAATGCTGTAAATGCTTGATATCTCCCCTGTTTGAAACACAAGGAAGATATCAAGTTATATCCACTGCTACATCGCGTTTACCAACAGTAGTTGTTTCGTCTAAACACTAACCAGCTAGTTGCTCAAGAAACCTTTCTGTATTACTCATATCTTCTCGCCATATTTTGACTAGTCCGCGCAGTGCTGGTTCAACGCCTTCTAGCATAAGTTGGTCAAGCGTTTCGTATCTCAACTGTTGCGGCATTCTATCTGCTGCAACAGCAGTTTTAACTTGTTGTGCCATCTCTAGACTAGCACGCACCAAACCTCCGAGTACTGCATCTTCAATGATCTCAAATGGCGGACAGGTCAGACAACCATCTGGCTTTGGTAGGCGGGGGTCTTCAAGCAGAGGACGTTTGAGAAAATCGAAAATATCAAACAGCGTTTGTGTCACCCAGCATGGCCCATAGATGCGAGTGAGATGCTCTCGTAATGCTCTACCTAGGGAGATATCATCTAGTTGGGAGGAATATTCTTGAAACCCAACATGCTGAAAATGACTGACGAAGGACGAGAAATATAGGCAGCTAGTGTTATAACCTGGAGGATTCAGCCAAACCGCTAAATTAATAAAATAACGGCTGATTTTATCCCAATCGATGCCACCCGCGGCCTTAATTTCGCCAATATTGACATCCATCCAGTGATGCCAAGTGGAATCTGTGGCGCATCGACCAACACCGGCACGATGACCATCGTAAACACTGATCATAGGAAAACGTGGGCGTTCTGGCTGTAGCCCCTTGGTAAAATTGTAGGGGGGCGAACCCAATGTGCTGCCATAAGCAATTACCATTGGTTCAGGTTTAGCACCTCCAGAAATTGCGTCGGGGTACTCTGGCTGCTTGCCTTGACCATCAAAGTTATAAGTTCCATCCAGCGGAATTGTACCAGTATCACGGCACAGTCCCTCATGCGCGTGATCAGGCATGATATCGATTGGCCCAAGTCTTGGATGACATAGTACTGGGTGTGGCCGCACTCGTTCAACAAAAAAATTAGTGCGGATACGCGCCCAAGGTATCCATTGAATCGGTTGGGGTGTAAGGTCGCTTTGGTGTATAGCATTACTAAGCGCCGCAGGACTGCCGGGAGAACCTGGCTCATAAGCTGGCGAGGGTGGACGCAGCGTATCAATCCGATCAACTCCACTAATAGGGGGTACGCCATCCGCATTAGTCCACCGTCGCATCGTGCCGATTCGCGGAATTTTGCGGCACATTGAAGCACCAAGATAATCGTGATCACCAGTTGCAAATATCCCGCCTTTGCGCTTTTTCATCCAGTCAGCTAGTTTTGCCAGTTCTGAATCAGTGGCAGGTAGAGCAGAAGGTTGATCAATGTTTGAGTCGGAACCACCAAAGTTATCTGGCTTGAATCCAAAACACCATATCTGCTCATATCGGTCTATTACAGCATCCCCTTCGTTGGTCATATCGAAACGGAATCCGGTATATTTTGGTGCGAATGCTGCTGGAGAAGAGACTACTGTAGGTGTTCCACCTGATCGACTAGCAATGTCAACCCGAAACCGCATACAGCCTACTTTGGCATTCCGAATTAACTCGATCACTGAACCAATACCGAATTCAACACCAGGTTCAGTAGCGATTTCGGTATCTACAACAACTAGAATATCAACGTAGGTTAATAGCTTAATCGGTTTAAATACCTCGTAAAGAGCGTTTTCAAATAATGGGTTAATCCGCAGATCAGTAAGAATCTCTTGAGAAATTGCCACAAATTACTCCTTGTGAAACTGATAGGATTTTGCAGATGAATTAGATAAATAATGAAGTTAAGAAACAACTTAACCCGTACAGACTGAAATCACAGCATGAGTTTTCGACATTCTGGATGTACTATCTTTTTGTACTACTCTAAATTCTGGATATTCCCCTGATAATGTTATCTGCTGATTTGTAGCTATTTATGCAGATTTTAGAAAAATCATCGGATTTAGGACTGATCCAACTCATTAGACCTCTTTCTCACCAGGAACCCCATTAAGCTGTTTATAAAACCTGATTTCGTCTGCTTCTGTCCAAGCCTCCACTATTTCTAAGTTGTTGTGATAGAAAGCGTGTGCGACTTGTCCCAAATTTAACTCATCCTTCGTTATATAAACCCATGCATGAATTTGTGAAATATAGCGCTGTAATCTTTTGCGGTCTGCGGCATCAGCGAGTTTCTCAAAATGTAGTATTGTAGTCATATATTCTTAGAGGATGAGTGAAGGGGCGATCGCCATTAATTTAATTCTGCTCAATATTATTAATATCTTCTTCCCAGACGATAAATTTTCTATTTTCCATCTCTTGAAAACACTCCTCTTCTAATAAACAGAGGGTGTCATCTGGTAGAAGTCTCAGCAAAATTTTAATTAGTATTTTCATATTTTGTTAGAGGATAAGATAAACACTAAACTAAGGTACAAAATCAGGGCAGAAATCTGAACCACATCCATAAGGATGAATTGCACAAATTAACCGATTATCTCCATAAAATTCGCCATCATAGTTACTACATCCTTGACAGGCTGAAGTCGTGAAATCATCACAATCGTCTTCTTCCTCATCTTCTTGCAAAGTCGCTCTACAGTTTGGACATACAGTTATGCTCCTGCCATTATCGTTTTCTAGACAAGTTAGGATGCTTGCCCTTCCTACAAAGTATAGGTAGCTGCAATCACAAATTTCTATTTCACCATCTATATCAGTTGATTTATAATCTGAGTGAATCTCCCAAAACTGCTGCTCAGAAACTTTGTATGGAATCCCAGAAATATTACCTGGAATCCAAAACTTACCATCATGATAAATCCTTGTAGTGTAGGAAGAATAATCATGCGAAAGATTTTCTAAATTACATAAACGTTCTGCTTCTTGATAATCATAACTGCGATAAACAACCCTAGTTGTCTTACCAAGAGGGTATGTTTGTATCACCAAATATTCTCTGTCACCAAATTTAGGATTATGCTTTTTAGCGACACTTTCCTCTAAGAACGAGAAATCTGTTAGTGTATCCATATTATTCCTTTAAACATATATCAATAATTCCCTCAAGAGAAATTTTCTTAAAGGAATTTTGTAAAAAAGTAAGTTGCGATCGCTCCTACCAAAATAATTATTCCCGCAATTAATAATGCTCCTCCAATCTCCGGCACTTCAAACCCTAACCCCACTTCATTGAGAAAAATAACCTCTACACCCATATGCCGGAAATCTCGCGCCACCCGTGAGGCTTGCTCATACTCTGACTCGTCTGTTGGTGCAAGACCTACGACTACGCGGCGTTTAGGAAATATCCACATCAGCTTAGGCCCGTAGAAAGTGTAAAGCTCAGTTTGAGCTACAGCATGAAAAATATTGTCACGGGTCAACCACTTTTTAATTTCATAGACCGTTAACCAAGTGCTGATGTCAATTCGCCTTGTTGATGCAGGAGTTTTGACCCTCACCTCATTAGGAGCAGCGAGAAACCACCAACGCTGTAGCCGTTTTTGAATGAGCATCTGTAAATCTCGTTCTGCCCAGTAATCAGGGAGATAGCGATCGCAAAACTCCAAACTATTCATTAATAATCCTCCTGTCTCGTGTCTTTGGTTGAATACCTGCATCCCTCAAAATCTGGTGCAGCCGTGCCCGTGCTGATTGGAAGCCGTCACCGTCGCCCGACTTATAACCCCAAGTCCTGAAGATAATTTCCTTTTGGTTTCTAATAACTGGGTCGTGGAAACACCATAAGTAACCGACCCAATCACGCTCTATTTGTCTGATTGCTCCGTAGGGGGGAAGCTTCGCCCTTGGTTCTACGAACCCCATCAGCCTTTCATCGAACTCTTTATTGGGTTGAGGCGAACTTGGTGTAAATGGTTGCTGTGTAGGACTTTGAGCGAAATTATCATAAGATTCGGTCTTTATTACTCGAAGGTTTGGGGGATTCGGTGGGGGGTTCGGCGAAGGGTTTGGGGGTTCTCCGTCGAATGGTAAAGATGGTAGCCTGACCATTTCTTGCGGTTTTAGCCATATCTGCACTGCCCCGCGCAGAGTTGCAAACTTGGGAGCTTCGGCGAGTTCCATTTCTATGTCCTGCTTATCAGCCCATATTTGGGCAGCTTTAGTTTTAGAACGTTCACCGCGTAGTGTATGCGATCGCTGTTTCCCCTTTTCAATGTGTACACCAGCTTGATAAGTCATTTCATCAATCCATTCAGTTTGAGTTGATTGAGTCTGAGTTTTTGCTGTAGCCATGTTCGTAACTCCTATAAAGTGATTGACCCCAGGCGTGTAAGTAGCCTGAGATAGTGAATTGTGCAAACCAAATTAGACCAAGTGCGATCGCAAGCACAAAGCCGTGAGCAGAGCGCAAAGTGGGTGCGTCACGGTTTCCGTGCGCCCAACTTTGTAAGAAAAACCACTTTAAGATTTGCGGCGGGAGCGCGGGTTTAGAGCCTTTCCCAAAGTATTCAGCCCGTTTCTAATAGTTTCATCTGCTCCCTTAGCAGTTTCCTCTAAGAAAATTGCCCCGATTTCATTGCCTAAAGCCCTGCCGGATTGCATGAAGTTTGAGAGATTTAAGTCAAGAAAGTTACCTAAACTGTCAATATTAGTAAG
This sequence comes from Nostoc sp. CHAB 5834, assembly GCA_020829485.1. The sequence goes on along the minus strand of JAIVFU010000065.1, from coordinate 5,115 downwards.
TGCTGTTTCTTCACGCTCTATGATGTCAGCATCAAGCACTTCTACAGGGACAATTTCAGCCGGAGCGTCCACCCGTTTTTCAGGTCGGCGGTTGTATCGTTCCCAAATCTGTTGTTTATATGCCTCAATGCCTATGCGGTCAGAGTTAGACTTCATTAGAGGTTTTCCACTATTATCACGGAGGATAATGGAGTCAGGCGATCGCATAGGAACTTTAGGACTAACAGCAGCCTGAAGATTAAAGAATTCTTCTCTAGCCCAGGCAGTAAACCTGTCACTATCTTTTAAGTCTGCGACCTTCCACCAGAAAACCTCTTCAAGTTTGGGAAGCCAATTAGTTCTAATATTTGTGTCACTTGTTCCCAATTCTTTCGCCAAGTCTACAGCTGTGTAAGTTAACTTCTCTTGAAAAATCGCTCCACTTGGGGAAACCCCAAGACCGCGTTTTTCGCTTATTTGATTAAGCTTTGTATCTGCCATTGCTGTGCCTCCTGCGGCTTGGTCATAATGTAATTTACAAGAATGATTGAGAGAGCGATCGCACCACTAATAATTAGAAATTCCATTAAGCCGCCTCCTGAGTATCTATCCCTGCCTCCATTAGTTGAGGCTGATTTAGTGATGGTAGAAAGCCTTTGTTTCTTAGCCTGTTTTTGAAGCTCATCAAAAAAGTAGGGTTAATTTCTTGCATAGCTTCTAAGGTTGAAATTGTTGCACCTTTATAAGCTGCTTTAATATCTGGATCGTTAAGAATTTCCGGGCTTCTCATAGCATCACCCCACATCTGAAAGTAGAGCATATAAAAGCTTTTAGCATCTCGCCGCAAAGCATCTTCTACGCCACTAGCAAGAAACTCTTCCCTCAAAGTATTGAGCATTTCATTAACAGTAGGTACATTATTTTGAGGCGATTCATTGTATGAATTAAGCGCTTCTTGTATAGTTATACCTTGTTGAGTCAAAGGATAAATCACCCTCAGCATCTCAAAATCTTCTGTAGAAATAGGTTCTGTTGTTGGTCTGTTTACTTGCTCTAATATGTTGCGTAGCTCCCCCACATTAGCAGCATTTAGCTGGGCTTTTGCCTCTCTGAATGTTAATGACATAAGCAATCTTTTACTAGACTGCTTTAACAATAAAAAAGCTGCCTTACAGCAGCAATGTACAATGTACAATCTTTTTTAAAATCTATTAAGAAACTGTACAAAGTACAGGTTTAACAAACTTTTCCCTCAACGGTGGATTTTCTCTGAATCGCTCATCCAGTGTTGCTAAATGTGTAAGAATTTGTGATCTTGGGTTACGTCTACCACATGACCAAGAGTTAACTGCATCAACACACACACCTAGCAATCGCGCTAAATCCTCATGCTTCATTGGGTGTTGTGTGAGAAAATCTTGCACAGATAAAGCTTTGATAATATAAATTCCGTTTTGCTCCATAATAAAATTGCCTCCAAGACTATTTGGATGGAACTGCCTTTTGGTGGGAGCGATCGCAGTCTTCTCAGGGGTGCGATCGCTTTAACTTTTGATATCTTAGCACCGTGCCGCTAATCCGAGGCATAATTAATCTTATTCAAGCATATAAGCTGTAGAATGGCGGTAGCTACAAAAATAATGGCAAAAATTGATGTCACGATATCGGACGATTTAAAAAAATTACTGGAAGAATTGGCTTCTGATAGTGGGCAATCGCTTTCGTCTATGGCCGCCGATTGTCTAAAAACTGGAGCTTACGCAGAAGCAGAAAGGCGAAACAAGGTTGAAGTTTTCCGTAAGACGAGAAAACAACGTATAGAGAACGAATCTAAAGATAAGGAGTAATGATTATGCCTGTACCCAGAACAATTGAGCAGCTGCAACAGTTTCTCTTGACTCACGAAGATTTTGGTAAAATTAACGGGCAAGATGTAGTCTCAATTAAAGAGGGTACGGTAGAAATCTGCAATGTCTTTGTACTCAAGGAAACCTACAATAAAGCAGTATTGCGAGGTACGGCGCTGTCGTTTTCCAAGTCCCAAACAGCAACATTTGCTTTAAGTCTGTTTTTGACAGACGAATCAATTTACAGTAGACAAATTATTCCTAAGCCAGCAGACTCAGGAATGTACAGTACCGAATTTCCTAGTTTTGTACCAGCTAATATTTATGAATTAGCTTGTTCCAGAGCTAGAGAGATTAATTTTACTGAATCAGATTTACTGACCTATGCTTTGAATTTATTTGCAAATAATCCCGGAATAAATCAAATTTACAGCGCTTACATTGAAAACTTATGCAAACAGCACAACGTCAAAGCTGACTATGTTGAGCTAAAAATTCTAGGTTGGCTGAAGTATCAGGCTCGGAAGAAAAGGCTTGAGCTTTCGCTACAGAGGGGTGAGTTTGTCGATCGCGCTAAATTGCCATAAACTTCGCTCAAGCGCTCAATTAACAATTTTTCTTAGAGGATAAAACAGATGTACAGCACTGAACTTTTAGACCAGGTAACCAAGCTAGTTTTTATGGTTAAAGAACAGCTTGATTGCTCATTTGATGAGGCTGTTGAAACAACTGAAATCGTTTTCCATAAGGTGAAAAACAAGGAGATTGCGGTAAATAGTTCATTAAAGTCTTTGCTGCCTAACTTTCTGGAACAAGTAAGAAGCAGTAATTTTTCTTAGAGGAAAAGGGCGATGTCTACGACGGGCTTCGCCTACGCGGTTTGGGAGTGCGATCGCCTTTGAGTTTGATTTAAGTTATCGAGTCTACCAAAGGGCGGATACACGAGAATTTAAGGCGGAAAAGGTACGCAAAAAGGCGATCGCAGTCATTACAACCAGATCGCCTCATAAATACTTATTTGCTTAAATACTGCATTACTGCATCAATTACTGCATTACTCTTCTATATCCTTAAGTGCTTCATCCAGTAAAAACCTTATAATTTCAACCTTTTTCTTACTTGTCTTAGCTGCCAGCACAGATAACTTACGGTGCATTGATTCAGGCAAATCAACAGTTAATCTGATTGTCGGTTCTTTAGGATGATTGGTTTGCTGAAGTTGAGACATGAGATTAAACTTAGCTGGTTGCGGGGTGGATATAGATGATATAGGTGATATAGGTAATTTAGATTGTGGTAAAGGTTCCTGCTCTGGTATTGGCTGAGTGTCGTTTTGAATCTCTGAGTTTACAGTCTCCTGGTTTAGAGAACCATAAACAAACTCATGAGCTAGAGCATCATCGAGGGGCTTTCGCTTTTTGGCGCTCATGGCAACATCCCCAAGATTTCTTTAAATAACCGCTCATACTCCCGTGCTGATTCTGCTGCTTGACGGCCAGGTAAATCCCAGATTGTTGCAGCTTGACCAAAAGTATCTGCGATCGCTTGTTTCTGGTGAATCACAGTTTTTAACACCGTCGCTTCTTTTGATTTAGATAGAAGTGCGATCGCCTTTTTTATAGATTTTGCCAAACCCAACATCGTCAGCAACTAACAAGCCAATTCTTATCACAGGCAAAGCCTTTCGTAGCAACAACTTTAGAGGAAGAGGCAATCAACGGTGCGAAGTGATGCCTACGGCGGTAAACTACTCTCCTAGAACAAATGCGCTAGAACCACAGGCTGGATCAGAGAAGTGGGGGGAAGCGATCAGTTTCTTAGAGGAAAAGGCGGTCGAGTGCGATCGCCTTGTCCATTGAAAAGCGTCACGCGTTTCGTTTTTGATTCCCCTTTAGTTCTGTCCCATTGCAGGGAAGAGGAAAGGCGACCAGAGCGATCGCCTTTGCTTTTGAGTGCAGAGAAAGCAAACGCTCCCAGAACAAATGCACTCTTATCCACAGGCTGGATCAGAGGGCAGAGGGCAGTGGACAAACGCATACTACAACTGTATTATTGATATAAGTCCCAATTACAAATACTACAAGCCTTCAATGATAAGCAGATTCTCCTCAACCATTAGTAGCGCGATGCATTGCCGACCCAGCAAGGGTTTAGGCAGAGTAATCGTGCTGTTTGCGTTTGAGGGAATGTATCTGTTCTACGGCGATAAATCTGCAAGTGAAGGCATTTTGGGAGTAATTGCCGGATGGCTGAATCTAGACCAACTTATCCAAAGCGGGAGGTGCAAGTGTTTTATAGCACCAACATAGGGCAAAAAGTATCAACTACCTGACCCCCGCTCCTGTTCACCAGAGGCGGGGGTTATTTTTTGAGGAGTGAATCAGTGATGCAAGCTCAACCACACATATTACAAAATTCGGTGGTGGTGTTCTCCAAAAACTACCTACCACTGGCACGTATCAACATCAAACGAGCAATCGTGCTGTTAGTCACAGGTCAGGCAGAATCGTTGAACTTTGGTACTACAAAGCAGTGGGAAGTCCGCTCACCTAGTGTTGTACTACAAGTTCCCGAACATATTCGCTTGACTGTTGGTAATCCCGAACGCCACTGGAAAGTACCACCTGTAAATCGGCGTGAGGTGTTAAAGCGTGATAGCCACACCTGCCAATACTGCGGCAGCAGTAAGCGTCTAACGCTTGACCATGTAATCCCCCGCTCAAAAGGTGGGCTGCACAGTTGGGACAACGTTGTAACGGCGTGTGAGAAGTGTAATTCAATCAAGAGCGATCGCCTACCTCACGAAGCTGGAATGGTACTCAAAAACAAGCCCAAAGCCCCAATTCACCCAGCAGTTGCATTTGCCGAACAGTTTTGGAACGCACAACGCCTGAGTGAGAACGAGTAATTAACTTCAACCCTAGCTAGAGAGGGCAATAAGCGCGATTACATAACACTGCCCTCTCAATTCTTTTAAAAAGTTTGTAGTACGCCCTTGACACCTTGTAATACATTATGTAGCATATATGTAGTAAAGCACTACAGCCTCTCAAAAAGGCATAGCGCAAACACTTCTGAACCATGAAAACTAAATAATTGCCATCCAACGTGGGGGTGTAGCTTAGTCTGGTTTAAAGCAGTCGCTTTATTCGTGCGAAAGACCGTGGGTTCAAATCCCATCATCCCCGTGTAGCCTTGTGGACAAATAGACAAGTCGCTGTGCCTCTCAAGCACGGAGAAGCGGGTGCAACTCCCGTCAAGGCTTCCAAATGAGGATGTAGCTCAGTCG
>JAIVFU010000064.1:9164-40866 GCA_020829485.1 Nostoc sp. CHAB 5834 | reverse complement strand
TTTTGTTTTCCTCATTAGTCAGAAATACCCTCAGACGAGCGCCCATATTTTTTTGTGACCTCGGTAGATATATTATCCGTATTTATTTATCTTTACATAGTTTGGTTTTTTCCCGCCGACCTACTTACATGTAGGATCACTTAGCACCCGAACACAGATTATCGCTGATGAATCTGTATTGGATTATGTAGATCCTATTTATTATTCTGAGGCAGATTGATAATATTCCCCAGCGCATACCGCACTGGGGGATATTTTTAACTGACTTTCAGCTTAATCGCTTGTTTGTCCTCTGGGTTTTTTCGTATGACATCGCTTAAGCATTAGAATATTTTTTCTGAATGTGGAAATTTTATGTAAATTTAACCACATCCACCTGACGAAAGTTTACAATATAATTACTGAAAATAATCTAGTTACAACCAACAGGCTTTGGTTTGACCCATGACTGATAATAAACAAGTTGTCTGCCAACTCACTCAACAAAAACCAAAACGTGTTTTGGTCGTAGCTCCAAGTGAACTCACTATCCATCATCGTCACAGAAAAATCTTTTAGACACTGCCTACTTTAAGCAATTACATTTGTCCGAATTATCAGTCATGGAAATATACCAGAATGCGTGCGATCTACTGAGCCACGTTTCTCCATCACCTCTTACTCTTGCCCGCGTTGCAGGAACATTACTCGTCTACCGAGTCCAGGACACAGAACTGGAAGAATACCAGTGGTTCAACAACCAAGTGAAACAATGTCTGGACGAAGAAGAAGTTGAGGAGTTAATTGAATCCATACATCGCACGGATGCTTTGTAATCGCTGAATAAGCAGGAGCCTCGCGCACATCAGAGACTGTAACATCATTGAGAGTAATTCCACTCCCTCACCTTGGGGCGTGTACACTGTTTCCCTAGACAGCGCAATCACAATCCTTTGCCGCCTTCCCACTCAAAGTGAGCGAGCGATCACAGTAGACTTGGCCTGTTGTGCCTCCGGCTTCTTCCCTTCCTTGCAAGCTGCCACAAACACGGCTTCCGTTAACTTGACTCCCTTCCAAGTGCGTAACGCTTCTTTTAGATAGGCGATCGCACAGTTTTAGGATGAGCTAGTGGCAAAGATAACCTTATTTCTTTAGTTCGGTTCCACTCTCAAATAAAATTGTGTAGCCACAAACTTAGTATCTCTCTTGGTTGGATTTACGTTTTCTACTACCTCAGTTTTACCTACAGCAATCAAACCTTGATCGAAAATTTCGTTTGTTGCTGCGTCAAGTTGTTTTTGTGTTGCACCCGTTTGACTCAAATCGATTGACGAAACTTGAGAAATCTTCGGCTTATTTAGAACCAGATTATCTGTGGAGAAGCAAGGAGTTGTGATGCAACGAATGCCATTGTCTTTTAGTGCCACGAAAGTACCTTTTGCCGGGGCATTTGTAGTGGCACACAAAAAAATAGGCGAACCGGGAGTAATAATATAAAATTCCCAACACAAGTGACTGGCACAATATCACATGACATTCCCCAAACATTACATCAGCTTGAAAGCCCTGCTACCCAAGGGTGGAAGGGGCTGAAGCTGAAAATGCGCCTTGGACTCGACAGCGTTGGCAAGTTCTACCAACAGCTAATCTCCCAAGTTGGTTTTTCTGTCGGCGTTGCTGATGGTGAGCCGATACCTGGAACGCATACCTGAACCAGTGGCAGGTTTGGGTTAACTTCGCTGACGGGTGTAAGTCTGTGGTGTGTGATTGGCTTGTGGGGGTTTAGGGGAAATCATGTATTCGTATTATTCATAAATCTCAAATAACTACGCCATTTGCCGAGTCATTAACTGGGCAAATAGACCTTCAACAGCAGCTAGTTCTTCAAAAGTTCCTTGTTGTATAATCCGACCTGCTTGCAGTACATAAATACGATGAGCCTTACGGATAGTACTAAGTCGGTGAGCGATCGCTATCCTAGTAACTTGTAATTTTTCTAAACTTTCACTGACAATTGCCTGGGTTCTGTTATCAAGCGCACTGGTAGCCTCATCAAATAACAAAATCTGGGGTTTTAATGCTAAAGCACGAGCAATCAACAACCGTTGTCGTTGTCCTCCAGAAAGATTGCCACCCCCTTCACTAATTACTGTATGCATTTCCATTGGCATAGCGGCAATATCGTCAGCAAACCCAGACATCCGAGCCGCTTCCCAGGCTTCATCTAGGGTAATCTGAGCGCCACCAGCAATATTATCAAAAATTGAAGCTGCTGTCAGTTGCCCACCCTGTAAAACAACACCCAACTGTCGGCGTACAGCATCTACATCTAAACCAGATAAATCTTGACCATCGTAGTAAACAGTACCGGTTTCGGGAGTTTCAAACCCTAGCAATAATCGGAATATTGTCGATTTCCCACTTCCAGATCCGCCGACAAAAGCAATAAATTCCCCAGGCTCCGCAGAGATACTAACATCATCCAAAGTTAACGCACCATCACTCCGGTAGCGAAATGTCACATGATCTACCACAATTCTGCCAATCAGCTTGCCTGGATCGGCTTTGTTGCGATTGACTTCCGGTATGGTTGCCAAAATTGGCTGGGTGCGTTGCCACTGCGGGACAACCTGCAAAACATCAGTAACTGTATTGCTTAGGTCTGTAGCTCCCCTAATAAAGTTGCCAAAAGCTGCGTTAAAAGCTAGAAAAGTTCCCAGAGATAATCCGATCGCTCCTGAAGTCTGAGCTTCTTCAAATAAGCTAATGGTAAACCAAAAAAGTATTCCAGAAGTCAGTGTGGGCATCAATGTATTGAAAAGTGCTACAAAGTCTTCAACTTGCTGGGTGCTGAGTTCAAGTTTGACTTGCCGAGAGTAGTTTTTACTCCAAGAAGCGAAGGCGCGATCCTCTGCACCAGCAACATGCAGTTTAGAAATCCCATTAATTAACTGCACTGTCTGTCCAAAAATATCTCCCTGCAATTCCAGCAGTGGACGCACCTTGCGAAGGAGGAGTATACCAGAGAGAGTAGTTACAGCGATCGCAACTACTGCTACTGCTACAGCAACTAAAGCTAATTTGAAGTTGTAGTAAAACAACTGCCCCAAGTAAAATAGTGCGAACAGGCTGGTAATCAGATTTATCAGGGTTTTGCCACTGAGTTGGCGACGAATCGTAGTAATTGATGATACGCGAGACTGAAGGTCGCCTGTTGTATATTGACGAAAAAAAGATACAGGTAGGTTAAGCAACCGATCCCACACAGCTGCTTGGGTGGAAGCATCAGAAGCCGTTTCCATTCGTAGTAGGGCAAAACCTTGAGTTAGCTGAAATAAGGCTATCCCCAAAGCTGCAACTAGCAGTCCCAATCCAACTTGCAGCAACAGTCCGCGATCGCTATCTGGAATTGCGTTGTCCATGATAATCGCAGTTGCTTGGGGTGTGATCATTCCCAGTAATGTCACGGTAATGCTAGTAAATAAAATAGCAATTAATTCCCTGCTACGTCCTTTAAGTGCAAACTCAAGTAAATCCCAAGCTTTGAGTGCCTGATCGGGCAAAGACCGATAAAACACATAAGCAACGGGAGCCAGTGTTGCAGCTATACTCTCATTTACTCTGAAGCGAGTTTGTTCAACTGGGTCAAATATTTCATAGCTACTTGCAGATATCGGTAACAGCGCAACTGGTCGGTTGTCCGCCTCGGTGTAGGCAACTATTGCACCAGAATCCTTTTCCCACCAATTATCTCGCAACAACACCCGCCGCATCCGAATGCGCGAAGCTCGGACAATTGCTTCTAATGGCTCTTTAACCCGCTTGAGGTTCTCAGAACGAGCTGGAGGGCAAATTTTTACCCCCGAAGCCCTGCCGACAGCACCAGCAGCAACTAACAATGGTGTGCCTTCGAGGAAAAAGTCTCCGTCTTGATAATTTAGAGTTGATGCTAGCTGTCCCAAAGCCTCCTCTGTGACTTGGCGATTCAGACGTTGGCGATCGCGTAACCGTTGTAATTCCTCCTCCACTTCTTGCCGATCTAAAAGGTCAATAGAGTGGAGAAATTGAGTATAAATTTGTGACAATCCTAAGAGCAGGGTATCTGCGTTGCGGATTTCTGAAGTAGGTAGAGTGGTAAGTTGAACTCCGTCCACAGCTTCTAGCCACATTTGATCACTGAGGCAAAAAGTTCCGACTGCACAAGTCATTGTCAAATCCTCAAACCCCAGAAAGCGGACAGTTCCTTGCTGAAGTTCTACCCAACAAACAACTCCCGCTTCCGGTTGGAAAGTCTGACCAGCACTCAAAGAAAATCGTCCTTGTTCAGAAGCTTTCACATGAATTGCTGGTGTGGCAAACTGGGATATACTACCAAATTGCTTAAGCCAATTTTCTACCAAAGCAAGCGCCTTTGCATTTGCATTGGCTACTAACTCACTGAAACATTCCTGATGTACTTGTAGCAGTTCTGTCTCCCCAAGTGGTACTGCCAAAATTCGGCGGTGCTGATTCTTAGAATTAGCAGCAGTTCCAAAAAGTGCCTCCCCCGCACTCCTACTGAATAAATAACGTCGAGTACCTTCGATCGCACCATCTTTAACTGTGACAGCAAATAATGCGATCGAGCCAAACTGAATTATCCAAACCTTATGAGGGTCGTCTAGCAGTATCGGCTCATTGCCTTTAACTTGATAAAGTTGTCCTTGTATTAACATAATTATTAGTTATTTATTATTAGTCAGAGGCTCAATGTTGACCTTCTGAAGCTCAACTTTCATAAGCTTGCCCTTATTTTCATCATCTCCCGCTTCCCCTTTTCCTTATCTTTCCTGCAAAGCTTCCCCTTCAGTGCAGATTAACCGCGAGTACACGCCCTCAACTTCCCACAATTCTTTATGAGTACCTCGTTGCACTATTTTTCCGCGTTCCAAAACGATGATTTGATCGCAATCCCGAATTGTGCTTAACCGATGTGCGACAATAATGCAAGTACATCCCCGTCGCCGGAGATTCTCGTCAATGTTTTTTTCCGTTTCCACATCTAGGGCGCTGGTAGCTTCATCCATGACAAGTATTGTGGGGTTGTTCACAAAGGCACGGGCAATTTCTAACCTTTGTCGCTGACCTCCACTTAAATTAGCAGCCCCTTCTATTAGTTCGGCGTCGTATCCCCCAGACATTGAGAGAATTACATCGTCAATAGCCGCATCCTCACAAGCACGGATCAAGTTTTTATCTGCGATCGTGGCATCCCAGAGAGTTAAATTTTCCCTGACGGTGCCGCTAAATAGCAAAATATCTTGTTCCACCATTGCAACAGAATTAGTAACTAATTCGTGAGGAATTTCCTCTCTGGGTTTACCATCAAAGAGAATTTCTCCTGCCCAAGGTTCATAAAGTCCACTGATAATTTTGGCAACGGTGGACTTACCCGAACCGCTTCCACCTACCAGGGCTACTCGCTGTCCAGGTTTAATTGAGAAATTAAAGTTTTCAATCAAGGGAGGTTCAAGGGGGCTATAGCCAAATGAGATGTTCCGCAACTCGACATACCCCTGTAATCTTGGTAGAGGGGAAGAATTTTCTGTTTGCTTCCCTGCTCTCCATTTTCTCTTTTCCAATTGCGGATCTGTCGGGTTGTTTAGCACATCATCCAAACGGATCAAATTGCCCTCTAGTTCTTGCAAAGTACTGCCAAAGTTGACGAGATTGTTCACAGGTTCTTCAAAGCTCTGCATTAAACCTTGAAAAGCTATAAGCATTCCAATGCTGAGGTGTCCATCCATCACCCGTAAACCGCCTACAACCAACAGAAGCATCGAAGAAAGGGCAGATAAGAGCGTGGGTAATACTGAGAATGTTTGATTTGTTACGCCGAGTTCTTGCTGAGAATTGATAGCCTTGGTGTAATAACCTGACCACCGAGAAAAGAAATCTGATTCCAACCCCGATGCTTTCAGAGTTTCTATACTTTGGAGAGCGGCAATCGACGCGCCAGCAGCTTTACCGTATTCTTGTATCAATCGCTGATTAGCATCTACGCGCTGTCGGGAAATCAACTGCAAAGTTAAAACGTTGATAGTAGCAAAACTAACTACGACTAAGGTTAGTAACCAATCATATTGGAACATGATCAACGCGTAAAAAATCACCATGACTGCATCAATGACAGTAGTTGCCAAACTTCCTGAAAGGACATCGGCAACTTGGTCGTTGAGACTGGTACGGTTACTGATTTCTCCGGCAAAGCGTTGGGCGTAAAAGCTCACAGGTAAACGCAGAATATGCCAGAGAAAGCGGCTGGACATCCCTACAGCCAGCTTAGTCTTCAAGCGACGCAGATATTGTAAGCGTAGTAGTGTTAGCCATCCTTGAAGTCCGGCAGCGATCGCCATTGTCAAAAGCAGTGGACGCAACCAGTGTTGCCGTTGCTCAATCAAGATTTCGTCTACAAAAATCTGGCTGAACACAGGTATCGCCAGCCCGACGATAGTCAAGAAAAATCCGGCTATTAGACAATAAACTAAAGCACCAGTAGCGCCCTGCAATCGTTTCCACAACGATAAAATCATGCTGGGTTTACGACCACCTTTGGTAAACTCTGCGCCTGGTTCCATTATCAATACCACTCCGGTATACCCCTCGTCAAATTCCTGTAAAGATAGATGACGCGGCCCAGTCGCGGGGTCATTCAGATAAACGCGAGCAGAACTAAATCCCTCCACTACCAGAAAATGGTTGAAGTTCCAAAACACAATATAGGGAGGGGGCAGGTCTTGCAGTTGCTTCAGTTCCTTTTTAAAGCCTTTCGCCTGAAGTTTATAGCTTTTGGCAGCTTTTAGCATATTGGATGCTTTGCTACCATCACGAGAAACACCGCACTCTCGACGCAGTTCTGGCAGGGGTACAATCCGACCGTAATAACCTAAAATAATTCCCAGAGCCGCAGCACCACATTCCACAGCCTCCATTTGCAGCAGGGTCGGGGTTTTGACGCGTCCCCTGCTTCTACTTTGCAGCAGTTTTTGTAAGGGCTGTAAAAGATTAATAGGTTTTACTAAAGTCGGATTAGTTGATACCACTGACAGACCTCAGAATAGGTAAAACATAGGTGATGGGAGCGCGTTCTTCTACTTTGACTCGAACAACGGTAGTAGTTCCAGAAGAAATTTTTAGTTGCGGCCCAGTGGAAGAAGCCCACTTGTAACCGCTGAAGCTGGAGGAGTCTGGCTCTAAGTCAGCGAATACTTGCATTACTCCTTCCTGTTTTCCAGACATCAAACCTTCGACTATTTCTGGATTGCCCACCACATTAGTTGCTCCCTCCTTGGTGATTGGAAATGCTGAGACACTGGTAATAGTGCCGACGATGCCACCAAAGCGTTCTCGTTTAACGGTTTGAGGGGTAATTTGGATTGACATCCCTGGTTGAATTTTCTTGCCCTCTGCGATCGGAAAATACGTTATGCTAACCATCTTGCTAGATGGATTATCCTCATCTATGCTTCCTAACCGGGTGCCGGCATTAACAACTTGTCCAGGCGTAACCGTGATTTCTAAAATGCGTCCATTGTGTTGACTGATAATCTGGCTGTTAGTGGCTAGTTGCTGTTCAAGTTTGGCAATCTCTCGCTTGAGTTCTTGAATCTCGTTTTTCCGAGTAGTTGTAGTTTGCAGGCTTTCTTGAGCTAGACTAGCTACCTTACTATTCTGTTCTTGTAACTGAGCTTGGATGTTTTTGATTTCGTTCAAATTCGAGAGGTATTGTTGTTGTGCATCCGCTTCCTTGAGGTCTAGTTGCTTCAATTGAGATTCAGCTTCATCAATGCTGGCACGGGCATTGTCGTATTGTTGCTGTGCCTCTAGCACCACATCATCAGGAATCGCTCCCTCTCTCAATAGTCTTTGACGGTTGTCTAGTCTTTTTTTATGGGTAGGAAGCAGCCCTTGGAGTATTTGCAAGCGTCGCTTGAGGTTGAGGCGATCGCGCTCTATTGATAGTAGTCCTTTTTCCTTCAGTACAGGTGTTAAATCCTGGATGATTTTGAGTCTTTGCTGAAGAGTTAGGCGTTGCTCTTGGATTGCCTTTGTGTCAAGCTGCTGACGCTGCCCTTGTAACAAGCTAGCGTTACTATCCTGTCCCTCTAGTTGGAGTAATTTAGCACGCGCTAATTGTAATTGCTTACGCAGGTCAACTTGGTCAACTGTTGCCAATACTTGCCCCTTTTTGACAATATCCCCAACTTTGGTATTAAGAACAAGTAACTGCCCTGAGCTTAGTGATTGCAGTGGCACAACTTTGCGTGGGTAAATCATTACTCCTCGGCCATCAACGGTGATGGGGATGCGTCCATAAATACTCCAGATTATGCCTACTCCCACTAGGGAACCCAAGGCGACTAGCGGTAGCCAGCTTTTGGGACTGACGATTTGCATCAGTTGGTCTAATCTTTCGGGAGAAGATAAGCGCTCTAGTGACTCTTTGCGGAATAGGCTGCGTTTCTGGTTTAACATTTATCTTCACATTAGTATTTTATTAATCAGCACAAGAAATTTTCCTTTGCGTCTTTGCGCGAAACATTCCTCTCTAGATTCAGCAACGCCAGAAAGAGAAAAGAAGTTAAAAAGTTTAGCGCTGCCTCGCAAATAAATGGGATAAAAACCTTGTTTTTGTATCAAATATATGTTTTTGTTTTACTATTCCTAGAATAGATGGCAATTTTTTTAAACACAATGCAAAAATTTTATGTGAAACTACTATTATTTTCTATTTATCGTGATAAATTTGAGGCTTGAGCGAAACTGGCGACAGAAATGATTGCTAAAGCGATCGCTTGCAGCCGCCTTTGATTCACTCTTTGTAAATTTGCATAATACTAGCCAATTCAATTTACTCTTAAGCGTTCCTGCATCCATTCAAATCTTTTACCAGCCAGCGCCATCCGATCTAAAACACTCGAATCTAGTTCATCCTCATATTGAATATTTTCATCAAGTGACTGACCTGGGCTATAAACACGCCTGCCATAACCAAGGCGACTAAGCATTCCTTGGAGCTTATTAGAAAGTAAAGTAGCAATCACTTGATAAAAACGGGATGCAAATCCGATATCTTGCTGTAGCCTTGCTGTCAATTGCTGTCGGGGAATAGACAAAACTATTGAGTCTTCAATAGCTTTAATAGTTGCAGAAGGTAAGCGACCATCAATGAAGGGTGTTTCTCCCATAATTTCACCTTTCGATAATTTTGCTATCTCTCGATTTGTAACTTCGCTATCCTCTAGAGCAGCAAAAGCACGAGCTAAAGGATTGCGTTCATCTTCAGAAATAGACAGTGACATTATTCCACTTAGTAGGATATAAAGTGCATCTACAGGTCTCTGTTCATGGATGAGTACAGTGTTAGCTGCAATTTTGTGCTGAGTCCCACAAGCCATCATCCAATCGATGTCACTATCATGCAATTTTCCTAATACAAACAAGATATCCTTTAGTGGTTGTCCTTGGGCTATGTTGCTACGACCAAGCTGCTTGATGATACTTTGTAGCCTATCTAAAAGCATAATGGCGATCGCTCGATAAAAACGCGAAGCAAAACCAACATCTTGCTGCAATTTTGTTACCAATTCCTGCTGAGGAATTGACAACACCAACGACTTTTTTACAGCCTTAACAGTTGTAGCTGTTCGAGTAGCTATGAAAGGAACTTCTCCGACTACCTCACCACTGGATAATCTCGTAATTTCTCGATTGGGATTTTCAATACCTTCTATGGCTGCAAAAGCACGAGTCAGAGGGTTTTTGTCAGATTCAGCAGTAGTAACTGTTAACATTCCATCGAGTAGGATATGTAAGGAATTAACAGCTTTCCCTTCTTGAATGAGTACAGTTCCAGCCGCTATTTCTCTTTGATGACCTATAGCAATCATCCAATCAATGTCACTGTTAGTTAATTCTTTAAGTAGGACTTCTGTCATAGGTTAATTACCCTACATTTGGTAAATGATAAGTTGAAGAAAAACGAACCGCAGAAGCGCAGAAATCGCAGAGGGATGAGATAGTCTTTGAGATTTATACAAGAAGGACTTTCTGCAATTTATCCAAGGTTTCTTTGATGCGAAATTTTGCTTCTTTAGAAGCCAATTCTTCTAATGTCAAATAAGTTAAACTCATTAACATTAGGGGTTGCATATTAGTGTCAGTTAAATCTTCTGAGTACTCAGCATGAAAGCGCTGCAAATTTTCGGCGGCTGCCTTCACCAATGCCTGTAGAATCTCAAAAGCCCTATCAGAAAGTGGAGGTTTACCTCGGTAGTTTTGCAATCTGCCTCCTTCTCGATAATCAGGAAATGACTCTAACCCTAAAAAGCGTAAACACCAGTCAGCCCGATAAAAACCCGTAGCAGCTACAATCCCTCGATAGTCTGCAATTAGCTCGTCGAGTATATTGTTTCGCATGGAGTTAAACAAGCGACGTGTGAAGTAGTGCGTGCATTCATGCTCCAGTCGAATTGTCAAGGATAGACGCTGCCATTGGGATTCCTCAAACTCCATGTCGCTGGCTGAAACGTTGCTATAAGAATTGCCACTCAAAATAATAAACTTATCCTGATAGAGTTCTTTTTGCGAGATTAATCGCTGAAATTCTTCTTGCCAACTACTTTGGTAACGATTAGCAAAACTTTCAGCTGACCATTTTTGACGATACTGATGAATCCTGTCCCAGTTATTAAACCCGCTAACTATACAGGCTCCCATAGATGCAGGGATTGGTTGCGGTTCATTTCCCTTTGTGAGAGCTTGTACCAGAGAAACAAAGTCGTCTCGATTCTCGGTTAGCAATACTGGGATGGTTCCAGCCAAGCTTTGATGTAGTATTAATTGGAGTTTCTCAGGTTGCTGCAAAACTAAACCAGTTGCCTCTGTCATCCCATCTATTGCAACACCCTTGCGAGTGGCATCTCGATAAGTCTGCGTTTGGCTGATACCCTCAACTATGGGAAATTTTAACTGAACCAGTACGCGCTTTAGTGCTTCAAATGTTCCTAAAACTCTTGCACCCAGAGCGTATTTTTCCCAAGCAGCCACATGAGCTTCAGGGGGAAGAGGAAACTTGACGGTATGGTTTAACGTGTTGTGATTAAAAACGTTTTGGTTGTATACCAATAGTTCCTCCGCCTGTGCAGCAGTGGCTCCAAAGTAGGCTAGGACATGAGAGCGAAATGATTGTTGATCAATCATAAGCGTAGGCGTAGCCCGCACTTCGACCCTTCGGCGCAGGCTCAGGGCAAGCAAGCTCAGTGACCATCGTAGACATCGCCTCAAAAAGGAGATGGAGAAGATGAGGGAGAATAATAACTCTTAACTCTAGCTCTATCAAGGTGATATGTAGGTTGAATTTCATATTTGTTCAAACAAAATCTTCGCTTGTTCTTTGAGAATTTTGAAAATTCCGAGTTCAAAGGCTCAACTTTCGAGTTCAAAGGCTCAACTTCCGAGTTCAGAGGCTCAACTTTTGAGTTCAAAGGCTCAACTTCCGAGTTCAGAGGCTCAATTTCCGAGTTCAGAAGCTCAACTTTTGAGTTCAAAGGCTCAACTTCCGAGTTCAGAGGCTCAACTTCCGAGTTCAAAGGCTCAACTTCCGAGTTCAGAAGCTCAACTTTTGAGTTCAAAGGCTCAACTTCCGAGTTCAGAGGCTCAACTTCCGAGTTCAGACGTGCTAATGAATACAAAACTTACCTTGACAGTGCTACTCTTAATTTCTATCTCCTAACTCCTATCTCTTGTCTCCAAACTACACCAGCAATCTGCTCGGTTATTGCTTTAATTGTTTGAGTGATGGGATGCTGGGGGTAACGCAGAGAGAAAACACCATTGCTTGCTAACTGTACCACGTCTTCCGAGAGGGGCAAAACTCCTGCTACTGATACGTTGTAGATTTTCTCTACCCGTTGTTGCAAGTCCGTGAAATCCAAGCTTGGTAGTGCTTTATTAATTACCAACAACATTTTTGGCACTTTCAGTTTACGAGCTACATCCACTGTCACAGCAGTACCTTGGAAGTCTTGATTATCTGGACGAAGAAGAATCACCAGAACATTAGAAATACCAATGGAAAGTAAGGTTTCTTCATTCAAACCGGGGTGTGTGTCAATTAATAGATAATCCAGTTTCAAAGTGCGGATAAGTTCTTGAAAACCATCGTTGAGCCGGACTACATCGTACCCCTCACGTAGAATTTTGGCGATTTCACCCGCCTTAATACTAGAAGGAACTAAATAAAGACTACCCTTGATAGTACCTATATTTCCCTGGTCTGCAATTAGAGCATTAGTAACATCGTAAGCAGCATCTTGAATATTACAACGACCCCATAAGTAGTCATTGAGAGCGAGTTCCATTTTGTTCTCGTTAAGACCGAAAATTACGTGAATCCCAGGCGATTGGATATCAGTATCGATAATACCTACACGTTGCCCCCCAAGTGCCATAGTAGAGGCTATGTTAGCAATCAAGTTTGATTTGCCAGTGCCGCCACGGAATGAATGAACTGCGATAATTTGTGCCATAAGTTACCTCCTTGTCATTTGTCATTAGTTATTAATTTTTCTCATCCCTCCACTCCCCACTCCCTCATTACTCTGGAAAGGTAAATTTCAACCAGCAACCATCACTAATCAGAGGTAGCAAAACTCGTCCACCGGATAACATTAAGTCAAACTGCATATTCTTGTTGCCACTCTCTATTTCCACAAATGCAGGCAAACTTTTTGAGTCAATCTTAGAATTGAGAGTGTGTGTCCACACTCTCAATTCCTGTTTTCGCTTGGTTGGTAAGCGGAATGTGGCATAGTGCAGAGATGAGAGTGATGGAATCTCGACAGTGGCAGCTAGGTGGTGTTGTTCACCTTCGGCATATCCCAATAACACTTCTGTTATTTTTGGTTGTCCGCCAGCAGTGATTGTAAATACTGATTGTCCTCCTTGGTGTTGCTCTCGCAGTTCTACTACCACACGAGAAGTGAAAGCACCATAGTGCTTCATTACTAAAGTTGCTCCTAACGATAAGACAGCAATAGACAATGCACTGATACGCGCCACAGAATTTTCCCAGATGAACAGACCGTGGACGAGTAGGATGGCTAAAAATAAACTGTATATACCGACGCTGAAAAACGGATGGTTGAAAATCTTGAAGACTACTCCGGGTACAAGCTCTCCTTTGCGTCGGCTAGAAACCAATAGTAAAACTGGGAAAATACCGCCAACAAGGGAGTTGCCAAGTACACCAGCAAAGGCGAGTATGCTGGTAAAGGATTGCGTTCCAGCTAGGAACAGCCACTCAGTTAGCAGAAAGACTAGGAGTAAGGGGCTGATGGATAGGAAAAAGCGACGTTGGTTTAGTAGGGTTTTCCAAAACCTTTGTGTCTGACTCTGATGCTCGGAAGTAGTATTGTTGAAATCAGCTTTTAAACCTCCTTCGTAAACCAAGAGCATGGGTGAAATGGCTTGTACACAAACACTATCATGGTTAGCTGACTTGACTTCTAAAGTTAGGCGAGTATCCCACTTGCGTAAGTCTGGGAACTGATGGAGTAGCTCTTTAATATCCCAACGTTCAGCCAAGGCAATTTCTACATGATGCACATTGCCGCTTAACTGAATATCTAGGCGAAACTTGGACTTAGCTTCTTCCAATCCCAGGTAGGTTAAACCAATATGAGGAACGCGGTTGGCGTCGCCACAGGGATGTAAGATTAATATTCCTTGCTGGCGGGGCAGCCTTAAAATCGGTTGTGGTCGGGTAGGCAACCACTCCCTAGCGAGGTTGACTAAGAGACTGGAACTGCGAAGCCAAGCCATTCCCAACAGTAAGGTAACTAATACTGCTCCTAAAACTGTGACGATCGCACCGACTTCCAATGCTAATGGTTCTAAGGCAGTGCCTGACTGTCCACTCAGCAACTCTGGCGATACGGCTCCGTTAACTGCTAGTACCCAAATGCAAAAGAGAATAGTTAAAAAAACAGTTCCCGCTACGCTGCCCCAAATTAAGGATACAGCGCTAGGGTCACGAGGAAGTATCAGCTTGCCACATTCTCCCACATAAACATGACCAAAGTAAAGCATCAGGCTGACACCTAAAATTCGTTGTAGCATCCAAGGTTGAAAAGGTTGACCGTCGAGAAAGGGCAAGTTTACATATAAAAGGTTTTCTAGTTGGATGTGGCGAAATGATAACAGTGAAAGGATGAGAAGCAAACTCACGTTGATGCCTGCTAGTAATACCATCAAGGCAACGGTGAAGTTAAGCGATTTTCGAGATACCAAATACAATCCGGCGCAGAACAGCAATCCCGCCCACAGTGCTGCTGGTATCTGGGTGAAATTTGCCATTGTCACCGACAAACCGATATAACAAGCCAATGCTATGAAGAAAACACGGATGCCAACTGCTATAGAAAGTATAAATGAGCCTGTACTTCCTAAATAATTAGATACTAATTGTTTGATAAAAGAGTTACCATAACGGAAGTCACCACTGCGACCAACGGCTTCTGCCATACAAGCCATAGTTAGGGTATTGATTATACCAATGATGATTATGAAAGCAATTGTAGCTAAGGGCCCTACATCGGCTACAGCGATGGGCAAGGCTAAAAAAGCTTGAGGAAGACCTAATGCTACGGTAAGTATAGAAGCTAACCAAAAAGGTGGAAGAGATTCTAAACGCTGGGCGATCGCTGCTGTCATCCAGTGCCACTGTTCCATCAGTGATAACTTGGATGCAAAAATGCTCAAAAGTTGTTTTCTATACAAACGCAAGTATGCTATTTGCACTGCCTTTTGATCCAAACCCAAAATTGCCCGAATGTTAGGCACTGCTTGATACATGAAAGTGTACTTCTGGCTGAGGGCATGGGCGATCGCAGCTTTCAGTCTGGGATTTTC
Source organism: Nostoc sp. CHAB 5834 (assembly GCA_020829485.1). The sequence continues at coordinate 25,935 of JAIVFU010000064.1, read as the reverse complement.
CGGTACGAGGGTTGTCCATTGCTCGGCGTAGCGTTCCAAGTGCTGAATAGTGGGGTGGAGTGGTGGCGCGTTTCCTAAAGCAAAGGCTTCCAGGAAAGCCAAATCGCGCTCTGAGGCAGCTTGCTCTGTGAGGGAAAACTCCATCCGCGATCGCGCCACGATCTGGGCGGTGCGGCTCTCAAGCAAAAACAGTAATGTATTCGCTCGTTTAGCTGGTAAACCTGCTAGTACTTCCTCTCGTGATATCAATTCGTCGTCATCCAATGACATATCTATGCCTCACAATTTAGCGATCGCTCTTTGAGGGATTGCACTTTAGTCTGCAATCTCTGGTAGTAATCTGTCTCAGTTTCCCTAACAGTTACTTTCTGTTCTCTGAGCTTTTGAATCTTTTTTTGTAACTGCCGAAAATGTTCGTTTTCTGTAATTTCCGCGACATTGGTGGCTCTTTTAGCCTCGTCAATCTCAATGTGCAGTTCCCGGACTTGTATTTTCAGCTTTTGATCTCGCATCCTCACTTGTTCAGCCATCTTCAAGAAAACGCGGACTAATTGACCCATGTCGTCTTGGCTATGAGCTAATTTCGTTAATCTAGGAAGCAACTCCAGTACACGAGAATCAAAATCGTCATGCTCCAGTGCTTGGGCGGCGGCTGTGAGGGCGTAAATCGGTCGAGAAATTCTTCGCGCTAGGAGCAACGCCATGATGGCTGTGATTCCGCCCACAATCAACAGACTGCCGCCGTGCAGCCAAATCAAGCGCTTCAATGGCTCGCTAAAATTTTCTTTGGGCTGGCTGACCCCCAATACCCAAGGTTGTTCTTGCAAAGATGCAAAGCCAACTATCCGGGGCATTTCCTGAGGTGGAAAGCGATAGGTAGTGTGACCTGCCTGTTTAGCTCTCACCATTACCTGCAACTCTGGAATACCTAAGCTTTGAATCTGATCTAGAGCGTAACGTCTATCTTTTACAACCCGCTCTAAGATGTCAGGCGGTAGGGGGACGAGGCTATGGTAAAGAAGAGATTTATTGAAATGACTGATAATTACTCCCTGCTGGTCAATCAGAAAGGTATAACTTTGGGAGCCTACTTTTAGTGCATCTGCGATCGCCCAGATACCTTCTCCTTTAATTTTAAGTACTGTGACTCCGATAATTTCGCCTTCTTGCGATCGCACTGGTTGGGAGAAAAACATCCCCGGTCGTTTCGTCGTTTCGCCTACTAAGATGCTAGATATATAAGATTTGCCCTGAATGCTGGAACGGAAATATTCACGGAAGGCGTAGTTTTGACCAAAGAATTTGCGATCGCTAGCGGCGACAGCAAGACCTTGTTTATCCATCACAAACACAGCATCATAGTCTGGGTTAGAATGGAAGACGTTTTCTAGCATTTGTTGCAAGTCAGGGCGGAGGGTTTCTCTCTCAGAAGATGTGGACGCTGTGAGGAAATTGACGACATTGCGATCGCTGCTAACTTGGACAACAACACGCTCAATATCAATAATTAACTGGTCAAGACGGCTAGCGGTACTGGTGGCTAACAATTCTAGTTTGCGATATTCGCCAGCCTCCACACTATCCAAGCTCTGCCGCAGGTTGTAGTAGGTGGTGAAGCTCATCGGGATGAGTGCAACTGACACCAACACTGCTGATATTTTGGCAGCAATAGACCAAGCAGGCGGGTAAAGTAACCGATGTAAGCGCTTCATTTAATCCACCATGATAATTAGTTGTAAAAATCTCTAAGTTCACTCCCACAGCAACGCAGAAGGAAGCGATTCTGGATACGCTAACCTCAGTAGCTCATAACCAATTCCGGCGGTGCCTTGAAAGAAACTAGGGTTGTAAACATCTGCGGGAAGTTCGGGAAATAAATAAAAAGCACCGACTTGTTTTGCTCTTTCTACAACTGTTGCCGCTTGTTTTTGGACAGTTTGCCGTAATTCCGAACTCAACAGCTTGGTGGCTCCTATTAGTAGTACCTCCATCCTGCCAAAGTTACCGCAGCAAAGATGGTCAAGGTTTTGTAAACCAAACTGTTGAGTTGTATTTAATGCTACTGCAATCTCTTGCCGGATTTCTGGAGTATCAAGAATTTCTAAACTCCCCAAACGACCTAAACCAATGCCAGGCGCACCATGACACCAACTGGTTATAAAAGAAGGTTTTTCTTCTCTGACATCTTGCCAATTTCCAGCATTGGGGGAAAATAAACTGCGTTCATAGGCGATCGCTTCTTCTGCTGCTTCGAGAAAATTTGGATCTTGTGTGGTTTTGTACAATCGCAGTAAGGCGTAGGCAATACCCGCCGCACCATGAGAAAATCCCGTCGCTAACTTACCTTCTAAGGTTGCCCAAGCTCTAAATCCAGAATCGCTGTTAGTGCGGTTATTTAGTAGGTGATAACCTAAAGCTTCGGCTTGATTCAATACTGTTGACTCTGATGAAGCTTGGTACAAACTCAGTAATCCTAGTATTGCCCCAGCAGAGCCGACGATTGTATCAAAGGAGCGATCGCTTGTAATGCTTTCCTGAGTAATTAACGATGCTGCAAGGCTAGCAATATCCAAAAGCTCCGGCTCGTCCAGAAATTGGCTAACCCTTACCAAGGTATAAACAATAGACCCTAATCCAGTGGCTCCGCCGATACCGATTTGCTTGGTAAATTTACGCTGAGAGTTTGCGTCTATATTCTGTAAGGTTTTTCTCAGGTCTTGCAAGGCACTGAGTGTTAAATCTCGAAATTCTGTGTGACCAGTAATTTTGGCGATCGCTGCTAAAAATAAAGCGACACCGCAAACACCGTCGTACAAGCCATCGCCCAGAGGCTGAAGTTGCATCCGTCCTGCATTAGGCAAGTATCCCATGCCAATCCAGGTAACACTGCGATCGGCTGCTTGAATTGCTCGTTGTTGAAGTTCTTTGGCAATTTTCACTGCCTCTTGCACCATTTGTTCTTGTGTCAACGGAACAGTTGCATCTAAGTCTAAACTGATACTAGTAGGTGCTGCACTGGTTATACCACTAGCAACCTGCGAGTAAAAAGAACCCCGAATAATTGCAATCTGTTGGGTTAAATCTGTATCATTAAGCTGCTTGAGACAAGAAATCATTCGCTCATAGCTAGGTTCTTTAAAATATTTCTCAATAATTAAGTCATTGACTCTCAGAGCATCACTGCTTGAGTCAGCAATAAAGTAAGGGATATCCATTTGCTCTAAAGCTTGTAATTCTGCTGCTAGCAGTGGCCAGATAGAAGGTTTTGTATCAGCCTTCAAAAATGCCCGACTTAAAACATCTAGCTGAATACTGCGCTCTATGCCATGCCGCAAGAATTTTTGGTTCAGAGCTTTATTCAAAACATCGGCATAGACTTGGGTATTGCGAAACAAAAATCTTACTCTCTGATGAGCTAGAACGGCTATTGGACTATCGGTTGCCAACAGCGATTCTTGCCGCTCTGACAAGAACTGATACATCTGCTGGAAACCAGTTACAAGTTCATTAATGTAATCATTGGGTGATAGAGCAACGTTATTAAGGAAAAGTGTATTAGCTTGGGCTGGCATAATGGCAAGTTCATACTCCAGTGTCATGCCATCAGTATTGATATTCTGCCATTTTTGCCTTCTAACAGAGATTACCTCACCAACTCCCCCCAAACCACTAATGTCTTCAGCCTTCCCTTCTACCCCAAAGTCCCATCTCGGTAGTAGTCCAGTCCGCAGCACCGAGTCGTAAAATTGTTGATTCGCTTGGTATTGCGCTCCCCCTACTTCTTCTACTTTGAGATCAATCTCTTCAGCTACAGGCTGTAAGAGGGTTTCCAGGTCTATCAACACCGGCTGTTCGCCACTAGCGATTAGATTTTCGTGATGGCAGTCATTTCCTTGGAGCAAATAAAGTAGACACAGAAGCATTCCGGCACGCTGATAGTATCGGTGTGCTGCTGCTTCGTCTTCACAAGGCAAATGTTCTACATACTCCATCCAGCCATGAGTCTTGCAGTCAATAACTTTGACTAACTTGAACGGTAGCAAAACAAACTGCTGATTACACCAAGCTAGTAACTGAAAATATGCAGTTTCCAAGCCTAAACCTCTGGGTTTATATATCAGTTTCAATCCAGAAGCAAAAGTTAAAGCGATCACCGATCGCCCTCTATTATGAAGATCGGAGAGATTCAATTGGATTGCAACAATTTGGCTTGTATCTTCTTGGAAAGTTTGCCGGATAGTTGTTAAATCTAATGCTAATCGTTGAAGGAATTCTGTTTTCTCCTCCACCCATATATCCATTGCTGTCGCCACCAGGCGAGCTAAAACATTGTATTTCTGGAAAAATGAGAGTAGTTTGCCTGTTTTAAAGTCTTTGATAAAAGTTTGGTATTGATCTTTAGAATTTATGTCTAATCCTTTTCCCCATAAGAAGGTGAAAGCGGGTTGCTTGAGCGCTTTAAATAGTGAAAATTCAAGCTCTAGAGATTGGGTGCAAAAAGACACTAACTGCAATAAAAGTTGACGTTCCAGACGTATGTGAACTTCTTGTGATAGTTGTTGCCAACTAGCACCAACCTGTGCAACGAGTTTTTGCCGCGCTACGTAAACAAAGGGTAGATAAACTTCTTCAAAAGGAATCGGTTTTCCAGCATCCAGACAGCGAGAAGCACTTGTATAAGCTGTTTCCCAGTCAGTTTGCAACGCTTGCTGTAAAGTTTCTGCCCAGAGAGGAAGTTTTTGTGCTTCGTTGATATACACAGATCCGAGAACGCTACCAACAGCTTTAGAATTGCGATCGTCCCAGGCAAGGCGTTTAGCAAATTTTTCTGGGTTTTCTTGTGCTACAACCTGACACCACATTTCCCAGCGTGAACTAATCAGTTTTTCATCGACTGGTGTCTTATTAGGAATGAAGCGTGTCCCCAGTCTTTCGGTTAGAGTACTAGCTTCCTGAACTATTTTGATTAAATCTTCTTGTGAAACTTTCATCTATGTGTATCCCTATTTAGTTAAACCCATAATGTTTTTTTTATTCAGACTTAGATTTGTAGTTTAGAGGATACCAACCTAGAATTACAATTCAAATTCTTTCGGTAAGACTAACAAATTTTTAGCTTCTGTTTTTTATCTAATGCGAGCAACTTCCACTCTAGGCAAGTTACTGATTTTTGATGGCTTGATTTTTCATTATTAAATACTGGATCTTTGATTTTTATGATTTTCCTAAAATATTCACATTAGTATTTAGATTTTTAAGTGAAGACATTCTATTTATTTTGATTTAATGTCTAAAGAATTCAAATTGACGGTTTAGTTTCCGAATCGCTATTCTAGTTAGTGTCAATCACAAAGATTGATAAAAGCAAATAAGGAGAAACCCAAATGCACGAAGAACTGAAAAAAATCATCTCTGATGCTACAAACGCCCGGTTCGAGTTTGAGCAAAAACTCATTCAACGGACTTGGGAAGATGAGGCATTCAAGCAAGAATTACTCAGCAATCCCAAAGCAGTTTTTGCAAGAGAATCAGGACAAGAACTTCCAAAAGAAATTGAAATTGAAGTTCTCCAAGAGACTGCAAATAAGGTCTACTTGGTACTTCCAAATAATCCTGCTCCTGCTGGATCTGAGGGAGAATTATCTGAGGAAGCTTTAGAAGCTGTGGCTGGCGGCATCTGTATCGTCTTTAGTAAGCGTATTAACATTAAATTCGAATATGAAGATGGCAGAAGAAAGGCTAAGTTAAGAAACGCTAATGACTTAGTGTAGCGTCCGTTTAGCAGACCAGTAACTACTTGGAACTCAAAAATATTCTAAACCAGTGAGTTTTGACAGATAAATCTGCTGGACTCACTGGTTTTACTCGGATAATTAATATTTAGGTCTCTCAAGTTATTACTCCTAATTTTTCTGAATTTTTTCCTAAAGAATTCAAATTGACAGTTAGGTTCTTCATGAATATTCTGTTATGACAGACGGCATTACAGTAAATCCAATCTGCTCTAACAAGAGTGAATCTTGAGAAGGTCTTTTAACGCTATGAGAAATTTAAGGCTATGAAAAATTTGAGATTTGTCCAAAAAATCGTTACGTCAGGGGTGATTGCAACAACTGCCGCATTTGGGAGCTTTGTTGCTGAGGTTCAAGCGGCTATCTTCACCCTGCCGATTGAAGCAGCAGCCAAAGCTACAGGAGTTGATGTTTTGCGAGACCTCTACAGTTTAGACGGCACCGGAATCACCATCGGTGTGCTAACTGATAGCTTCGCTACAGCAAAAACCTTCGATGTCTCTGGCAACCTGGATACTTATGCGACCAACATAGCCAACCGCTACCTCCCATCTGATGTTAACATCCTAAAGGACTACTCCGGGGCAGATGCTACGGATGAGGGTCGTGCCATATCGCAGATCATTCATGCTTTGGCTCCGGGAGCTGACTTGGTGTTCCACACAAGTGCAGGCGATACCGATGACTTCGGTCAAGCCATTCAGGCTTTAGCGGCTGCTGGGGCAGACATCATCGTAGATGATATCGGTTATGCCCCCCCAAATTTTCCTGATGTACCTATAGACTTCGTAGATCACGAGCCTCCGAATGGAGCTATTAACCAAGCAATTGACGCAGTATTCAACCAGGGGATTTCTTACTTTACCGACGCTGGTAATGATTTTCCCAATATTCCAATATACGGACACGCGAATAACCCAAATGCACTAACCGTTGGAGCTGTGTATTATGGAAACGCAGAATCCTACTCAAATAAATACTACGGTGTTGTTGTAGAGCAGGGACAACTGGAACCTTTTTCTTCGGAAGGCAGCCTAGATTTCCTCAAGCCTGATGTTGTCGCTCCAGACGCGTTGCCGATTTCCTTCGGCTTGGGCGGTAAAGATGCTCCTCGTGTTGCCAACCCAGGCTTCTTCGACTTCTTCGGTAGTTCGGCATCGGCACCGTACACAGCAGCAGTAGCAGCGCTGTTATTGCAAGCAGATTTAAGCGCAACACCCACTGAGATATATGATGCTCTGAGAAATACGGCTGACAGCCCTTTGCCAGGTTTCGACTCCAGACTAGGCTTTGGTTTAATTCGGGGAGACAAAGCGATCGCAGCACTGGGTATACAACCTAAACCAATTCCTGAACCTACCACAACCCTAGCTGTGCTATGTGTTGGTGTTATGATTGCAGGTTTATCTTTGAAACGCACTCAACAGAAATCTCAAACCACAGCTAAACCTAGCGAGGGACTTACTCTAGTTCACTCAAGTTTTAAGCAGTTGCCCAACATCTAAAAACCGCTTTAGCCTGCGGGGAAAGAATATCTACACAGCCCCAAAAGCCCACAAAGTGGGCTTTTTTGCGGTGAGTCGATCTGCACTTTTAATTACGAATTAGTATGAGTTGTGTTTGGTGTTTGATGAATGCGCTGCGCCTTTCGCCAGACTTGAGGAGTCGTTCCAAAGCTGATGCGAAACTGGCGAAAGAAACATCCCGCATAGCGATAGCCGACTGCCTCAGCAATTAGCTCAATTGACTGGTTAGTTTCCAGCAGCAAGGAACACGCTGCTGCCATCCGGCGCTTGGCAATCCATTTATGCACAGTCTCTCCCGTTTGCCGTCGCATTAAGTCAGTTAGGTAAGCTGCTGAGTAACCAACTGCTTGAGCTACCTCAGTTAAGCCTATCGGTTGATGATAATTTGCCTCAATGAACTCGAAGACCTCAGTCATAAGAGGGTCAGAAGGCAAGAGCGACTTCGGGTCTATCGATTTTGCAGCCTCAGTACTCTGTGGCTCTAGAAATTGCTGAGACTCAGCAGCGTACCATTGCCTTTCGGCTGCTTGCTTTTCCAGTCGAGATGCGATCGCACTCAACAGTTCTTCTACTGTAAGGGGCTTGCTAAGATACTCATCTTCTCCCAGTTGCATCCCTGAAGGAACCTCAGTCTTGCTATTCTTAGCAGTGAGAAAGCTGATAGCAATTACACCGTCAGCAGTGGCATCTAAAGCTGCCTGAAGCAAAGAAAGAGACTTTTCTAGTTCTGTCTGTGTCCTCTGGTGCAAAGTTTTCTCACAACACAATTGCTCATTAGTGTGATTTAACTCAGTCAAAAGCTCTTGCACTTTTGACTCTAACGCTGCATTAGTTGTCTGTAAAGCTAATGAAGTCTGCTGGCGTAAGCGAAGCTCGTCGTAGACATCGCTAATCTGATTGCTAGAAACCATCAGACATCTCCAAAATAGTAACATTCTGTGGTAAAAGAACATTAAAGAGCTTTTTTGACACAGAAATATGAACAACATACTGAAGCATATTGAAGAGAATCCTAAAGAAACACAGCGCTTAATTGGTCTGGAGTATGAACAGTTACAACAGTTAATTCAAAATGCAGAACGATTGCATTATGAAAAACAAGCTTTATTAGAATCCCAGAAAGTGAGAATTATTGCTGGTGGTAGAGGTCGAAAACAAAAATTATCTCTCAGAGAACAAATAATTTTAACCTTGGTTTATCTTCGGCATTTGACAACCTTTCAACTTCTGGGCATCCAGTTTGGAGTCAGTGAGTCTATTGGCTTCTATGAAGTGGAAGACCTCCATCAAATCAGGGTCATATGGAAAAATCGACTCCAAATCAAACTGTTTTGTGGTGTCAGCTAGTGGTGGTTTTCGGACTGGCTGTGACTGTGCAGTGTAGCACTGTTGGAGAAAGGCTCGTTTTTCCAAGCAGGCTGCGATCGCCCTCAATAATTCCTGTACGGTACAGGGCTTAGTGAGATAGTCATCCGCGCCCATCTCCATACCTTTGCGGATGTCAGCCTTACTCACTTTAGTAGTTACAAAAATCAAGGGGATAATCGCTGTATCTGGATTTTGACGCAGCTTCGTTAGGACGCTGTAACCATCGAGTTTTGACATCGCTATTTCGCTGATTATTAAATCGGGCAAATCTTCCTGTGCTCGTTGCACACCGATAAGGCCGTTTTCAGCACCTATAGTATAGAAACCTTTAGCTTTAACTACTCCTTTAAGCAACCTATTACTTCTAAATCAGACTAAATATGAAAACTATTCGGAAGCTAAATTGGTAAAAAGTTTTCAAAATTTTTTTCAAATCGAGCCTCTAATCCTATATCAGTGAAAATTTGGATAACTATGAAAAATACAATACCCCGACCAACTTGCTTTAAATAATTTCTCTTATCTGCTCCTGGACTGGATCTCAAGGATTAGTAAGCAAAATTCTAAAGTTTTCATATTTTTTTGATTCTTGCCTGATATAAGAGTAAGGTCAAATAAAGCAGTGCTTATAACTGTGCTGCTGTGTTGTGTCTACTGTATTATTCTTTGGTAAAAGCTTTTATGGATGATCAGGATGAGCGCCTACGCCAATTGATAGCAGCAGTTTGTCAACACCCAGACGGCAGCCGGGAATGGCGAAAAGCTATGAGTCGGCTTCTGATTTTAATTCAGGGACTACCGGAATTTAGAAAATACTCAAGCATGGACTGCCCCAACCACTTTTTAGATGCCTTAAACCAAAGTTTGGAGTGGTTGAGCCACAATATCAGAAACTTTCAGCCACGTACATCTTCAGTACGAACTGACTTAGTAAAATGGCTCAAAGGCTACCTTTCCTGGCGTATTAAAGATTTAAATTCCTCATCTGCGCCTCAAACAAGGAGGCTTCAGCTTTCCTTGGATGAAAATATTTCGGATGCAGATGCACAGATAACAAGTTGGCTAGAACGAGTATCAGAAGAAGGAAGGTTATTAGGGACACCATCTAACCCGTATGTTTTAAGTGGGCTAGAAATTTATCTTGAACAATTACAACAGGAGTCACAACAATGCTTAGTAGCCAATTTAGCAATTTACATTGAGCAAGATCCAGACAAGCAACTACGAAACTGTTATCCTCGAAAACATCCCGAATGCAATTGTCAAGTACTCAGTCAAAGGTTGCTGTTCATATTTAAGAATCCACCAGATAAGCTTACTGATATTGCTCGTGAGTGCCAAATCAATTACCAAACTTTAGTATCCCACTGGAAATTAAAAGCAATACCGCTCCTGCAAGAAGTTGCCATTCAACTCGGATATCAATCTAATTAACAGCCATGAGTAGTACAGAAACACTTTGCTTAAAAATTACACTTGGACAAGAAGCTCATGCCATTGCCCGCCAGTTTGCTGTTGAACAAACTACGCCTCAAAAAGGGAAACAAATATATTTGAATACACTAGCAGTTTATGCTGTTTACAGTTACCTGAAATGGCTATGGATTGATACTGCTCTAGAAGAAGGTGATAGTTGGCATCCTCTTAAACGAGCTTTATTTGATGTTGCCGATCTAGTTCTTCCCAACATTGGTAAGTTAGAGTGTCGTCCAGTTCAACCTGGTGAAACAGTAATTTCCCTACCATCTGAAGTGATGGAAAATAGAATTGGTTATGTGGCTGTCCAGTTTAGTGAGCAGTTAAATGAAGTGCAGTTGTTGGGATTTGTTAGAAGAGTTAATATTCCTTCTGATTGGGAGCAAATACCACTCTTCAGCCTCAAACCCCTTAATTTTCTCTTCGATTGTATTCCTGACGCTGTTGCTCACCCTGCACTCAGTGCTAGCCAAATACGGGTAAATTTAAACCAATGGTTCGAGAATCTGTTTGAAAATAGTTGGATGGCTTTAGAAGAAGTTTTCAGCAATATAAATGATAAAAAGTTTGCCTTAAGAAGTATTTCATCAAAGCGTGAAGGGAATGTAGCACGAGCAAAAATAATAGATTTGGGGTTACAAGTTGGAAATCAATCTGTAGTGCTGTTAATGGCGATCGCACCTTATTCTGAAGATAAAGTAGAAATACTAGTACAATTACATCCAGTAAACGGACAAACTTATTTGCAATCTAACCTGAGAATGAATTTACTATCAGAATCAGGAGAAAATATCCAAGAAGTTGTATCACGGAGTAATGATAATTTTATTCAATTAAAACGATTTAGAGGGTATTCTGGAGAAGGCTTTAATATACAAGTGTCTAATGGTGATTTCACAATCAAAGAGGCTTTTGTCATCTGACATTTTTTTGTCGGAGTGTAATGAGTAAGTTAGTTGTTTTAAATTTGGGTAAGGGAGACCTCTACAAAGGCTTCCCCGATGTCACAGCTCAACTTGGTTTGACAAATGATCATCGGGCGATGGAATTTCGTGGTAGTTTACCAGCAGCACCAGAAATTCCTCAACTTTATCGAAATTGGCAAATCCTATACTCGGCTCTCTACCGCTATCATGGTTGGTCTGTACGCCTGGAAATCGAAGAGACTGATGTTACAAATTTTTCAGAAGTTGAATTTAACAATTTATGTGAGGAATTATCATCTAGAATTAATATTTGGCTTAACTCGGAGCAGTTTCGCAAAATAGAACAAAAGTTACGCACGCAATTAAATCCAAATGAAGAAATTCGTTTTATGATTGCAACTAGTGATAAATTATTGCGGCGGCTTCCTTGGCATTTGTGGAATTTCTTTGAAGATTATCCAAATGCCGAAGTAGCGCTCAGTCCATTAGAAGCCCAACGACCAAATCAAATATATATTAAAGAAAAAAAAGTTAGAATATTAGCGATTTTTGGTAATAGTAAAGGGATTGATATTAGTCAAGATAGACGCTTTTTAGAAAAATTATCAAACCAAGCTAAAATAAAGTTTCTCCTTGAACCACAACGAAAGGAATTAAGTAATGAACTTTGGGATCAAGGTTGGAATATTTTATTTTTTGCAGGACATAGTTATAGTCAAGAAAAAGGAGTTCTGCAAATTAATCAAACTACGACAATTACTCTAGATAGATTAAAACATGGACTCACAAAAGCAATTGAAAGTGGATTGCGTTTGGCAATTTTCAATTCCTGTGATGGCTTAGGGTTAGCAGAAGCATTAGAGGATTTACACATTCCCCAAGTCATTGTCATGCGCGAACCAGTCCCAGACTTGGTAGCACAGGAATTTTTAAAACATTTTTTAACAGAATTTTCTAGCGGACGACCTTTATATTCTGCGCTGCGCGAGGCGAGAAAAAGACTCGAAGGCATAGAAGATGAATATCCTTGTGCAACTTGGTTACCAGTAATTTGTCAAAATCCTTTGGAAGTGCCAATGACTTGGCAGTTACACCGAAAGATGATCACTACCAAGAGTGTTTTGACCATATTGCTGGCAAGCTTTTTGGTAACAAGTTTGGTTATGGGGGTGCGGTTTTGGGGTTATCTGCAAACATCGGAATTACAGGCTTTTGACCATTTTATGCAACTGCGATCGCAGCTTGTGACTGAAAAACCTGATGAACGGATTTTGATTATTACTATTGATGAAGCAGATATTCAGTACCAAATCAATAAAGGGATGCAAATGCGATGGTCGTTATCTGATCAAGCCCTTGCTCAATTATTAGATAAATTAAATAAGTACCAACCGCGAACTATTGGTTTAGATATTTACCGTGATGGGGCTGTAGATCCCAAATATCCAAATTTAGCCACTCGTTTTAGCGAGGATAATCGTCTATTTTTTGTGTGCAAAGTTGCTACAACTGATGATGATGGTGATAGTGATGGGATTCCGTCACCTGATGGAGTTCCAAAGGAACAGTTAAGTTTTAGTGATTTTGTGGCAGATGATGAAGTTATTGCTCGTCGTCAACTTTTATATTTGACTCCTCCTCCAACATCTCTATGTACCACAGAATATGCTTTTAATCTCCAACTAGCACTTCATTATTTAGATAAAGAAGGCAAAACATCAAGTGTTACGAAAGAAGGTTATTTACAAATTGATGATGTTGTATTTAAGCAATTAAAGGAACACACTAGCGGTTATCAAAAAGTTGATGCATCTGGTTATCAAATATTGTTAAATTATAGTTCTCTCCCTTCTGTTGAAAAAATTGCCGAGCAAGTTAGTTTAAGAGATGTGTTAGATGAAAAGATACCCCTAGAATCAATTCAATCACTTAGAGACCGTGTTATTCTTATTGGTCTTTCTGCCCCTACCAACACGAACGATTATTGGAAGACACCATTCAGTTCTAGTACAAAGCAGAAGCAAAAGCAGATACCGGGGGTGTTCGTACAAGCACAGATGCTAAGTCAAATCCTCAGTGCAGTTTTAGACCGCAGACCCTTATTGTGGTGGTGGTCTGGATGGATAGAGACAGTTTGGATATGGGTATGGTCATTATTAGGAGGTATTATAGCGTGGTATTATTCCAAACCTTTGCACCTGGGACTAGCGGTGATAGCAATACTTTTAATGCTATTTGAGTTATGTTTTGGCATTTTTATACTGGCTGGATGGGTGCCACTTATCCCCCCAGTATTAGCAGTGTTAACTACCCAAGTAATTGTATTTTCATGGTTTAGACGTTCTCATCTTGATAAAAGAAAAAAATTAAATTTTAATCATGATTAGAAAAAAATTACTAATCCAAAGAATTCAAGGGACTTGCACAATTTATTTGCTAATTATTAGTGCAACAAGTCATTTGCAATCAGTGCAGGCACAACTGACTAATTCGATTCAAAACCCTGTAAAAAATTCGCATTTCCAATCTTTTCAGCAACCGACATTGCCCAGAAACGGCGCACCTACAGGTCGGCGCAAAGCAGGGGCTGGGCGTAATCCTGATTGTCTTAAGTCCCTGGCGAGTCTTACTGCTTTAGTTCCTGGTAATGGAGGAAAATCAGTCTTGGCATCAACAGTTGCAGAAAATCCAACTTTTTGGTTTTATGTTCCTGAACTACCTGAGACCGCCCGTTCCGCAGAATTTGTGTTACAAGCGCTCTCTGGTAAAGATGTAGAGAATGTTTATCGAACACCTCTTACTCTGTCTGGAAAACGTGGTATTATTAGCATTACTCCACCACAACCGCAATACTCTTTAAAAGCAAATAAAAAATATCACTGGTACTTTCATGTTTATTGTGGTGATGTGGGAAAAACATCTGACAATTTTTATGTAGATGGGTTTGTGCAAAGGCAGGTGCTGACTCAGGCTCTTGATAGTCAATTAAAGACAGCAAAGCCAAGGGAGTACATTGCTTATAGCGCTAATAATATTTGGTACGATGCCCTAACTAATTTAGGTCAACTGCGCCGTGCTAATCCGCAGGATGCAACTATTAATAAAGATTGGGTTGACCTATTAAATGCCATTGGCTTACAAGATATTGCTAAAGAGCCAATTGTACAGCATTATAACTTAGAAAACTGACAAAATCAGACGAGTAATGGGGTGGGTACAATGTTAGGGATAACTCAATATTTGTGGTGTTGGTATTGTAGTTTGGCGATGGGCAGCCTTTTGATTGCTTATTCGCAAGAGCATGTTTTCGCTCAAATTGCTCCAGATAGCACATTGCCTAATAATTCCAGTATTACAAGAGATGGGAATACTTTTAATATTACTGGAGGAACACAAGCAGGAAGTAATTTGTTCCACAGCTTTAGCGAGTTTTCTGTGCCTATTAGTAGCACTGCTTCCTTTAATAATGCTCTTGATATTAAAAATATCATTAGTCGAGTTACGGGTGGCTCAGTTTCTAATATTGATGGGATAATTCGCACGTTGGGTACGGCTAACCTATTTCTGATTAATCCCAACGGCATTATTTTTGGTCAGAATGCTCAATTAAATGTTGGTGGTTCTTTTGTTGCAAGTACAGCGAATGCACTGCAATTTGGAAATCGAGGATTTTTTAGCGCTAGTGAGAAAAATATCCCTTCACCGTTGTTGACTATTAATCCTTCAGCATTGCTGTTTAATCAGATTAATCAAAACGCAGCGATTCAAAATAGCTCAGTTGCATTTGCAGGAAAAGATCCAGCAGGTTTAAACGCATTTGGTTTACGAGTACCAGATGGTAAAAGTTTACTGCTGGCGGGTGGGAATGTCAGCATGGATGGGGGACGATTAAATGCTAATGGTGGACGAGTTGAGTTAGGAGGGTTGGGCGAACCTGGTACTGTAGCGCTGGGTGTAGATGGCGATAATCTCAGCTTGAAATTTCCTGATAGTGTTGCACGAGCTTCGGTATCCCTCACCAATCAAGCTGCAATATATGTGGAAGGCGCTGGTGGCGGTAATATTGCAATTAATGCCAAGAATCTAGAAATATTAGGAGGAAGTATTTTAAGCGGTGGTATTGGACAAGGTTTGGGGACACCCGAAACAATTGGGGGAGATATTACGCTTAATGCTACCGGGTCAATCAAAGTGGCTGATGAGAGCCTAGTTTTTAATGATGTGCGTTTGGGGTCACTTGGCAATGGGGGTAATATTACTATTGACTCCGGTTCTTTGTCGTTAGGCGATCGCACTCAACTTAGTGCCTCAACAAAGGGACAAGGGAATGCAGGGAATGTGACAGTGCGGGCACAAGATGCTGTAACTCTAGCAGATAGTGCTGAAATTTCCAGCACGGTGTCAGCGGGAGGTGTAGGTAAAGGTGGCAATATCGACATCAATGCTGCAAGCCTCTGGCTAAAAGATGGCGCTCAACTGGTAACCTCTACTGAAGAAGCATCTGCAACAGCGCCAGCAGGACGGGGGGATGCGGGGAATGTCAATGTGAATGTTACAGGTATTGTTAATATTGCTGGGGAGAAAAACGATCTTTTAAGTGGGATTCGCAGCACAGTGGAAACGGGGACAGTTGGCAATGCAGGTAACATTACTATCGATTCTGGTTCATTCTCTCTAAGTGATGATGCTCAACTTACTGCCTCAACTTCGGGACAAGGTAATGCAGGAAATGTGACAGTGCGGGTACGAGATGCTGTTGACATTGCAGATAGTGATATCTACAGCAGAGTGTGGGGTGTAGGTAAGGGAGGTAATATTGACATCAATGCTGCAACCCTCTCGCTAAAAGATGGCGCTGAACTTGATACCTCAACATTTGGACAAGGTAATGCAGGGAATGTGACAGTGCGGGCACAAGATGCTGTAACTCTAGCAGATAATGCTGAAATTTACAGCACGGTGTCAGCGGGAGGTGTAGGTAAGGGAGGTAATATTGACATCAATGCTGCAAGCCTCTGGCTAAAAGATGGCTCTCAACTGGTAACCTCTACTAGAGAAGAATCTGGAACAGCGCTAGCAGGACGGGGGGATGCGGGGAATGTCAATGTGAATGTTACAGGTATTGTTAATATTGCTGGGGAGAAAAACGGTTTTGCCAGTGGTATTCGCAGCGAAGTGGAAACGGGGACAGTTGGCAATGCAGGTAACATTACTATCGATTCTGGTTCCTTCTCTCTAAGTGATGAGGCTCGACTTAATGCCTCAAGTTATGGACAAGGTGATGCAGGAAATGTGACAGTGCGGGTACGAGATGCCGTTGACATTGCAGATAGTGAAATCTACAGTACAGCGGGGGGTGTCGGTAACGGAGGTAATATTGACATCAATGCTGCAACCCTCTCGCTAAAAGATGGCGCTGAAGTTAGTGCCCCAACATTTGGACAAGGGAATGCAGGGAATGTGACACTACGGGTACAAGATACTGTTGACATTGCAGATAGTGCTATTTCCATCTCGGTGGGTGAAGGGGGTGTAGGTAAAGGTGGCAATATCGATATCAATGCTGCAAGCCTCTGGCTAAATGACGCTTTTCTTTCTACCTCAACTTCAGGAGTTGGGAATGCAGGGAATGTGACAGTGCAAGCACAAGATGCTGTAACTCTAGCAGATAGTGATATTGAGA
>JAIVFU010000064.1:0-9064 GCA_020829485.1 Nostoc sp. CHAB 5834 | reverse complement strand
AGTGCGGGTACGAGATGCTGTTGACATTGCAGATAGTGCTATTGAGAGCACGGTGTCAGAGGGAGGTGTAGGTCAAGGTGGCAATATCGACATCAATGCTGCAAGCCTCTGGCTAAAAGATGGCGCTCAACTTGCTACCTCAACATTTGGACAAGGTAATGCAGGGAATGTGACAGTGCGGGCACAAGATGCTGTAACTCTAGCAGATAATGCTGAAATTTACAGCACGGTGTCAGAGGGAGGTGTAGGTAAGGGAGGTAATATCGACATCAATGCTGCAAGCCTCTGGCTAAAAGATGGCTCTCAACTGGTAACCTCTACTGAACAAAAATCTGCAACAGCGCCAGCAGGACGGGGGGATGCGGGGAATGTCAATGTGAATGTTACAGGTATTGTTAATATTGCTGGGGAGAAAAACGGTTTTGCCAGTGGGATTCGCAGCGAAGTGGAAAGGGGGACAGTTGGCAATGGAGGTAACATTACTATCGATTCTGGTTCATTCTCTCTAAGTGATGAGGCTCGACTTAATGCCTCAAATTTTGGAGAAGGGAATGCAGGAAATGTGACAGTGCGGGTACGAGATGCTGTTGACATTGCAGATAGTGAAATCTACAGCACAGCGGGAGGTGTCGGTAACGGAGGTAATATTGATATCTCCGCTGCAACCCTCTCGTTACGCGATGACGCTGAAGTTAGTGCCCCAACTCAGGGACAAGGGAATGCAGGGAATGTGACACTACGGGTACAAGATACTGTTAACATTGCAGATAGTGCTATTTCCATCTCGGTGGGTGAACGGGGTGTAGGTAAAGGTGGCAATATCGACATCAATGCTGCAAGCCTCTGGCTAAGTGGCGCTTTTCTTTCTACTTCAACTTCAGGAGTTGGGAATGCAGGGAATGTGACAGTGCAAGCACAAGATGCTGTTTCTCTTGCAGATAGTGATATTTCCAGCACGGTGTCAGAGGGAGGTGTAGGTAAGGGAGGTAATATCGACATCAATGCTGCAAGCCTCTTGCTAAAAGATGGCTCTCAACTGCTAACCTCTACTCAAGAAGCATCTGGAACAGCGCCAGCAGGACGGGGGGATGCGGGGAATGTCAATGTGAATGTTACAGGTATTGTTAATATTGCTGGAAAGAAAAACGAGCGTTTTAGTTGGATTCGCAGCTTGGTGGAAACTGGGACAGTTGGCAATGGAGGTAACATTACTATCGATTCTGGTTCATTGTCTCTAAGTGATGACGCTCAACTTATTGCCTCAACTTCGGGACAAGGTAATGCAGGCACCATTAAAGTTAATGCTGCTGATTTTTTCACCATTTCTGGCAATAGTTCTAACTTTAACAGTGGCTTGTTTGTTGACTCCCAAAGTCCGACGGGTACTGCTGGAGATATTATCGTCACCTCACCTAGAATTACCCTAGACAATGGTGGCAGACTCAACGCCAAATCTGCATCGGGTAACGGTGGCGACATCAACTTACAAACTGATTTACTCCTTCTCCGTCATGGCGCTGAAATTTCTACCACCGCAGGCACAGCGCTAACTGGTGGTAATGGTGGCAACATTAATATTGATGCCCCGTCGGGCTTCATTGTTGCTGTGCCAAGCGAAAATAGCGACATCACTGCTAATGCTTTTACTGGCACAGGTGGGAAAGTAGATATTAAAGCCTTTGGCATTTATGGTATTGAGTTTCGTGAAAGTCCAACTCCCTTGAGTGACATCACTGCTAGTTCAGAATTTGGTACACAAGGCACTGTAGAACTTAATACACCTGGTATCGATCCCAACAGTGGCTTAGTTGAATTGCCAACAGTACCAGTTGACACCCAGGTAGCCCAAGGCTGCTATAGTCCAGGTTACGCCCAAAACCGATTTGTGATTACTGGACGCGGTGGTTTACCAGCCAATCCCAAAGACATTCTCACTCCAGATGCAACCCAAATAGATTGGGTGGCTTTTAAACCCAGCAATAACAACCGTTCCCTACCACTTGTTACTAATAAACCAACAACCTCCACTCCTAAACGCATTGTTGAAGCCACAGGTGCAGTACTAAACGCCAAAGGACAAATAGTCCTCAGTGCTAATTCATCCACCGCTACTCCTCATACTTCCAGACAGAACCCAATTCAATGTCAAAGCAATTCGCAATTAATAATACCCTACGCATGAATGCGGAGGCTTGAATATTGATACTACGTGTTTTGTTTCTTTTCATAATTAAAATTAGGGGCAATGACCTTGAAAGATGAATCAATTATCAATTACGTCCACAATTGCGAATTGCGAATTGCGAATTGCAAATTGCGAATTGTTCGGTCATGGTAGCTAAAATTACTCCAACTCTTGCAGCATCCTGCTTGCTTATATTACTCAGTAGCCTGGCAACTACACCCGGTAAGGCGCAGACAGTCGATCGCGTACAACTACCCCAAAACAATTTTCCCTCGCTCCCACAACTCCCACCACCGCAGGATGTCCAACCACTTTCGCCCAGAACACCAACAACACCCTCTCCACCACCGCAACTACCCCCTCCATCCGAACTATTCCAACCTGATCAACTAGTTCCCATACCAGATGAACCACTCCCTGAAACATCACAAATCTTTACTGTTAAACAATTTGAAGTTATTGGCAGTACAGTATTCAGCCAAGAAAAATTTAATCAAATACTAGAATGCAGTCAAAAAAACCTGACATACAGGTTGAGGCAGAAAACCGAGTGTTTTACAAATCGACCAATTACATTTACAGACTTATTAGAAATTCGCTCTAAAATTACTGAACTTTATATTCAAGAGGGGTACGTTACTTCTGGAGCTTATATTACTGAACAAACTCTTACTGATGGCGTTGTTCAAATCCAAGTAATTGAAGGTAAATTAGAGGATATCCAGATAACTGGAACTAGGCGACTCAACCCAAATTATATTCGCAGCCGTATAGCTTTAGGGGCATCCACTCCTTTAAATCAAAAACGCCTACTAGAATCCCTGCAATTATTGCAACTCAATCCTTTAATTCAAAACTTGTCCGCTGAATTATCTGCTGGCTCACGTCCTGGCTCTAATTTGTTGGCTATCAAAGTAACAGAGGCGGATACATTTAATGTAGAAACAGTATTTGACAATGGTCGTTCCCCTAGTGTTGGTAGCTTCCGACGGCAACTGCAAGTTAACGAAGCTAATTTACTCGGATTTGGAGATAGTATCTCGTTAGGATACAGTAATACTGACGGTAGTAATACCATAGATGCCAGCTACAGCTTGCCTCTCAATCCCCGCAATGGCACTCTCACCTTCAGCTATGGCAATACATCAGCCGATATTATTGAACGTCCTTTTAATAGACTAGATATTGAATCAGCTTCCCAATATTACGAACTCACATTCCGCCAGCCGCTAGTGCAAACTCCCAATCAAGAATTTGCTCTAGGAGTCACGGCTTCTCGCAGAGAGACTGATATTTCCTCCTCTGTGTTTGAACAGGAGGATGCTCCCCTTTCTCTACTTTCGCCGGGGGCTGATGCAGAAGGAAACACTCGTGTTTCTGCGTTGCGATTTTTTCAAGAATGGACTCTTCGTAATAGCCAAGAAGTAATTGCGGCTCGTTCTCAATTTAGTCTGGGAACTGGTGCATTTAATGCCACAATCAACAATACCGAACCTGACAGCCGCTTTTTCGCTTGGCGAGGACAAGCACAATGGGTACGTCTGTTAGCTCCTGATACTTTGTTGTTAATTCGTGGCGATGTACAACTAGCTTCTACAACACTTTTAGCTTCAGAACAATTTGGTCTAGGTGGTATAAGTAGTGTACGGGGCTATCGTCAAGATTTACTGTTAGCAAATAATGGCGCTCTTGCTTCTGTTGAGTTACGGCTACCAATTGTACGTGTACCACAATGGGATGGAGTTATGCAAGTTACCCCGTTTGTTGACGTTGGCACTGCTTGGAATAATTCGTCGAGTATAGATGAAAATAATACTAACACTAACACTCTAGCTTCTGTTGGTTTGGGTTTGCGTTGGTTACAGGGCAATAACTTTAATGCTGGTGTTGAGTGGGGTATTCCTTTAGTTTCTGTTGATACTCAGGGTAATACATTGCAAGAGAATGGGCTGTACTTTTTTGTACAATATAATCCGTTTTAACCTTACACAGAGGAGCTAATGCGTTGCGTAGAGAATATCCGATTTACAACAACTATTGCCATGTTGTAGCTACAACTTCATTCAAAACCACACATAGTACTACATGGTTTTTATAATTAATTATCATGAAGAAATACAAAATAAGTTTTGTAATTTATATGAAGTTTTTTAAATACTTGCTATTATCATTATTGACTATATTTTTTTGTGTATTTTCATCTGTTATTTTCGATTCTTCTATTTTTTTAACAGCAGCCTTTGCCAAATCTAAAGTTTTATATTTTCCTGCTGTAGCAACAAAACCTGCTGTCAACCAAACCCAAATTTTTAGTTTGGTGCAGCAAAGTCAAGCACTTTATGAAGGGGGAGTGTTTACAGAAGCAGTACAACTTCTAAAAAAAGCAGCAGACGAATTTAAAGCTACTAATAATGTATTGAATGAAGCTATAGCTTTGACTAACCTTTCCTTAGCGTATCATCAGTTAGGACAATGGCAACAAGCGAATGAAGTAATTTCACAAACTATTAAATTATTACAAAGTCTAAAAGATTCAGATTATTCACAAGAGCAATCGCAAGTCTTTGCTCAAGCTTTAGATGTTCGAGGTGGGCTGGAGTTAGCACAAGGGCAAACTGAAGTAGCCCTAAGTACTTGGCAATCAGCAGCTAAAATTTATCAGCATTTAGATGATATATCAGCGTTAATTCGCAATCACATTAATCAAGCCCAAGCAATGCAAGCTATGGGGAATTATCGCCAAGCAGATCACACTTTAAACTCACTACGAGAAAATCTGCAAAAACAACCAGATTCTCCTGTTAAAGCCACAGGATTGTATAGCTTAGGGAATGTATTGCGAAGTTTGGGTTATCTAAAGGATTCCCACAAAATCCTAGAAGAAAGTTATTCTGTGGCTGGGAAAGTGGGAAGTGCGATCGCTCAAAGTAATGCTTTACTTAGTTTAGGTAATACAGCCCGTGCTCAAACATCCGCTCAACTTAGTTTGGGTAACTCAAGCAGCGCCAAGGATTACACTAAAACAGCAATTCAATACTATCAGCAAGCGGCTCTAATTGCATCTGCAACACCTACTGTGCGCCTGCAAGCTCAACTGAATTTATTAAGACTATTGGTAGAGCAAGAGGAATTTAGCACAGCAAAGGCATTATTGCCCCAAATTCAGTCTCAAATAGACAATTTGCCTCCAAGTCGCACGGCTGTTAACTACCGGATTAATTTTGCTCAAAGTCTAAGCAAAATGAAACAAAACTCAGTTGAGCCAAAAGATGTTGCTAAAATGCTAGCGCAAGCTGTGCAAGTGGCTAAGAGCTTAAAAGATCAACGAACCGAATCTTATGCTCTTGGTATTCTTGGCGAACTGTACGAACAAACTGGACAGTTATCTGATGCCAAAGGTCTTACACAGCAAGCCTTGGTAGAAGCTGAGTCCATTGATGCCCAAGACATTGCTTATCAATGGCATTGGCAGATGGGACGGATACTGCAAAAGCAATCCAATCTCCCGGCAGCAACACAAGCTTATAGTCGAGCTTACAATGCTCTCAAGTCTCTCCGTAATGATTTAGTTGCGATTAATCCTGACGTACAATTTTCTTTCCGCGAAAGTATAGAACCTGTATATCGACAGTACGTTGATTTACTGTTGCAACTTCAAGAAAATCCGATTCAAAAGCCAGATAATCTCGTTCAAGCTCGTCAGGTAATTGAATCTCTCCAATTAGCAGAATTAGATAACTTTTTTCGTTCGCCCTGTTTGGTACCAAGAGTTGACCTTGATCAATTAGTTGAAAAGGAAATATCCACAGCGGTTATCTATCCAATTATTTTAGATAACCGACTAGAAATTATTACTCGCTTACCAGGACAGAATACAATCTACCGTAAAACAACTAAAGTCCCTAAAGATGTATTAGAAAAAACTGTAGAACAACTACAGAAAGATTTACCCGTTGCTAGCCGAGAGCCTGATGTTAGGCAACTCTCACAACAGTTATATGACTGGTTAATTAAACCTATTGAATCAGATTTTGCAAACAAAAGTATAACTTCCCTAGTGTTTGTGCTGGATGGTTCTTTGCGGAATATTCCAATGGCGATTCTTTATGATCAAGAACAGCAGAAATATCTGATAGAAAAGTATGCTATTTCTTTGATGCCTGGACTACAACTCCTTGCTCCTAAATCTTTGAACAACGTGCAGCTAAACGTTTTAACTGCTGGCGTTGAGCAAGAACGCTTGATTGAAGGTAAATCTTTTTCAGAACTTTCAAATGTTACACAGGAATTAAAACAAGTTCAATCTTCAGTTAAATCAAGCAAAGAACTCTTAAATCAAGAGTTCACGAAAACTAATCTGCAAAACCAAATTCAATCTACTCCTTTCTCAGTAGTGCATCTAGCTACTCACGGGCAATTTAGCTCAGATATTGAACAAACCTATATTCTTACCTGGGATAGCTTACTAAAGGTTAGGGAGTTAGATAGTTTATTACGGGCTAGAGGTGAAAGCCGACCCGAAACAATCGAATTACTTGTCCTCAGTGCTTGTAAAACCGCCACAGGAGATAAACGAGCTGCTTTAGGATTAGCTGGAGTAGCGGTACGAGCAGGCGCACGTAGTACATTAGCTACTTTGTGGACAATAGATGATGAGTCTACTAGTGAATTTATGGGTGAATTATATCGGCAATTAGATGCTGGAGTCACTAAAGCTCAAGCTTTGCAACACGCTCAACTTGCAATTCTAGCGAAAGAAAATCGCCCATATTTTTGGGCACCTTATGTTCTTCTGGGTAACTGGTTGTAATTATTTAACAATAAATAATGTAGAGTTTAAGAGTTCAAATTGATGAATTTACCTTTTAGTATTAGTGAGCTTAACTATTTCATTATAGGAATAAAAACGGTTATATCTAAAGTTGTTAAGCATTACCGATCGCTATTTTTAAAAACTTTACGATTTATTAAAATTACAAAAATCTACACCTCTATCTTAAAAAGCAAAAAATGCACCTAACTTAGAAACTCTTGTAAGTAATTAGCAGGCTTTGCATAAAACCTGTACTTATAAAATTGAGAAATATGCAAGTGTTAACTTGATGTCCGTTACTCGTGGTTTACTGAAAAATGAGTATATCTTTTAAAAAGTTTAGGAGAATGCGATGTTTGGCATGACTACTCCTTGTTTTTTGGGAATGGCGATCACAAGTGCGATCACTTTCGGGGCAAATTGTGCTTCTGCTCAGATTACCCCGGATGGCACTCTGCCTAATAATTCCATCGTTACACCCGATGGTAGCACTCTCAATATCACTGGAGGAACGCAAGCAGGAACTAATTTGTTTCACAGCTTTAGCGAGTTTTCTGTGTCTCCTGGCGGTACTGCTTCTTTTAACAATGCTTTTGATATTCAGAATATTATTAGTAGAGTCACAGGTGGTTCAGTTTCTGATATTAATGGAATAATCAGCACGAAGGGTACGGCTAACCTGTTTCTAATAAATCCCAACGGCATTATTTTTGGTCAGAATGCTCAATTAAATATTGGTGGTTCTTTTGTAGCGACTACAGCGAATGCACTGCAATTTGGAAATATTGGATTTTTTAGCGCTACTGAGAAAAATATCCCTTCGCCGTTGTTGACTGTTAATCCTTCAGCATTATTGTTTAATCAGATTAATCAAAACGCAGCGATTCAAAATAGCTTAGTTGCACCTGTAGGAACAGATCCAGCAGGTTTAAACACATTTGGTTTACGAGTACCAGATGGTAAGAGCTTACTCCTGGTGGGCGGGAATGTCAGCATGGATAGGGGAGAATTAAATGCTTTTGGCGGACGAGTTGAGTTAGGAGGGTTAGCTGAACTTGGTACTGTAGCGTTGGGTGTTAATGGTGATAATCTCAGCTTGATATTTCCTGAGGATGTTAGGCGAGCTGAGGTATTCCTCACCAATCAAGCTGCAATATCTGTGGAAGGCAATGGTGGCGGTAATATTGCAGTCAATGCCAGCGATATAGAGATATCGGGAGGAAGTGTCCTAAGTGCTGGTATTGAGCAAAGTTTGGGGACACCTGAAACTGTTGCGGGAGATATTACGCTTAATGCTACCGGGGAAATAAAAGTTGCTGATGGGAGTAGAGTTCGCAATCTTGTGCGTCTAAGGTCACAAGGCAATGCGGGTAATATTACTATCGATTCTGGTTCATTCTCTCTAAGTGATGGCGCTCGACTCATTGCCGCAACCTATGGACAAGGGAATGCAGGGAATGTGACAGTAAGTGCCAAAAATGCTGTTTCCCTTGCAGATGCTGACATCCTCAGCACGGTGGAAGAAGGGGGTGTAGGTAAGGGTGGTAACATTACCATTAATGCTACAACACTGTCACTTACTGATGGCGCTAAACTGGTAACTAGTACTCGTGAAGCATCTCCAACAGCGCCAGCAGGACGCGGAGATGCGGGGAATGTCATTGTTAATGTTACGGGCGCTGTTGATATTGTTGGGGAGAAAAACAATTCACGCAGTGGGATTCGCACCTTGGTAGAAACAGAAGCAGTTGGCAATGCAGGCAACATTACTATCGATTCTGGTTCATTCTCTCTAAGCGATCGCGCTCGATTTACTGCTGGAACCCGTGGACAAGGGAATGCAGGGAATGTGACAGTGCGTGCCAAAAATGCTGTTTCTCTTGCAGATGCTGACATCCTCAGCACGGTGGAAGAAGGGGGTGTAGGTAAGGGTGGTAACATTGACATTAATGCTACAACACTGTCACTTACTGATGGCGCTAAACTGGTAACTAGTACTCGTGAAGCATCTCCAACAGCGCCAGCAGGACGCGGAGATGCGGGGAATGTCATTGTTAATGTTACGG
>JAIVFU010000063.1 GCA_020829485.1 Nostoc sp. CHAB 5834 | reverse complement strand
GTGATTGGTGGTATTCAAGCTAGAGGGGAAAAAGGAAACTACAGTACACAACGTATTAAATTTAGCTCTAACAGTTCTGGTTAACTTTTCGTTACATAGTTATGATTTTTCCTGCCGACTTACTTATTTACTAATAACCAATGACCAATGACCAATGACCAATGACTACTATTGTTACCTTACTTAACATTTTTTGCTACTACTTCTCGCACGCGATAGATAGGCCGCCCTTGAGATTCATGGTATGTACGCATGAGTAATTCTGCTAAAAGTCCGAAGCAAAATAACTGTACACCAGTTACTAACAGGAGAACTGCCAAAATCAGCAAAGGGCGATTGCCAATCATCTCACCTAAAGCTAATTTAACGAAAGTCAAGTAAATTCCGATCGCAGTTCCCGAAACCATTGAAATCAAGCCCAACAGCCCAAAAACGTGCATCGGGCGGGTGAGGAATTTTTTCATAAACAGGATGGTTAACAAATCCATCAACACGCGGAATGTCCGCCAAATCCCATATTTACTACGACCAAAGCGACGGGCGTGATGGCGCACTGGTACTTCAGTAATTCTAGCTCCTTCGATGTACGCCAAAGCAGGTAAAAATCGGTGTAATTCTCCGTAGAGGTTCATATCTGCCAACAGTTCTGCACGATATGCTTTCAACGAACAACCATAGTCATGAATATTCACACTAGTAGTATAGCGAATTAGCCAATTGGCAATTTTGGAAGGAAGTAACCGATTTACAGCCCCATCTTGGCGTTTTTGCCGCCAACCACTTACCAAATCATAACCCTCATCCAGCTTTGCTAATAACATGGGGATATCAGCCGGATCATTCTGGAGATCAGCATCTAAAGTAACGATCGCTTTACCGACTGCATAATAAAATCCAGCAGCCATCGCCGCAGTTTGTCCGTAGTTGCGACGCAAAATCACCGCCTTTAAATCAGTGCGGATTTGCGCCTGTTCTTTGAGAAAATCCCCGGAACCATCCGTAGAACCATCATCCACACAAATGATTTCATAATTTATCTGACTAGAAGATAAAGTAGATGCGATCGCTTCTAGTAAAAGTGGCAAACTTTCCACCTCGTCATGTATCGGCAGCACCACCGAAACATCTGGGACAATAGCTGAAATCGCCCCATTCTCTTCACTCAACCCTCGATCAACTAACCCACTCCTCATATATCTCTGTGCCCTCAGCGTCTCTGTGGTTCGTAACTCTTGATAACTCTACCAGCACCTCGCAGCTGCTGATAATACGACTGACTAACAACATCTCCCTGTTCCGAGAGAATATCAATTCCAATCCCATCCCGTCCCTGATCTTTCCCAGAACTATGAATGTAATAACCATCCGCCAAATAAAGTCCGACATGGGTTGCTTTTTGACTAGTTCCAAAAAATACCAGATCCCCGGCTGTTAATTCTGCAATAGTAATTGGTTGAGTAAATCCTTCCTGCTGATAGGCATCTCTAGGTAGCCAAATACCCACCGAAGCAAACGCCGCCTGCATCAACCCAGAACAGTCATAATTTGGCCCAACCGTACCACCCCAAAGGTAATAATTAGATTGCTGCATCGCTTTTTGGGTAAAGGCGATAACCTCCGCTAGGAGTTTTTTAATTTCAGATTCAGAAAATATTGCAGCCTGATAAGGTACAGTAGCAGATTGTAATGAACCAAAATCTGAAAGAGATACCCATCCCGAATAGTCATCTTCACACAAATACACCTCAACTGCTAAATTTTGATAATTTGATGTTACCCATAAATGTCGTCCAGAGGCGGCTTGAGTTGCTAAACGCGTACATTCAGGAGAATCATATAAATTCAGATCAGCTAAACACTGATACTCTCCTGATTTTGGATTTTGGATTTGTGATTTTAAATTAAAGGACATTATTAGAGAATGGTTTTTTTTAATAAAGACGAGCAACTGGAAAACCTTGGTAATGGCATTTTAGATGCAACTTGGGCAGCATTTTCAACCTTAGCGCGTAACCAAATTGCCTTGACTTGGGTTGTTTACGATCCCCCAGTGCGAGTAAATACTGGTGGGGCGCTGACTCCCAACGCTTTTTGGGATCATCCAGTTCGTGGTTTTACTTATCGTGGTGTTGAGCGAATTTATCCCGCCAGTGTAGTCAAGCTATTTTACCTGGTGGCGGTAAATGAATGGCTAGAAAAAGGCATGAATCAAACTTCCAAGGAGTTGGAACGCGCCTTGCAGGATATGATTGTAGATTCCAGCAATGATGCTACCAGCTTGGTTGTAGATATTTTGAGTGGTACCACATCAGGGCCAGAATTACCAACCGGGCCCTTTGAAACCTGGAAATATCAACGTAATATTGTTAACCGCTATTACCAATCTTTGGGTTGGGAAGAATTGGAGACGATTAACGTCTGTCAAAAAACGTGGGGTGATGGCCCTTATGGACGAGAACGGGCGTTTGTGGGAGAGTTACTGGAAAATCGCAATATGTTGACCACAAATGCGATCGCTAGGTTACTGCATAGTATTGTAGGTGGAGTAGCCGTTTCAAGTGGGCGATCGCAAGCTATGATGGCTTTACTCAAACGGACTCTCAACGATTTACCCACTGACACCGAAGACAATCAGGTGACAGGTTTCTTAGGTAGTGGACTGACTGAAAATGCTCAAATTTGGTCAAAAGCAGGTTGGACAAGTCAAGTTCGCCATGACGTTGCGTATATTGAAATACCAGAACAACGCCCTTACCTCTTAGTAGTATTTACTGAAGGGAAAGCGCAGGCTAAGAGTAGGGATATTTTGCCCTTTGTTTCTAAACTAGTTGCTGATGCGATCGCTAGTCTATAATCTTAGGACTTACACAGAAGAGATCCCCCCTTTTTTACTTGTGTTATCCATATTTTTGTAACAGTCAAAGTATCGCGCTCACCCGATATCCCGCCTGGGAATTTATTCCCAGGCTGATAGCTAAAGTCCACTCAAGTGGACTGAAATTCTCCATTTTAGATATGATAGTCATCCAATACTGCATAGGTTAAGAAGATTTGTAGGTTGGGTTGAACTTTAGTGAAACCCAACAAAGCCCTGGAAATGTTGGGTTTCGTTCCTCAAACGCCACGTGCTTCAAGTCGGGGAACCCGCCCAACGCAGTGGCTCCCCAACCTACACATTTTTATTTTTTAGCCTTAACCGAGCAGTATTGGATAGTCATCTACATCGCTAAAAATTTAGCGTTGCCCAATTGCGGTATGAATCCAGATGTAGAGACGTTGCATTGCAACGTCTCTACAAGGATTTTGATATCATGCAGAATCATTTTCATACATGAAATCAGCAACGCCAAAAATTTTCTATTTAGTCCTCTTAAGAGGACTTTAGCTATAAGCAAGAGGAATTTATTCCCAGGCGGTAATGGTAAGGATGACTATTTCAACTTAAATTCATCAAACTTCAATACTTCCGAATCAGGCTTACGAGTATCAAAACGATAACTACTTATCGTACCCGTCCCCGTATCAAAGATACTAAAAACCGTAATATCATTACTCGCAATATAAGGCATCGGCTTTCCATCTTCACCCAACAAAGGGGAAATTGTTGGCACTATCGGTTCTAAACCATTGGGATCACCAAGCTTAACATAATCCTCTTGATATCCAATTGGCACTTCTCGCTTTCTATCACCCCAAGCAGCACCATAAGTATTGCCCACATTAGATGTTTCTAGAAAGTGCATTCCACTCTTACTAACAAAACGGTTCCACAAATGGGAATGCCCATAAAATACCAATTGCACATTAGCTGCTTCAAGTATTGGCACAACATCACGAATAATGTAATCTGCGTCTTTAGGATATTCGTAACGCACTCCTTTAATATTATTATCATCCCGTTCAATTATTTGAACTGGTTCTGTATAAGCAGGAACTATATTATCACCCAAAGTATGGGGTGGATGATGGAACATTACAACTTTGTATTTTGCTTGTTGAAACTCAGGGCTGTTGAGTTCTGCCTCTAGCCAATTATACTGCTTGCTACCTTTAGCAATTGGCTCATAAATTACCTGTCCATGACCCCAATTTTCAGGATTATTCAAATCCTTTTCGGCTTCTCGATATCTACCCTTATGCTTTCCATTTAAGCTGGGAGTCCGCCACATATTCGTAGCGTACAGTACCACCAAACGCACATCACCAAAACTAACTGCATAATACCTTTTTCCCCCCTCTTTACTTTTTGGTAAAGAAAAAATTTCTTCGTAAGTATTAGTATTAAAGGAATTATCTATTAAGTTGTCCTGGTAGATTTTTTGAGCAACGACACGGGGGAGCGTATCATCAAATTCATCATTTAAACTTCCCATTCTGGCAAATCGCCCCATCACCTCATGATTGCCAATGCAGGTAAACATAGGTGCGTGTTGAATTATTTGTCCACCAGTGTACATTGTCTTAACACCGTCGTGGGTCATGTCATATTTAGAACGACCTTGTAAACCAGGAAACAACGCACCACCACTATTATCATCAAACCATTCAGAGGCGCGATCGCTAACATTCACCAAATCACCGGCAAACCACACCCCATCAACCCGTCCAACCGTTTCTACCACCTTTTGCAGATTTGCTGCTGTCATCGGCTTTAACTGATGGTCAGAGGTGAGTAAAATTTTTAGTGGTGTATCCGGTTTTGGAGTAGCTGCGAGGCTAAAAACATCACTTTTAACAGTTTCGCCGTCTTCTCGCACACTTGTAATCCGATAGTTTACCCGCAAACCAGGAGTTAACCCAGTCACCTCAGCCTCATGCCGCCAAATATCACGCCAGACGGGTTTTTGATAAACTTGCCCATCTTTGGTTTGGTTTGCAACTTTTGAGTGTTGGTCTTCACGAGTGCGAGTGAGTTTGGTAGTATTTGCCTTAGCAGTTTGTTTAAGATTTTCACCGTAGGTTACTGTGTGATTAACACCAGCAAACTCAGTAAACCAAACTACTTGCACTGAGATTTCAGTTGGCAGTTGTAAAAATGGGTCGGTGAGCAATTGGGGTGCTGATGTCATAATTCTTTGCC
Organism: Nostoc sp. CHAB 5834; assembly: GCA_020829485.1. Next base: position 36,360 of record JAIVFU010000063.1, on the reverse strand, counting down.
CAAATAAACGCACACTTAACACAGTAAAGCATATAACAAGCACAAGCATAGCCACCGAGAAAATTTTACGGTTGCGTAAGCGTCTGACCATGAGTAACATACCAAGTTTTTTAGCGAATTCACCGACTGAACGCAATTTTATTATTACTCGCTTCCCGCTACAAGCTTACCTATAGCGTTTCTCGTTTGTATGCAATACACCCTGACCTCTTGCGTTTTAGAAAAGAAGCTTTAGAATCTTACTCCCCAACGCTAGTAGGGCTAAGGTGTACACACAAGTAAGTAGAGCGGCGTGAATAATTCAAGGTTTGTAGTGAGGACTTTAGTCCTCTTATGAGGGCTTCAGCCCTCTCTACGAGACGCACTCGCGTTCACTACGAACTAATCTCAATATTTTTTACATTACTTAATCTAGTTTGATTTATTCTCACCGACTTACTTAGTTTCGTTCAGAACACGAGGATTTTCGTTCAGAACACGAGGACTTTTGTTCAGAACACGAGGACTTTTGTTCAGAACACGAGGACTTTCGTTCAGAACACGAGGACTTTCGTTCAGAACACGAGGATTTTCGTTCAGAACACGAGGGCTTTTGTTCAGAACACGAGGGCTTTTGTTCAGAACACGAGGGCTTTCGTTCAGAACACAAGTCTTTTCATTCAGAACACAAGTCTTTTTTGAGCAAATGAAACAGCTTTGCTTTTCAAGAGGGGTTGGGGGGATTAAAAGTCTGTGGAACCACTCAAAAATACTTATGTGTACACGGTAGCTCCTAGCTTTAAAATCTTACTCCCCAACGCTAGTAGGGAAGGGGCTGGGGGTTAGGTCTGTATTACACTCAACCCAGAAGCGCTATAGTTTCAGCATAACGCTTCATACTGTGATCTTCTCCAACTTTTATAAAGTTTTATACTGGTTTTTCACTAATTCAGCGAAATTACTGAGCAAAATAACATCCAGGTAAATTAAATTTATATAATTTGTAGCTTTGTTGAAACATCCTACTTCTATAAATATCTCATTACAGCAATACCTTCGCCATTTTTTTGTAGGTTGGGTTGAGCGTTCGCGTAGCGTCCCGTAGGGAAGCAAAACCCAACGTATTTGTTGGGTTTCGTGCCTCAACCCAACCTACGAATCGAGGTATTTTTCGATTTGGCGAAGGTATTGTACAGATTAATTCTTTTTAATTTAGAGATATACAACAATTTAAACGCACAGATTTTTATCTGACTGGCGGCAATTTTTCATATCTTAAAAGTATGTGTTCTGAACTTCTAGGTAAAAGTTTAGAGTTACGCAGGATTTACATGAATAAAATTCCCATTCCTAATGCTTCAACTACCGAACGCGAAGCCATATCTCAACTAGTCCAAAAATGCCTAGATGCAAAAGGCGTTAACTGTGAAAAATGGGAGAAAGAAATAGATGAACGAGTCGCCGCCCTTTATGGACTGTAATAATTCATAATTAAAATAGGATTGAGAGTTAACTTAGAAACCTCCAACAAATAAATTACCCAATCTTGTGGGGTGGGCGTCTCGCCCGCCCATATTACAAGGGCGGGCGAGACGCCCACCCCACAATAAGTAGTTGACTATTTTTTTATTTGGAAGTCCCTTATTACAAAACTCCTGATTCCCAACTCCTTCTCTGCGCCTCTGCGTGAGATAAAAAACCATGCAATCCCCTGTAAACTTCCTCACCGTTGAAGAATACCTCAAAGCCGAAGAATCTAGCGAAATTCGCCATGAATATCTCGGTGGTCAAATCTTCGCAATGGCGGGTGCTAGCGAAGAACATAATCTCATAGCTACTAACATCATCGCCTTATTACGTCCTCACCTGCGCGGAGGTTCATGTCGTGCTTTTGTTTCAGATATGAAAGTCAAAGTTAAGACAAAAAAAGCTGACATATTCTACTATCCCGACATAGTAGTTACCTGCGATCCTCAAGACAATGAAAGGTATTTTAAAACCCGTCCTAACTTAATTATAGAAGTGCTATCAGCAAGCACAGAAATAACAGATAGACGAGAAAAACTTCTTAATTACCGAACATTAGAAAACTTGCAAGAATATGTATTAGTTTCTCAAGATGAAATCAAAGTAGAAGTTTATCGCCAGGATGCTCAAGAAAATTGGTCAGTGCAAACCTTAGGCAAAGGTAATAACCTAGAATTAAACTCAATAGGGTTAACCCTAACAATGGCAGATATTTACGAAGATGTCCTAACTGTATAAGGTTAAAAAATCATGCAAGCAGCTTTACGCATCACAACTAAAGTTTTACCAGGAAACAAAATAGAAATAGAAATTCCAGAAGCCGAGATTGGTGACAGCGTTGATGTATTTGTGATTTTGCCAGAAAAGCCTAAAATAAAACGGCGTTCTGCAATAGAAATTATAGAAGAAGTTCACGCTAAACGCACACCAAAAAGTGCTGAAGAAATAGATAGACAGCTGCAAGAGGAACGGAATTCATGGGACAGCTAATACTTCCCTCTTCTGGCGTTATCTATATAGATACACCAGTAGTGATTTATAGCGTAGAGTGGAACCCTGAATATTATTCACTGCTGCAACCGCTATGGTTAAAGTTTCAGACAGGAGAAATTCAAATTATTAGTAGTGAACTCATATTGATGGAAGCTTTAGTTCTTCCTTTGAGAAATAATGATACATTTTTACTCAATGCTTACGAAGAACTGCTGTTGTCGGAAAATATGCAACTAGTTCCTATCAGTCAATCTGTGCTAAGACAAGCTGCAAATCTCCGGGCTAGAACCAATCTTAAAACACCCGATGCTATTCATGCAGCTACAGCCTTATCTGTTAATTGCAACCAATTTATAACCAACGATAAAGGCTTTCGCAATGTCCCAGGTTTACCAGTTATTATCCTCAGCGAAATTTTAGCATCTTGAACTCTGGATATGGTGCATTAAATAAATTTAATGCACCTTAGCAAAATTATTTTTGCCCAGATTCTAAATATTTCAAAATTCTCTGATTTTCCAGCGTTAACTCTCTTATATCTGCCGTATTATCATCAATTCTTCTTTGATTATCAATCATTTGGCGTTGTGTATTAACCATTTGCCGTTGCATCTCATCAAGTCTCGGTAAAATGCTACTAGATAAATCAGTCAATGCTTGAATTGCTTTAGCGTTAGATTGAATAAGTTGATTAGATTGCTCTGTCAATGCTTGAATTGCTTTAGCATTAGATTCAACCAGTTTTTCTATACGTTCTGAATCGCTCATAATTTTATTCAACTACTACCTATATAACTTATGCCCATACATGATATTATAGATAATCCCAATCAAAAATTAGTAGATCAAATAAACTGCATTCTCGACTCATCAGCAACAGCCCATTTTGCAGTAGGTTACTTCTTCCTTAATCCGAGGTTATGCCAATGAAAATTTTTAAAGCATGACTTCGCGCATCTGATCGCTGCAAGCGCTGTTACCACACCCGCCATTACACCCCATGTTTGTAATTAGCTAGCGTCAGATTATTAAGTTATTATACGTATATAAAATTTTAGGTATGTAACACTGTAATCTGATATATATGGTTAGTAACATCATATATTCATACACAGGTTAATAATGGTTAGTTGCTTGCGAACAAGTAGTTATACTATCTACGTAGATTTGCCTGGAGAAAAAGATCAAATGTTGCTTGTACATGGCTATACAGGTGCATATGATAAGATTTCCCAACGAGTCGCAACCTATGTCCGTTCTTTAGAAGTCAGTCGTCCTCCCAAACCTCTGTATGGTGATTGGAGTCCTGAACCACCAATTGCAGGTACAATCATCCCACCATCTCAAGCAACTATTGAGTTGTTAAAAAAACGAGGTTATTTGACAGAAATGACTGTAGAGGAAGAAGAACAGTTCTTTGTCAAAATGGCAACAAAATTGCATCGTTGGCAACAACAATTGATGCCTAGTTATATTTTCATGCCCACTTATAGCTGTAATCTGCGTTGTCCTTATTGTTTTCAGGATCATATGCGTACTGATCCGGCTTTTCAACATCTGTTAAGAACAATGCTGCCAGAAATGGTAGACAGAATTTTTGCGGCTTTTCCTAAGATTGAGTCAGGTCATGGTGTGCCAGAGAACGCTAATATACCGCGTGACATCACTTTTTTTGGTGGAGAACCTTTACTGGAAAGTAGCCATGATATTGTAGAATATATTATCAATAAGGCATTATCTTTAGGTCAAGCACATTTTTCAGCAGTTACTAACGGGACTGAGTTACACGCTTATCAAGATTTACTCAATTCTGAAAAGATTTCGTCTCTGCAAATTACTCTTGATGGAGTTCCTGACGAGCATGATAAGCGGCGTATCTACGCTGATGGTAGCGGTTCCTTTGCAAAAATTGCTCGTAACATCACAATGGCATTGGATTTAGGGGTTGCAGTTAATGTGCGATTGAATATTGACCGCAATAATATTAAACAATTACCTGAATTAGCCGAAGGCATGATTGCCAGTGAATGGCATAAGTACAACAACTTTTCTGTTTATACTGCCCCTGTTCACGTATCTAATGAAAAAACTGATATTAAGACTACTTTTACGTCTTGGGAACTAGATTTAGCATTAGATGAATTGCGTAAAAGTTATCCTCAAATGGAAGTTATTCGTCGTCCTGATGATTGGTTGATTAATCGAGCTAGACAATTGTTTGAAAGTCAGAGTAACCCTATAGAAAGCTTTCATGCAAGTTTTTGTGGAGCGCATAATAAAATGTATGTTTTAGATGCATTTGGAGATATTTATGCCTGTTGGGAAAAAACAGGTGATCCTAAAATTCGTATTGGTCACATAAATGAAGATAGTGAAGTTATTTTCAATGAACAACTGAATCAAACTTGGCGCAATCGTACAGTAATTACTAACCCAACTTGTCGCAAATGTCGTTATGCGTTTTCTTGCGGCGGAGGCTGTGCAGTAATGGCAATGAATCATAAAGGTAAATTTCATACGAATTACTGCGATGGTTTTGCAAATCGCTTCCGTGCAAGTGTTGCTGTAGCTTATCAAGATTTTGGTGCAGGTAATCAGATGATAGTTGAGCCTGAGCAAGTTTGCACCACTTAATTAATTCCTATACTCACTCAGGAATTGTTGATCCCACTAAATACTGAATTAAAGGAGATAAAAAATGGAAAATCATAACCATGAATCTAAGTTTGATGTAACGTCTGAAATTGAATCTCTTAACACCGCAGACTTCGAGCTTCTTTTTGAAAAATTAGGAGATGAAGAGTCCGAATTATATAGCGGTGGCAGAACTACAGTAGCCAAATGTCCAAAATTAACGAGCTGTGGTACATACTGTGGTATAAATCTTAATAAAGTGCAAGTGCCTATCGCAGTGCCTATCGCAGTGGCTATTGTCCGAGTGCCTATCGCAGTGCCTATCGCAGTGCCTATCGCAGTGCCTAGCGGCCCAGTGCCTAGCGACGGAATTATTAAGCCAGTAGTCTGACAAAAGTGGCTCTATTAGGTGAATTCTGAATCGATCTCACTAGGGTAAAGAACTTGGAATAAAATCAAATCAGTTGTCCGAAAAGTTTTCCATAAACCTTGCCAATGATTCATTTGTGCTTGTTTTTTGTGAAGCTTTGGAATGATAGCTATAATTCTGTAATAATTTTGTGGTAAGGATTTAGTATCGTCTCGTAGACATGATTGAAAAACCTGCTAGTCTTTTCAAAAGACTAGCAGGCATGGCTTATCATCAATCGGAGCGGCGGGATTCGAACCCACGACCTCCACTACCCCAAAGTGGCACGCTACCAAGCTGCGCTACGCCCCGGTCAGAATTACTATCATACAGCAAAATTTTAGGATAAGCAAGAGGCTAATTTAAAAAACCTTAAGCATCCCAGTCGCTTGCAGCAAATCTGGAACAGCAGAAGCATTCCATTTACCTTCTACACATCGCCCTGTATTCAAGATGAAGCGCAGACTATAGGCATGAGGATAGCCTTCTACCTCCATCCATAATAAATCGCTTTCGGCTTCACAAGCAATTTTTTCCTCTTCCATTAATTCTGTTGCGAGTTGTTTCATGGTGTCTGCTAGCTGTGCTAGTAGACGGCAAAAATCATTCAACTCGGCTTCGGTTAACTCTATTGCCCAATCATCTGTACCGACTAAAGCTTTAAATTCAGGTGCATCGGGGTTCTGGCCTATACGCCAACCATATCCAGTTTTTACAAGGCGTTCCATAGGTTAGTTTTTAAACGCAGAGGAACGCAAAGGAAGATTTTGGACTGTGGGTTTGGTCATTTCAGTAGTTCGGCACCTCCTCGTTGGGGTGGCTGTGGGGTAGTTGATGTATTAGGACTGGGTGTGGTGTTGGGGCTGGGAGATTGGGTATTTTGGGAACTCGGGTTAAATATATTGACTAAGACTTGCACTAGGGCATTTCGTTGGCTGCGGGTGAGACGGGTGATGGCTTTGCGATCGCTTTCCATCGGATTTTCTCGTAGTGTTTCATTGCCTGGATAGGTAGTATCATACATAATTTCGTTCGCACCCAGGTAATCAGCTAAAGTCAGCTTCCAATCTAAACGATAAATTGGGGCCCGCCCTTTGGTATAAATGTGATATGTAATCAGGCGACTTACTAAGGTGTTGTTTTCGGCAACTTTCCCATTTTCTTTGCTGATATAGTTATTTTCTCGTGGTAAATCTGGCAATTGCTGATATACTTCTTGCCAAACATCGCTAGGTGTGATTCTCTGAGAGTATGCAGGTTGGATACTAAATAAATTTCTTATGGATTTGTCCGCCCCTGAACCCAAAACAATTACACCCACCACCATTAAAGCAGTGAGTGTCTGCCAAGGTTTGAGTAGGGGTTGAATGAACGATAGATGTTTGCTCATCCTACCTTCTCTAAAGCCTTTTTTTATAGTTCGCCAATAATTTCTGGCTGAGTCAATTCATCGGACATTTCGATAATTGCCCTTAGTACTGGCTTCATCATCGCATCTTCGTTATTTTCAAAGTCTTCATAACGCCGACGTTTAGCACGATTGGCCACCTGAACCGTAATGCGGTAACGATTTGAGGCTGCACTAATCAGTTCCTCAGAACGGTGCATAATTTGAGACTGAGTTGTCTCGAACTTAGAACGCTTTAGCATAATCAGTGGTTCTTGGGGTCATTCCCCAGTGTAGCAGTACTGATAAATCTGCTGCTGTCTATTTCGCTAGCAACCTCTCTGTTGATAGAGGCTAAGAGCTTTCTAGTCAATATAAGTTACTTATAATACTATCTGACTAAAGTCACACATCCTTATGGCTGACCTTGTGGAAACTGCTATCAACGCGGGAAATTTCAATACCCTGGTGAAGGCTGCTGAAGCTGCAAATTTCATAGAAACTTTAAAAAGTCCTGGTTCTTTCACGCTATTTGCACCAACTGACGAAGCTTTTGCCAATCTGCCAGAGGGAACTTTAGACTCGCTACTACAAGATATCCCCAAGCTCCAGAAAATTGTCGCATATCATATCGCTAGTGGGGATGTTAGGTCTGATGATTTGGTACAGATTAATGAGGCAGAGACGCTTGAAGGGTCAATTGTCGCCATTGAATCTGCCAACGGGAAATTTAAGGTAAATAACGCCAATGTCATTAAAACTGACATTTTGACAGACAATGGCGTGATCCACGTTATTGATGCGGTGTTGATGCCTGCAATGGTGGCAGGGAGATAAGGGTATGGGGCATGGGGTGTTGGATATTGGGTATTTGTTATTTCACTCTTGCTTCCCCTGCTCCTCTTCTCCCCACTCCCTACTCCCCACTTGCAATACTGTTCGGTTAAGACAATAGACGCGATGTCGGTTAAGACAATAGACGCGATGAATCGCCGTCTCTACAATAATCAGTCTTTCGTCTTGACGGCGATTTATCGCGGATTTGTGATCTATAATTTTCATCAAAAAACCTTAACCGAACCGTATTGTCCCTACTCCCTACTCTCTACTCCCAGAATGCACCCACTACGTGCAGGAACAGTCAACGTCAATTGCTGAGTTTCTCCTTGACTATTCCACTCAACTTCAGCAGTTCCATATAACAGTTTGTTGGGTTGAGTCCGCAAACTGACGACATCTGCATTGGCTGTTGCCGAACTTGTGCCAGCGTTAACGGCGATTATCAATTCCTCTGTCCCTAAAGTTCGCGCAAAGATATAAATTTGTCCTTGAGCATGGAGGATTTGGTAATCGCCTGTACGCAAGGCTGGGTATGTGTGGCGCAGGGCAATTAATTGACGATGAGTATTGAAAATTTCTTGATTCCAGTTACTCTCTAAAGGAAAGCCACGACGTGAGTCTGGATCTATTGCACCAGGTAAACCAACTTCATCACCATAGTAAATGCTGGGCGCACCGGGAAAGGTGAGTAACAGTAAAGTTGACAATTCTATACTAGCTATATCACCGCCTGCAATGGTCATCAATCGGGCTGTATCGTGACTTGCTAACAAATTGAGTTGAGTTAGCTGAATTTCCCAAGGGTAAAGTTGCAGTACTTCTTGAATTTTGGTGGCGTACTCGGTAGCAAATAAGGGTGGATAGGGTTGATAGTCGCGGCTTTGGACTTGTTCTAAGACTACGCGATCGCCTGCTGCAAAGGCAATTGTCGGCCCAGCAAATAGATAATTCATCACGCCGTCAAATTGCGTTCCATCCAACCACTCGCGGGAATCTCCCCACACTTCGCCCACAATGTAAGCTTCGGGATTGACTGCCTTGACGCGATCGCGGAATTCCTGCCAAAATCCAGGTGTTTTTATTTCAAATGGTACATCTAATCGCCAACCATCAATGCCGAATTTTATCCAATATTCGGCAATTTCCATAATATATTCCCGCACTTCGGGATTGTCGTGGTTAAATTCTGGTAAGGCGCGATTTCCTGCCCAACCCACGTAATTTGCAGGTAATTCCCCATTGTATGCTGAAAGGGGCCAGCCTTCAATTTTGAACCAATTTACCCAAGGCGAATGTGGGCCATTCTCTAAAACGTCATGGAAGAAGAAAAAACCACGGCTGGAATGATTAAACACGCCATCCAGAACAACTTTGATATTCCGTTGATGGGCTGCATCTAGCAATTCCTTAAAAGCCTCGTTGCCGCCTAACATCGGGTCAACTTGATAATAATCGTGGGTATGATAGCGATGATTGCTGGCGGATTGAAAAATGGGTGTGAAGTAAATCGCGTTAATTCCCAAATCCTGGATGTAGTCTAAACCCTCCATGATGCCCCATAAGTCGCCGCCTTTATAACCCTGGAGTGTTGGCATAGAGTCCCAATCTTCCCAACGGGCTTCCTGCAATAGCCGTTTGCGCGGCTGTTTGCTTCTGGCAAAGCGATCTGGGAAGATTTGGTAGAAAACCGCGTGCTTTACCCAGTCTGGTGTTTGAATTTGCATGAATAACTCTTTGTAGCTTCAGAAGCGATCGTTGCAAATCTTAGCTTCTTTATGGCTCTTACTTATGATAGAGAATTGGGAATTGGGCATCCCTTCGGCTTCGCTCAGGGCAAGTGGGCATTGGGAAAACTGTTCCCCATTTCTTATCTACTATGTTTTCTAAGCAAATGTTATTACTATAGCAATCCTGAATTATTCGTGAGAAACAAGATCCCCGACTTCTTAGAGAAGTCGGGGATCTGCGGCTTGCACTAATTCTTGGCTTCTAGCTCTCAATAAATTTAATTTGAGGTAAAAATGAGACACGAAAAACTTTCTCCTGGATTACTTTTGGCATTTCAAGACTATCAAAATGAAGGAGATCAAGCTTTAGTTACACACAAGCGATCGCTTGGCATCATTGCCCACAAAAGCCCAGTCAAGCCCACTAAAAGCGTCATTTTTATCTACTGCGAGCCTGATGCAGACTTGAGTTATTTATCACAATATAATATTGAAGTCAATCAAAACTCAGGGAGTGTGCGGACGGCTTTCTTACCGATAGAGAGTTTAGATGTCTTATCTGAAGAAGATATTATCCAACGCATTAAGCCATCACGCAAACTTCATTTAAGGATGGACACTGCACTAGAAACAGTCAAACTGCCGGAGTTCAAGAACCAGACCGGACTGACTGGTAAAGGAGTAATCATCGGCATTATAGACAGTGGCATTGATCCGAAACACCCCGCCTTTGCGGGACGAATTTTACACATTTGGGATCAAACACTGCCAGGGCCAGGAGTGACGGAAGGCCGCTATGGGGGTGAATTTACAGGAGCGCAACTGACAATTTCTCAGGATACTAGCGGTCATGGTACTCACGTTGCTGGAATTGCTGCCGGTGCCGATGCTACCTATGGTGGTGTCGCACCAGAGGCAGAATTAGTTATCGTCAGGTCAGATTTACAGGATGCCCACATTGCTGATGGTGTGCGTTACATTTTCCGAGTTGCTAGAGAGTTGGGATGCCCAGCAGTGGTAAATCTCAGCTTGGGTGGACACGCTGATGCCCATGATGGTAGCGATTCTTTATCAAAGGTCATTAACGCCGAAACTGGCCCTGGAAGAATTGTTTGCTGTGCTGCGGGTAACGAAGGGAACGCCAATATTCATGGTCAAGCGACAATACCCTGTGGACGCACTCGTGGTATGCGCTTTAATGTTCCTTTGAATCAAATAGGCATAGTTTGGTTAAACGGTTGGTATTCCAAAGACAGTGAGTTGGAAGTGTCTGTGCAAAGTCCTAACGGTTTTGTCACCCCCTTCCAAAAAATAATTACTCAGGGTAATGCCGCGCAAGATTACCAGTTACCAGATGCACGGGTGCAATTAGCGACACCAGCGCCAGATAAAGCCAACGGCGACCATAATTTCTTTGTGCAAATACGCGGTATTGACCCCTCGCAAGTCATGGGAGGTATTTGGCAGCTGCGAGTCCGTAACAGTTCTTCAACTGACACATGTTTGAATGTGTGGACATTAGATGACAGTTCATCAGTGTTTTTCACAGGTAAAAGTGTGAAGGATGCGCTAAAAATTGGTTCGCCGGGAGCCGCCAGCAGTGCAATTACAGTTACTGCCTATACTACTAGAACCAAGTACACAGATATTGATAATAAAGTGCAAGAAATGGGGTTAGAATTGCATACTATTTCGGAGTTCAGTAGTGAAGGGCCACTACGGAATGATGGACAAAAGCCGGATGTAGCAGCACCAGGAGCGATGATTATTTCTACGCTTTCCGCCGATGCAAATTTTGACCGTTCATCGATGATTAATTCCAAGTTTGTGGTGCAGGCGGGTACGAGTATGGCGACACCCTTCGTTAGTGGATTAGTGGCACTGCTGTTGCAGCGAGATCCTAACCTTGATCCGGCTGCGGTGAAAGACTTGCTACGTAAAAATAGTGCAATTCCCGGAAAACCCCCAGGCACATTTGATGAGAAATGGGGTTATGGAGTGATTAACGCAGCTAATCTGTAATTAGACTGAGAAAGGTAGAAATTATAGCGCTTCTCGAATGGAAGCAATACACAATAGGGCACAGCAATGCTCATTGGTGTCAACTTAACGTGAAAGCCATGTCCCGCAAGGAACTGAAGTTCCTTGCTAATAGCTTAAGTCATCTGAAGATGACTAAATAATCCGAAAAATATTTAGTCTACTTCAGTAGACTTTAGCTATTAGCCTAGAACTTTAGTTCTAGGCGGGCGAGGAAGCTTTCAGTTAAGCTACTTTTAGCTTAAATTGACACGTATGAGCAATGCTATGCCCCTACAAATGATCTGTTTTCTATGCAATTGAGAACCGTTATATTTCTGTACAAGGGTAGACAATAAAAACCTATAACTTTGATAAGTTAGGGTAGACAATCACTGTCTACCTTTTTTAATTAGGAGTTGCTGATGAATTATCAGAAACTAGATGCGGCTCTTGCTACAGCGCTGAATGATGTTCAAAATTCAGAAAAACCGAGTTTGACGGTTTTCATCCACACTGAACCAATTTTAAACTCTGCTGCAACTGCTGTTTTAGAAAGTTTTGGTGTCAATGGTGTTAGCAATGGCAAAGATATTTTCACGGCAACACTCTCACCAAATGCCATTTCTCAGTTGTCAGAGCAATCTTGGGTGAAATATTTGAAGCGATCGCAGCAATTAGGTTTGGTTAATAGAAAAATAAATATAGGGAAGTTGGGTGTTTAATGGGCAGTGCCTATCCTTGCACTGTGCAGATAGTTTGTTGTTATTACTGTGAATCAGGTTTTTGTTTTTCTGGAAACTTACACTTCACTTCAATTTCCAGATTACTTTCAGCCGAGCCTTCAGTAATATAAGGAATACCTGCTTTACCACCCAGCTTAATGCCAAATTTAAGTCTTACCTCTTCAATATCAGCAGTATCAAAGTCTTTAAAAGCACTAAGAGCATACATAGTATAAGAGCGAATCATTTGACGAGCTTGTTGCATCCGAGCGATCGCATCTGTTCGCACATCCTTGTATTCTATGCCATCATTATCCTCGTCAATTTCCTGAGTTGTTTCGGTTGCTGTGACATTAATCTCAATCTGCTCAATTTCCCCGTCTGCTTGGAAAAAGAGTTGTTGTACTTCTGACATAAGTTACCTCGGTTAAATTTTTATATCGTGTCTGAAAATTTCAATTTGCTTGTAGAAAAATAATAGATGGTATTCTTTCTATTAACACAGCCATCATTGTGTCTGTCAAGATTATCCCGCATTTACCAACTTAAGGTGTGTTAAATGGCACGATACGCGCTTGTTATTGGCATCGCGGAGTATGTCAGCCCATCATTACCGCGTTTGTCGAAGACTATAAATGATGCTGAGGCGATCGCGCAACTCCTAGAGCAATATGGTGATTTCCAGTCTGTGCAAAGGCTACCACAGCGCTGGAATAAAGATAAAAACGGCTATGAAATGGCAGCGTCAAAAGTTACTGGCGCTGAAGTCGGTCAAAAACTCAGAACATTTCTGCTAGAGCAAGCGGCTAATAATGAAGCGCTGATTTATTTTAGCGGACATGGCTTTACTATTTCCGACAACTTGGGACAAAAAAAGGGATATTTGGCAAGTTCCGATTGTCAGATTGAATTTAAGGAAAATGAAAATGTTGAACAAAAATATGGCATTCCTCTGGATAGCCTTAACGACTTAATTCGAGCTTCCCAATTGAGTAGTTTAGTGATGCTACTCGATTGCTGTAATAGTGGCTATTTCTTAGAAAGACAATTAATCCAAAAAACTCTTAACGCTTTTAGTTCGCAAAAAGATTATTACTTAATTACAGCTTGTCGTGGTTTTGAACGTGCGGGAGTGATTAAAAGCGAAGAATATAGCATTTTCACAGGTGCAGTTGTTAAGGGATTAACAGCAGAAAATGTAGGTAGTAGTAGGCGAATAAGTGGCGATCGCTTGTTTGATTTTGTCAGCAATGAATTGAAAGGTTCAGTACAGGAGCCGATTCGCATGGGTTGGGGACGTTCGATTACGTTGGTTACTTATCCCCAATTAGATATTACTACGGGAGAAAAAGTAGCTTTCAATGAGGAAAATCCTTATCGGGGGCTTTATCCATTTGAATCAGAACAAGCGCAATATTTTTGTGGACGAGAAGAAGCCGTCCGCACCCTAATTTCTCGTTTAGCAGAGAGTCGATTTTTAGCTGTAATTGGCTATTCAGGTAGCGGAAAATCTTCCTTAGTAAAAGCAGGTTTGTTACCGCAACTGAAAGGCGATCGCATCCCTGGAAGCAGTCAATGGGCGATCGCATCTTTGACACCAGGAGAACACCCTTTAGGTCAATTAGTTGATATTTTAGCTCGACAACAGCAGCAAAATAAACCACATCTATTATTTATTGATCAATTTGAAGAAATATTTACCCTTTGTCAAGATGATGAGGAACGCAAAGCTTTTATCCGTTTAGTAGCACAAGAAGTAAAAAATAGTGAGGTAGAAACGCGGATAATTTTGACAATTCGCGGTGATTTCTTAAATCGTTGTGCTGACTATTTAGAAATGATTAGTCTCATCAATAGCATTCCTCCTACATCATTCATCGTCACACCAATGTCTTTTATTGAGTTAGAAGAAGCAATAGAAAAACCAGCAAAATTACATGGTGTCACCTTTGAGCGTGGTTTAGTTTCGCAAATTTCCGCCGATGTTGTCAACCGTCCGGGTGCATTACCTATATTGCAATATGCGCTGAAAGAGTTGTGGCGAGTTTGCATTGAAGAACCGGAATCGCCAGAACCGCTTTTAACTCGTCAAGGCTATGAAGAAATTGGTGGGGTTAAAGGAGCTTTAGACAAACGAGCGACAATTTTGTATCAAAGTTTAACAACTGTAGATCAAGCCTTTGCGCGTTGCTTATTTATGGAATTGGTGCAGTTAGGTGAAGCTGGAGAAGTGACGCGGCGGCGTGCTAGCTGGGATAGATTAGAAGTAGTTGCAGATTCTCCACAACAACTGCAACGGGTTGTAGGATTATTGGCAGGTTCTCAACAACGTTTAATTATCACCGATGAAAAGATGGTTGAAGTTGCTCATGAAGCGCTTTTATCTGAGTGGAAATTATTAAATACTTGGATTGCTGAAAATCTAGAAAATATTCGTCTCAGCCGCTCTTTAGAGGAAGATTGCCAGGAATGGCTACAAAGATTTAATAAATCGGATGATGCACTGTTGACGGGTGCAAACTTGGCTGTGATTTCTGAGTGGATGAATAAGACTCAGCCAAGACTTACGCCATTAGAATCAGAATTTTTGCATAAGAGTTTGGAGAGACGCGACAGAGAAATTCAAGCAAAATTAGAGCAAGAACGGCAATTACGAGAAGCGGCGGAAGCCAGAGCTAAAGCAGAAGGAGAAAAAGTTAAACAGGAAAAAGCCAAAGTTAAAGCTGAAAGGCAAAGAACCCAGGCGGTTGCAGTGTTAGCAGTTATATCAATTGCATTGGCGGGGTTCTGGGTTAAATCCGAAAAAGATAATGCAGAAGCAGTCAAAATAGGAGAAGTCAAGACATGGATTAAAGTGTCTCAAACATTACTTGATGCCGATAAGCAACTTGAAGCATTAATGGCAAGTGTGCAAGCACTACAAGCATTAAAAAAGGTAGATGGAAAACACACTGAACAACTGAAGCAACTGCAATCAATAATTTATAAAGTACGGGAGCATAATCGTCTAGAAGCACAACAAAGCAAAGTTTGGGGTGTAAGCTTTAGCCCTGATGGTAAAAAAATCGCTTCTGCTAGCTCAGATAATAAAATTAGACTTTGGAGTTCTCAAGGAGAACCATTAGACTCTAAACCTGATATACCTGACCAGAAAGCAATAGTTCCGTATGGAAGCATAAGATTTAGTCACGATGGCAAATTACTGGCTTCAGGAGGTGCTGACAAAATTGTAAATCTTTGGAAGATAGAAGGTAAAAAAATTAAATTATTCAGAAATTTTGCTGATGATGAAGATGTTGTTTCTGACGTTGCCTTTAGCTCGAAAAATAATTTTCTTGCTTATTCTACCTTTAATGGTACTATTATTATTCGAGAGATAGATAAGCCAATACCTAAAAAGCGTAATTTGTCTAATAAAGCTGGATATAGAATATACAGCTTAGACTTTAATCCTAATAAGGATTCAATAATTTTTTACTCGGGCAATGATAGTAATGTTAGGCTTTTAAATTGGACAAATAGTAGTCTCGATAGAGAAAATAATACTTTTGGCTCTCATGCACCTGGTGTAGCCGTACAAATAGTCAGATTCAGCAAAAAAGGTAATATTATTGCTTCTGGCGATAATCAAGGATTGATAAAGCTATGGAATATAAAAGATGGAAAGTTTAATAATATAGGAATAATCCAAGCACATGATGACAAAATTTTGGCATTAGATTTTACTGCTGATGGTAAATATCTTGCTTCTAGTGGTACTGACCAAACTGTAAAAGTGTGGCAGTTAGATAAAGCTATCAAAATTTTTAAAGAAAGCAAATCTATCTTAAAAGAAACTTTTAGAGAGCCTCTAAAAGGACACACCGCCATAGTCAATAGATTAGAGTTTAGTCCTGATGGAGAGGTCATTGCCTCTGCTAGTGATGACAAAACTGTCAGATTATGGCGGTGGAAACTAGATGAAAAAACTGATGCTAATCCTCAATGGAAAATTTTATTGGATTACAGCTGTAATTTTCTCCAAGATTACTTACAGACAAGGAAAAATATTCCAGGTTCGTTGAATGAAAATTCTCAATTATGCGTGAATAAATGAAAGCGATGAATCATTTATTTATAGTTTTTCGGATTGTATTTATGTTTTCCTCTTATTTTTGGTTTTATTTAATTTATCGTCATATTCCCACTACTTCTATGTGGTACTTTATCGTCTAGATCAGCTCCTCGAAACTCACTATTTTGGGATATATCAAACTGCCATTTTTCAACCCACTCATTCTTCAGTAATGACCACCAGTCAGTAGCTAAACCCTTTAACACATACTCATAGGGAAGCCAGCCATAACCTTCTTCTCCCCAATTTTCTCCCCAGCAGTTTTTGATTAGGAAAGCTCCTGTATTTGGGTGAGGTTGAGGGCAACAAATACTAGAATTATAGTTAGGATTATCGATGAACTTATTATCATCGTAACCAACGGCAACAACTGCATGACCTCCTACTACCTTTTCACACTGAGTTGGATAAGGAATTTTGCCAGTTTTTTTAGTGTTTTGATCATGAATAGAGCTATAGGCTGTAAACCCAAACATGGCAGGGAAGCCAGCATGTAAAAAAGCTTTGATTTGAATTAAAACTTGGTCTTTTGAAAGTTGAGGTAAGTCAAGCCTAAAATACTGAAGTGCTTGATAATTCTGGGCATAGGCATAACAAAAAGCCGATGGTTCTTCGTCAAAATTCTCAATCTCATAAGGCCAATATTCCTCTGGAGGTATGCCAAAAAGTGCCATTGCTTTCATTGTGAAGCGCGTGGATACTCCAGTATCTCCAGTTAATTTCATCAAATTTCGTGCAACTTTATAGAGAAAGAGGCTGGAGGCATCTATATATTCGCCCATTAGCTTCCTTTCAAAATATTCTACTAAGGCAACCCCAGCTATTGCTGTGCATGACTTGAGGTTTCCTTGCTCCTGAATTGGAGAACACCATTGTCGCAAATCGACATGAGAAGGTAAAGGTATATTTTTTAGATATTGCAAACTTGCCGAACTTTGGTCTGTTAGTTCTTTCAAACGGAAGAGCAGGCTAGTTTGCTTTTTATCTTTTCTCGCGTTCTCTTGAACCTCTGTCCCATTCTCTATTTGTAACCTGCGATCAAATAAAATTGCTTTTTCAAGTCTAATTCTTTCTTTGTTCTTACAGTCTTCGATTATCTTCTCTAGGGAATAGTCTCTAACATCTGGATGATCTGGCAAACAACCCATTCTAAAGTTCGGCATATGTCTGTACCCTGTTTTAAATATCTTAACAAGTTACCTTAATAGCTAGCTAAAAGCTAGCTGTAAGTAAATACACCTTAAGCATATTGTTTTACGGATTACACATATAACTTTTTTATATCAAGGTTTGTCACAGACTACTTACCTCTTTCCCTTGCAAGCTCTCTCTCACAGAGATAAAATTCTACGCGGGGCGGTGTAGTTGAAACTTCCTACATTTTTCCCCTCATTTAATACAAATGTTCTATTTATTCTCCTTGTCAGCCGCATTATCTATACACTAGTAGCATTCTGTAAAATTCATCCCTAAGAATCAGATGATCCCCCTTACGTGTGGTGGCAGACAGTCCTAAACTGAGAGTGAGAGTTGAAAGGCAGTCGGGAGAAATTTTGTGAAAAAAGTATTATCAATCATCCTTGGTGGTGGCGCGGGTACTCGGCTTTACCCGCTAACCAAACTCCGCGCTAAACCAGCAGTACCAGTAGCGGGGAAGTATCGCCTAATCGATATCCCTGTTAGTAACTGTATCAATTCCGAAATATTCAAAATCTACGTCCTGACACAATTCAACTCAGCTTCCCTGAATCGTCACATCGCCCGTACTTACAACTTTACTGGCTTCAATGAAGGCTTTGTGGAAGTGCTAGCGGCACAACAAACACCAGAAAACCCTAACTGGTTCCAAGGTACAGCCGATGCTGTACGTCAGTACCTATGGTTAATGGAAGAATGGGATGTAGAAGAATATCTCATCCTCTCAGGCGATCACCTCTACCGCATGGATTATCGCCACTTTATCCAGCGCCATAGGGAAACAGGGGCTGATATTACTCTTTCAGTCATCCCCATCGATGAGCGCCGCGCCTCAGATTTTGGCTTGATGAAAATTGACGATTCTGGTAGAGTAATCGATTTTAGCGAAAAACCCAAAGGTGATGCCTTAATCCAAATGCGTGTTGATACAAGCGTACTGGGATTATCAAATGAACTTGCCCAACAACAGCCTTACATCGCCTCAATGGGGATTTATGTCTTTAAAAAAGAGGTTTTGTTCAAGTTGTTGAGAGAAGGTATAGAAAGGACTGATTTCGGCAAAGAAATTATTCCTGATGCCTCTAAAGATTACAACGTTCAAGCTTATCTATTTGATGACTATTGGGAAGATATTGGAACAATTGAGGCATTTTATCATGCCAATCTAGCCCTAACTCAGCAGCCCCAGCCACCTTTTAGTTTCTACGACGAAAAGGCTCCAATTTATACCCGCGCTCGCTACTTACCTCCAAGTAAACTTTTAGATTGCCAGGTAACAGAATCAATTATTGGCGAAGGTTGTATTTTGAAAAATTGCCGCATTCAACATTCAGTTTTAGGAGTGCGATCGCGGATTGAATCTGGCTGCCTCATCGAAGAATCTTTGCTTATGGGTGCAGATTTTTACCAAGCTTCTGTAGAACGCCAATCCAACGTAGAACAAGGTGACATTCCTGTAGGTATTGGTGCTGACTCGATTATTCGCGGTGCCATCATCGACAAAAACGCCAGTATCGGTCATGATGTCAAAATTATCAATAAAGATAAGGTGCAAGAAGCTGACCGCGAAAGTCAAGGTTTCTACATCCGTAGTGGCATCGTCGTTGTGCTGAAAAATGCTGTAATTCCTGATGGAACCATCATTTAGTCATTAGTCATTAGTCATTAGTCATTGGTCATTGGTTAATAGTTACAAGTGACAAAGGACAAAGAACAAAGGACTAATGACTAAACTAATTTTGTTGATTGGTCTTCCAGGTAGCGGTAAGTCAACTTTCGCTAAACAATTACTGACAGAATGCCCCCAGATGCCACTGATTTCTACCGATGGCATCCGGGGGCAACTGTTTGGTTCCCAAGCCATTCAGGGGCCGTGGCTGGTGATTTGGCAAGAAGTAAAACGGCAATTTCAGCAAGCTATTTCTACAAATAATACAGCTATTTTTGATGCTACCAATGCCCAGCGCCGCCATCGTCGTGAAGTTATTGCTTTAGCCCGTGATTCGGGTTTTACCCACATTACGGCAATTTGGGTAGATACGCCAGTTTGGCTGTGTCTAGCACGGAATAAAAGGCGATCGCGCCAAGTTCCTGAAGAAATCATCTTGCGAATGCACCGTCAACTCCGAGATGCTCCCCCAAGTCTGGAAGAGGGACTAGACAACCTGATCCGCTTATCAGAAAAATCGGAGTACGGAAATTGCGATCGCTTGTTGAGCGAGAACCACACTTGAATTTCTATATTCTTTGTTAATTTAAAGTCAGATTCTCTTTCCTTGGCAACTATACCAGGCAAACTAACATCTTTTATCTTAAAAAAAACATAACAGGAATTTCTATAGGAGGCTGGTAGATAGATGGCTGCAACCGACTTCAAAGACTATTACGCAATTTTGGGAGTTAGTAAAACTGCCACTCAAGAAGAGATTAAGCAAGCCTTTCGTAAACTAGCCCGCAAATACCACCCTGATGTCAACCCAAATAACAAACAGGCAGAAGCACGCTTTAAAGAAGTTAGCGAAGCCTACGAAGTTGTGTCAGATCCAGATAAACGCAAAAAATACGACCAATTCGGTCAATATTGGAAACAGGCTGGTGAAGGTTTCTCATCTGGCGGCGCTAGTGTTGATATGGGTGGCTTTGACTTCAGTCAATACGGAA
Source organism: Nostoc sp. CHAB 5834 (assembly GCA_020829485.1). The sequence continues at coordinate 16,148 of JAIVFU010000063.1, read as the reverse complement.
ATTTTGATGAGTTCATTAATGAGTTGCTAGGACGCTTTGGTGCTACTCCTCGTGGTGGGCAACAAAGTTACTCACAACAAACTAATAATTACTCAAATTACTCACAAAATTACTCTTACCGCAGTTCCCCAGGTGCAACGAGTGGTTTTAGCGGCAACTTTAACGATTATGGGTTTGGTGATGCAGGTGCGGGTACTTCCCAAGATAGTGAAGCTGCGATCGCTTTAACTTTTGCTGAAGCATTTAATGGTGTGCAAAAGCGCTTTAGTTTAGGTAACGAAACAATTGATGTTCGTATCCCATCTGGCGCTAAACCTGGTACTCGTTTGCGCGTGCGGGGCAAAGGTCAAATCAACCCCATGACTCAACAACGAGGGGATTTATACTTAAAAGTCGAACTTCAGCCGCACTCGTTCTTCCAAATGGAAGGCGATAACTTGGTGTGCGAAGTGCCAATCACACCAGATGAAGCTACTTTAGGAGCGTCTATTGATGTACCCACTCCCGATGGTTTAGTTAATGTCAAGCTACCAGCAGGAGTGCGTTCTGGTCAATCGCTGCGTTTACGTGGCAAAGGTTGGCCCCTCGCCAAAGGTGGACGCGGCGATCAGCTGGTGAAGGTGGCGATCGCACCACCAAAAGACCTCAGCCAGCAAGAGCGGGAATATTATGAAAAAATCCGGGCTATACGTACTTATAATCCCCGCAGTCATTTGCAGCAAGTCAAGCTGTAAAAATTTAGCTTTGTAGAGACGCGAAACTGGACTTCGTCCCGCTACGCTAACGCGTCTCTACAGGTCTAAAATCAGTACCAAAAATCCTTAACTGAACTGTATTGGACTATAACCTTTTCTCAGTCATCTTTAGATGACTTTCGCTATTAGACTCAGAATTCATTCTGAGGCGGGGTAGATGAGAATGAAATAGCCCTGGGATGGGCATTGCCATTTACACCTTACACTCAATTGAATTGTTCTAACAAAGTCTCAACGCTAGCATTGTGATCCAAAAAAGAAAATAAATGCCAGTAGCGGAGTTTCCCTTCTTTATCTAATACGAACTGTCCTGGCAAAGGCGCTCCCAGTGCTTGTCCTACTTGATAGGTACGAAAAATTCGACAACTGGGATCACTTAATAACGGCATTTTTAAGCCTAAATCTCTCACAACTATTTGACTCTGCCGTTCATCGGTACTAGTAACCATTAAAACTTCTATACCGCGATTTTTAAACTGCTCGTAGTTTTCATTTAAAGCTTTGATATGAGGAAAACAAAAGGGGCAATATTGTTTTTCAGTAAAGATGCGAGTTAACGCCAGTAACACTGGTTGCTTGCCTTTATAATCAGACAACTTAACTAAAGTTCCACTGGTAATATCTGGCAGTTGAAAATCTGGCGTTCCTACTCCCAACCTGAGTTTATTTGTCGCTGGAACTGGTAAAAAGTTGCGGAAGAATCGCTCATTTAATAAGCCACTAAAATCAGTTGAAGTCAGCATATTTTTATCCCTAATTATTTAACTGACTTTTCACAGCATCTGGAAAACCTCACTTCTATTTCTCTCTCTCCTTAAAGGAAGAGAGACTTTGAATTTTCCCCCTTCCCGCGTCGGGAAGCTTGCTCGGAGGTTAGGTTTTTGGTAGACTTTTCCACATAACCTGAATTGTCAGAATTATTTAAATACCATTTTATTAAAAAACCACAGATAGATACCGAGGTTGACACTGTTTAATGTGTATCTCTGTTTATCTGTGGTTTTCGTTGATTTTGCTCTCAATTCCAACAAGATGGATTAGATGCTAGCGAAATTTAGACGGCAGAGAAGTAGACTTTAGACTTCACTGGGTCAGGATTCATTGTCTTGTCACCAGGTTGCCAACCAGCTGGGCAAACTTCGTCGGGGTGAGACTGAACATACTGAATTGCTTGCAGTGTCCGCAGGGTTTCATCAACGCTGCGACCAAAAGCTAGATTGTTGATGGTAGCGTGCTGTATGATACCATCTTTATCGATGATGAACAGACCACGCAAGGCAATGCCTGCTGCTGGATCAAGAACGTTGTAAGCGGCGCTAATCTCTTTTTTGATGTCGGAGACTAGAGGATAATTCAGGTCGCCTACGCCACCAGACTTACGATCTGTTTGAATCCAAGCGAGGTGGGAGAATTCACTATCAACTGAAGCCCCAAGGACTTCAGTATTGATTTTCTTGAATTCTTCGTAGCGATCGCTAAATGCTGTGATTTCAGTGGGACAAACAAAGGTAAAGTCTAGTGGGTAGAAAAATAGGACGACATACTTACCGCGATAATCGGAAAGTTTGATTGTCTTAAATTCCTGATCTACCACAGCCGTTGCTGTGAAATCGGGAGCTTGTTGACCAACGCGGAGGCTTCCTTCGGTTCCGTAAATAAGGGACATTAATCTAATTCTCCTTTATCGGTTTAGTAGCGTTGGAATTTGGGTCAAGTAAAATTCACCCATCTACGCTCTCACAGTTTAATTACGATCTGTTACGACTATATCATACTCATAACGATTTTGAGTAGCAAATGCTTGATTTAGATACAAGAGAATGGTTGCTTACCAATGGCTTAGGAAGTTTTGCCAGTGGTACAGTTTCGGATGTCCGCACACGTACTTATCACGGTTGGCTGTTTGCCGCTACAAACCCTCCTTCTGATCGCACTCTCCTGTTGTCGCACCTAGAAGCTAGCTTGGAAGTATTAGGAAGCGTTGTGGCACTAGGGACAAATTTTTGGGGTAACGGTCAGATTGAGCCGACAGGCTACGAATTGCTACGCTGTTTTGATATTAACCCAGTTCCAAAATGGATTTGGGGTCAAGATAACTGGCAGTTAACCAGACAATTGCTGATGCCTTATGGTTGGCAAGGCAGTAGGGAATGGGCAGTAGGGAATAGGGAAGAGAATCATACTTTTCACTCCCCACTCCCTAGTAGAGAGGCGATTAATCGCCTCTCTACCGACTCCCAATTTTGCCATCGAACTTTGATTCAATATCGCTACGAGGGAAGTGACACAGCAATTTTACGGCTGCGACTGCTGATAGCAGAACGTAACTTTCACCACCAGCAAACTGCTAATCCAGGATTACAGTTCTCACAACTGCTTGGGGAACAGCAAATCTGTCTGCAAGCAAAAAATTCTGGGAATTTCGGTATACCTTGGCACTTGCGCTGGACACAAGGAAGATATCAAACAGATGCAGTTTGGTATTGGAATTATGGATTGCCAGAGGAGACAAAACGGGGATTAGGCGACAAGGAAGACCTCTACAGTCCTGGTTACTTGGTAGTCACACTGCAACCAGGGGATACAGTTACTCTAGAAGCACGAGTAGGTTTTCCCGACCCGATGCCAGGTGTTCTTACCTCCGAAACCTTTGCAGAAGCCGTGAAGGCAGAGCAAAAACGGCTCTCACAGATTTTTGGATGGAGAGAGGGAGGGGCTAGGGACTGGGGACTGAGGACTGGGGAAAAATTTTCCAATACCCAATCCCCACTCTGGCAACAACTACTCAAAGCAAGCGATCAATTTATCGTCTATCGAGCCTCAATTGCTGGCCCTACGGTAATTGCTGGTTATCACTGGTTTAATGACTGGGGACGCGATACATTAATAGCCTTACCGGGATTGGCACTAGTTCCACAACGCTTTGACTTAGCAAAAGGAGTATTGCGGACTTTTGGGCATTATTGTCGCCACGGTTTGATTCCTAATGCATTTCCTGATGTCAATGGAGAACCAATTTATAACAGTATTGATGCAGCATTGTGGTGGATTGAAACTTTAGGACTTTATTTAGAAGCTACCCAAGACTGGGAATTTTTAGCAGAGCAATTTCCCGTAGTACAGCAAATCTACAAAGCATTTGTTGGTGGTACACATTTCAATATCCAGATCGATGCTATCGATGGGCTAGTTAGTTGGGATGCTCCTGGTGTAGCCCTTACCTGGATGGATGTGGTTATTGGGGCGCATCCTGTTACTCCCCGTTACGGTAAGCCAGTGGAAATCAATGCACTGTGGTATTCAGCTTTATGTTGGCTGAGTCAGTGGGCAGAACAATTAAGCCAGCTTGAGTTTGGTGAGCCAGTGCGTCTCACTAAGCAAGCACAGCGTTATGCTCAACAAGCACAACGGGTGAAAACCTCGTTGCAAAAGTTCTGGAATCCTCATCTGGGTTATTTGTATGATACTATTGAGCCGGATGATTGCCGGAATTTTCAAATACGTCCCAATGCGGTTTTGGCGCTGTCGTTGCACCATTGCGCCTTTTCTGAACAGCAAGGGTGCCAAGTATTAGATTTGGCAACTGTCAGCTTACTCACCCCCTATGGTCTTCGCAGTCTTGATCCAGGAGATTCCGAATACAAAGGGAAATACGAGGGTAACTCAGAGCAACGCGATCGTGCTTATCACCAAGGCACTGTTTGGGCTTGGCTAATTGGGCCATATATTCGGGCTTGGCAACGTTTTTATCCACAGCGATCGCTGCCTTTTGATTGGCAACCTCTATTAGATCACTTCCTATTTGACGCTTGTCTTGGTTCTATTTCTGAGATTTTTGATGGCGATGCACCTCACAAGCCCAGAGGAGCGATCGCTCAAGCTTGGTCAGTTGCTGAAGTAATCCGCCACATTGAATAGTGCTGAGTATAAGAGATAGCTATAGCTCACCACTCATTACTTGTAAATTTTAATGTAAATTTTTATCCCAAAAAGGTGGTTTTGATCCCAAACTCTATGTTTGCTGACTTTTGTATATAATTTTCTTGACTGAGGAACTTTTAACCTGCTGAAAAATATCGGCTGCTCACATCTTATTATCAAGAACATGAATCTACCAATCAACTCATGAGCGAGGAACGAGAAAGAGCCGATAATGATTCCCCGTGGAAAGAAATTCTAGAAGCTTACTTCCCACAAGCAATGCAATTTTTCTTTCCGCAAACAGCAGCACTAATTAATTGGGAACGTCCCCACGAGTTTCTTGATAAGGAATTTCAACAAATAGTTCGAGAAGCAGAACTTGGTAGAAGATATGCAGATAAATTGGTCAAAGTCTGGCAAATTCAAGGAGAGGAAATTTGGCTGTTGATTCATGTCGAAATTCAGGCAAAATCGGAAGATAATTTTGCTCAAAGAATGTTTTCCTACAACCTGCGAATTTTTGACAAATTTGCTAAACCAGCCATTAGCCTAGCAATTTTGTGCGATGCTGACTCGACTTGGAGACCAAATCAATACAGTTATAATTATCCCGATTGTGGTCTGTATTTTAGATTTGGAACCGTCAAACTGCTCGATTATCAAAATCGATGGGCAGAGTTAGAAAACAGCGATAATCCCTTTGCGACGGTGGTAATGGCACATTTGAAAACCCAACAAACTATTAAACACTTGGGAGAAAGGAAAACGTGGAAATTTAGTTTAATTCGGCGATTGTATGAACAAGGGCTGCAAGAAAGGGATATTCGTAACCTCTATCGTTTTATCGATTGGGTTATGATTTTACCAAAAGGATTAGAAGCAGAATTTTGGCAGGAGTTTAAACAATTCGAGCAGGAGCGTACCATGAGTTACATTACCACAGGCGAGCGCATTGGCTACGAGCGAGGGAAGGAGGAAGGACAACAGGAACAAGCACAAACACTTGTACTACGACAGCTACAAAAACGGGTAGGAGAGTTACCACAACAGGTTCGAGAACAGATTCAGGGTCTTTCTCTAGAACAATTGGAAGCACTGGGTGAGGCTTTGTTAGATTTTAGTGCGATCGCTGATTTGCTCAACTGGCTGCAAACTCATCAAACAGTTACTGCTGAGTCCTAAGTATTAGAGGTCAAAGTTATTCTATCTTAACTCCACTTATCGCTCACTACTTATAAATTTTAAAATGGCTCAGGTTGGAATTGAACCAACGACCTCAGGCTTATGAGTCCCGCGCTCTAACCAACTGAGCTACTGAGCCATGTATATTCAAATCATAAACTAGTATAGCATACTAATTTGCTCAATACTAGGATTTTTGCAATTTTCTTACAGCTTTCATCCCTGTTAAGGTCATAAAAGGTAAAAGAGGGAGTTTACCTCCCTCAATTAACAAGGTAATAACTTAGTTACAGAAAGCCAAGAAATTATATGCGATCGGGTAACATCGCTATTGGGTTAACAGCACCCTTGCCTGATTTATGGATTTCAAAGTGAGTGTGTGGCCCAGTACTATGACCAGTGCTACCCATTAAAGCAATTGTTTCTCCTTGATTCACCTGCTGACCTGGTTGCACCAGAATCTTGCTGTTATGAGCATAGCGAGTCGTGCTGCCATCAGGATGGCGGATTTGAACGAGGTTGCCGTAACCACCTTTGTTCCAACCAGCTTTTTCGATCGTCCCCTCAGCTGAGGCGACAACTGGTGTGCCAGTGGAGTTAGCAATATCAATTCCTTTGTGCGGTCTTCCCCAACGCATACCAAAACCAGAGGTGAGAGTGCCCTTTGCTGGCCAGGTGTAAGCTAATGTTGAAGTAGATGGAGGAGGCGTTAGTTCGTCAATGGGTCTGGGCAGATATTGATCAACTGCTGCCAAAGGTGGTATTACCTGTGGAGAAACTGTCCTTCCTCGCATCATTCCTAAGGAGTCAGAAGCATTTACTCTTCCAGAAGGCGTTGCAACCTTTAGCTTTGTGGCAGATGGGGTGGCAGAGGGAGTCCACCGACTAGCAGACCCTAGATCAGGCAAGAACTCTTGGTTTACTGGCTCGGTAGGGCGTACAGCAGTACGGAATTGGGTCTTAATTGGTTGAGCAGTATAATTAGACTGAATCGGTGTAGGAACTGGAATTTGGATCGCTACACTATTCGGTCGAGCCGCAGAGTTAGGTGCAGTGAAATTATTGGGAGTAGAAATAGGAGTGAGCATCGCAGCATTATTTGTTTCGGTAGCTGCTGCTGACACAACTAAGTTCCCAGACTGTTGAGCGCGATATTTCTGTTGTAATCTCTGAATTTCCGCTTGTAAGCCCCGTAAACGATCATTATTGTTATTGTTTCCCCTTGCTACCCTATTTGCTGGTGTTTTAAGCTGTTGCATTTCGGCAAAAGCTTGTGGCACTGCAATGTCACCACCGACACCAGAAGAACTAGCTGTAGGGGGGGCTGTTTCTAAGTCGGTCGCACTATTTGCCTGAATCTGAACAGTTACCGGTGTAGGGACGGTAATGTTACTGTTGTCGGCAATAGTTGGTGATTGTGAACTGGGTAGATATGAGTTGGCATTACCAATATTTACAGGGGAGGTGGCTACTTTTGGAGCTTTGCTGGACTCTACAAAAGTAGTACTTACTACAGTGGGGTTACTTGCTACAGTTGCCTCAATTTGAACAGCAGGAATAATTAGTTGTTGACTAATTTTCAGTTCATTTGGATTATTGAGGTTATTTGCCTTGACTAGTTCTGATACGGAAGTATTATATCTGCTGGCGATCGCTGCTAGTGTATCTCCAGGCTTAACTTCGTAGGCTGTTCGAGTCGAGGAGGCAATAACTGTTGGTTTAGCTGGTGTCAGTGCAGTTGTCTGTGTTTTCTGCTTTAACTTCGATATCAACTTCGCTTTGGTTGCATCGCCAGAAGTGTCCGACTGGGCTAATACAGTCTTCTCAACTACAGTCGTTGGCTGTGCCAACCCCATATCAGCTTGTGATAAATCTTTAGTCTCCCCAGACTGTAACTGTGCCAGACTATTTCTTAAACGGTTCGATTTTTCTTGTAAGCGATTCAGTGCGAACTCTTGTTGCGCTTTAAGTTGTGCATTTATTTCACTGTTAGCTGCGGTTGAGGTTGCCACTGTTTGTGGCTGGGCAGTTAGTGATGCATTCCCAATACCAACACCATCAGCACTAAACTCAGACAGATTATTGACTGTTGGGAAACTAGTTTCAGCTAAGGTATTGTTCAATCCCTGTGCCACTTGGGGCTTCAGGTAGGTGGAATTTTTATAAGCTGCTGTTCCTTGAGAAAATCTTTCTGATGCAGGAACTTGCAAAGACATTCCATTTGCCGCGATTTGCCATTTAGCTTCAAGCCCAGGCACTTGTGAGACTGCCGTTGGTTCCACGATAACAGGATTTTCCGGCACGCTCGCTGATGAGACTGCTTGGGACTCCAGCTTTGTGGAGGCAAATTTCACCTCAGTGTCAGGAACAGCAGGAATCGTTGAACTTGCCTTTTGGCTACCTACAGGCACTGCTGCTTGGGCTTGATCGCTTTGTCGAGTCACCAAAAGGCTGGTTGCTCCCATAGAGATTGCCAAGCCAATCATGGCGGCTTTTGTCCGCACCCGGCGGTTAACTTTTGGATTTGTCACATTTAGCAGTTCTACCGGGGCATCATCGCTGCTGGGGTTATTGTTCAACACAGCTTTTACTCTCTTTTTCAATGCTCGTTTCAAAGACGACCTCCTATGATCACTAGCGCTTAACTGACCTCGATTTTTCAGTTGGATACTAGTAAATGATTTAGATCACAACGAATGATAGATCAAGATCACATTCACCAGAGATGCTTACGCAAGATTAACCTGCTTCTCTGATTTAAACAAGTTCACACGTATTAGCAAAACTTAAATTTTGCTGTGTTTACTTGTCCGAACCACTCCTCACACCACTTAGGACGTTTTACTTTTTACCATTATCCGCGCTTGTCTTGCGTCAATCGCGGGGACTGGACAAACTATTTGCCAAGTCCATAGTCGCTGCCGAGAATTAAATTGCTGCGACTTCTGGAAAAGTTATGCCCCCCACTGTAGATATCTTCAAGATATTTCTACTCAATCAGTCTTCTCAACACGAGACTTTACGTTGATTATTCCCTAAAAAACAACCGTATGATCTATCGGCTACTTTGGGGCGACTTTCTAGCATTGCTGGAAATAAAATGGCTCAAATCTTCAATATGACTGGGGTTTAGCCCTTTTGTTCCCCAATTTAGGATGTTTCAAATTCATCAAAATCTATCATTCAAATTTGGCAATATCCCAAGTTTTATATACAAATTTCTTATAACAACCTTCCTCTCCTTGTAAGTATCTTCCACTACAATTTAGTAAATAACCCAATTTTAGGTATCTTGTTTTACATATTATTGCAGTAATAAAGATAATTTTTGCTGCCACAAATCGTTTGTCTAATAGATACCTGGGAATATTATAAGTAAATATACTTATAGTAATCAAGGTAAACAGCTATTGTAAATAGCCTAACTGACGACGGGTTTCAAATAAGCTAATTGCTACACTGACTGACAGGTTCAAGCTGCGAACCCCCGGTTGGGTCATAGGAATATAGAGAGTAGCATCACAATCTGACAGAATTGCTGGTGGTAACCCAGTAGTTTCACTACCAAACAGCAACCAATCATCAGGTTGAAACTGAAAGCTGACATAATTACAATTTCCACCGACAGAAAAACCCAACCATCTGCCTCCACGCTCCTGATGTACTATTTTAAAGGCTTCTAGCGATTCGTGATAGTGCAGCTTGACGTAAGACCAATAATCTAAGCCAGCCCTTTTGAGGTAGCGATCGCTAATTTCAAACCCTAAAGGGCCCACTAAATGCAACTCTGTACCCGTAGCTGCACAAGTACGGGCAATATTGCCTGTATTAGGAGGAATTTGCGGGTTAACTAAAACTACCTGGGGCATTGTCCGTATAATTTACGTATTGTATAAAAAAATTTCTTGTCAATGTTAAATCTACCAAAGGGTAGAGGCGATTCATAGGTTTTGTTAATAATAATCAAGCATCCTCTATCAATTAGATTTTTAAAACGAAGCGCAAACCCTCCCAGAGCAATGCCTGAGAGGATGTTTGGTTAAAATCAGTAAATATTAAGTTTTATGTGGAAATAGAAAGGGATTGTGTCTTTTAGGGCTAGTAGTGTCTCTAAGAAAATCTACCATTTGTGTGAAGACGGGAATGGGGAGTGGGAAGATCCTGACTTTTCACGGTATCTGGAAAACCTCACTTCTATTTCTCTCTCCTTTAAGGAGAGAGACTTTGAATTTTCCCCCTTCCCTTGCAGGGAACGGGGTTAGGTCAATGGTTAGCTTTTCTGCATAACGTGAAAAGTCAGGGGGAAGATCAGGGGATAAAGAAAGTGTTTTCCCAATGCCCCTTGAGTTAAGCCAGTAGGGACGAACACAATTTGTCTTCGAGTTCGATTTCGCGTTCTTGGGTGGCGACAATAGCCTGGGTGATAACGCGGTGGCTGTCAAAACCGACTGCGTGTAGTTGCAACCACTGTTGGGCTTCATTACCTTCGCGGAGGATTTTTTGCACAGGGGAAAGAAAACAACTAAAGCCTTGTTGTTTAGCGATCGCCCAAACATCCTGGTACATTTCAGAAATCCAATCTCTGGCTAGGATACTTGTGCCATCTTGCCAATGCCTCAAATTAGCATCGAGACTACCAGCAGCAGCAGCAGCTTCATTCTCAGCAGTCAGGGTGACAAGTTCTTCAGCAGAGAAACTACTTTGGGTTAATGGATCGATGCTGGGATTTTCGATTATTTGCAACAAACGCGCTTCTAATAAGGCAGTAATGGCTAGCAAGGCAATAGGATCTGTGACTAAATCGCAAATTCGCAATTCTAGGCGATTTAGGTCATAAGGACGGCGATCGCCATTTGGTCGTACTGATGCCCACAAATGCCGCACGTTTTGCATGGTTCCGGCAACGAGTTGATCTTCCACCCACTGGATATGATCGGCGTGGCTGGCAAATAACGGTACATGGCTAGGCGTTTGCGGAAATACGCCCCAACGGGTGGAGTGATAGCCAGTAGTTTTGCCATCTAGGAAGGGAGATGAGGCGCTGAGGGCGAGAAATAGAGGTGCTTCCATACGGATCACCCGACACGCCCGCATTAATAATTCTGGATCGCTGATGCCGACATTGATGTGGACGCTGGCGGTAACTACTTTTGTGCCGTAGGTGTTCTCAATGTAGTCATGATAGGGGTTTGCTGGGTCGGAACGGAGAAAGCGATCGCTCCCACTTAAAGATAAAGTACTCCCCGGTATCAGGGTATAATCGCCCAAACGATTGAGGTAGCTTCGCAACTCCCGCCGGGGACGCAACAAAGCACACAATAAATTTTCGTAATTATAGGATGGTTGAGTTATATATTCCACGTTGCGGCTATCTGGCTCCCGCATAAATCCATCCAAATCCGCAACAATTTTGTTGGAGAGACCAACGATTTCACCTTGAGGCGTGCCAGTGTAAATCTCAATCTCAAAGCCTTTTAATAAAACCACCTTGTTCTCCTCGGCTCTCTCTGCCTATAAATTGTATCGAACAAGACGAATCTCTGGATCTATCTTTAAGTCAATCAAAGGTTAAGAATCATTTTGTTGATAATTCATACCAAATCAGGACGACGGATTTATTGGCTGTGTTTTAGAGAATTATTACTAGTGAAGTAGGAAAAATATACTAGTTGAATTTACGCACTGTATAATTCGGCATAATGTATTTTCAAAAACTTTGTTATTTCAAACAGTTAATTTAAACCTAAGATTTACGTACTATGTTTATTTAATTTTAGGTATATTGCGAAATAAACTTATCAGGTGAATTACTCTTTTGGGCAATATTGAGGCGTAGAAACTGCATCCAGACTTCATCACTAAGTAAGTTTAAAGCAGTTTTAGGATTGTTAATTGCGATCGCGCCTATAACTTTACGCCATCCCTGTTGCAATTCCTCAATAAAAGCTTCTTCAATAGAAACCTGATTCAGCAACGAAAGTGCAGTTTTAAAACTTGCTGAATCACCTGGTAAATTTTTCGACTTTAATCCCTGTAGTGCTACATTCAACCATACAGGCAGAAGTTCAAACCAATTATTTTTCTGTATCTCTTTGAGTGCAATATCTTCCATACCTAGCGCACCCCACACACATAAAGACTCTACAGCCAGTTGAGAATCACGGTTTTCTAAAGCATTTCCCCATAATTTTTGAGCGTGATTTTGGAAGCGATTAGCAAGAAATTCATAAGCTTCCTGGACTTGATGTGGAATTGTAACTTTATAAACTGACTCACCTCGTGGTAGGTAATCGCCGCGATAGGATAACCAGTTATGAGATCCGCAAAGATGGATTTGTTTATCAACTATTACTTCTTTAACATGGGAATCTCCCAACCAAAAAACCTGTACAGATGGTAAACCATCAGGTGTTTTGATCGCTCGAAGTTTTTTCTCTACTTCTGATGGAATTGGTTTATCTTCATCTTCTTGTCGCCGCGCAATTCCATGTCCAATTAAAATCCGAACTCCGCGATTAGCTAATTTCTGTAATAAATTTAGGAATTTTTCATTGACAACTGCCTGATTAACCCAAGGAGAATAAATTAAAACCTGACTTTTAGCCGAATTTAAAACTTCTGAAAAAGCTAGGCTAATTTGTCCATCACGTAACTGTACGGCTTCTCCTAACGGTTTATAGTTATCTATCTCACTAGTAGTTTTTGTGGCAGCTTCTAGCGCCTTTTGGCGAATCTTTTCAAGCCGAACTTCTATTTCAGAATTTTTCTGCTTGAGAATGGCTTGACGTTCAAAATTGATGGTTTCGGTTGACAATTTACATAATGCTTGAAAGGATATTTTACCTTCAGTATGTAGTAGTTCTAACCTATTTGATGCTAACTCTAAAATTTGCTTTCCATTTCTTATTTGAATGCTCAATTTATCTTCAAGAGCATCAAAGATAACGAAAAGCGATATTTTTCTCCATATTTTTTGAGTTGAAGCTAGTACCCTATAGGAAGTTACGATTTTTCCCTCTTCTGGTACATGAAGTGCTAAACCTGAAGCTTGAATACTTTTTTGGATTTCCTCAAGGGGTAAGGAAGCAATATCAGCAATTGTATGATCAAGAGTGATAAAGTCTGCCAAGTCAGGTAAACTTATCGTTGTTTCATTTAAGGATTCAGATTGAAAGGTTATCTTGTCGCTTAAAGGGTCTGTAATAGCATAAATTTGTACAGGATATGGCGGCTGTGGTACAGATCCTTTTTCATAAAATGAGCGACCTTCAGAAGTAACTGTTAGTGGCGATGTTGGTGATAGAGTTTGTAAGGAACGAAGAGTTGTAGTAGTAGTTTTAATAAAAACAGAATCAAGCCCAAGTACAGACGCTAATTCATCCTCTGTTGGCGGAGGTTGAAATTCAATAGCAGCGCGGATGATAAATTCTTCAAGTACGTTAAACTGGCGAGGTTCTTTAATGTTTACTTCTACCTGAGTTTGACGCAAACTATAACGGAATTCACGCGCTGCTAAAACTGATAAACTAGGACTTTGCGCTTCTATTTCGTCTACCAGTTTTTTGAGATTTTCATCAATCGGTTTAGCAGAAGAGGCGAGAAACATCAACGAAACCTCCATGTAGACGCACGATATTTGAAACTTCAGAATACATACTTCCAACTTTACCTGATTGATGGGTAAATAAATTATGACAGCCCACAATTATCAGCAGTTCTTGAGCGCGGGAAAATGCAACGTTAACTCGTTCTGGTTTCTTAGCAAATCCCACATCTCCTCTACTATTATTGCGAACCATACTCACAATTACAACAGGTCGTTCCATACCTTGAAATCGGTCTACTGTACCAGTGGTGATTTGCAACGATGGGAAATGTTTAGATTGCAGGCGTTCATCAATTTTTCTGAGTTGAGCGCCATAAAAAGTAATCACGGCGATTTCTTTTTTTGGTTCACCATTAGCAACTCTAGAACCCCAAGTCCTCTCAAATTGCTTACATAGACATTCAATCGCATTAATTTCTGGAATATTAAAAAATGAAGTTCCTGTCGTTTCTTCTTGAAAATTATTACCTCCAGGCGTTTTTATCCAAATAAGATGGTGAGATTCTTTGATAATTTCGCCTGCTAAATTATGTGCGCGTTTTGTATCCGGCTCCAAAATACCACATTCTAGTTTACCATCATAAAACTGATTGATTGCTCCCATAATTATGGGGTGCATTCGATATTGAATATTTAACATTTGTTTGATGCTATCATTAGCACTTTCAAACTGAATTTTAAAGAGTGATTATTGCAATAATTGTAGTTCTGTATTTGTGCTACCAATCTCTTGAGAAACTTCCTCTAAAGTCTTTGTGTCAAGCATGGGTGGTAATTGTCGATGGTCGCCAACCATGATTAACTTTTTACCTTTCAAAGCGGGGATTAATAACTCTGGAGGAGTACATTTACTAACTTCATCAATAATGACAACATCAAAGTATTTGAATTCTTGTGAAAAATTGTAATTTGCAGCTTGAACACAAGTGATACCAACGACATTTGCATTATCTAGATAAATCCGCCTTAAATCGTTGCGTAGGCGTAGCCCGCCGCAGGCATCGCTTTCCGTTGGCTGTCTTAATTTTCCTATTCAATCTTGAACAAAGTGCTGATATCGATGAAGATAAAATTCTTCATTTTGAAGTTGCTGTTCCCAATATTCAAACTTTACCTTGATAGTGCGTAAAAAGTCTAAATTAAACAAGTCTGTCGAATCAAGTTCAAGCTTGATTTTACCAGGAATTGCTTCCCAAATTGACTGCCACCAAGTTCGCTCAGTTGATATGTATTCTAATTGCTGCCGTAAATGCTCAACAATTGTCTGTATTTGATTTTGAGTTTCTATAAATTGGTTTTTGTAGGTTTCCGTTGTTTCCTGCAAGCTAGCAATGCGAACGATGAGCAGGTATTTGCTAGTGGAAAGTGTAGCAAAAGGATCGATTAAGGAAATTAAAGTATCAAGTTGCTTGGTACGATTTTCCCAGCCCCGTATTTTTGCTCTAAATTGTGGAATTTTAGTCAGAATATTTGAAGGATTATCGAGGTATTCTTGCACTAAAAGTCTTAATTCTTTGGGTAAGTATGGGAAGGGGAAAAGTTCTTGTAAGAGTGCGATCGCTCTTTTAAATTTGAAGTCAGCTTCACTGCGATAATTTTCTAGCTGCTCTTGATTAGCAGATATTTTTTGCTGCTCATTAGCCGCTAACCTCATGTGTTCATTTAATTGAACCTCAAGCTGGTTTTGCTCTATTTCTGTTTCAGCTTCTAGTTGCTTCAGCCATGTACGCGCACTCGTAACTATACCATTAACCACCTCATCTGTAATTTGGGAGATAGCGGATTCACTTTCAACAGGTTGAACTCTTTGACGTATAATCTGGGCTTGTCTCCTAATAGCCTCAAGAGTTACCGCCGCACCATAACGGCGGCTATACGGACGTAATTTTTGAGCTATGGAATGCAAACTTGGCTGGTTGACAGCAAACGCAAGTATCCATTCGATAATCCAACCCCAGACCCCTAGTGGTTTCTCAATCTCATCGATGCTATTTTGTGCTAGTTGCTTCAGCTTTATGAGAGATTCCACAGGATCTTGCGCGTTATTAACGCTCACCTGGGAAATGGCAGCTTCATCGATTGAGCGATTACCTAGTATATTTCGTCCCCGCACAAGTAAATCTCTGATTTCAGTAACCCGACTGCGTACCCTATCCCATTGGCGATAATTTGGAATTAATTCATTGACTTTTAACTGACACTGATCAATACTCTGTTGCCAGGGTAGATATTGATCTGCGATCGTCATGCTTCGTAATACCGAAGGTAATAAGATTAAGTCAACTGTAAACTCTTGACGATTTTGTAAGCACTCTTTAAATACATTGGCAATATTTAAATTAGCTGTAGACAGCCATATATCAAGGTCATTTATTGCTAAATTGACCTCAGATTCACGGTTATGTAAATTCCTAATTCTTTGGTGCAAACTTTGCTGGTTTGTAAGCAATTGTTGGTGATTTGACTTTAGGCGAGCAAGAGATTCTGAATTTTGTGTGTAAGTTTGTGCAGCTAACTCCGCTTCGGTCATTGCCATAGCTATATTACTAGCGTAAGCTAACGCGATGTGCAACTTTCCCTAGATGAAAATCCCACCCTATGCTTAAGCCAGAGATTGTGATTGTTATCTCTTGCAGGGGTGGGACAAATGTTATCTATGGAAGACTTTATCACAGCCGTGTTTT
>JAIVFU010000062.1 GCA_020829485.1 Nostoc sp. CHAB 5834 | reverse complement strand
GCATTGTAACAGTGATAGGATGTCTGGCATGGGTGGCTTGTAGTTTTTGAGTTGTCGTTGTGAGAGACAATAACTCTACTACAAAGCGCCCTACCTCTTCATGCTCTTATTTTGGCTAAGGTATTGACTTAATAAATATATTTCCTAATCTAAAAATCGCAATTGAATACAACCCTACCGTTCTTGGTGACGGAATATGTATCGGCCAGAGGAGTTAAAAAAAGTTCAACGGTCAACTATGTTATGATTAGGCGTGTTGAGAAATATTTTCGGTCATCTGACTGACTATATGTACGCCTCTTTGAATCTAAATCTCTACACCCTTTGGTTCTGGAGGTGTCTACACCATTAGACAACATACGAATAGTTACTTAAACTTATGCCAACGGATATAATTACCCGTCCTGAGTCACTCACAGAAGATTGCTTTTTTACTTATGCCCTTGGGACTGATTTGCATGATACTAATTCGACTGCCCAATATTTACGCAGAATCAGGAAAGAAGATAAACCCTATATCGACATAGCTGTTTCTCCGAGGCCGGGCTATCGATTTGAGGTATGCCTTATCCCTGTTGAAGGGTTCGCTAAAGAAACAATATTGACAAAAGATGGGTTCGCCAAAGCTTTAGCGATTATTTGTGCTGTATCTAACAAAGCTAGAAAGCGATTCCCCTCAGGAAATGGACAAGAGATTGTCCGGTGTCAATTTAGCAACTTAGCTGATGCAGTTGCTGTAGCGAACAGATTGTCTGCATTACCCTCTAGTATGTATGAAACTCTCGCCAAGCTACCAAATGCCTTGTGAGATCGTGTCCGCTTAAAGATTTATTATTAGAACTGACGCGAAGACATTTTAATGGTAAATAACTAGATGGACAAGAGAATAAAAAACTCAATGGTTCATATTTCATCTGTTGAGAAAAGACTTGTAATACAAGGCTTTTAACCCTAGTGGACAATTTTGCTGTTTTTGCACAGTGATCCATAATTCAAAGTGAGTTTTTTTTATGCCTACAAGTCCTTTGCGTGAAGAACCTCGTAACCAGCGAGCGCCTGTAATTCGTACAAGTAATGAATTTATTCTCTTGGAATGGTTAAAGTCAACTGGTCGTCTAATAGAGCGGGAACATCAAGAATCTGAGTATTTAAATGAAGTAGAAGAAATTTCAGAAATGATAGACCTTGACGATATCCCTTACGATCATGACGATGATGATAGTGACATGGATATAGAAGCATAGTACCGCTACGCGGAAGTCAAAAGTCATGCTAGGTTTGTAGTGAGCGATTTATCGCTCAAATCAAGGACTAAAGTCCTTACTACGAAATTTTATAACCCTTCAGAATTAATGAGACATACCATTAGTAGGGTAATTTGTAATTCGTAGTTACCCCAAGGGTTTCATTGATTTGGAATGTGTACTTTATTTACGCCGAAAGGTTAAGATTCCCGACTTCTTTAAAGAAGTCGGGAATCTTTGTATTAAAATAGTGTGTTTAATTTTTGGACTTGAGTAATAGATAAAATAATTATCCATTGCTGACTGTGACACCAGGGCGATCGCCTGCTAATTTCCCAGTACCTAAAAAATAATCTACCCTACCTGCACCTTTAATTGCACCTCCAGGATCTTGGTCAAGAACAAGCGACTAACGATGCGCTCCTCCATTTTTCCGGTAGGATTACCAAAGGGAATAGAAGCGCGAATCAACGCTAAAGCACAATATTACCCGCATAACCGATTGTTGTCTGACTACCATCAAGAAGCTGAAGTTGCGCTGAACCTTGAATTTGAGCTAAATATGGTTCAAGGCGAAGGCGAAACCAAAACAACTCTAAAATCTTTCCCTACTCCCCACTCCCTATTCCCTACTCCCCACTTCTTATTCATTCATATTCCGGTAAGTTGCAACTGCTGAAGGCGATATCCGGTTCAAATATCGGAATATCCAATATTTAAATATAGTATCTAAAATTACTGGAAATGTAGCAATAAATAAGAAGATAAAATCTCGATTTGCTGGCAATCCCCAATGACGCGATATACCTTCTAGAAGTACTTCCCAGCCATGAGGAGAGTGGAAACCTACAAATATATCGGTAAATAAAATAATGATAAATGCCTTGGCACTATCACTAAGTCCATAAACAATCCGATCAAAGAAATCTTTAATCACAGCAATAGAAGGCTTGCTGACGAATAAAAGCCAGATAAAAGCAACCACCGAGAAAATATCTGCAAAAACATTTTTAATAGCATTAGAGCTTTCGTTACGAAATTCCTCAGCAATCTCACCCGCCCTCTTTTTCATTGCAATTTCTATCTGATTGGGCAACAGTGGCGGGGCATTTCTAATAAAATTTTCAAATTGGAGTTTCTCTTCAAATGTTTGTAATTCTCCAAGGGCTTCCTCTTCCATTTCGGAATTAAGGAATATCTGCATTTGCTCAGTGTCTCTAAACTCCTCAACAAGTGGCCCTACTACAAAAGCTTTTGCTATCTGATGCGTCAGAAGTGGTACGATAACTAATAGTAAAATAAATCTAATAGATATTATTGTTCTTCTTTGAGCTTGACGAAAATTCTGAATTACCTCTTGTTCAGAATTCGGGTCTAATTCAACTTGCAGACGAGTGATAGTACTTAAAATAGAGCGAGGTAAAACGCCCATTGTATCGGCTTTAAGCTTTGGCTTTGTTCCGTTATCCGAGCTTTGAATTGGTATTTTTGGTGGTAAATTTGGAGCGTTAACACGCAGCAGATTGTCGTCAGATATTACAGGGTCAACTGGTATATTTGGAGGTTTGACTACTAAAGCTTTAGAATTTATCTGATCAGAAATTATTGTGTATTTGGATATAACTTGATCGATAAAGTTAAGCTTTTCTAAAACCAAAGAAGGACTGGGATGCTCTATACCTGCTTTTTGGGCAGCTTTTTGATTTTCTTCATCTAGAAACCAACGGCTTGCTCTAAACTCTGTAAGCCGCATCTTGGCAGTTTTTAATAGCTTTTTTAAGTCTGACTCAAAATAATCCATCACGCTATTACTGTACATGGCTGAGTCAATGTCTATTTTATTACCATTGAAATGCTTATTTTCTATTTCCTTAATTTTTAATGCTGCATCGTAAGCTTGATCTAAAGAACGTTCAGGAGTTTGTAAATACCATCGGTAAGTATCAAGTAAGAAAGAATATATTTTTTGGCTGAAAACAGAGTTTTTCATTGGAGATAATCATCCAGCATTATTTGGTGATTCTTAACCTTAAGTTAACGCACGAGATACACTAGCAAATCTATGAGGAGAAAGTTTGTGGTTTCTCATTCGGTTTGGATTGTTGGCACTAGCCGCAGTGGTAAGACAGCTCGCTTGGTAGAGCAATTTTGTAGTTGGGTACAACCTGAGAAGGAGTATAGTGAATCATTTTATACAAAAAAAATATTACGTAAAACAGGCGTTCATATACCCGAATTTTTATATCTTAAACAAACAGAGCCAGGAGTTTTAGTCTTAGCTGCCAATGATGATAATCGGCGAGAATTGGGAGATACAATTGTTACATCTACCTTAGGGAAATATCCAGTGCGTGCCAAGACACCGCTAGGTTTTTTCCAGGATGAAGTTATTTTATTTTGGCCATTGCTAATTAACTCTTTGAACCTGAAGGCACAGTTTCCGGTAAGATTGCGCCCAGAAACGGAGCAAGAGTTAGCAACCAAACTCTGGTGTCCCCAATTAGACGAAGAAATTTTACGTGTTGCGGGAGTGAATGAATCTCGCTTGGTGCGTCGCATTCTAGACTTATTGCAATTAGCAGCTTACAGTGGTGTACCTTGCGAAAACATTGCCCAGATTTTGACAAGGGGTTTGGGGGAAAATAGTACAACTTTAGAGCCGGAATTTCTCGCCTCTTTGCTCCTAAATTGGCGTAACTGGTGTTTAGAGAGGGGGTTACTAACTTATGGGATTATTACTGAACTTTATAGTCAGCATTTATTAAGCGATCGCAATTACCAGCAGCACCTAACTAAACGCTATCAGGCGGTATTGGCGGATGATGTAGATGATTATCCTAGCGTAGCGCGTCTTTTGTTTGAGTTGCTATTAGATCAAAATGCAGTCGGGGCGTTTAGTTACAATCCCGATGGTGCAGTGCGATTGGGATTAGGTGCAGATCCCAACTACTTAGAAGGGTTAGCAGAACGTTGTCGGGTTGAAATCTTGACTGGCCCCCCTCCAGAATCCCTTGGTGAGCAAGCTAAACAGATGGTGGAATTACTCACAGAACCGATGGTACTGTTGAGCTTACCAAAAACGGTGCATTCAATTCAAACCACCTCCCGCGCCCAATTATTGCGGCAAACAGCAGAAGTAATTGCTGATGCCATCCAATCACAGCAAGTGAAACCAGAAGAGGTGGCGATTATTGCACCAGGTTTAGATGCGATCGCTCGTTATACTCTAGTAGAAATCCTCGTTAAACAAAATATCCAGGTAGAATCGCTCAATGATCAACGTCCGTTAATTAGTTCACCTGTCATTCGCGCATTACTCACCATGCTGGCACTAGTTTATCCCGGCTTGGGACGACTCGTAGATCGGGATGCTGTGGCAGAAATGCTGGTTGTGTTGAGTAGGAAACAACAATCACCAGAAAACTCTATAGACGCGATGAATCCTAAAGACGCGATGAATCGCGTCTCTACAAATATTGATCCGGTACGCGCTGGTTTGATTGCAGATTACTGCTTTGTACCCCATCCCGATCGCCCCAACTTGCTACCAGTGTCAGCCTTCGAGCGCTGGGATAGAATCGGCTATGCAGCAACTACAGCATACAATGAGATATTACAGTGGTTAGAACAACAGCGATCGCAACAAGAATTGCGTTTAATTCCCAGTCCCATTTCTCTCTTAGACAGAGCAATTCAACGCTTTTTGTGGAATGGTAGCAATCTCCCCTATGAACAACTAGCAGCATTACGAGAATTATTAGAAACCGCTCAACACTACTGGGAAATCGACACCAGGTTACGACAAATTGCCCCAGCTGAGACAACGCCTCACACAACTCTTATCGAATTCATTCAACTACTGCGACGTGGTACAATCACCGCCAACCCTTACCCTGTGCTACCCATTGGTGGAGCGAGAAAGGCTGTCACCTTAGCAACTATATTTCAATATCGATCTAGTAGGCGATCGCACCGTTGGCATTTTTGGCTGGATGCTGGTTCACCTCTATGGGCGAAAGGTGGTGCAGCAACTTTGTTCGGTGCGCCGTTTTTCCTGCGAGACAGGTTAGGCGAACCTTGGACAGCAGAAGATGAAAAATTGGCAGAAGAACAAAGACTGCGAAGAATCTTGACAGATTTACTGTCTCGTGTATCCGAGAGAGTTTATTTGTGTCACAGCGATTTAGCAGTGAATGGACAAGAGCAACTAGGGCCGCTGTTACCCTTAGTAAATGCTTGTGTAACGGTTATTTCTGAGGCTAATGAGAAGCTCATATCTCCGGCATCTTAAAATGATTCGCAATTCGCAATTAGGACTTCCAACAAATAAATTATCCAATCTTGTGGGGTGGACAGCGTTTGACTGAGCGCTCACGCAGAAGTTTTGTCCGCCTTTGGCTACGGGCGGGCGAGACACCCACCCCACAATAAATAGTTGAGTATTTTTTATTTGGAAGTCCCTAACACCAAATCTAGAACACTACCAATCTGCTCACTTTAATGCTTAGTTAAGTTGGCAGTACCTTGATTCCTAAGAGCTTCCACTTTTCTTTCTAGGTTGTCTAGTCTGATTGGAGGATATTTATAAATAAGTTGATTTTGCCATTGATTTAGTCTTGTAATACAACCTTCGGGACTGTGGTTGAGTTTGAATAGGAGAATGAGGAGGGACTTTATCACGCCTTAAGAGCAAAGGAATACTGAGAAGTCCCAAAATAATTACTACTCCGGTCATTATCCAAACCATTAACCTATTTGGCTTATAATCTGCTCGTTCAATTTGCCAGAAAACTTGATTGTATCGCCACGCAGCTAACGCAACAACCAAAATTCCAAAAATTACCAAAGCCAAACCCAAATTTTCCGAGTTAGATAATGGATTTACCGGAGGTTCTTGTTGAGTAATAGCAATATTCAACTGGCGCAGAAATATACCAAATCGCGCGATCGCAAAACCAAAGCTAATCAATGCAATAGAAGTACGTAGCCAAGCCAGAAAAGTACGTTCGTTCGCTTGATGCTCCCTTTGACGATCAATTTTTGGTATTTTATCCATGAGTATCTTCTGACGCTAATTACCCTTAAAAAGTATTCATAACATTGATGAATAACATGGACTAGTACCGCAAAGCGGAAGTCAAAAGTTAACACTGAGCCAAGTCGAAGTGTCAAAAGTCAAATATACCGCAATACGCTTGGGTTAGCGCCAAAAACCTTGAAATGTGTAGGTTGGGTTGAGGAACAAAACCCAACATTTCGGGACTTTGTTGGGTTGCGCTTTGCTTAACCCAACCTACAATTTTCCACAAAGCCAAGCGTATTGAAATATACCGTCTCAGAAAAAATTGATTCAAACAAAGTGAAACTCTGTTTATTACCACCGCTTTCCCTGTTGTTCCTTGTACAAATATTCTTTTAACTTACTTTTATGGAACTGTTGATATTCATTTAGATTATATTGATGGATGCGAATTCCAAGATTTGATCGCTTTCCTTCAAGAACTTGTGCTATTTGATTATTCACATCTGGGTGGTAGTGACTCCCATCATAAGTATTATATGTCACTGTGGTTATCTCTGAAGGATATGAAAAATCGTATGCTACATCGTAACTCTTGGAAGCTTCATAAATTGCCTCTAATTCGCAGTCTAGCAAACCACGAGCATAGCTTTCATTGAAAACCTTCCAAACTGAGATTGGTGGCACATATCCAATAATTTTGGCATTTGGGAATACATCTCGTATTTGTTTGTAATAGGCAATGCGAGAAAAGTTACATCTCTCTTTAGTTTTTTTATCTACAAATTCAGGTTTGTATTTGGGGGCATTATCAAAAACTTTACCCTGGAAGTTTTGATCGTAAAATCTAATCTCTGTATTTAGCCTAAAAATTGTTTTGAAGGACAACTGTAAAGTGTCTAAAGAGAATAGATAAGATTGATAAGCGGGTTTTGGTTCTGCTACCTCAACTTTATTTTTAAATGCAGTCTTTTCATCAAAAGTGAAATTGTAAGCGTCTATTCCCACATATATTTTTTGAGGATTAACTCCTTTACCTTTAACATATTCGGCATATTTGGCAAATTCCTCGGCTGTTCCAGCACTGAAAGAATAATTGAAACAAACATTATTCTTAAGTGCTTTAGTACCTAACAGAGTGACACGAGAGCTACCAAAAATCAGGCAATCATACTTTTGTTTATCACTATGCAAAAATAGATTAGTTTTGGTCAATCTTTCATTATAAGGAACATTTACTTGATTTAACTTGTTCCCTTGAGTGTACCAGAGTGGATCAACAGCTACATTTACTACTCCAATAAATGAGATAAGTGTACTTACCATTGTCAAGTAGATTTTCAAATAAGCAAACATCAGCTTTGATTCTCCCTAGAACTGAAAATACAAAAACTCACTAACTTTGGTAAGGTGCAACAGCGCAATTACAGTTAAAACTGAAATGACTAAGGCATAGGTTTGATTCGGTTGCCACTGCAATCTAGACCAGAAAAGGCTATTAGATGAAAGTTTTTTTACTTTTTCATAATTGAAAACTGGATCATACTTGCCCATCCATTCCTGAACATTAGGTGTCAACCAGACGATCGCAAGTAAAATAGAAATATCAATAGTTGCTTTTTTTAATCCTGATTCAATAATTTGAGTACTGAATAAGAAGCCATTTAATCCGATCATACTCTTGATAATTATCAATGCCGTAGCCATGTTTTCTGCTCTGAAAAATACCCATCCGAAGACAACCGCGAGAAATGTTATAAACCAACCAAGTTTTAAACTCAGCCAGTTATCTGTTTTCAAATCATACTTTTTTTGTAAAACATTCCATTCATGATTAATACTTAGATAAGCTCCATGTAATCCACCCCAAAAGACAAATTGCCAACCTTCGCCGTGCCAAATTCCTCCCAGTAGCATGGTTATGATTAAATTCAAACTACGTCTAATCTCACCTTTGCGATTACCACCTAGAGGAATGTATAAGTAATCTCGAAGGAAGTTAGAAAGAGTGATGTGCCACCTCCGCCAGAAGTCACTAATGCTGGTAGCTTTATAAGGTGAGAAAAAGTTAACTGGTAACTTAATCCCGAACATTCTAGCTATCCCAATCGCCATGTCAGAATAACCAGAAAAATCAAAGTACAGCTGCAACGTGTAGGCTAACGCACCAACCCAAGATTCTAAAAATGTGGGCAAGATACCAGCAGCAGCAGTATTAAATACTGGGCTTGCATAAGCAGCAATGTTATCTGCAAAAACAACTTTCTTAAATAATCCCAAAGTGAAAATGGTAATACCTACTGTCATATTCTCCAAGTTAAACTGACACACATTTTTGTCAGCGAATTGTGGCATTATCTCTGAGTGGTGAACAATAGGGCCAGAAATTAGTTTAGGAAAAAAGGTAATAAATAGGCAGTAGTCTATAAATTTAGTGTCTTTGGCTTCGCCACGATAAGAATTAACCAAGTAGGTAATTTGCTGGAAAGTAAAAAAGGATATCCCTAATGGCAGGATAATATTTTGTAAATTAAAGTTTATGCCTAATATATCGGCTGCACTTGAAACAAAAAAATTAGCGTACTTGAAGCAACCAAGGATGATTAAATTAGCTGTTATTCCTAAAATAAGCAGTGTCTTTTTTCTGACTGGTGAGTTTAATTGGTTGAGTGTATAACCTATAAAAAAATTTAAGCCAATTGAAACTACAAGCAATACTAAGTATCTTGGGTTCCACCAACCATAGAAAAATAAAGAAGCAGTCACTAACCAGATGATTGCTAAACGGTGATAACCATATTTACCAAAAAAGAAAAATATGAAAAGACTAATTGGCAAAAACAGAAATATAAACTCTAGGCTGTTAAATAACATACTTAATTTTTTGTGGCCGAAGAAAATTATACGATTACATGTATTATCGGCACACAGTCGCTTTATCTATCTTTACTAAACTTAATAAAATTTCATGAAGAAGCTACCGAACTGTTAGTCGGTGAGAATGTGCTGAGAATTCCGAGACAACCCCAAGCGATCGCTAGAATCTTTACAATAGTAAATAAGGTAAAGATATATATCAGAGTTAAAATCAATGGCACTATTCGGATTTGGCAAAAAGGCAGTTATGCCCACACCAGAGGAAGCTTTGTCAGGAAGGGCACAATCTATGTCAGTACCCGCAACTCATTACGTCAATAAGAATCCCTTACAACCTCCTTATCCCGATGGATTAGAGAAGGCAATTTTTGGCTTGGGCTGTTTTTGGGGTGCAGAACGCAAATTCTGGCAACTTAAAGGAGTTTACACCACCGCAGTCGGTTACGCTGCTGGTTTCACACCCAACCCCACTTATGAAGAGGTATGTAGTGGGCGAACCGGTCACAATGAAGTGGTGTTGGTTGTATTTGATCCCAAAGTAATTAGTTATACCGAACTGCTCAAAGTCTTTTGGGAAAGCCACAATCCCACCCAAGGGATGCGCCAAGGTAATGATGCTGGCACTCAATACCGTTCGGGAATTTATGTATATTCCGAAAATCAAAAGCAGTTAGCAGAAGCATCGCGGGAAGCTTATCAGCAAGCCCTCAACGATGCAGGTTATGGCAAGATTACCACAGAAATCTTGGATGCGCCTGAGTTCTATTATGCCGAAGCTTATCATCAGCAATACCTGGCTAAAAATCCCAATGGGTATTGTGGTTTGGGAGGGACAAATGTATCTTGTCCCGTGGGTGTAGTTGAATCACAAGTTAGTAGTTAAAAATAGAGTAGGTGGGGTAGTCAACTTAAAGTGAGTTAGACGAACCTCTCCCTGCCTTGAACTAAAGTTCAAGTCTGTCCCTCTCCGAGTCGGAGAGGGATATGTTTTGTGTAGTTAAGAATATTTGTAGGTTGGGTTGAGGCTTTGCGAAACCCAACAAACCGCGTAAAAAGTTGGGTTTCGTTCCTCAACCCAACCTACACATTTTTATTTTTTGGGCTTAACCGAGAGGTTAAGACAAGAGACGCGATGAATCGCCGTCAGGACAAAAGACCGATTATTGTAGAGACAGCAATTTATCGCGTCTTTGCGATCTAGAATTTTCATCAAAAAACCTTAACCGAACCGTATTGGGGTGGGTTAGCGATGTCTACGACGGGCTACGCCTACGCATAAAATACCGAAAGTATTGGGATGGTGCGTTATGCCCTTGGCTAACGCACCTTACAAGATTACGAATTACGAATTAAATGAGCTAGGTGCTTTAACACTTTCAGGACAATATATATATCATCACGACTATCTAAAGCAAACAAATCAGATAGAGCATATTGTGGAATTTCAGTTTTTAGCAGTTTGATAAATCTAAATTCATTACCATTGGTGATAAAGCCAAAAACAGGTTTAGCCGAAGTTGCATCTGCCAACATATAAGCCAATGCTTGGGGAATTGCTGGCACTAATGAATATTCTGCTCGTTTTGCCTCAATAACAAGAACCCAAAATGGAGGATGCAACACCAAGATGTCAATACGTCCTCTGATAATCGTACCTTCGTCTTCAGAAGAAATTTTTACCTCTTGTTCTGGGGCAATGTAGAAAGGCGGTTGATAAAAACCTGCTAGACGCAATAGTGGAGATAGCACCACCATTTTGACTACAGGTTCCAAAATAGGATATTTCGATAGATGCAAATATTCTGCCTTGACTTCGTTGAGAGATTGCTTTTCTAAATCACTCAACTCAGGTAAATCATACCGCCATTCTGAAAAAAAATCTTCGTCGTCTGCAAGTTGTAGGCCAAATTCATCAATCAGTTGGGCTAGGGTGATATCTTTTCCTTGAAGAATTTGAACCATTTGTTGAACCCTTATACTTATGTGGCTAAAAAATCTTCGCTTGATATTTACCCAAAAGGCTTACCTTACAGTGCAGATTTTAGCAAAGCGATCGCTCGAACCCATAACATAATACTAATCGGCCCCCCAATTATAATACCAGCGATCGCCCAACTTCTTTGATGCGCTTTGAATTGTTCAATACTGTTCCACCGTCTACTTTTCCAAGCCCATTCATTGCCTTTTGCACCGAATGCGATCGCCAGAATCCACGAAAATTTTGGTATAAAGCAGAACACTCCACACCACACTTGATTCGGCCACATCCACAACCAAGGCATGAGAAATGCGCCCCAATTCCAACCGAGAATTTCCTCTGGAACTGTTTCATTGTGATTATTTATCCCACATCCAGAATTGTTGATTATTTCTTTTAACGGCAAAAGCTGATTCTTGTTTGCAGATTTGATAGCCAAACGAGATTTGAGAACATTCAGCGCTTCACGGGCATTAGTAAATCGTTGTTCTGGAGCAGGTTCTATCAACTTTTGTAGCCAACTGACAAAACTGGGACTCAAGTTAACTCGGTCTGCAAATTGCAACCGCAAATCCTGCTGGGGTAAATCACAAGGGGAAGTTCCTGTTAACAAATGAATCAGAGTCGCACCCAGTGCATAGAGGTCTGAAGCCGCAACTGCTCGACCACCAAATTGTTCCATTGGGGCATAACCATAAGTACCGACAACAGTAAAAGTAACGCCTTCTCTTGCCGCTTTATCTTGAACTGCACCAAAATCAACTAAATAAATCCGATTATCTTCGCCCCAGATTAAATTACTCGGTTTTATATCTCTATGCAATACCCCTGGATTTAACTCATGTAGATAGATGAGAATATTTAAAACCTCAACAGCAATTTTTCTAGCTCGCTTTTCACTAAACCTTTCGCCAATAGCAAGTTTTTCCTTGAGCGACTCACCAGGAATATATTCTTGTATTAAGGCAAACCAAAGTGTGCGATCGTCGATACAAAAATAATCTATATATCGAGGGATGCGGGGATGATTTAGCTGTTTAAGTATTTGTGCTTCCCTCTCAAAAAGTTTCAAATCATCCCACTGGACAGTACCGCCAAAGGCCAAAAGTTTGACTACAACGGTCGAATTTTCGCCATCAGAGGCTTGTAAATCTTTAGCTAGCCAAGTTTGACGAATTCCATTGTTGCCTAGTTGGCGTTGGATTTGATAACGATCTTGTAATATCTGTTCTGGTTGCAGCATCTTACACCTGCTGGCAATTTACTCTGATTCCCTTATATTCAAGGATAGTCATTATCTAGAGAAATTGTGACAGCCTGATAATTTATTGAAAGCAGGTGAAGATTCCAATTTTGGGGTTCTCTAGAAAAATAGTGCGAATTATTGTTCGCATCTGCTATAAATCTGGAGTTTGGACTAATTCGGATTCAACCAGCAATTAAGAGAACGGCAAGACAAAGTTACCCGACTTCTTTGAGAAACTGAGTCAAGCTCAATTATGAAAAAATCAGTTGAACCTAAGCAGCAGTTGAGTCGGCTTTGTTCAGTAATTCTTGGGATTTAGCTTTTTTAGGTGCGTGTTTTTTGACAGTGGGATAACGTGGACGTAGAGGTGGCTGATGCCCTTGGGCGCGACCAGGTGATTTACCGCGAGTTTTAGGGGGTTGAGCAGGAGTGCCAATGGCGGCTAAAATTATTGGAAAAGCTTGTGCCACACGTCCTGGAGATAGTTTATCCTGATTCGATTGCCAAGGCAATGGGGAGTCGATACAGGCAACTCTAGCTAGCCATAGTTGCCAAGTTAACAGGGGCATCACGTGACTCCATCGCTCTGCTGCCTGAGTAGAGCCAAGTTGAGGCTGTGTCCAATATAACCTCTGCTTCGCAAATCGATACCAATGCTCCAGGGTAAAACGGCGCAAGTATTTGTGCCATAGATCCTCTAATGCAGGCATTGTCTGACCCAACCAAGCAGATCAAAGGGTTGGAACTTACGATAGCGTCCGACTGGTTGGATCACCTCGACGCGAATGATTTCCATTGCTCGGTTTGGGGATTGAAGGAAATGAAACCCACTCCAACGCATTATTTTAACTCGACCAAATTTTAGGTCTTCAACTTCTAGAGTTTCAGTTGCTACAGGCCAAGTTTCAGGATCATTGAGCTTAAACTTATGACCATGCTTACACGGTGCGCCTCGTCCTTTATAAGCACTAGGTTTACCCCATACGCATCGGTTAGAAGCTAAACGCAACAACAGGTCTGCGTTAATCTCCTCTGTCGCTTGCACAAAGAAAGGCGTTGCCGTAACCTCGGTCATAAGCGGCAAGCGGCCTTTTTCCTAACTCACGAGTGATTTGTTTGAGTTGGAATGCTGCTTTGCTTGTTGGCGTTTCAAAGCTGGTGAACCGTTCATGTTTCACTTGTCTTTGCCCAACTCCCATCTGCCTCTGGTATCCACGCTAACGTGCTGTAACTTTGTCCGATACCTATGCTTCCCCTGGAGTCCCCATGAAAAGTTCTTTCTTTTAGTGTCTTCGCTTCTGGTCGTGCCCAAAAGCTATGATCTCCTGCTAGAAATGGCTGTTCATCCGTCGCTATCTCCTGTACCAGCAGCTTCATCAACTTCCTTTTCGGTGGACGACTATCATGCAGTGCTGCATAAACGCTCGACCATTGCCGTCGAAATACTGGGCTTTGTGACAAGCTTACAAACGATGGGATACTCGGACTTGTCAATACTGCATCCATCAATTCAAATACAGCATCTTTTGCCTTCCCCAAACAATCGTAGATAGCTTGCCAGAATTTTTCTAGTTGTGTCAAGATCATCACGTCAATGATTTATCGATTACTTTCATTGACTTTACGGCAGTCAGTGTTACTGCTGACTACTTTTCTCTAGCCTTTTAGTCCAAAGTCCAGTTTATTATTACTAGTAAAAAAGTCTTTTCTCGGAAAGCGATTGAAGAATTTGCTCACAATCAAAATAGACATCCAGGCATAATTCTTGGTCGCTTACATTATGACAAATTAGTTCCCCATAAAAATTTGAGACCATTACTCGTTAAAGTTAGCCCAATTTTAGGTGATTCTACAGATAATTTTTGCGATAGTAAGCTTGATATTCTGTAGAAAGCAGAGGTTCCCACCAATCACGATGATTGAGATACCATTCAACTGTTAAACGTAAACCCTCAGCAATCGTTACTGAAGGTGTCCAACCAAGTTGAGTTTTAATCTTGTTTGCATTAATTGCATATCTCCTGTCATGTCCCTGTCTATCCTTAACAAAAGTAATCAAATGCTTTGCCAGATGCACTGGTAAATCAGATGCTAATTCATCCATCATCTGACACAAAAGTTGCACCAGGTTGAGATTTTCCACCTCATTATTGCCACCAATATTGTATGTTTCCCCTGGTTTACCGTCATTGATTACCACATCTAAAGCACGACAATGATCGCCCACATAAAGCCAATCGCGCACATTTTTACCATCACCATAAACAGGTAATGGCTTCCCTATCAAAGTGTTGATACACATCAGGGGAATTAGCTTTTCAGGAAACTGATAAGGGCCGTAATTATTAGAGCAATTTGTGATAATAGTTGGAAGTTGATAAGTATGGTAATAAGCACGCACTAAATGATCGCTACCGGCTTTCGAGGCTGAATAGGGACTATTGGGAGCGTAAGGTGTAGTTTCACAAAAAGCTGCATCATTTGGCCCCAGACTACCGTAGACTTCATCAGTAGAAACGTGTAGAAAACGATAATCAGATGGCTGTGCTTTCGCTTCCCAATGTTTCCGAAAAGCTTCTAGCAGTGTGAAAGTTCCTACCACATTAGTTTGCACAAAAGCAGCCGGCCCAAGAATTGAACGATCAACATGAGATTCAGCAGCAAAATGGGCGATGGTATCTATATTTTCGGTTGATAATAGCTCGTCTATGATGGTGCGATCGCAAATATCCCCCTGCACAAACCGAAAATTCTCTCTTCCCTCAACCAGCGCCAAATTCAGACGATTTCCCGCGTAGGTAAGCGCATCCAACACCACCACCCGGTCATCTGGATAAACCTGACACCAGTGATGCACAAAATTCGCCCCAATAAACCCCGCACCCCCAGTAACTAATAACCGCCGACTCATTCTATTTCCTCTCTTCTCTCTGTGATCTCTGCGCCTCTGCGGTTCGTTTCTATTACTTAAAATATTTCTTCCTCAACTTCCCATATATCCTCTGAGCAAGTAATTTCGCCATCCGTATTTTCGTCAAACTCTTAATATTAGATGGCTGCTGAATCTTGTGATCAAAAAATTCATTTAACTCATCTAGAATAACTTGGAAACGCTTAATAATATTTTCAGTCCGATGCTCAACAAAAAAATCTTCAGATAAACTAAAAGCTACTGAAGAATCAATCACCTTTAGAATCCGTTGGACATCATATTCTTGTGAATATCCAGCTATTTTATAGCAATTAAATCCAGGATCTAAGTAATCAGCCAGTCCCCCGTTGACACTAGAAAATACTTGACAACCACAAGCAAGAGCTTCCATTGGTTGTAAACCAAATCCTTCACTAACACCCTGTTGTGCCCAGTACTCAGCCGAATCATATAGGTAAACCTTAGCTCGGTTGAATAGTCCGGGTAAATCCTCTATGTATGAATCAACAACCAATACTTTACACTGTTTTTGTAACGCTGGAATCAATTCTTTAATTAAATACTCAGAAGACTTCCGAACCTGAACTAAAACATCAATATCCCGTTCCAGACCTAAATTTTGAAACTCATCAGAAATTTGATTCGGCAAATAATAAATCAGAGAATTAGGTGATTTTTCTCCCCAATATCCCATTGTATAGCGGCTAACAGTCATGATCGGAATACTCGCTCTTAGTCTAAATGGATAACCTGCGCTATGTGCATGGTAAACGACATTGTATTGCTTAAGTTTAGCCACGAGTTGAGCTATATCAAATCCCCAACTGATGACAAAAATTACATCATTTAAATTTTTCTCTTTTAGCAAATCATCAATAAAAAGCTTACCTTTTTCTCGTTGACGGTAAGTTACAACATCAGCACTACAGAACTGCTGAACTAGATTAAGGGCTTTTAATTCAGCCCAAAGACCACCACAGGCAAATTTGCCATCTGTACCAGGGAGTAAGAAGTAAAGTTTTCTCATAATTTCTTCTAAGGAAACATTTAATCTTGTGTTTCTACATCCAGGGAGCATTATCTATCAAAGCATCTAACATCTGCTGGAAGTTTTGACGGAATACTACGGCTAATAAACCGCAGAACATTGTAGTTGCTGCCATCACCCACCAAAAGTGAGTGACGTGCCATAAGCCGCCGAACAGGGTAAAGATGATTAGTCCAGCGCCAGCGCCCCCTGCAAACAGTAGAGTTGTTTCTTTAGCGGTTTCTTTGAAGGTACGTGGTTTTGATTCCATAAGATTACTCTTGCCAGCCCACTTTAACAAAATGTGCCTCACGCCCCCAAACGTCGCGTGTACGGGTAATATTTTCAATTGCTAGGTTAAAAGGAATTGCAGTTGTTAGATAACGCTGTGCCATAGAACCTAAATCAGGTGCGAGTTCGGCGGCTGTCGTCGCTGCTAACCCCAAACCGATAAGTTGCTCGATTGGTCGAAATGGTAGTAACAGATGCACACCCACAGCTAGTCCAGCAGTTAAGAGCATTGCTACTGATAAATTTGTGCCGCAACGAGGATGTACAGCTAAATCCCATTCTCCACTGGTGAGGCGATGTCGAGCAAGTATGACCGCACGCCGCAAATCACTAATATTCACCTCACCATAGAGATAGAATCCCTGTTCAGTTGACAAACCACCTAATAGTTCGTTATCTAGTTGAACCTTAGTTGGTTCACCTTTGGCAGGATAGGCACTTTTTGATTCGCTAAGAACCCAAACAGTAGCGTGTTCTAAAGCGTGAACCTGCCGTATCATCAGAATTTCTTTCAACCCTGGAATAAACGATAGCTGTCTTAGTAAGTCGGCATCTTGTGTGGGTTGCGGAAAGTCTGAAGATTGGTATTCAATACTCGGAACTTTATCAGAATCAGATCCAGGTGTCGTAAAATCAAAGTTAAAAAATTCAAAGGGAGACGAGCCACTTTGAAAAGAAGCAGAAGTATTCATTGAAACACTGCTCTCCAAGCCGATAGAGCAACATAGATTTCTTTCAAATGTAACGCTTGCACCACTGAATTGTTGCTAATTTTTGTGGATGATTTTTGAATTTGGGCATTGGGCATTGGGCATTAATAATTCTTCTTCCCCTGCTCCCTCGTCTCCCCATTCCCCATTCCCCATTCCCCATTCCTACATCTGTTCTGCTTAATAAGAAATTCTGATCTTTTATAGTTTCCGAGTCCGAGGGTCAGCTGGCTCCACTAAAATAAACTCCGGCTGAGTGAAGGACTCGGAACTTTTGGTAGAGTGTTCACACTGAAAACTTAGGCGTAAAGAGGGAAATAATCAGTAAAGCTCAAGATTGGTTTGCAATTATACCAGACCAGAGCAATTACGTTGCTACTAAATAAATCGTTTATTCGATCTGCTTAGGCAGAGTACAGCAATTGACATCATTCAAACAGACTTTGCCCCACTGTAAAGCCCAGCGAACAAGAGCTACTCGATTTTCTGTCTCGGTCTTGGTAAGAATATTACTGATATGGTTATCAACTGTACGCTTGCTAATCTCCAGTTTTCCTGCAATCTCTTGGTTAGTTAAGCCAGCGGCTACTAAATCGATAATTTGCAGTTCTCTGTCTGACAGACTAACGGGGGTCTCAGACTTGCCACCAGCCATGACTATTTCTATCCTCCCTTGGTATATGTACTTAATCACTCTTTCTAATTCTAGAAGATTCTTTTGTTGGGAGGGGTTTCAAGTCTTAGCAGTAATCCGATTGTCAATATTTTCTTTGGATTTAAAGTTGGCAAAAATATAACCTATGAAACTGTAAAAGCAATTAATAATACAAGTTTTTCTTAAACTTTTAGTGTAAATACTTAGGTAGCATAGATGACATTCAGAAGTATATAGATGTTATGGAGTAGTAAAAATTGCTATTTAATTCTATGAAGGGCTGGCGACAGATTAGCGAAAATTGTTGTAGATTTTATACTGTAAATTACTAATCCAAAATCGAAATCTAAAATCTAAAATAAAATGAGCAATCCCCGTGTTTTGTGTCTCGGTGAAGTTTTGTTTGATTGTTTAGCCGATCAATTGGGGCTAAAGCTAGAAGAAGTAAAATCCTGGACTCCCTATCCAGGAGGGGCACCAGCTAACGTAGCCTGTGCTTTAGTCAAGCTGGGGACACCAGCAGGATTTATCGGAGCCGTTGGTGAAGATGAAGCAGGGAATGCACTGGTCAAGGTATTACAAGATGTAGGTGTAGAGACAACCGGGGTACAACGCCATCCCACGGCACCAACGCGGCAAGTTTATGTTACACGAGATTTAGCAGGCGATCGCACTTTCGCCGGATTTGGTAAGTATGACACCGCAGAATTTGCCGATACTCGCCTGCAAGCTAAACAATTGCCAAATTCGCTATTTCAAGAGGCAGATTTTCTGGTTTTGGGTACTTTGGAATTAGCCTATCCTGAAAGTGAAAAGGCAATTCACCGCGCCCTAGAGTTAGCAGAACATTACGATCTGAAGATTGTGCTGGATGTCAACTGGCGGCCTGTATTTTGGGACGAGCCAAACATCGCTCATCAAAAAATTCCAGAATTATTTAAGCGAGTGGATTTCCTCAAACTCTCCAAAGAAGAAGCCCAATGGCTATTTGAAACCGCAGATCCCGGAGCCATCACTTACCGCCTAGCTTCAATTGAAGGAGTGCTAGTAACAGATGGAGAAAACGGTTGCGCCTACTGTCTGGGTGAGAACGAAGGCAAATTACCCTCGTTTTCCATACCTGTAGTTGACACAACTGGCGCAGGGGATAGCTTTTTAGCAGGATTCATCCACCAATTAAGTCAGCATGGCATCCACAGCTTGCGGGATGCCGAAACAGCAAAACGCATCGTCACTTATGCCAGTGCTGTTGGGGCACTGACTACCATTAAACCAGGTGCGATCGCTTCTCAACCTACTGCTGCTGAAGTCGAAGCTTTTCTCGCCTCTCATCAATAGGAACTAGCATAAGCCACTGGGATAAGCTGTTACGCAAATAATATTGTACATTTACCTGATGACTGTTGACGGTTAACTGATGACCGTCAACCGTCAACCGTCAACCGTCAACGATTATAAAGAATGTTTATATAATTTAGACGCATATCAGCTTATCAGTCACCAAAGGCTGATACTCCCGACTAGAAAATGGACAAATTCAGGTAAATTTGTATTCAAACTAATAAGATAAATGAAAGATGTTGTTATTTAAAGCCAAGTATGCAGTCTATTCACCCTCTAACTGATATTGAGAATTGGGAGGTTTCTGGCACGGATGAAAAGATGCAATTTTCCGGTGTCCAGTTTCTGATAAATTTTTTGGGGCAAAAGACTGGTGTGTTGATTGACCTAAAACAACATGGCGAACTCTGGGCTGCTATGGAAGAAGAAACTGATATACCTTTAACTGTGGAGTTTTTGGTAGATGAGCAAGGGTATAAAACTGCTGTGCTGCTTGACTTCGAGGAACACGGTGAAATTTGGGAAGATATTTATTACAACTTAATTGCCCTGCTCAGAATTGATGAACCGAAAATACCACTTGCTGAAGTAAAAAGGTCGCTCAATGAGCAGGGTAAGTTGAGTGGATGATTATCAAGTTGTCTTTTCCCGTTCTGCTCAAAAGGAACTTGATGCCCTACCAATTGAGGTAATTAGTCGAATTACTTCCAAGATTGAGGATCTGACAGTTAAGCCGCGCCCAGATGGTTGTAAAAAGTTGAAGGGACAGTCGAATTGCTGGCGGATTAGAGTTGGAAGTTATCGTGTAATTTACAGTATTGATGATGATAGCCGTGTAGTTGAAATAATCATGGTTTGTCATCGCAGTCAAGCATATAGTTAAACTAGCTTGATGCGATCGCTATCCAATAATTAAAATTGGCGATCGCTAACTTTGAGTACTAAACACGCCAGCACCACATTTTTATAGGCTACTACTTTAGTTAGTCTTAGCTTGCTGCCATAGAGTATCAACAGTCACAAACTCATAGCCTTGTTGTAGCAGTTTCGGAATGAGAATTTGGATTGTGGCAGCAACATCTTGTCCACCGCAAGCACCATCATGTAAAACAATCAGCGAACCATTTTTAACCTGTTGCATAATTCGCTCTACCACAGTAGTTACACCTGGTCGTACCCAATCTTCTGGTACAACACTCCACATTACTGGGCGGTAATTCCACTGAAAGAACAATTTTAAAGTAGCAGGTGTAAATAAACCATTGGGGGGGCGAACATCTCGCACTTGTTCAGGTTGCAGGTTGCAGGCGTTATAAATGGCAGCTTGGGTTTTTTTTAAACTGTCCTTCAGGTCATTTGGGGAAAGCATGGCAAAAGAGCGATGATCGTAGCCATGCAATCCGATCCAGTTTCCGCGATCGCTAACGGCTTTGGCAATGGCTGGTGAACGGTTCACGCAAACACCCAACCAAAAAAAACTCGCTGTAATCTTGTAACGATCTAATACTGCCAATACTTCCGGTGTGTATTGAGGATGGGGCCCATCATCAAAGGTTAGGGCGATCGCTTTAGTATGGGGATTTCCAGCCCAAAGGCAGTTGGGAAAACTCGGCTGGAGAATGCGGTAGAAAATTGGGAACAGAGGAGCTAGCTGCATAAAGTTTTTTCTTTTTTGCGTAATCTTGCATAAATACACTGATTACTTAATGTTGATAACTGTTAAACGTGGGAACCACGGCTTAATTCGCTTATATCTAGAACTTACTGTACAAACAGAGAGTTCTAGGTATAAGCCCTCCTTATAGGTTAAAACATCAGAGCGATCGCTTTGGCATGGCAATCACCACTCCAAAACCATATTTTGTAAAAAATCTGTAAGAGCAATACTTTTTGACCTACCACTCGTCTAAATTGATGATAAATCTACGAATAAACACTGCATGAAAAGTTAATGTTGTTCAAAGATATACGAGATTATCAAATTTCCTTTCTGGGCTTGTTCCTAGTCGTGGGAATCAGTACACGAGACTGGACGTTACGGCCAGAGTTGATTGGGGTATTGATCGCTACTTGTCTAGCAACCCAATTGGTATTGTCATTTGTCATTGGTCATTGGTCATTGGCAAACAACATAGACGCTCTAGCGTCCCGCAGGGTAGGACAAATTACGAATCTTCGCAGTGCTTTAATTACCTCACTGGGACTCAGTTTATTGTTGCGGGCTGATCACTGGACGACAATGGTAATAGCTGCAACAAGTGCGATCGCTAGTAAATTTCTCTTCAAATTCGGTGATAAGCATTTCTTCAACCCCGGTAATTTTGGCATCATTTCCGCCTTGGTTCTCACCTCCGATGCTTGGGTTTCGCCGGGACAATGGGGTGAAGAGTGGTGGTATGCGCTGTTATTTGTCGGGACTGGCGGCATGGTTTTGCAGCGCATTGGTCGCTGGGACACCACAGCCGCTTTTTTGGGTAGCTATTCCTTGCTAGAAGCGATTCGTAATCTCTGGCTGGGTTGGACTTGGGATGTTTACTGGCATCGGTTGATGAGCGGCTCGTTATTGTTGTTTGCCCTATTTATGATTACAGATCCGCGATCAATTCCCAATTCTCGAATTGGGCGGGTAGTTTGGGCAGCTTGTATTGCTGGATTAACTTTCATCCTGCGGAATTATTTCTTTATTCCCACCGCAGTCTTCTGGGCACTGTTTATTCTTGCCCCGTTGAGCATTCTCATAGATATTCTTTGGTTAGCCCCACGA
The DNA here is from genome assembly GCA_020829485.1 of Nostoc sp. CHAB 5834. The sequence goes on along the minus strand of JAIVFU010000062.1, from coordinate 19,499 downwards.
TTTTCTTGGCAAAGGGGAGATGAGGGAGATGAGGGAGATGAGGGAGCAGGGGGAGAATTTTTACTCCTAACTCCTAATTCTTGTACAGACGCGATTAATCGCGTCTCATAACTCCTAATTCTTGTACAGACGCGATTAATCGCGTCTCCTAAATCAGCACTTAATATAGAGGTATAAAAAATGAAGATTTTTCGATTTTTAACGCCATTACTGTTGACAATTGTCGCTGTGTTTTGCTTTGCACCCGCAGCTTGGGCATTTTGTGGATTTTATGTAGCTAAAGCTGATACGAAGCTGTATAACAAAGCTTCTCAGGTGGTGATCGCACGAAATGGCGATCGCACCGTCCTCACAATGGCAAACGACTACCAAGGCGAAGTCAAAGATTTTGCGATCGTAGTACCAGTGCCAACGGTGTTGCAAAAAGATCAAGTTCGCGTTGCCCTACCCAATATTATCGAGCGCCTAGATGCTTTTAGTGCGCCGCGATTGGTAGAATATTTTGACCCAGATCCTTGTACCCCGCTACTATTATTTAAAAGAGGCCCAATAAATTTCTCAGCAGTAGCAGGAAATATTGCGGAAGTTCAGAGAAGCGATCGCGATTTAGGTGTAACAGTCGAAGCGAGTTTCAACGTGGACGAATACGACATCGTGATCCTCAGCGCTAAAGAATCTGGCGGGCTGGAAACTTGGCTGACACAAAATGGCTACAAAATCCCTCAAGGGGCAAAACAGTTACTTCAGCCCTATATCCGTTCCTCAATGAAATTCTTTGTTGCCAAAGTCAACTTAGATAAATTCGAGGAATCAGGCTACCAGCTTTTGCGTCCGCTACAAATTTCCTACCAATCACCCAAGTTCATGCTGCCAATTCGTTTAGGCATGATCAATGCCACGACAGAGCAGGATTTAATTGTCTATATCCTCTCACCCCAAGGAGAAGCACAACTCACTAACTATCGGACGGTGAAAATCCCCTCCAACGTCAATCTTCCCGTGTTTATCAAAAATGAATTTGGTGAATTCTACAAATCCCTGTTCCAAACCGCTTACACCAAAGAAGGCAAGAGAGTCGGTTTTTTGGAATACGCTTGGGATATGGGTAGTTGCGATCCTTGTGCTGCCGATCCCCTGACTCCAGAGGAACTCAAGGAAGCAGGCGTATTTTGGCTAAATGATAATTCTCTAAGTAAGCAAACTAAGGTTACACCAATCCGCAAGTTTGCTCCTCCCCTTTTGAACACTAACGTCTTCATCTCTCGTTTGCATGTTCGCTACACCCGCGACACATTCCCTGAAGACTTGATTTTCCTGCAAACTGCCAACCGGGAATTATTCCAAGGGCGTTATATTTTGCAATATCCATTTGAAGGGGAACTTCAGTGTGAGGCAGGTAAAGAATACAAACGGTCTTTGCCCAAGCGTTTTGAACAAGAAGCGCAGACTCTAGCCAGGTTAACCAACGGAAATATCCAAGATATTCGCAAGAAAATGAAGTTGAGTGTCGGAGATCTCACATACACCTGGTTGGAAAATGTCCAGTCCTGGTTTGGACTAGATTAAGGGGAGTGGGAAGTGGGGAAGAAGCAGTTCTTGCTGGGGGCAAAGGGGAGAATAAAAATTACCTCTTTCCCCTCTGCTCTAAGCTTTGAGCCTCTCTGCCTCTTAGCAATTCCCTATACCCCATACCCCATACCCCATGACCAATGAATAAATCTTGACGAAAATTTTTTAGAGTGTTGTTATACGCAATACTAAGATATTCTTGCTTTCTTCGCCAAGATTGTCATGGTTCAATTCGATGAACACCTACGCCGCCTAGTTAGCGAAGCCTGTGAACACCCATCTGGAAGTCCTCAGCGTCAGAAACTGCTCACGCAAATTATTCGCTTGAGTGCAAGTAGACTTTGGAGAGAAAGTACTCCTTACTATCAAGATGCACTACAACAAACTTGGTTGTATTTCTGCCGCAATGTTTGTGAAGGTTTGACAGGTCAAATCTATAATCCCACTTATGGCAGTGTCATCACCTGGCTGAATGCTTACCTAAAACGGAGATTACAAGACTTTTACATTAACCAAAACCGGGAACAAGCCACAACAGTCCATCTTCGGCTTCGTCAGTCTACGTCGGGTGGAATAAGAGAAACCATTGATCCTGTAGATAACCTGCCAGCTACCCCCCAACCACCTCCCATTTTGGAAGAGTTGGAGATATGGGCTAAGACAGATTCTGAAGGAGAACTTTGCAATACTTACATTAAAGGGCGTCCAGATGTGAATTGTCAGGTGTTAATTCTTAAACGCCTACCCCCGGAAGTTAGCTGGAAAGAATTATCTGAGGAATTCGGGCTGTCAATTCCAACATTAAGCAGTTTTTATCAGCGCCAGTGTTTACCACGTTTGCGTAAATTCGCCGAATTAGAGGGATTGTTATAAAAATACGTTGTTTCAGGCTTTTCTTAATTCTCGTGCGATGCCTACGGCGGTAAACTACGCAAATAGACCATGCTGTAAGGGCACAGCATTACTCATTGGTGTCAACTTCAGCTAAAATGCATGTCCCACAGGCGTTTTACCCCCCTTAATCCCGCCGATGCATTGGGGGGAAAAAGAAATCCAGTTCCCTCCCCAATCTATCGGGGAGGGTTAGGGTGGGGTGACGCGGTGAGTGATGGAAAGCTAGAGAACTGAATATCACATCTCGACAAGGGTTTCACGTTAAGTTGACAATGAGCATTAGACATCTCCGAAAATAGAATGTAGAGACGTTGCAATGCAACGTCAAGACAAGGGTTTCAGGTAACGCATAATTAATTTCTGGAGATGTCTATTAGTGTGCCCTTACCAAAGATGTGGTCACTTAGTAATAGACAAAACCCAATCGCCTAAAAGTTGGTTTACTCTATCGGGTATTTCATCATGGGGACAATGACCGGCTGTTAAGAAATGTTCTCTAAGTTCAGGATAATATTGACGAAATTTTTGGGAACGTTCTCTAGCATTCATCCAAGGGTCAGCTTCTCCCCATAACATCAATAGTGGACAAGTTAATTGCTTTAGTAGCAGATCAACTTTTTCCCCTTGAGGGGTGCTAAAGACTGATACAAATACTTCCATTGCACCAGGATCGTAAGCAGGGCGAGCAATTTCTTCTACTAATTGGTCTGTAATTGCACTTTTGTCAAGATAAACTTTTTCTAGAGTTTGGCGAATTACCCAACCTTGTCGCACGTATTGAAATAACAAAAACTGGGCTAAAGGTTGTTGAAAAATCCACTTAGTGCCCTCACCAAGAAGTTTCTGCAAAGTAGCGGGTTGTTTGGGAGGCTGAACTTCTGATTGTAAAGCTTCCGGCTCAGATGTCGGTTGGCTTTCGCTAAAAGGCCCTGCACTATTGAGCAAAACTAAACCAGCCGCACTATCAGGACGTTGGGCTGCAACACATAAGCTAGCGTAGCCACCAAGGGAATTACCTGCTAATACTGCTTTTTGACCAATTACTTCACTAATAAAATCATGGAGTTGGTCACGCCACAAGTCGGCACTATACTGCAATTTCGGTTTTGCCGATCGCCCGAATCCTAAAAGATCGATCGCAAATACTTCAAAATCTTGACACAATCCTGTGATATTCTTGCGCCAGTGGTCTGTGGAAGCACCAAATCCATGTACCAAAAGCAAGGGCGGACGTTGCGCTTGCTTTTCTCCCGCACGCACATAGTAAACGTTGTGCCCGCGCCACTGCCAATATTTACCAGGAATTGGGGTTGTAGAGGCGGCTGTAGTTGCCTGCATGATTCAAAGAATTGTTAAGTAGCTTTAATAATTGTAGGCTAGCTGGGGAGTAGGGAGTGGGGAGTAGGGAGTGGGGAGTAGGGGGAGATGAGGGGGCAGGGGGAGAATGACGAATGACAAATGACAAATGACAAATGACAAATGACAAATAACAAATTGATTACAGGCAAAACTAAGCTATTAGGGGTAATTGGACATCCGGTGGAGCATTCGCTGTCGCCAGCGATGCATAATGCTGCGATCGCTAATTTGGGATTAGATTATGTTTATCTTCCCTTTCCTATAGCACCACAGAATTTAGAAATAGCGATCGCAGGTTTCGCAGCTATTGGGGTTGTCGGTTTTAGTGTGACAATACCTCATAAACAGGCAATTATGCCTCTGCTTTCAGAAATTACCCCTGTTGCTCAAGCTATAGGCGCAGTGAATACTGTTAGTCGCCAAAATAATCAATGGGTGGGGACAAACACAGATATAGAAGGATTTATCGCTCCTTTGCAGACAACCTATCAACAAGATTGGAGTCAGAAGGTAGCAGTAATTTTAGGCAATGGTGGCGCAGCTAGAGCAGTTGTAGCAGGTTGTCACCAACTAGGTTTTGCGAAAATTCATGTTGTTGGGCGTAATATGCAGAGATTACAGGAATTTGGTAATAGTTGGAACAATTCACCTATAAGTGAAAATTTACAAGTTCATCAATGGGAAGAATTGTCAAAGTTAATTCCCCAAGCTAATCTGCTGGTAAACACAACCCCCATAGGTATGTATCCCAAGGTTAATGAGTCGCCTTTGAGTGCAGAAGAAATAGCAAATTTACCAAAGGGTGCGATCGCTTACGATTTAATATATATTCCAAAACCGACGCAATTTCTAAAGCAGGCAGAAAAACAAGGCGCAATTGCGATCGATGGTTTAGAAATGCTAGTTCAACAAGGGGTAGCAGCATTAAAAATTTGGTTGCAGCAGGAAATAGTGCCTGTAGAAGTGATGCGCCAAGCATTGCAAAAGCATTTAGATTTAGGTTGATGGATAAATAATTAGCCTGAGCTTGTCAGGTCAGGTTCAATTGGCAATCAGTCAGCCTGGAAGGTGGAGAAAGTTCGATAATGAATTTGATTGAAGCAGTCATTTTTGGTTTTTCAATCCAATAAAATAGTTCCCGCTCTTTAACAGCCATGCAAAATCTCACCAGAATTACCCGCAATCCAGAAGTGATGGGAGGCAAACCCTGCATCCGTGGAATGCGTGTTACCGTTGGTACTATTGTCGGCTTAATGGCATCTGGACACACTAATAGCGACATTCTCAAGGCATATCCTTACCTCGAAGAAGCCGATATTTATGAAGCGCTTGCCTATGCTGCATGGCGAGTTGAAGAGATTGAAGTCCCGCTCCAAAGTGCATGAAAATATTGATTGATATGAATCTTTCCCCTGATTGGGTTGGGGTTTTTGAGAAGTACAATATCTCCTCTGTGCACTGGTCTTGTGTTGGCGACCCTCGTGAGAAAGATTCGGTAATTATGGAGTGGGCAAGAACTAATGGGTATATCGTATTTACCCATGATTTAGATTTCGGCTCCCTGTTAGCTGCAACAGGTGCTGATACTCCAAGTGTCATTCAGGTTCGCACCCAGGATATTTTACCTAACAGGATCGAACAGATAGTCATTTTAGCTCTGAACCAGTTTGAGTCCTTACTGGAGTCAGGCGCATTGATCACTGTTGATCAAGCTCAATCTAGGGTACGTATTTTACCGATTATACGTGGATAGTTGCGTGCTTTGAGTTGGGAATATATATAAGTTTTTCTCAATTCACTTTGAGTGATGATGAGGGATTTATTTATGCATTAGGTCAATTCATATATGTTTCTTAAACTCAAAATAGTTTTATCATGGCTTGTATTTTTACTAAGTTTTGCAAGCCTATCTCTCAGTTCTTGGATTATTCTTCCGGCTCCAAATATGTTTTTACTCACCCTAGCAGTAGGAGCGCCAGAAGTCAGTCCTTGGTTATTGTTATTAAATTTGCTCTCTTTATTACTTGCTTTTTTCTACATCCGTCGTCGTAAATTTCAACGTTTAGCTTGTATTTTCAGCTTAATAGGATTGCTAATTTGTGCATGGCTGTTAGTGAATATCCCACCAACTCAAATGCAGATGGCTAAAGCGATGAAACAAGGATTGGGAGCAAATTATCTAGAGCAAATTCCTGTCCAAGTAAGGGCTAAAATGCAAACCCATCCCTTTGATTTAGTTAATTTTTTCAGAGGTATTGTATTAGGTAAAACCCGTCATCAAAAAGATATTCTTTTTGCTTCTCCTGCCGGAGTGCCTTTAAAAATGGAAGTTTACCAACCCTCAAAGGTAGGTAAATATCCAGCAGTGGTAGTAATTTATGGTGGAGCTTGGCAATATGGCAACTCTCATGCAAATTCCGAGTTTAATCAATATATCGCTCATCAGGGATATACGGTATTTGCGATCGCCTATCGACATGCACCTAAATATCAGTTTCCAGTTCAGTTAGATGATGTGCGTACAGCCCTAAATTTTATTCGCAAACATGCAGCAGAATATGAAGCCGATCCAGAGCGTATAGTACTTTTAGGGCGTTCTGCGGGAGCGCACCTAGCAATGTTAGCGGCTTATCAACCAGATGCACCACCTATTCGTGGTGTGGTGAACTATTACGGGCCTGTTAATTTAACTGAAGGATATAAAACACCACCAAATCCCGATCCTATTAACACTCGCGCTGTTTTAAAAGCATTTCTCGGTGGTTCTTTAGAAGAATTGCCTAATCAGTATAAAATTGCTTCACCGATAAATTATCTGACGCATCCTTTACCACCAACTTTATTAATTTACGGCAGTCGTGACCATTTGGTAGAAGCGCGATTTGGTAGACAAATGTATGAACGTTTACATGATTCTGGTAATACTGCGGTTTTTCTAGAAATTCCTTGGGCAGAACACGCTTTTGATGCCGTCTTCAACGGTGTGAGCAATCAATTAGCGTTATATTATACCGAGAGGTTTTTGGCGTGGGCGTTGTTTAAGCAATAATTTTATTGACATACACTTAAATTTCAAAACGTAAACAAAGTTCCTCAATCGCTTTAACAGGTAGATAAAGCTTGAAGGAATGTTCTTTAAATTGTTGAAAACCGTACTTTTGGTAAAAGTTAACTGCTTTTTCATCTATAGCTTATAGAATTACTGCAACAGATGCAACTTGCTCTGTAGCTCTTACGACACGCCTCAAAGCATCTATCAAGATCACTCCTCCCAAACCTTGACCTTGACAACTGCTATGCTTATACGCGTTACTATAAAGTAGAATTGTCTGTCTAGCATTAAAGGCAATAAGAATTTTAAGTAGATTAGCCATTCCGGTGATTTTAAGTTTGTGGTCATTTCCTGGACTAGCAACTCCAATTTACGCCAAGCAAGAAATACATGACAGATCCAGAAAAAGAATCTGAGAAAAACAAAGGTATTAGCCCAGAAGCATGGACTGCGATCGCTACTGTTGCAGTAGCGGTAATTGGCGGTATTGTGACTATCACTAGTACGATATTAAACAAACCAGAACTTAGTCCATCATCTTCTCCTTCAGTATCTTCATCCTCTGCACCTACTCCCGTTACAACATCTCCTTCTTCTTCCCCGTCTCCATCTTCCACATCTGCTCCCGTTCCAACATCTCTTTCTTCTGCACCGCTACAAGTATCGAATGCGTTTTTGGGGAAATGGTCGGGTGTAGCCAAAGACCCTTCAGGAAAGTCGTTTCGCATTAATCTTGAGATTCAGCAAAATTGTAGCTTAAACGAGAAATGTGGTTATATCAGTGTTCCAGATGTTCCCTGTTACGGCGAAATTTCTCTTAAAGAAGTCAGCAGTAATGATTACGAGTTTGATGTTAGTAATTTTGATAATAAAAGCAATTTAAAAATTTGCAAGCCTGGAGCCGGAGAGCGTTTTCGTCTGCTCTCAGATGGCAAACTTGCCTATAACGCTACTTACTCTAATGCACAGGGGATTTTAGAAAAAGTAGAAAAGTGAAATTAAAGGTCATATTTAACTTGTTTTGAATTGGGGTTCGCTATGCTAGTTCTTACTAAAAAAGAGCAAGTAATTGCTAAATGTTTGTTGCGAGGTCTTAGGATCGCTCATAAAACACAAACATAAGTCTATATTTGAATTCTATACGGCATAATGCCGTATAAGCAAAAATATTTGATACCATTCAACGAGATTCTTGATACAAATCACTCCCCCTTCCCCTCAGCACTACTTCTGCGGCCAGCGCCAGTTATAACGGTTCCATTCGTAAATTCCTTGAATTTCATACTCAGCGCCGTTGTAGAAGCGGACGATGCAATTGGTAAAGGAATCATCGTTCTCGCTAATTTCATCAACCTTAATTACTATGCAGGGAAACCATTCGCGCTTACAAGGGCCATCTTCTTGTACCCATTCCCATAGTGCATTGGAAACTTCTATGCGATCGCCTACTCTTAGTTTTAGTGCATCTTCAAAATAAGAATACTTATCAAAATGATATGACTCTACACGATTCAACCACTGTAAACCATAGCGTTGCCGTATAAATTGTACTGTTCCAGAGTCATTTTGCTGTAGCCAGTCGTTGAGTAATTGCACTTTCCAAGTGCGGTTGCATTGTTCTTCATCCTTAACAAATTGTAAAAATGCTTCTAACTCCTCTGGGGTAAGTTCGTCTAAGGGATTAGCAATAGTTGATGCTCTAGAGGTAGAATTTCCCTGAATTAGCTCCACGACTTGTAGTAATATCTCTTTCTGCGTGTCAGTGAGAGGACAGCTTGCTGCATCACAATCATTAAAGGCTGCGAGCATAGATGCTTCAATCTCATCTGGAGTCATAATTTAATAGCAATTGAGGGTTATTTCCCTAATTATTACAAAGGTTAAATTAAAGTCTTCAATCCCTTGTACTTAAATTCAGGTAAGCTGAGATTATAGGGACTTCCAAGTAAAAAAATATTCCATTGCTATTGTTCACCAGTTTTCAGTCAACAGTCAACAGTCAACAGTCAACAATCAACACTCAACAGTCAACAGTCAACAGTCAACACTCAACAGTCAACACTCAACGACTTTAAGTGGAATAATTTATTTTTTGGAGTTCCCATAAGTTACATATTGTTAAATTAAGTCACGGAGTCTTTTATGCGCTTGCGCTCCCTCACGGTTATTTTTATTTCCTGTCTCATCACCTTTCTATCGTGGATGAGCATTCCCCCTGCTGTAGCACTGACACAGATTAGATTATTTGATGTTTCCTATAAAGATTGTCCACCAGAACTAGCACAAGGGGCTGTTATTAGTAGTGGTAGCGCGGCTGCTAATTGTTTTCTTGTTTTTGGCAAGGCAGAAAATGGCACTTACAAAACAGTCTATGACGCAGATATTTTTGGACGCATCTATGATGCCAACAATGACTCGGTAATGCAAAATCGCACTCGCTTAGGTTCTATTGTTGAGGTTCCACCTGGAATTAGCGATTTTGAATTGAGAATTTCTGTACCTGCGAATCAGCCTACGCCGTTGAAGCTGAAGCAGTTTAAAGCCGCCGGATTTAGCGGCCAAGTGCGTAAGTAATACCAATTTTGGATTTGAGATTTTAAAGCCAGTGCATTGGTATTAATGTTAGCGAAGCGTGGGAGCAACCCATCACTTTCCAGAAAGAACTGCTGTTTTTTTTGAATCAAAAGAAGGAAAACTTTACAGTTCCTCATCGCGTGTAGACTTGACAGCAAGCCAATTGATGTAGCAAGATTCATTAAAGTCCCTTTCGTCCCACATATCGAGGTGGGTAGGAGGCAATGCATGATTGGCAGTATTTCTTTAACCACGATCGCAGCAATCTAAATCAAGGCACTTACCGCATCTTTGAGCCGGAGTGGAAAGCAGATATTCTCCACTGGTTCAGCCAAAAGGATGTGGATAAGCAGCAAAAAGAAGATTTTATCCAAGCTTTAATAGATTTTGATGACGGTTGCGGCAATTTTTATCGGTATCGTGCCTATTTTTTGGCGGCTGAGGCTTTATCCCAGTTCCCAGAATCTAGTTTGGGTGATGCAATTGTAGAACAACTGCTCAAATGGAGTTATGCCTATTTTCGGCAAGATAAGCGAGATTGGTAGATACTACCAAAACCATTGGTGCAGACAGCTAGAAAAACCCTGGAATTAACCGACAGAAAACGGATTATCGCAGCTTTTGTGCATTTGGTTCATACTACTGAAAGTCTCACAGTTCTTAGACTTGGAGCTGAGAAATTAGAAAAACTCGATCCGGGTAATAAAAGTGCGATCCCGGCTCTATTGGAGAGGATTCAAACGTCTCAGGATGAATGTTTACTTCGTAGGGTTGCTTGGCACCTGGGAGAATTAGATCCTGGTAACAAAGTGGCAGTTAGCACGTTATCTCAGATACTTGAAACCACTCAAGATGAATGGCGACGTTTGTATGCAGCCGAAAACCTAGTGAAAATTGATCCTGGTAATCCAAAGGCGATCGCTACTTTATGCCAAATACGGGAAAGCAATCCGTATCAATATGAATCAATCTTGATGGATGAAGTTCAAAATCTAGAACAACTTGTAACGAACTAAAGAATAAGCGCAGAGTCCTTTATCTTCCTTTGCGTATCCTCTGCGCTTCCCTCCGCGTCCCTTTGCGTTAAAAAACAATCTCCTCCCTCATCCTCTCTTCCAACACTTCCAATAACCCATCCACATCCTTCCCAACTTCCTCAAAACAAATTGGTGGTGCTGGTTCCGGTGCAAACTGAATTAACTTAATTTCCCCCTTCCCAATGCCAATCATCACAACTTCTACTTCCGGCTTATGATTCTCGACAATTCCCAAAATTTCCTGAAGCCGATTCTCAACCTTAATATTTAAATTCTCTATCTGCTCTTTCGGACAATAAACAAAATGCGGCGTTGGTTGCAAATCAATACCAATAGTACCTTGACTATCACCATTTGCTAACCACAATCCCCAAAACAGCGCCGCCAATTCTTGCTGATTTGCTTTGACAAACCTATCCAACTGGACACGCCACTTGTTATCACCTGATTCTGGTTGATTATTGCCAAAAAACATAAATAATTCGTAATGAAGACACAAAACTTTGCGCGATAGTTATTTCAAACCTGACTGTACACGCCAGAGACTAGAATAAATCCCATCTTTCTCCAGCAATTGCTCATGGGTTCCCGACTCTACTAATTTCCCATGTTCCATGACATAAATGCAATCAGCATTGCGGATGGTGGAAAGACGATGAGCGATCGCAATTGTAGTTCTATCTACTGTAATCCGTTCGAGCGATCGCTGGATTGCTGCTTCTGTCTCATTATCCACTGCTGAGGTAGCTTCATCTAAAATCAAAATGGGGGGATTCTTTAAGACTGCACGAGCGATCGCAATCCGTTGTCTTTGTCCACCAGATAACTTTTGTCCTCTTTCCCCCACAATTGTCTCATAACCTTGGGGCAGATCAATAATAAATTCGTGTGCCTCGGCTATCTTCGCCGCCGTGATAATTTCTTGCTCTGTATTCTCAAAGCTACCATAAGCAATATTCTCTGCGACAGTGCCATGAAATAGAAAGACATCTTGACTCACCAAACCAATACAACGGCGTAAATCTTTTAAATTCAAACTTTGCAAATCAATGCCATCGAGAGTAATGCTTCCCGTTTGCACTTCGTATAACCGCAACAAAAGTTTGACTAAAGTGCTTTTACCAGAACCAGTTGAACCCACAATTGCAATGGTTTTCCCCGCCGGGATATCTAAAGACAGATTTTTAATTACTGGAAATCTATCTTTATAGGCAAAATAAACGTTTTTAAATTGCACTTCACCGCGCACTTCATCCACAGGTAACGATACATCACCTGTATGAATAGCAATAGGAGTATCTAACAAATTCATGATTCGATTAGTAGAAGCCATTGCCCGTTGATATTGGTCAAATGTTTCGCCTAATCTAGTTAAAGGCCATAGCAAACGCTGGATTAAAAACACTAATACGCTGTAAGCGCCTACAGACATTTTTCCAGAAACTGCTGCCATCCCGCCATACAATAGTAATGCTGTGAAACCCACTAAAATCAGCATCCGAATTAACGGGACGAAAGCAGCAGAAAGATTAATTGCTTTAGAGTTACTACGCCGATAAGCTTCACTATCTAATTCCAAACGAGAGGCTTCATAAGTTTCAGCAGTGAAACTTTTAATAGTAGTAATCCCGCTGATATTGTTTGACAAACGCGAATTCAGGAAACCTACCTTTTCGCGCACATCAGCATAGCGAGGTGCAAGTAGTCGTTGATAAGCAAAGGAACCCCAAAGGATAAATGGCATTGGTGATAAAGCCATCCACGCTACATCAGGAGCCAAAATAAAGAAAGCAGCACCAATAATTAGAACAGTTGCAGAAACTTGGATAATATCATTTGCTCCTCCATCTAAAAACCGCTCTAATTGGTTAATATCATCACTGAGGATAGACATTAAACCGCCAGTGCTGCGTTCTTCAAAATAAGCTAATTCCAACTCTTGCAAATGTTTGTATGCATCCAAACGCAAGTCGTGCTGAATATTCTGAGCCAAATTCCGCCAAAGTCGAGCGTAGGCGTACTCAAAAACAGATTCTAGTATCCAAATGATGACGGTGAGAAAGGAAATAATCAAAAATTGTTGAAAGACATCGCGTACCCCGAACTGGGCAATTATGGAATCCTCTTGCTTGACTACCACATCCACCGCCACGCCGATTAAAGCGGGTGGTGCTAAATCGAAAAATTTATTGAGAGTAGAATAAGTAGTTGCTAGCCAAATTTGTTTACGATACTGGTGTCCATACTCAAGCAAACGCTGGAAAGGATGCGTTGAATCTTTACGCCTTCTTGATGCCCGATGAGATTTTAATACAGTAGCCACGGCTTTTTGCGGTTTCGTGCAACTGATATTACCACGGAAAAAAGTTCTGAGTCTTGAGTCTAAAGATGGGCGAACGCAATTATAGTTTTATCTGCTGTAATTTGTTCGAGCGATCGCTATTGCCGAAACCATATCTTCGTCAGGGCACAGCATTGCTGTGTCCCTATAGTATGGTCTATTTGCGTAGTTTACCGCCGTAGGCATCGCAGGATAATCAAGAAAAGCCTGAAAACTTCCTCAAGATAGTTAGGGACTTCCAACAAATAAATTACCCAATCTTGTCGGGTGGGCATCTTGCCCGCCTTGGGCTAGTGGGCTCTCGTGTCGCCCACCCCACAATAAGTAGTTGAGTATTTTTTTATTTGGAAGTCCCTTAATCCACATCACAATGCATTTGTACAGTGCGTAAGTCCTAGACAATATAAATAATTTTGACTTTTTTGGGAGATGTCTATAATGAAAGGGCTTTTACTCGCAGGCTTTTTGAGGTTCCGGGTATTATGCTTAATTGCCCGGATATCATCTGACATCTATCTGTGCATCAACATAATTGAGTATGAGAGTAGAAACTGAATATGGCAATATCTGATATCCTCGAAGAACCACAGCTTTTGCGTCTGCGTCGCTTGTTTAGTGGACTCCGTGGCGATTTGGCGGGAGGGCTAACAGCAGCAGTGGTAGCCTTGCCTTTAGCTTTAGCCTTTGCAGTAGCGAGTGGTGTAGAACCAAAAGCGGGACTTTATACCGCTATTGTGGCGGGAATTGTAGCGGCAATCTTTGGCGGTTCGCCAGTACAAATTACAGGGCCGACAGGGGCAATGGCTGTAGTATTGGTGGGAATTGTCGCCAAGTACGGCATTGAGAAAGTTTGGATTGCTGGAGTGATGGCTGGAATTATCCAGATTGCTTTAGGGGTTGCCAAACTTGGACAGCTAGTGAAGTTTATTCCCTATCCAGTGACGGCAGGCTTTACTAATGGTATTGCCGTAATTATATTTTGTAGTCAATTAAATAATTTCTTTGGTTTACAACTACCACGCAGTGAACATTTCGCGCCGGGACTTTGGCAAAGTGTAACTCATGTAGAAGCTTTAAACTGGGCTGCTGTTGGGTTGGCAATAGTGGTGATTGCAACCACGGTTTTGTGGCCCAAGATTAATTCTACAATACCGGGTTCTTTAATGGGGTTGGTTTTGGCAACGGCGATCGCTTCTTATTTCCATTTGAATGTACCCACAATTGGCAGTATTCCGCAATCTTTACCGATGCCCCAAGGTATTCCCCACTGGAATGATTTTAGTGTGATTCGAGAACTGATTAATCCGGCTTTGGCTTTGGCTGCATTGGGAAGTATTGAATCGTTGCTGTCGGCGGTTGTGGCTGATGGGATGACAGTGAGCGAAAAACACAATAGCGATCGCGAATTAATTGGTCAAGGATTGGCAAATATCATTGTCCCATTTTTTGGCGGTATCCCGGCAACAGGTGCGATCGCTCGGACTGTTGTCAATGTCCGTTCGGGCGGCAAAACCCGACTATCTGGAGTAATTCACGGCGTTGCTTTAGCGATTATCGTTTTAACTTTAGCACCCCTAGCAGCACAGATTCCTTTAGCAGCACTTGCTGGCATTTTGATGGTGGTTAGCGTGCGGATGGTTGAGTGGGAAGCCATTGGTTTATTGATGCGTGCTACCTACTCTGACTTTGCAGTGATGATTCTCACTTGGCTAGTAACAATCTTGTTTGACTTAGTTCTTGCTGTAGAAGTAGGATTGATTGCAGCCGGAGCCTTGTTCATCAAACGGATGAGCGATTTAAGCTTAGTTAAAATACCTGAAACCGAAGTATTTCCCCCTGGTACTCCTCTAGAATTAGGTAAAGAAATTGCCGTTTATCGCGTAGATGGCCCGGTATTTTTTGGTGCTGCTGAACGGTTTGCTACCTTCCTCCGCGATGAACCGGAAGTGAAATATTTAATTCTCCGGTTACGGTTTGTGCCAAATATGGACACAACTGGGTTAGTAGCTTTAGAGGATATTTACCACGACTTGGAGCGGCACAATTGCCGCTTAATTCTCACAGGTTTACAACCCGAAGTCAAACAACTATTAGAACGAACCGGATTGTTAAAAACAATTGGGTTATCAAATTGTTTTGAAACAACGACAGATGCGATTTGCTCTATCTCTCCTCAGATTCGAGAATGTCCTCAACCTGTAGCGGCTGCTTTGAAGACAAAAGAATTGATGGAATTAAATGAATGATCGTATTTTGCCATCAAAAGAGCAAAATATAGGACTCCTATCAATACGGTTCGGATAAGGTTTTTTGATGACACGCCGCTAATCGCAAAGCAAAGACGCAATAAATCGCCGTCAAGACAAAGGACTGATTATTGTAAAGACGGCAATTTATCGCGTCTCTCCCTACTCGCCTAAAGATTGATGTTTATTCTATATTTTCTGACAATCACAAATATTTGATCTCTACTATTGGTGGAACAAGAGTTGCGATCGCTTGCTGTAGTATTAGCCTAAATGACTTTAAAGATCAACAAAAATGAGCATTATCGTCTTCGGCAGCATAAATATAGATTTGGTAGCAACAGCACCCCGCTTGCCAGTCGCCGGAGAAACATTGCTAGGAGAAAAATTTTTTAAAGTTTCGGGAGGTAAAGGAGCTAATCAAGCGGTAGCATTAGCAAAATTAGGAATTCCTACCCAAATGGTGGGGCGCGTAGGTGCAGACGATTTTGGTGTAGAACTTATTAATAATTTACAAGCATCTGGTGTGCAGATTGACAATATTTTCGTGGATGAGACTGTTAGTTCTGGAGTCGCCATCATTGCTGTAAATCATGCTGGTGAAAATCAAATTATTGTAATTCCTGGCGCAAATGGGTGTGTCAATCAAGAAGATGTAGAACGATTGTCTCATTTATTACCAGAAGCGACAGCACTGCTTTTACAATTAGAAATTCCTATTAATGCTGTGGTTGCAGCAGCTAAAGCAGCAAGAAAAACTAAAATAACGGTAATTCTCGATCCTGCACCCGCACAATCTGATTTGCCAGATGAACTTTACCCATTAGTGGACATTATTACACCGAATGAAGTTGAAGCCGCGCAGTTAGTGGGTTTTCCTGTAGATCGAGAAGAACTTGCAGCCAAAGCAGCTGGAGTTTTATTAGAACGGGGTGTGAAATGTGCGATCGTTAAACTGGGTGCTAAAGGTGTTTTTTGTGCCACTGCTGAGGAAAAGTTTTTTGTACCCGCGTTTCCAGTTTATGCAGTTGACACAGTAGCTGCTGGCGATGCTTTTAATGGCGGCTTGACGGCGGCACTTTTTGCAGGACTTTCTTTACATCAGGCAGTTGTTTGGGGTGCAGCAGCCGGTGCTTTGGCGACGACAAAACCAGGCGCACAAACTTCACTACCGGATAGGCTTACATTTGATGCATTTCTTAGGGAAAGGGGCAGTGGGGAGTAGGGGGCAGGGGGAGCAGGGGGAGAAGAATTAATAACCAATGCCCAATGCCCAATGCCCAATGCCCTATTCTTCAATCCCTTCTACTCACGAGCAATGGTAATCTGGGCAGCGTCAAAGTCTTGTACGCGAGTCATGTTTCCACTGTTCTTATCTATGCTATACACAGCATTAGGTGTCTCATACCTCATAGCTCCAAAGCCAAGGAGTTGACCTGTTGCAGAGCAAACTAAGCTTTGTAAGCCATTATTCCATGCTTGACCATTAAGTTTCAATTGTGCCAGTCTGATCGGGTTTTTTTGATTTGAGTCTAGCTGCACCAAAGTTGTATCGCCATTTAATCCAACTAAAGAGGTATAGAGTTTTCCATCTTGGCACTGAGCTAGATTGCTGGCTCGCTCATCGTTCGGGAATCTAATCTTACTAATAGAACTGATCTCTCCTGTTTGAAGGTTAATATCTACTAATGTGATCGGTGGTGTACCGTTCTTTTTACCTACTAGACCGATGAGCCGCCCATCAATAGTCCCTAGCAAGCTCCCAAGCTGTTGATTCTGTTTAAGTCCTGAGATTATTAAAGTTTTTATAGGCGTACCCAAAAATGTAATGCGAGTCGGTACCGCCTGTTTCCTACCAGTGCTAACAGGAGTAGCGGCTACAACAAGTGTGCCATCGCTTAAAGAAGTGAAGCCACTCAATGTCTCATTAGTCTCTACTAAAGGTGTAACCGGCTCGGCAACTGTGCTATTCGTTGAAGAAGTGAGGCTACTCAATATATCATCAACGTTTCCTAAAGTTGTACCGAGCTTGGCAATTGTGCCATCGCTTAAAACAGCGAAGCTACTCAATGTCTCATTAGACTGTACTAAAGCTGTACCGCGCTCGGCAAGTATCTGAGTAACTACTGGACTTAGAAGCTGAACCTTTCCTGTATTTAAGGCTTGCAAAACAAAGGATTCCAAAACAAGTCCTAGCCCTACAGGTTTAATATTTGTAGGTAAAATGTTTGGGGCAATGCTATTTAATTCAGTAGTATCTACCTCTGGAATAAGCGTTTGGTCAGTGTTGATTATAGAGCCAGAACCTATACCTACAATTTTGAAACTTGGTGTTTGCGCCAAAGTTTTGTTGCTTAGATAACTAAGCCCAGATACTATAGTTCCACCAAGTACCAACTGGCCAAACTGCCTACGTGATAGCTTGTAATTCATATTTCCGCTCCTAGAATTGATGACTTTTATTAAGTAGCTGTGTATTAGACCTTTTGCATAAATCAAAAATAAGAACCCTACACCGCATTTGAGTAAAGCAAACACTCGCCTCACTGCAAGCGGGGAGGGTTTGGGGTGGGGTGTTAAGGACTTTTGCAAAAGGTCTATTGAACATAAACGGGTAAGGCTATGATATTCGCGTCCAGGTTGCTACTGAGGGCGTTCCATTGTTGTCACTAATAAAAAGCATGTACCAGCCTGGTACTGCTATGTTTCTATTGGTTGCTAGCGTGACATTGAGAGAATTAGTGTTCCTATAATTAATCCGCACATCCACTAACCTTTGTTCTGTATCGTAGGAATGAGTGGTTGCCATTGGTTTAATTAGACTAACCCATTGAATATTCCCAGCCTGGGGTGTCTGAATTGTAAATTGCTGTCCGTAGGTCAATACTTCAGGAGCGCTCTGAATAATTGGACGCGATCGCGACATATACGCAGGACTGTAGATTTCTAATCGCAGTTCATTGACCCCCCGTCTAGGATTACCCCCAGCTGCGACTACACTACCATCTGGTAAAAGCAAGGCTACTGAGTGATATACGCGAGGGACTTTTTGTTTAGCTACTACTGTCCAGGTATTTGTAGCTGGATTGTAGATTTCTGCTGGCAGCATTGATTGTGCTGTGTCCTCACTCATTTTGCTACCATTGCAAACAAACACTGTGCGATCGGGTAACAAAACTGCGCTGTGATGCATCCGAGCATAGTTTAGAGGCTGTGCTGGTATGTAAGTTGGGTTAGTAGCTTTTAAATCTACAATATTGACCCTGTTTGTTGCCGTATTAGCACTACCTCCACCCATAATCATCACTTTTTGGTCTTGTGCAGGTGGTAAAAGCACGCTGCTAGCTTGATTTCCGAAAGCTGGGTCTTGCAGCCCTGGCACCACTTTCTCTGTAATGGATTCTGTAAATGTCTCTGGCAGGGTTAGTATAGTTGGCGCTATTCCATTGTTGCCGCCCATCTGGGCACCTGAATAAAAAAGCTTTCCACTATCGAGTAAAAACAGATGTAAGTATGGCGCGTAGGAACGAGTTATTGGAAAAGCGTTCCAACCATTTGGAAAGAAAGCAGAATAAATTTCTGGTTGTCTGTTGAGCTTGCCATCTTTATCCGGCCCAGATATTGCAAAGATCCGACCGCTGCCTAGTGTTAACAGAGTAGGATACCAGCGGCCATTATTCATTGGTGGTATCTTGACCCATTTCTCCCCAATAGGATCAAACATCAGAGCTGAGGGTGAACCATAAAATGGGTCATAGCGCAAAGTTCCACCCGCAACCAATAACATACCATCAGGACGGAAGGAGTGACCGGCGCAAAAAAGATCAATAGGTTCATTATTACTATCCAATGGAGCCTTTTGACTGCTAAAGGTTCCTTTACTCACATCCCAAACCACACTGTCATAGGGAGTATTTAACCGACTGGACTGATTACCTGAACCGCAGAAAAAGAATATTTTACCAGTACGAAGTAAAGCGGCATGTATAGGGATGATTGGCGCACTGTACGGCAATACTTCCCATTTGTCTGTGGTAGTAGCCTGAGCGATGAAAGTCCCTAAATCCGTTTCCTCTAGGAGGTTAGCATTGTTATGAGCTTGAGTCACTTTATTTACAATTATTCCTACGTAAGTTTTATGTTTTTGTTTTTTGTTTCAGTAACTTATACCTATAATTATATCTATACTTTTTTAGGCTTATCTAATATTAAGATGTGATATTGTTTATAACAAGATCAGGTAAGTAGCGTTTTTTCATTAGTAATTATGCTGTGAATTTTTCCTCCTATCAAGTATCTAATTAAGTAGGTCGGCAGGAAAAAACGAAACTATGTAACAATAAATAAATACGGAGAATATATCTACCGAGGTAACAAAAAATATGGGCGCTCGTTTGAGGGTATTTCTGACTAAAGAGGAAAACAAA
>JAIVFU010000061.1 GCA_020829485.1 Nostoc sp. CHAB 5834 | reverse complement strand
GTCCAACAGGTTCTTGGACTCTCCTGCAGTCATCACGCGGCGCTCTACCCCCAGCTTTTCCATCACGCCCGTGAATCCAAACCCGGCAGATATCACACCGATAGAGCCGGCTACCGTCGAGCGATTGACAACTATTTCGTCACCTGCAGATGCAATCAGGTAGGCGCCCGAGGCCATCATGTCTTCGCCCACCATCACGACTTTCTTGTTGTACTTCGCCTTCAGCAGGTTGATTCGGTCATGGATGAGAGCGGATTGAACAGGGGTACCGCCCGGGCTGTTGATTTGAACTACTACGCCCTTGGCTTGCTTGTCGGCAAAAGCTTTTTCCAACAACGGGTTCACCACTTCTGCACTGGCGGACTTACCCGGCATGATTTCTCCCGTCACCCGAACAAGAGCGGCATAGGGCTCGTCTTTGCTTGCTTCGGAGGGGCCCACCAGCTGGGTAACTCCCAGCCCCAGGGTGAACAAGTACGCGAACACCACACCCGCGGCAAGCCCGTACTTCACATAATGACGCTTTCGCTCTGCGCGTCGGTCTGCCTGGAACGCGTTGATAAGGGATTGCACCAGCTTAGACTCGCTGCTGGAAGTGTCGGTGGTTTGATTTTGTGTCATTGATTTTTCAAAGGGAAGCAAAGGGTTTAGGCACTGAGAATCTTTAGCTCTTGGGCAGAGCTTGCGCAGGTGCGTAGCCAGGAAAAAAGCGCTTTGTTCACTTGGGCTTTCATCCAGGTTTTTTTGCCTTGCTCGTCAGGTAGCGTGGAGTACGCTACTGTCCGATAGGACTTCTCGACTTCTACTGCGAGAAGCATTTCCGTGATGTCGGCGCTCACCATCTTTCGAAGCTTTTCACCTGCGTTTCGGTTTGCAAGGAGTTCCTTGGCACCCCTCTGGACTTCGCGAATCAGGGGTAAGAAGCGAGGAGATACGCTTTGGTTTTCATGACCAGTTGAATAGCAAGGGAGCGGGGTCTGCATGGCGTAGGGGTAAGTTGGTTACTCTCATTTCGGTATAGCCGCGGTGTTTAGCCCTTTCGACTCCTGCCCCTGAAAACACAGAAGCCCCCTTGCCTAGAACAAGGGGGCCTCAAACTGAGTAACTCTATTGATTAGGGCTGCTCAGCGTAGGACTGGTTGATGTAACCAAGTGCTGGCGGTGTGGCCGTGGGAGGAACTGGAGGGTTCTCGGTCTCATAACCTTTTTCTGCTCCGCAACCTTCCGAGATAATTTTAAAGTTCATATCTCCGCCACCACCCACTATGGTTCTCGTGGTAATTACATTGGGACCCGTATTAAGGTACGGCATCAAGTCAATTTTTGGCGAGAATCTAAATTGCGTACGCAGGTCTCGATAGCCGCAACCGCTCCCAATAGTTGTTGCACCCGTCTGGTACTGCACTGTATTGGGAGGGCATCCATCTGAACAGATATAGCCGCCATTTTCCACAATGCAATTACCGTAGGTTGAGTTTTGCACTGCGAAACACTTTGTCTTTCCATCCTTGTCTGGACCGGCAGGGTCCTGCTCAGTATTGAGGGGACAGCTACCCATCGTTATTTCGGACGCTACGCTACCCGTCACTTCACGGCAAGACCAACGGGACCCAGATAAACTGCAGGTAGCACCTGCCCCCAGAGTAGTCCCCGTTACGGCTGTTAGGGTGTTTCCCCCGTAGGGCCCTTGATAAACTTTGACTCCGTTGACAATGATGTAGAAATAGTCATCGAAAGAAACTTCAGCAAGTTCGAACCGTTCTAGTGACTTATTTGACGACAAGTTAAATGAAATCGACCTGTCAAATTGTCCTTCCAGCCAGTAATTGTCGCCGAGAGTACCGAACATATACTGTTTCTTAAGTTTTGCGGCGGGGTCTTCAATTTTCGAAACAGCCATGTCGCCCGCAAAACTCAGGTTTTCCATCTCACCACCTCTGGGGTCTACCGTCACAGGAGCAACGTAAACAAGATTTTTAATAAAGTCCTTGTCTGTAATTCGGAAAATCTGGTTATCCCCCACAGCTGGAGATATTACCAACGATTCAGCGCCCACACCGGGGAATGCTGAGTTCATTTGTGCAATAGTTACCTCTTTGTTGTAGGGCTCAGTAGGAGAAATCCCTTTGGAGCCATATTGCTTGAGCAACTGCCAGTTCACCTTATCTGATTCTTGGCGCACGACGTACTGGTCCGCCACGAGTGAAAGAACGTAGCCGTAATGGCCTTTATTTATGTAAGAAACGCATGTCCAGACGCGCTCATCAACGGAGATGGCACCAACTGGTTTAATTCCCTCGGGAGTGTCTTCATAGACGGGCTCGATGCTGCGCATGTAGTTAACAATTGCGTAGGACGCACCGACATCGTTCATGATTCCGCGTATATCCTTGGGCCCCGAGCATCCAGCTTTACGGAGGTCCATTAAGCAGGCAAGTTTTGCATCTTGGTCACCTGCCAACTCAATGAGAGCGGAGTCATACGCACCATTGGTTTCAATTGCTCTCCAGCCCGACAGGGGCTCAAAGCGTTTGTTTAGGACCCGCCAAACAATCTTGCCCGCATCAGGATACTGCCAAGACGCGGGTAGCCCCCCAATGGCTCGCAGCGGGATATAGTTTGCCTCCACGAGTATGGGGTCGGAATCGACCAATTTGGGCAGCCCATAAGTAGCTCGACCCGACTGGTCAACACTCGCATTAAACGCGATGTTGAATTTCTTCGGCCCCAGCTCTGTAGTCACCATGACTTCCTGGGTGTAGTTGAAGAAGCCCACGGAAAGGCCCTCGCTCTTCAACCAAGTGCCGTAGCGAGATTTGTAAGGACCGATTTCGCGAGTCATCCAATCAGCAGCAGCAGCCAATGCGTCAGCTCTGCCCACAGGATTGGGAACCGGAATTTTCTGCATTGCGCCCACAGGGTTCCCCGTGATAGGCGTGTTCAGCTTAGCCATGCCGAATCCTTTTTCCGAGGAAGTGAGCGGAGCCACGTTCAAAAAAGTAGTGCTTTCCCCGCTAAGAAGCACTGATTGGCTCATGGCGGCTATGTCACGCATGTTGGGGCCTGCAAGGGCTCTCGGCTGCGTGCTTTGGAGGTCTGCGTGTGCGCAAAATGAAAGCGCAAGGCCTATTGCGAATATGAATTTTTTCATTAGCCCAAGTCGTTAAAGTTATACTACGTATAGCGATGGGTTTATTCGCTCCCGTGTACCTTGGGGTAGGCTAAAATATTTGACATCCTCCCCTCCCTAAAGGAAGGGGATTCCCACATCTGGAAGGCCATATCCAGCCTCGGGCAGGCCTGAAGGCCTTCCCTTATTCAACGCAGCTTCACCGGCTCTCGCCTCCGCTGCCTTGGAAAACTCGTTCTCCAGCCAAGCGAGCCCTCGGGCCTTGATGACCCGCGCGCTGTTGGTGTCCCGGTCATGCTCCGCACCACAGGCCGAGCAGCTCCAGCTGCGTACCCCAAGGTCTCTGAGCCCCTTGGGCCCGGTGCGGGCGCCGCAGGCGCTGCACTCCTGGGTGGAGAACTTCTCGTCAACCTCCTTGAACCACACACCCGCGTCATCGCTTTTGTACTTGAGCATGGTTCTGAATGCGCTCCACCCCGCATCGAGCACGGACTTGGCCATGCGTGTCTGGGTGAGCGCTTGGGCGTTGACGTCGCCTACGAAGAGGGCCCTGTGGTCTTTCACCAGGGCCGTCGATTCCCATTGCCGAGGTCTTCACGCTGGCCAGCGCCCCCTAGCATCCTCGCTGATGCTGCCCGGGCCCAGCTCGTAGTCGGAGAGGCCGTAGCTGTCCCACAGGGACAGCGGTTGCTTGCCCAGGAACACTTGGCCCTGGCGGTAGCGGATGGCGCTGGCTTTGAAGGGAACCCATCCCAGGCTGCGGCGGGGGCCGCGGCTTACGCGCCAGCGTAGCTTGGACTCTTTGCACCTCGTTCGGTTATTCACGAACTCAGCGCTGATGGCTTGAAGGGTCTGGGAGTGAAGGCGTGAGCCTTCATTGAGAATGCATACGGTTGTGACATCAGCGGCACCTTGTGGGCTTCTTATCTCTCCCCTGGAACAAGGCTCCAGCATTTAGCTCCCCATTTGCCTTAACGACTTTGCTGCCCTCTTTGCATGCGAACAGGCGTTGACAATTAGCCTGCGTCTACGCGTAAAGCACTGTTATGACAAAGTGTGGACAAATCGGCAGCACGCGGGGGAGCGAGCCGAGAACGGGCCACTGTTGGGGCGGGATACCGGCAGGGAATCTACCGGCCACGGCCCAGTAGGTATTACTCTGGAAAGATTTCCAAGGGAAGCTCAGTCGTTGGGATTGGGGTTTTGGACTTCGGCACAGCAGCGGGTACCTTTAGCAAACGATTGCACTTGTTGGTGAGCGGTATGACCCGGGGCGGCATGAAGGAGGACCTGAGCCAAGAAAACGAGCTCTAAAGGTCCGCGTATGCTGTGCAGGGCATCGAGAGGTGGTCAAAGCGAATGCGCGCCAGGTTTGAAAGAGATAAAACTGGGGCCACTTGGTACAGGGCAGTCATGGTCAAAGCTCTGTTGCTTTTACCCTGTGCCCATGCATAAATCCCTGCACCTTCTTTTTTTACGCCCCTTAAGTAGCACCCCTCTGGAAATATTCATGATGAATAATGTTATCAATCAAGTGCTTAGCGCAACTTTTCATGAAGTGAAAAGCACTGCTTGGCGGAAGATTAAGTCTCTTCGCGAAGAGAAGGATAGCCTCACTGTTGGTGGGACTGCTTTTCAATTAGGCGTCCTCGCTCCTCCAGCAGTTGCTCAACTCTCCGCTGCAACGTATTTCGCCAGGTGCTCCCATCGTCGGCAGCTGCTTTGGCGCGTTCTTTCCAAATTCTTGTTTCTTCCCGAGACTCATCTAGAGAACGTAAGAGATAGCGCTGGGTACCCTCTGCGCGTGCTTCGAGCTTCGACAAGGATTCTTCCATCCAGGTACGTTGGGCTTTCAACTCAAGTAGAAGGGCAGGGACAAGTTCAAGCGCTTTTTCTGTGTCCCTCACCATCTTGGCCAATTCAGCCTGAAGTGCAACTTGAGTCGAAATTCCTTGTTCTTGTCGAGCAACGACTTCGCTGGCTGTCTGTAAGGCACTGGCTAGCTCCGCAAGGCCCATCTTTTCCACAGTTTCCCGGGATGCCATTGGCGGAGGCGGGACAAGAGGCTTTGGGCCGGAAGGCGTTGTGCCTGAAGAATCTCTCGCTGCTTTCCAGCTTCGAAGCTCATCAACAATCGTATTGGGGCTCCCTCCTCCGAGAAGGGACCTAACGAGAGTTGGGGTAGGGTCTCCACCTTGAGATGCAATCTGGTCTGCTATCGCACGCACTTTGGCGCGTGTGGAAGTGCTTCGGCTCATAGGGACCCCGTTACGCTATTACGGAATGCATCATAGGGATGGTAAGCCAGCACCTTGAATTCCGTGGAACAATCTTGTTTACAGGTCCACTTTAGCAGAAAGAGCCATTGAAATCAAAGACTTAGGCGTTACGATTTCGAGAGCGGAAATATCGTGAAACACTCCCTTTTGGCACTAAATTCAAGTCGTAGAGAGGACGCCCATTACGATAAGCGTACATAGCCTGTTATCGAAAAAGGAATAAAAACGGAGGCTTTACTTGGTCTAGTCTAAAAAGCTCTAAGGGCTATACCAATCATGGGTCAGGTCATTGCCATCACCGATATCACACGGGGCGCCGTCAGCGAACCCGGGTTCAACTTCGTCGAAGAAAGCTATCGCCGACTTGCGGCGCTACCTGGGTTCATCGTCCGAGCGGAACAAAAAGACCTCTCCCACGCAATCTGCACCTCATTGACCACTGGGGTGCCCCTCGCAGCAGAAGCCCCGACGGGTACTGGTAAGACGCTTGCCTACCTGATTGGCGCCATCGCTGCGCGCCAGAAAAATCGTGCTATCGACAGCCCTATCGTTGTCGCCACCGCTACTGTCGGATTGCAATCTCAAATCTTGCAGGGGGACCTGCCAAAGCTTGTTGAGGCCGGCATTGTGGACAGCGGTGCTGCTGTGCTGGCCAAGGGCCGAAGCCGTTACTTCTGTATCAAGTCTGCAGAGCGCTACTTGGACGGAAAGGACGTCACTCCTCAGACCGACTTCTTTAATCAAGAGAAAAACGAAGAGGCGATTGAAGCGGCTGAAATCGAAGAACTGATGAACACCTGGAATTCGCATGGGTGGTCCGGGGACATAGATAGCTACCCAAAATCGGTGAGTGCATCTTGGAGACAAGTCGCTGCCTCTACCGACACATGCATCAACCAGAAGTGCTCGCACTACAACAGCTGCCCGTTTTTCAACGCACGTCGGACCTTGAGTACCGCCAAAATAATTGTGGCGAACCATGACTTGGTTCTCGCTGACCTCGCCATGGTGAAGGAAGGGCAGGAGCCGCTATTCCCCGGGAAGAACTACCTCGTTGTTTTTGACGAGGCCCACCACCTTCCTGACAAGGCTATGGAAGCCGGGTCTGCCTCGCTCCAGCTTACGACATTGCTGGAAGAGCTCCCGCGCACAGTCAAGTTCGCTAAAGGCATTGCTAAGCATGGGGAGCTCTCGCGCCTTGTCGAAAAGAAGGGATTGCGTGTCAGCGACTTTGATGCATCTGGACTAATTGACAACCTCAAGGAGCTGGCTCTTTTGAGTGAGACTCTTGCGGGAATGTCCGACAACGGTACGCATCGTTTCCCTCTTGGGAAGATGAACCCTCAATTCGTGCTTCCACTAGGTCACGCAGTTACCCAATGCGACAGCCTGATTAAGGCGATGCAAGATGCGACCCAAGAGCTGAAGCAAACAGACCTCGCAGAAAAGAACCCGTCCATCGGCAATGTGATTGCTGAGCTGCTGCATCAGGCGACCGGACTGAACTCACTACTGGGCTCTTTAGATAAAGCCCTCTACTTGCTCACTACGAATCGTAGGGCTGTACGTTGGGCTGAACTACGCGATGAGCGTGTGAACTTGTGCACATCTCCGATTGAAGGTGCGGATGTTCTCCGTGAGCTCCTCTGGAAGAACGAACGAGTCAAATGTGCGATGGTGTCTGCAACCATTCAGGACTTCGCCGGCTTCGACCGATTCCGCACCCGACTAGGCGCCCCTGAAGAAATGACAACGATGACGTTGCCGCACATCTTCCCTTACGAAGAGTGCCGACTGTATATGGTCAACATGGACCACAGCCCTAAGCAAGCGCAAAAGGACGGGTTCCAGCGCGAGCTATCCGATGTGATGCCTAAGTTCATTGATTCGGAAGAGGGCACCCTGGTGCTATTCCCCTCACGTGCATTGATGAAGGCAATGCTGCCTCGACTAAAAAGTGTGTTCGGAGAGCAAGTGATAGCCCAGGGCGAAAAGGGTGTGAAGGAGTTGGTGGCCCTTCACAAGCGAAAAATCAATGAAGGAAAGGGAAGCATTTTGTGCGGGCTTGCGACTATGGCTGAAGGGCTGGACTTGCCTGGCAAGTTCTGCACCCATGTCATCATTTGCGCGCTGCCTTTTACTGCACCCGTTACGCCAGTGGAGATGGAGCTCCAAGAAATAATGGGAGCTCAGTACTTCTACAAAAGGTCTCTGCCAGATACTTTGGTGAAGATGGTCCAAATGGTAGGCCGTCTGATGCGACGCGAAAGCGACCGCGGACGTATTACCGTTTTTGACAACCGGCTCCACAAGACAGTTTGGGGCCAGAAACTGTTGGCAAGCCTTCCAAACTTTCAGCAAGTCATAGTGGACCCTCGGGACCCGCCCGCCAAGAAAGTCACCCTTAAACTCGCGGCCGCAACCTGAGTGCCGTCGGGTGTAGGAACGTGGGATATAAGAAATGTCCCTATACCTAGCTCATGAGCCTGTCGGTCTCTTTCGACAGGTGAACCAACTAGCACCTACCACCATGACGCTACATAAAGAATTCTGGGGCCTGATTTTTCTTGGCTTTGTTTTTTGGGTGATTGCCGCCACCACACCGAACGGCCGTATCGAGAACGCTTGCCGGCCCGTCGCCTGGACGGGGAATGTGATTACTTCGCTGTCAGCGCTCGTGCTTCCAAAGCAGCAAGCTACGGTCCAAGGATGGTTCAACTCACTGGAGTACGGTTGCCAGTACACCTCTTGGCGTCTGTTCTACCAAGATGAGTACAACAAGTGGAAGGCCGCACAAGGAGTCACGGCACCAGCCGCCACGCTACAGTCTTTGAAAGACTCGGGCGTTGTTTCGCCTCCCCTGAACCCAGCGTCAGCAGCGGCAGCTCAGTCCAAAGCTCCTGCAGCTTCGGAACCGGTTAAACAGGGACCGACCGAATGAGCGCTATAAGCCGACGTGCGCTGCTTGGCGCATCCGCTGCTTTGCTCTCCCCTTCGTTGTTTGCCGAAGAGCAGCGCGGCGTTGATGTTGTGAAAATTATGAGCTTCGCTTGTGCCTTCTGCTTGCAAGCAGAAGCTCATGACCGGCGCATTGAACTGGAAGTGAAAGCGGGCAGGGGGACATTTGTATGGGCTCCGTTGCCAAGCCACCCAGAAGACACAGGAGACAAAGAACGCGTCTATTACGCAGCCCGCGACCACGATGCTCGGATGGGTGCGGAAGTTAAGGCCTCGTTCTACAAGGGGATGCAAGAGCGAGGAATCAACTTGTTCTCATTTGCCGAGGCTCACGCCTGGCTTTCTCAAGACCTGCCCCAGTACGAAGCAGCGCTCGCTACGGTATTTACGAAAGCTCAGAGTGTAGAAGGCGAGAAGCCGCTTACCCGAGCCTACAAGCTCGCAGCATCGGCAAGCGTTTCACAGGTACCTGCCTACATCCTCTTGAAGAACGGAGTCATTGATTCCGCTCTGGACACCTCTTACGGGGAAGCCAAAACAATCCCCGCGCTTCGAGATGCTGTGCTCGAACGTATCAACAAACTTAACTCAGGAAAGCCATGACTGCTTTTATTCCGGAAGTGCCGGGACACGTTCAATACTTGGACCATGTGGAGAACAACGTTCAAGTTCGAGGGGGGACCAACTGGGACATCTCTCGGTCTGCAATTGCAACCCCTATTGAGCCGGTTAGGGTCAAGTTAGGCGCAGCGAATTCTCCGGCCACTTTGGCGTCAACGCCGTACGTCCCCAGCCATCGCATGCCGGACCAGGCTCCGTTCACAACGGTTGAATTCGGACTTAACAGCGCTGTCATTCCACCTACTGCGCTTAAGGTACTTGCAAAAATCCCCAAGAACGCAACGGTCGTTTTGGCGGGACATGCAGACCCCGACGAAAAAACAGTGGGTCCGCTCTCTAAAAAGCGCGCAGAAACAGTCAGTGCGGCCCTTCGTAAACGAGGCGTACAAGTGGAGTATTCCAAATATTTCTCAGCCGACCTTCCCTTGGCTCAAAACGCACTAAATGCGAAGCTCAACCGTCGCGTGGAAGTCTTCACCGACAAGTAATGCACCGGAAATCCCGGCACATGACAAATACAACAGGGCCCTCACGCCCTGTTTTTTGTTTTTCTAGGAAGTTTTTCCTGATATTTCGAGTGCTAACAACACTTTTTCTTTCATAAGTAGCGTAAATCTCCCATTATTCGGAAATAAACAGGGCTATATAAAAGCTTCCCCTATAGAGATTGCCCGACACAAGGTCGGTATTCAATCAATCTAGTGGAGCTTTTCATGATTAACAATTTCTTCCTGCAAGGGACCATCAAGCGAATCCAAGTGTCGGAGCCCAAGGACCCCAAGAAGAATGCAAGCGCTGTGATTCTTCTGCAGTACGGTAAGACGCGCGATTCGACCGGAGGTCCTGTGGAGTTCGTGAACGCCGTGATGGTCCGAATCCCAAATTACAAGTACCCCACACTGAAGGACATCCTGAAAGAAGGCGCACGTGTAACCGTGTTGGGCCACTTGCAGGGAGTGTTCAAGACGATGATGGACGACGGCCACTTCGTGACCGAGTTGGTCGCTGACCGCGTGACAGTGGTCGAAGACGAAAACGACGCACCGGCTGCCGCTGCACCTGCCAAAGAGTGAGGGGGAGGGATGAGCGTTACGCCCGCTCTGCCCCCCTACGCACACGTAACCACAGAGGCCGTGCAATGTATTGCACAGGCCTCTGTCCGTTACGACGTTCCAGAGCTGCTGCTTCACGCAATCGTGGTTAAAGAGAACGGTAGGACCGGGCAGTGTTCAACTAATAAAAACGGAACGAAGGACTGCGGATACGCGCAGATTAATTCTGTGTGGGTGCCTCACTTTAAGAGGTATGGAATTACGCAAGAACACATCTCCAATGATGTTTGCACCAATCTGAATGCATCGGCGTACATCCTACGTGACAACTTTAACAAAAAGCGCGATTGGTTCAATGCCATTGTTTCTTACAACATTGGACCTAACAACTGGACTCCCCTCAGATATCAAACGGGCTACAAGTACGCAAAGGACGTCATTGCCTATTGGTGGCAGTTCCAGCGCTACGTAGAGAGCGCCGCTCAGCAGCAAAAACCGGCGCAATAAAAGGCGAAAAGGGTGAGCTGAGAAATTATTTCTGTTTGAGTTGACTGTTATTGCAAGGGGTTGCTATACGACATGTCAGTTAAGTAATTGACGTGTTTGCAAACACCTAAACAACAACGGAGTCGAAAATGAAGTTTCACCAAAAATTGAAGGGCGCGGCTGTCGCTCTCATGCTCACCGCAGCCACGAACGCTGCGATGGCCAACCAGCTGCAAGAAAGTGATGACGCTTTCTACAAGTTCTGGGAGACGGTCAACGGTTGGACCACCGGCGCCCTGGGCGTAGGCTTGGCTACCACGATGTTGCTGATGGGCGGAGCAATTGGTGTGGCTAAAAACACCCCAATGCCTGCGCTCACCGGCATCGCTGGCGCCGCGTTCCTGAACTGGGGCCCGCAAGTCATTCAATCCATCATGCTGGGCGGCACGCTTATCTAAAGCGTCAGGATGCGCTTGCTATACAGGGGTTAATACACCCCTGTTTTTATTTATATCAACATGTCGCAAGAAGCACACGTAATACCCAAAGACCTTGAGGCGCCCATTCCAATTATGTTTTGGGACCCTTTGGAATTTGTATTGGCAATCACACTCATGGGTTTCGGGCTCATCTCCAAGCTCTGGATTTTGGGCCTTTTGGGCGGGGCAGGCGTTCTGTTTGGCGCCCGATATCTCAAGCGCGGAAATAAGCGCGGAGCCATGCAGCACTTTTTGTGGGCACACGGGCTGCAAATGGACATTGCTCTGGCAAAAAAGTTTAAACCCTCGTGGCTTAACGACTACATGGACTGAGCCATCTCCCTTGAATATGACCAAACAACAAACTTATTTAGACGTGGTAGCGAACAGCTACCGAACAGGCCAAGCGTGGCGCGCGACAACCTTCCTTTTGGCTGGCGTGGTGGGATTCCTGGCTTTCATGCTGGTTTATCAGGTTCGAAATACACCAGTCGTTCTGGTCCCTTTCGACTTGGCCTCATCCAGTAAGACAGTAACCGTTTCGACCAACGGAGAACTGCGCGGAACAAGTTACGAATACATGGCAAACACTGCTTTGTCTGACTTGAGCCTGATTCTCAATTTCACCCCTGAGAACGTAATCAGTCAGCACCAACGATTCTTGAACCGGACTACTGAAGAGTTGAATGGTCAGCAGCGAGAAACCCTGCTGGCCCAGGCGGATGAGTACAAGCGTCGAAATCTCACGCAATCGTTTTTCCCAACCAACGTAAAAGTCAGTAGCGACTCGACTTCTGTAGAGGTTTATGGAACCCAAATTCGCTGGGTAGGCGGCAAAGAAACTCTGCGCACGCCAATTAACTATGTTCTGACTTATCGTGTTTTCAAGGGGTACATGCATGTTTCTGACTTGCGTCAAAAGTCCGAAGTTGCTAAGTAATGTTGTTGCAGGAGCAATCCTGTGTGCAGCCTTGGCAGTGTCAACGTCCGCGGACGCTCAATCTAAAAAAGTAAGCAAGGCGGCCGAGCCCTCTGCTGCCGGTGCCATCACCGTTTCGGACTACGAATTCAATTCGTTTATTGCTCCCGACGCGATTAAGCGCATCCACTTCCCCGGAGGTTCGCCTGTAATGGGCAAGCCGGTTTACCTTTCGGGCAACCGAGTGGTAATGCTGCAGTTCGCTAAAGGCGCTGATAAGCCCGTCCAGATGGTCTTGGAACTGGAGAACGAAAGTGTCGTCACCGTCCGCGTTGTCCCCAAATCGGTTACAGGTGTCACTTACACCCTGGCCGGCGCTAAGACCGTCGCACCTGGTGCATCCTCGGGTAGCCGCATAGCAGGGGAGGGCAGCCAGCCTGTAGCTGCTCGCGGAGAAGACATCGAGCTGTTGAAGCACTTGATTGCGAACCAAACGCCTCCTGCAGGGTTCGACCCTGTCGACCTTCCACGTGCAACCAAGTTCGACAAGTTCACGGTTGTTCCCTTGGCTGGCTGGTCTGACGGCAGCTCAAAGCGCGTCATCGTCTTCTCGCTGGTAGCCGCCCCCGGCCAAACAGCAGTAGTTGCGCCTCCTCAGTTCTATCGGCCAGGCATTACCGCAGTGATGCTGGATGGAGACGTGGTTGACGACAAGAACAGCCCTCAGTTGTTCGTTGCTGAGGATTTGAACGATGAGTGATACCCCCCGCAAGATTTTCGCGAGCAAGAAGACTGTGGCGGGTACCTCGGGTGAGCCCGGCGGGCCGCTCAAACAGAAAGATGTCAAAAAGCGCTGGCTTTATGTCGGTGGCGGTGCCGTTGCACTGATTGTGCTGTCGACTACGTTCTTTGGCAGCAAAAACGATGCCCAAGCAAACCGGCCTAAAAAGGAAAAGCCTGCGGCCATGGTCAGCGTAAATCCGCCAAATGCGGACAAGGCTGCATTCGAGTCTCGCTTTGCTAAAGAAGTCGAGCAGCTGAAGGTTACCGTCGAGCAAATGAAGGCGGAAAAGGCCGCCCGGGATAAGGAGCTAGGAGACACGGGTAAGCCCGCGCATGTGGTCCTGCCTCCTACCCCTCCCGCGACCGGTAACACCGGTGGATTGGGAAGCCTCGTCACCCCTCCCCCAGCGCCGCCTGTTCCGCCGACCATTCAGGTGCCCGCAGCGCCTGCCCTAGACGGGCAGCAGCAACTCCCGACCATTAGCATTCCCAGCCAAATGCAGTCTTCGGACCCTTTGGTGTTCGATGCCCCAACAAAGGCATCTGCGGCTCCTGCCGCAAATGGAACCCCTGAAGGAAGTGCAAACGCGAAGGTCCGCTACCAGAAGAACCCCAATGCGGGGATGCTTCCTGCCGGGGCATTCGCTCAGGTGGCGTTGCTAAACGGTATTGACGCGGGTACGGGGACCACGACTCAGTCTAATCCAATGCCTGTGTTGATGAACATCACGGGCAATGCGGTTCTCCCAGGCTCAGCCCGGTACAAACTGAAGAATTGCTTTGTACTAGGCTCGGGCCATGGGGACATGTCAGCAGAACGTGTCTATGCGCGGGTATCGCGCATCTCTTGTATCGATAAGAACGACCGCCTGGTGCTTAGCCAGGAAGTCCAAGGTTACCTGGTGGACAGCGACGGTAAGCTGGGCATGCGTGGCCTTGTGAGCGACCGCCAAGGTGCCAAGCTCGGCAAGGCCATGCTCGCAGGGTTTGCGCAGGGACTAGCCGGGGCCCTGGGACAAGCGCAGTCTAGCGTGACCAGTAACCTGTCGACAGGCACCTCGATGTCAAGCTTGTCGGGGGGGTCAGCGCTACGGGCCTCGGGTCTGGCGGGTGCACAAACCGCGACTGCCCAGCTTGCGGATTTCTACCTGAAGGAAGCCCAAGCGATGTTCCCCGTCATCACTATCGATGCGGGCCGTACTGGAACAATCGTGTTCACCAGCACGACATCACTGAACTGGTTGAACGGGGACTCCCAGTACGTTCAGCAAGTCACACCGACCAACTAAGCGCTGCAAATGGACGGTTTGCCTCCAAACCCACCGCATTTCGAATGCGCCAGCCAAGCACCTTCTCCTGTTTCGGAGGAGGTGTTGGAGAAGCTGAAAGCCGCACTTCCCAACACATCATTTGAAAGCGCTTGGCCCGCATGTATCCCGGGATGGGTAGCTATTCGATTGAAGGACGGAAATATGGGCTACGCAGATAAGTCTGGTCGCTATTTCATTTTAGGCATCGCGCTGGACATCGAGAAGAAGAAGTTTTTAGACCGGCAGCTCGATGGCCGAACTCAATAAAGAAAGCACACATGAAACGACTACTCATCACCTCTCTTGCTCTCGCCGCATTGGCGGGGTGTTCTTCGTCCCCCCGCACTCCCGACTATGAGTGCCCCCTCAATGGGTTAGCCGCTGGCAAGTGTGCAAGTGTGGGTGCCGCTCATGAAGCGTCGCGGAAAGTGTCTACAGGCGTCGTAGACCGGATTCAATCTGTGTTTGAAGTTCGCGCTAGCGCTCCTGCAGCGCAGGAAAAGCCATTTTTCAACGGGGAGTCGTCAAACTACCCCGAGCCGTCACAGCAAGGCCGCCCGGTATTCCAGCAACCCAAGGTGATGCGAGTCTGGGTGGCCCCCTATGTGGATGCGGATGGCAATCTGCGCTCTGGCGAATACACCTACTTCAACACCCCCGGTAAGTGGAATTACGGCGACATGAAAAAGCCGGGTGCAGCTTCTGGTGCCTTTGAACCCGGCCGTCCTTCGAACCTGGGCTTCAACCCCGTTGTGAAGGCCCCACCAGAGGCTAAAGCCCCTCCAAAGCCAGCCGAGCAACCTGCACCTGCGCCGGCCGCAACGTCTTCCGCCAACACGAAGCCTAGCGACGCAAGCGCTCTGGCCATTACCCAGCCCTATCAGCGACTGAACACGAAGTAAGTCAAGCGGTGGTGCGTAATAAAAACAAAGAGACAAACTCGTGAGCCTTATCAACCAGAAAATCTCGAAGCTGCTCAAAGTCCTAACGGCATTTGTGAAGCCCGATACCCCGGGAGCTGTGCCGTTTACCGTTTCGGCCGCTACACAGCTGACTGAGCGTGAAGGTGTCTCTGGGCTGTTTAACTACAAGCACTTTGACCAAGAGACGAACCTGTGCTTCATGGATGACCCAGATGCTCCGGCTGTGGGGTTTGTTCTGGGCATTACCCCCCTAATGGTGGCAGGGGTCGATACTGAGCCGCAGCTGGAAGCGGTTATCAATGCATTGCCTCCAGAGTCCATCATTCAGTTTGGAAAACTAGTCACGCCGCAAATCGGTGCCTTCCTAAAAGGCTGGTCCGATGCACGGTTGAAAACGAACCGAAATCCGCTGCTGCGTCAAATTGCGGTTCAACGCAAGGAGTTCATGGAGACCACTGCCAGCGGCCCCTCTATGCTCCCCGAAACCCGCCTCCATCCGCGCATGATGCAGTGGTATGTGGCTGTTCGCATTCCGTACCGAGGAGATGTGGCTGACCACCTAGAAATGGGGGCGTACCTTAAGCAAGTCCTTGATGCGCGACATACCGTACAAGGTTCGTTGCGTGCCGCACAATTGAGCTCAAAAGTCTATGAAGAAGAGGAAGTAAAAAGCCTGCTTCGCGAACTGCTCAACCCTCACCTGGAGCCACACGAGCGGGTGGCTGAGCAAGTCACTGGCGCATCGCTGGCGCAAGACATCGTGTCTCGCAACACCCGCCTGACAGTCCAGCCGGACGGGCGTCTGGGCTTTTCACGTGAGTCGGGGGAGCCTGATGTATGTGTCACCTGCTTGACGGTGGATACCGCACCTCATACCCTCTACCTCCCAATGATGGCGAGAACCCTCGGGGACCCCGAGGCCTGGGATGAGCGAATTACATGCCCCTACTGGGCATATACAACCATCCACGTGCTGCACCCTGACAACGCGAAGGACAGCCTCACCGCGAAATTCGGTCTGCTGAACAAGCAAACGATGTCGGAAAGCCCGTGGTTCCGCTCGATGATGGGCCACCTGTATGAGCGGCGGGATAGCGCTCAAGGTCTGCTCAAGCAGACCAACGAAGGGCGAACGCTTGTTCGGGCGTACACCGGAATCAACTTGTATACGCCGGTGGAAGACGCACGTGCGCAAACTGAATACGTGAAGGGGCTCTACCGCCGCGCGGGCTTCCGCTTGTCCGAAGAGGCGTACATCTCCTTGCCTGTTTTCATTGCGTCCATGCCGTTGCAATATACCCCAGCCATGGACCCACCAAACCGTGGACTCCAGCGTGCGTGGCTCATGAGCTCGCTGAATGCGGCCTCTATGGTGCAGATTCAAGGAGATTGGCGCGGGACAGGGGAGGCCAACGGAGGGCTTCTGCTGGTGTCTCGCTCTGGGCAAGTGGCCACCTTCGATTTGCTCCAAACGACCATCAACTACAACTTTGTAGTAGTGGCAGCTTCCGGTTCGGGTAAGTCGTTCCTGACCAACGAAATCGTATGTGATTTCTTGAGCAAAGGCGGTATTGCTCGCCTCATCGACGTGGGCCGGTCCTACGCACGATTCTGCGAAGTAATGGGCGGGGAAAACATTGTGTTCTCCCCCGAAAACCCACTGTCGCTCAACCCGTTCACGGACATCCGCACGGAAGCGGACCTGAACGAAATGCTTCCCATGCTGAAGGACTTATTGCGGCTGATGGCGTACCCCCTGACACCAGAAGAGCATACGCCGGCATACCAGTACCAGCTTATTGAAAAGGCTATCACTGAAGCTTGGCGTAATAAGGGAAATGCCTGCGAATTGTCAGACGTAGTGGAATGGTTGGACGCGTACAACGGGGATAACAGTAACCGAGCTCAAGACTTGGCGATGCAGTTGGAGCCGTATTCGCACGGTCGGTATCGCAAATGGTTTAGCGGGCCGCGAACCGTCCAGTTCAGCAAGCCATTGGTGGTTATCGAGCTGGAAGAACTCAAGCAGGACTCATCATTGCAAGCCGTTGTGTTGCAGCTGGTTATGTTCCAGACCACAAAGGAAATGTACCTCTCTGACCGTCGCTTGCCCAAGCTACTGGCAATCGACGAAGCCTGGGACTTGATGGGGGGCTTGAAGACGGGTCGCTTCATTGAAACGGCGTTCCGCCGGATGCGTAAGTACAACGGAATTGCTGGGGTTATCACGCAGTCGTTTGAAGACTTCGAGAAGTCCCCGGCTGCCCGCGCAGCTATCGAGAACGCGGCCTGGCAGTTCATCCTATTCCAGCGGGCCGAGTCGATTGAACACGCGGTTGCACACAAGCGCATCTCGACGGACCCAGGTGCTGTTGCACTGATTAAGTCAGTACGTTCTGGACAGGGCTTTTCGGAAGTCTTCGTGCGAGGAGAGCAGGGCTCAGGGCTGTACCGCTTCGTGACGGATAAACACAGCTACTACACCTTTACGACCAAGCCAAAAGACATCAACCGCTTGAATGACTTGGTGGACAAGGGGGCGACGCTCCCCGAAGCCATCGATGAGCTTGCAATGCAAGACTACAAGCGGATGTGGGGATAAGCCTGCACTGAGATGGCTTATGGCGTGGGCTCTTACGGGCCCATATTCTCAAAATCATGGACTGTGAAGAAACGTGAATGAATGATTTAACGACAAAGGAGCTGACTAAGCTGCTAGCACCGTTCCTCGCCATGACAGGCATTCTCACAGCCATTGCCGTCCTTGTACTCGTGAAAGTACTGGCCGGCGGCGGTAGCTCCACCATCGGTACTCACGTTGTCACATTTGACGTGGTCAAGTACACCAACGCCCAACGCGCTGTGGCCTCCGCATTCCTGTCCAAAGGTAGTGACCTCGGCAGCACAAACGAGCTGCTCCTGAACCTCCCCGAGCGCACCCGCAAAACTATTGCGGATGTAGCAGGCGAGGGTACTCTGGTTCTGCTCAAACAATCAGTTGTTCAAGGGCAACCCGATGACATCACAGACGCAGTCCTGGCAAAGCTCGGGCTGCCGTCTGCCGTCCCAACTGCGGACGTACCGTCCTTTGTCCTAGATTCGGCGCCCACCACATTCATGGGTGCGGACCTCGGCCAAGCCAAGCCAGCGCGGCCGGACTTTTCTAAGCAGGTTCTTCCATGATGAACCGTACCGTTGCATTTCTCAAGCCCGCTGTGCTGGCGATGGCTCTTGCTTCAGGGGGGTTCTGGGCCTACAGCAAGTTCGTCCCCTTCTCTATTGGGTGGAATCACACCGCCTCAATACCAAAAGGCTTGTACCTCGTTGAGGACTACAAAAACACGACGCTGGAAAGAGGACAGCTGGTTTGTTTCAAGTATGCCGCTCCGGCGTGGGCCAAAGACCGCGAATACATGCGCGAAGGCACAAAGCTCTGCAAGCCAATAGTGGCCATAGCCGGTGACTCCTACAAAGTCGTTGGAGACAAGCTGGAAATCAGGAAAGAAGGCCTTCCCTTAAAGACGGAGCCCATCGCTCATGTTGACAGCAAAGGTCGACACATCCCCGTGGCTCTAAATGAGGGCCTTTTAGCCCGAGGCGAAATGTTGGTCATATCGCAAGCAGGAGCGAACGGACTAGATTCCCGATACCTCGGGGTACTCACCCAGTACCAAGTTACAAGCGTAATTAAACCAATTTTTGAGGTCAAGTAGATGAAAGACGACGCACAGACCCTCCCTTACCTCGAAGACGGGGAAGAGGGAACCATCGTATCTCTCGCTCTTCGGGAAAAGCAAACACGTCCACCTTCGCGATATACCGAAGGTACCTTGCTTGATGACATGAAGGGCGCAGCCAAGTTCATAGAAAACGACCCAAAGCTCAAGGCCGAACTTCGCGAAGTAACCGGCATCGGTACCGCAGCGACACGAGACGCAGTTATCGAAGGCCTAAAGCACGACAAGTATCTCGAACTCAAAAAGAAGAACTTGGTGCCCACACCAAAGGGCATGCAGTTCATCAAATGGCTGCGAGGTATTTCCCCCGAACTCACGGACGTCGCACTGACGGCTCGTTGGGAAGCAGAACTTGGTGTTGTTGCCAAAAAAGGCGGCGGCATTAATTTCGAAAAGAACGTGGAGACCATGGTGAAGAACCTGGTAGCTACATTGAAGGTAGCGCCCCGTATCGGCGGGCTATCAACATCTACAACATCAAAGGAGACCGCACACATGGCAGATACAGACAACGCGCGAGCAACCAAGCCCACTGACAAAATGTTGGACTACGCGAAGAAAATTGCAACACGCCTGAACATCCGGGTACCGGACGAGGTGATGACTGACTTCGAGGTTTGCAAGCAATTCATCGACGACAACAAGGACGCGGCAAATCGTCCAAGTGACAAGCAGCTGAGCTTCGCGAACAACATCGCAGAGACCAAGGGGCTGACCATTCCTCCTGAAGTGCAGGCCAACGGCCGCGAATTGTCCAAGTGGATTGACGAGAACAAGGGCTAATCTAGGCCCTTCCCGCTACCGAGGCCCCTTCAGGGGCCTTTTTTAATGCGTCGAGAAATACCAGAAGATGAATTATCAATAAATAAAGGCTAAAAATTTAGGGCTCCTTTGGCTACACAACTTGTAGCTTGAAAGGAGCACAGATTGCAAAAAATAGTAGGATTTTTAGGCGCTAAAAAGGCTGGTAAAGACACCGCGGCTGCGGTTCTTATTGAAGAGCTTGGTTTTCGAAGGGAATCATTTGCCAGGGAGCTCTACCGACAAGTAGCCGATGCCTTTGATGTCTCCGTTGAAGACTTGAACCAAAGGGAAACAAAAGAATTGCCTGCAGAGCGATTCATGGTTGCAAAATGCCGAGACCCAGGGTTTATGAAGGCTCTTCAACGCTTTGTTCCAGAATTCTCTACTCCGGAAGCTTTTTTTACGCCCCAAAGTCCGCGGGCCTTGCTCCAGTGGTGGGGAACTGAATATCGACGTAAGTCCGGTGTCGACTCCTACTGGATTGACATTGTCCGCAAGGAGATTGAAGCGAATCCCGATGTCAACTACGTCATCACTGACGTTCGATTCCCTAATGAGCACAGGCTGATTTCAAGCATGCGAGGATTTCCAATTCGAATCCGTAACCTCGAAGTGGAAGAGCAGGAGCACAAAGGACGAATTTCCGCAAATGCGCTGTCGCTGCATGAGAGCGAGACTGCACTCGATGCTTTCCCTGTTGCGATGGAGATTTTCAACGAATTTGGAAAACTGCACGAATTTCGAGAAAGGGTTCGCCAAGTCACGAAACTTTTCGACTAATCCAAGCGAAACCAGAGAGACCCAGCCATGCTGGGTTTTTTTACGACTAAATATAACCGACTGCGCTATATAAACAAATCCACCCTCGAAACTTCATAAATGAGCAAGCTATATCTTGGCCTTATTTCGCTAATGTTGGCGCTCCCTGTATTTGCACAGGAGCCAGCACCCGCAAAACCAGCGCCAGCAAGTTCCCTGAGCTCCAGCACGGGCGAGGTAGAAGCAGGTTGGTTCTTCTTCAAGGACCCGCCAAAGCCTGTCACGGAGGAGGAGCCCACGCCCACGCCAACCCCCAAGCCACAGCCAGGCCAGAAGCCACCCCCTCCTAAAGAGGACAAGTGCGCAAAGAAATCCACCTGGAGCGTGGAGTGCGGTTTTATCAACCCGGGGACTGACTTCGAGTTCCAGGAAAAGCAGCGCGATGCGCTGATGCAGCGCATGGCGCTTGCAAATAACGACCCTAAAGCGGTTGAAAACTTCCAATACTACATGCGTTGGGTACTAGAACGCACCACGGAGGTTACGAATAACTGGTGGTACAACATGGTTCAAAACCCGGACTTGGACCCTAGTGTTAAAGAGCCAATTTCCGCATTTGGGCTTCGGTTGATGACCGACGTTCAAAAGGGGCATGCTGATGAAATATTTAAGCTGATTAAGTCGGAGGGTGGATTCTTAATCTATTTCTCACGGAGCGACTGCATTTTTTGTCATCAAATGGGAGATACCCTACATCGCCTTGCTGAGGACACCGGTCTTGAGATTCGAAATGCATCACTGGACGATAAATGCATGCCTGGATTTGAGAAGGGATGTATGAAAAGCCCAGATTCTTTAGCTCCGGCGCAAGCTCTCCAAGTTTCGGTAGTTCCTAGCGTCTTTTTGTATGTCCCTCCAAAGACCTGGCTGCGAATTGCTACAGGGGTGGTAGACGTTACTACCCTTAAGACCAGAGCAGCTCAGTTTTTCTCGGCTTACCGCAACGCTTTGCTAAATGGTGTTGAAAACGGAACGGACACGAAGCCCTCAGTGGACTTTGCGGGCACAGCTCCGACGGGAACCAGTGTTGGCATTCCAAAGGATTCGAATAATTCGAAGCCATCCTTGCCGGATGAACTGGACATCAAAAAGATGCTCGGTGCAGCTGGCGGTTAGTCGCTATATCTAATACGACAAGGGAGACTCCAATGATTCGCAAAAAACTTATGGCATCGGTTATGGCACTATCGATGCTTCTACAACCGTTTTCAGCCGGCGCCGTCGACTTAAACGACGCTTTTAAAAGCCTTCTCGGGCCTGAGACTGGCGTTGCTGTAAACGCGCCCGGCCGGTATCAATCGAGTGCCCGTAGCGGATTCTCGGGGGGAGGACTTGACGTGCGCGTCCCCCGCAGGAACGCACCACCAATCCTTTTTACCGCCTCCACCCCTAAGGTGTCAGCAGGCTGCAATGGTATCAGCGCCCACTTTGGCGGGTTTTCCTTTATCTCGGGTGAAGAGTTTGTAAAGCTGTTGAAGGATATTGCATCCGGCGCTGCCCTGGGATTTGTGTCAGCTCTCGTAATGAAAACACTTTGCCCTCCTTGTGAGGCAATTGTTCAAGAGCTAAAAGCTGCCGCCCAGCTTGCTGCACGTCTCGCCCGGGACAGCTGCTCAATTGGCTACAAGGCTGGACTCGACTTCAAGGCGGGGCTACTAGGTCCCAGCAATGATGCCTCTACCGCGCTTGCAGCAGAGGGGGGCGCGAGCTCCAACTTGTTCAAAGACGCACAGGACGGGTACAACGCGCTTGGTTCCAACATGCAAAAGGTGGCAGACACCATTCGCAGCGCACGTACGTCTTTCGAATCAGCTGTCGGAAGTACTGGAGGCTCTGGGGGTAACTCTGGGGCGGGCTCCAACCAGGCGCTGCAGTGCGCAGCTGCCGGGCTCTTTGGCAATCAGACATGGCGCCGAATGGCCGCCCTTGACAACTCAACCGATGAAGCATCAGCACAGGAGAACTACAAGCGAAAACTGATGCTGATGAACGTCACTGGGGCACTGATGACCTTGTCTTCGAACCAGGAAGTCAAGTGTGACCTTGGCGAGGGTAAGACCTGGGTCGCCACCAAGGAAGAAACCAACAAGTTCTGCCCTCCTCAGCTGGAGTCAACAAAGTTGGTGGGATTCTTCATGTGCGGAAGCCCGTCTAACTTCAAAAACAGTTCCGCAGAATATCAAATATCCGACCGTGTAAGCAAGTACTGTGGGGGTTTCTTCCCTCCTACTGAGTCAGACGCGACCTCTCAAGTATGGACTTGCGATGGTGCAGACCGTCAGCTGGCAGAAAAAGACTGCCCTTACCTAAAGCTGGGTGATGCCTCCGAAATCTTTAAGGGCTCAGGCTTTTTGCTTGAAACCAATCGCTTGCTTCGCGAGGCGGTGAAGCGAGTACGCAACAACGAGGCGTTAAACGGCGGTTCGGGGGACGCGGTCGGAACAGAAATCGTCAAGCTCATCAATACAGCTCCGTTCCCCTTGTACCAGGCTATCAACGCAGCGGCGGTGTACCCCGCGGCTACCGAAGACCTTTTGGACTCCATGAGCATCTTGATTGCTGAGCAATTTGCATACGCCTACTTTGACGAGGTCACCCGCGTCAATGGCCGTGCAACTGGAACCATGTGCATTTCCGAATATGAGGTGACTTCGCTGATGTCGTTCACCGAAAAGCTGCGCTCGATTAACTACGAGCGAAAGACACAGATGGCTCAAAGCCTTGTCATCCAGCAAACCCTGCACGAACAGATTCGCACCATCAATCAGGCTATCCAGAAGCAAGTGCTTAGTTCGCAAATGTTGTCTAACTCGCAAGCTGCATCTGCGCTGAATTCTGCAGTGAGCCGCTCTTTGAGCTCCTCGGGCACTACTTCCGGCGCCAACAACCCCTAAGAAAAGCAATGACTGAAAAGAACAAAATTTGGCTGGTGCTTGTAGTCCTAATGGGACTACTGCTTCCCGGGGTCGCGGCCGCAGCGGTTATCCACCCTCCGGGAAATCTCACGGACTGGGACCTCTGGGTCTTTGGTAACGGTTACGTTATCAAGGAAGTGCTATCGGGTGTGAAGATGCTGATGTCCAGCGACAACAGCTCCTTCCAAATGATTTTGCTGTTCCTGGCCACAGTGGGCTTCTTGTCACTAGCAATCTCAGCAGGTTTTGACCCAGGCAAAAACCTGATGCGGATGTTCATGTACATCATCGCAGTATGGATGGTGATTTTCGCGAGCACCTCACTGACAGCTAACGTAGTTGTGACGGACCTTGTTTTCTCCGGAGACGCAGAAGGACAAGGCACGCCCGTACACCGGGTAACTGAGGTTCCCGCTCTCGTGGCTATGCCTGCGGTAATTACCTCTGCTATCGGTAAGTACATGACCGAAGGAATCGAGACGTACTTCTCCACGGTGCGCTCACCCGCAGACGGGGGAGGTGGAATGAATTCAACATTTACCATCACGGGAGGAGGGGGCCAGTTTAACCTCTACAACCGCATGGTCGAGGACGCCGACAAGTTCTCGTTCACAAGCACTGCAATGAAACAGTCGTTCAGTGCGTACGTTTCGGACTGCGTCATTTTTGGCATTGCCCGCGGGCGCCTCCAAGCCGACGAGCTCAACACCTCGAACAACTTGATGGAGACCTTCGCTAAAGCGTCTACGCCGTCCATCATGACGCGCTATTACGTGGCTGAAGATGAGCCAACGGAATGGCTGGCACAACTCGGCTCAGACGTAACCCCTGAGTCCGCTAAGACGATGGGCGTGCTTGTTTCTTGCGAGATGGCGTATCAGCGCCTGCAAGTTGTCACAGAGAAGTTCGCAGAGAACATGCTGGAGGCTAAAGCGTCTTCCTGGTCAAAGTCGGGAATCTTTGTCCCGTACGGGGAGGCTTTCACTTCGATGATTGCTGGAGCTGCTGGCGGGGCGGGAACGCCCGGCGGCCGCGCAAACGGCTACATCCTTCAACAAGCAATGTTGAACTACAAGTCTGGCGCATTCCGGGATGCCGCAATGCAGACCGGTAACAACGAAATCATGCAGGCTGCTGCGATTTCGCAGGCTGAGGCTTCGCGTACCTCGGGATGGGTTGCGGGCTTCGCAATGTTTAATTCGATGATG
Organism: Nostoc sp. CHAB 5834; assembly: GCA_020829485.1. Next base: position 18,158 of record JAIVFU010000061.1, on the reverse strand, counting down.
GGCTATGTGTTTGCAGTGCTCCAGTCGTTCATCTTTGCGGTTACACCTCTCATTGTCATGGCCTTGATGATTCCAGGGATGGGCAAGTCCATCTTTGTGAACTACGCACAGATTCTCATCTGGCTGATGCTGTGGGCGCCCATGTTCGCTGTCATCAACTTCGTCATCACGTTGTTCGGTTCCGCTGAATTTTCCGATGCCATTGGCGCCAACGGGCTCAACGGCAACAACAAGTACATCATCTCAGAAAGCGCCAAGAACCTTGTTGTTGCAGGGCAGTTCCTAGGCACTATGGTCCCGATGATTACATGGGGGCTGGTAAAGGGCGCAATGGCCTTCACCGAGTTCATAAACAGCGGTATCGGTACCTCATTCGCGAACTCGGCCGGTGCTCAAGCGGCATCGGGCAATATGAGCATGAACAACACCAGCATGGACTCCACGTCCATCGGGAAATACAGCACGGCATTGAGTTCTTCGGTAGGCTTTCAAGACGTCCAAGGGCTTACTAACGCAGGCGGCGCAAGCATCGAGCAGAGCCTTGGCGGTACTAAAACGACTGCAAATGGTGCGGGTGTTCAATACGGGCGGCAACTGCAAGAAGCGCAACAAAGGGCTCTAAGCCATGTCAAGGAAGTGGGCTCTGCCTTGAGCGAAATGAGGAGCCAGGGCTTGACGGAATCTAAGATGCAAGAAATCGCATCCGATAAAGGTCGTACTCTTAGCCAGCGTCAAGCTGCGACACAGGCGCTCGCTGCAATGCGTTCCGCTCAGCAAGAGAATAGCTCCAGCACGGGCGAAAGCTCCAGTGAAGCCAACAAGTCAAGCACCTCCGCCAATGCTGGAACAACATCCTCTGCTTCGCTTGGCGTGGGTATTCCCGGTGGGTTCCTTAATATTGGTACAAACCAAGCCCGAAAAGAAGGAATCGACGCGTCAGCTGGTACCGATAGGTCCGCGGGGAGCACTGCCAGCACCGGCGATAAGAATGCAACTTCGAAATCGGGTCAGTCCAGCAATAGCTACCAGGACTCCCAAGAGGCTGCCAATTCTGCAGGGACTACGCAACGTGCTTCGGCTTCCGAATCCCAGCGCGTAGAACAGGCAATTTCGAAAAGCCTTTCTGAAAACCAAAAGCTGGCAGAAACGCTTCAGGCCTCTGTGAACCTGAGCAACACCTCGGGCTACTCCATGGCCATGGACGCACACTCCGCACGGAACCTGATTGAAAAGCTTGACCGACTTTCGTCTGAGTTGCCTTCGATGGATTCTTTGGAGGCTCAAAGCGGCGCTCTGCGAAGCAGCTTGAGCAGCGCATACGGCCTGAGCGAACGAGAAATTGGTGCAGGTGGCGCACGTGCGGGTGAGACCTTGTCCTCGCTACAACGAGGTGCTAGTGGCTCTAATGGGCTTGATACGGCACGCACCAGCGTTGGCGCCGAGGTGAATACGGTGACTACGTCAGCTTCCGCAGAGATTTCCAATACTGGTTCCCAAGTTCAGAGTGCCCGTACCGCCCGCCACAACGAGGCTGTGAATGCGAATCAGGACGCCTTGGGCGTAACCATCGCTCCTCAACATCCAAACAACTTCGTGAACTCGGACACTCCTCAGCCTCAGACAACGCAGGGAGACCGACTAAATAGAGCCTTCGGGGGGACACAACCGGCGGAGGTAAATCTGCCGATAGGGGGCGGAGCGCCTGGATTCTCAAGTAATCCAAGTGCCAACGATATCCCTGGCCGCTAATCGAGATACAGGAAATTAAGCCGCCGAAATGCTTTGACGAATTGTTCAAGGCGTTTCGGCGGCTTTGTCACAAATATAAAGGTCAGATAGCTATATCTATTAATACACCTACCGACTATTGCATGAAAGCAAAATTTCTCCAGTACGCCGTGGGCCTTTCTTTTTGTTTTTTTGCCAGCTCTGGATTCTCAGCCGGCATAGAACAGAACGGAACGCAACCCACCGACCTCGCTCGTATGCAGTCATACGGAGTGGGCGTTCCCGGGGCTCAAGCCCTAAAAGCCATCATGCCAAAGGGATGGCAAGTTTCTGTCCACCCAGAGGTAACGCTGCCTGACAGTGTCTCGTGGAAGCTCAACCAAACATGGGTGGACGCGCTTGGAGGCATGGCGCGGGAGTCCAGCCTGGCAGTGCTGCTAGATTGGTCCGCAAAGCGCGCGTACATTCTGACGGGTGACCAGGTTGTTCAAGAAAACGCTGTCCGAGAAGAAATCGCACTTGCTGCGGTTACGCCTCTGCCAGAGTTCGACGCTGCCGACGAAGACGATTTGGGGAATCCACTCGCATTCACTCCCACAAAAAAGAAAAACAGTTCTAAAAAAAGCAAGGCGAAAGCTAAACAGCCTGCTAAGGCAGAGCCTACCTCTGAACGTAAGTCGGTGGACGGTGGATATGTTTGGGTGAACCCTCTTGCCGAAGACACAAAAAAACGTGAAGCCCAAGCGACAGCGAACGCGAGCCTGAAGTCGACAAGCGAATTCCGCTACACCCAGGCAGTGGCCTACAACAAGCCACCAGCCCGCAAGCTTGCGCAGTCCATCGCCGACAAGTTCAATTACAGGCTTGTTTGGGCAGCTCCTGAGATGACCTTGGAAGGGCCTGTGACATTGCTGGCCCGCTCCGCGTCCGAAGACATCGAACTTCTACAAAAAGCGATGGGCGCTTACGCCCCTGTTGCTTTGGAGGTAGCGGACAAAGAGAAAGTTGTGCGGGCGCTATCCCGGGACTTGCTGCGCAAGGGTGCCGCACAACGTGATGCGGCCTATGCCCTTGCAGAAACACAAAGCCTAGCAGCCGCTCAATCCCGATTTTCTCTAATGGTGGCAGATAACGAGCCACTTGAAGACGCAATTTTGCGGTTCGTCCGTTCCGAGGGGTTCACCCTGGAATGGAAAGTCAAGGGAGGCTTCGAAGCCAACCGCAACATGACTTTCGTGGGGGCTTCCCTCATTGAAGTTCTCTCTCAAGTCCTGCCCCCATTGGGATTATCGGCAGATGTCTATACCCACGACAAACATATCGTTGTACGTCCAGGCGAAGGCCGGGACCGCTAGGAGATTTCATGTATTTTCGCTTTTCCGCCGTTGCTACCGCTGCTTTGATTCTGAGCGGCTGCGCAATCCCCTCGCTGACTACTAGTCAGCTGAAATCGAAGGTTGACTCGCAGACGTCTTCTGCGGTCGCTGACTTCGAACGAACCTCTCGCCCAGTGGCAGCGGTTCGCGAAGTCAAAGAGCCGATGGTCGATTTCAAGAAAACGGAAGCACCTCGTGTGCGTGGTGATGTCAGCCTTCGCGCCGCATCTACGCCCTTTGCGCCCCTGCTGAGCGAACTCGGCAAGAAGGCTGGATTCTCTGTTGCCTATTCCGATACGGTCGACGTGATGCGCAAAGTTACGGTCGACTTTAACGATGCCGTAAGCGAAGACGCTATCCGAACAACAGCATTTTTGGCTGGTTACGTGGCGGTCATCGACAAGGCAAACCGCACCATCATGGTGTCGGATGTGGCGACCTACACCTTCCGACTTCCAGCGGGCATCTTCTCCCAGCTACAAGCTCAGTACGCAGTGGGTGGCAACCCCGCAAACGCATCCAGCGGTGGTTCGAGCGGTGGCGGAAGCGGTGGCGCGGGCGGAAGCGGTGGCGGTACATCGCTCAAAGCAGAATTCAACATCCAGGGTCGCGAAGGTGGAAATGCCAACGGCTTGGCTAAGTATCTGCAAGACCTCAGCGGCAAGAACTCCGAGGTATTCGTGAACGATACCGGACACGTGTCCGTGCGTGCTAACGCCCAAGCCCTTCGCCGTGTCCATGAATTTATGAAGGGGTTCGTGAAGGACGCGATGACTCAGGTCGAAATCGAGGCCTCCGTCGTGGAAGTGTCGTTGACCAAGGAATTTGCATTTGGTATCGAGTGGGGCAAAGTCATTGAAAACGCGGCAAGCGGCGTCGTAATGGGTGGCGGTGGTGCACAAGCCATCGCAGGTGCACTGACGGGTCAGGGCCCGGGGCAGCTCATGCAGCAAGCTATCAGCAACGTCACCGGCGGCGGATTCAGTAGCTACCGTGTAGGGGTGAATAGCGCCTCGCTAATCAACGCTCTCGCGAAATTCACGGATGTGAATATTGTGTCCCAACCAAAGCTGGTATCGATGAACAACGTTCCTGCGACATTCTTCGACGGAACTCAGTTGCCGTACTTGGGCTCCGTTTCGCAGACATCCCAAGGTGACGGGGCTCCCACTCTTTCAGGTTCCGTGGCTTTTGCAATTGACGGCATCAGCTTCTCTGCAATTCCGTCGGTAGTGGACAACAACAACGTCCAAGTGACCATCATCCCGGTGCTTTCGACAGTCAATGGATTTGACTCATTCATGAACAACACCTTGACGGCCCCCCGTCAAGGTAACAAGCAAACGTATATGCGTGTTTTGGCTGAAACGGGAAAGACCTTGATTTTGGGTGGCATTCGCTACAACAAGGATTCTCGGGAAATCAACGCTCCTAACTCGACAAGCAGCTCGGGCTCCGCCAAGGAAGTCGTGATTTTGCTGCGGACTAACGTAATCCCTGCACCCGCCTTCGACCCTGTTGTTAGCGAGTCGCTCTAAAAAGGGCCAAATCTGTGTTCAACAAGAAACCTTCGGACAACCAAGGGGCTAAGCCCCTTTTCGGGGCGCGAAAGACCACGCCCGCGGCAGACTCCTTCAAAAAGGCAGTCGGTTTGCGGTCGATGCGTACTGGGGGCGCGGAAGAGGATGAAACCTCTGCAGGCATGGTGGAGGACGCTAAGGTCGTCGGATTCACGCCTGCACCCCCAACTGAACTGGACAGCGCCCCTATCGTTTTCGTGAGCCAGGAGGACCGTGAGGAACCGCCTAGCCCTGCCGCGGTTCACGCCACCATGGAAAAAGCGGCACCGACAGTTCAGGATTCGCAGAGCGACCAAGCGCCCCGGCAGAAATTTGGCTTCGTAAAGAAGGCTTCGGCAGAGGTTCGCACAGTGCCTTCGCCTGCCGCCGGAGCCTCCGTCCCAGATACTGAGAAGAAAAGTCTTTTCGGCTTCAAGAAGAAAGAAGTGGCCGCTAACTCGAAGGCGTCCCCGGTAGAGCCACAAGCTCAAGGGGAAAAGAATCCTTCCCTTTTCGGTAAATTTCTCAACAAGGCGACCAGCGAAAAGGGCGCCACTACCACTCCACATAAATCGTTGAAGTCAAAGCTTGGCCTGGGAGGTAGCCTCGCTAGTGGAGGTAGCCTAAAAAAGGGAGATAAACCGGGTACAAAGCCGACAAAGAAAGCGGCAAAGAGTTTCACTGGAGCTGGGACGGGCAAGGCTGTGGACGTCTTGGTTGAGCTGGAAAGCAACAAGCGCGTCTACTGGCGGGTCACTGCCGATTCAACGGATGAGGTGCCAGCTGCCGAAGTAACAAAGGCACTTAGCTTCTCAAACGCGGAGAAGCGATTTGTCACTCCTGAAGGGGCCGTAAGCTATTCGCAAGCGCAAGACATAGCGTTGAGTGAAATTGGGGAAGACGTTCGGATTATCAATGCCTCTAAAGAGGTAAGCGCTGTTTATGCGTCGCGCACTGCGCGTATTGATGAGCTGATGCCCATCAAAACAAGTTCAGGGCTGTTGGCGCTGGACATGCTGATGAAGTCCGAGCGTGAGCAGGGTGAAGAAGTAATTCTCGCTCTATTGCTGTCCAGTGCGGACGGTTCTCCCGCTGTTGTAGTGCTGTACCACTTCGGCAAAGACAACGAAGTGCAGGGTGTTCAAATTTCGGTGAATCCGGAAGGATTGAGTTTTGTACTGAATCAGTTTGCGTCGTCTCGCAAGCTCAACGTCGATAACACCAAAGTCGTTCTGTTCAAGAACGAAGATTTGCTGAAGATTGCGGCTGCCGTACCCCTGTTCCCAACTGAGGCTCAGTGGCGAGGTGTTCCTGTACGCCAAGTAGTTTGGACCGCGGCCTTGGTGTGTGCCAGCGTTGCCGGAGCCGTGAGTCTTTACGGTGCAAAAGAGTACGTAGCAAAAGAAATGGCCTCGTCTGAGCTTTCAAAGCTGCGAACTCAAAAGTCAACGCTTCAGACCCAGGTTAACGAGACCTTGCAGCGGTCCGTGCAAAGCTTTTCGCGTTCCCAAAGTCTTGACTTGGACGTCATGACTGAACGTGCAGGGGAGCTATGGACGCCAGGCGCCGCCGTAGTCGTTGATGCAACGGTTAAAACGCAGACCTACAACGTAACGCTGCCTCTGAGCGCCGCGATGTCCGCTGATGGTAGGCCCAGTGTTCTATTCCCTGTGTCCCTCTCTGATGTCCAACCACTCTTCAACAACAAAGTGCCCGAGAACTGCTCGAAGGCCATCCCAGAAATTTCAGGGGGAATGAATGTCGTCCAAGTCACTGTCACATGCGAAGACCTTGCTGGTCCTTTGTCTTCTTACAGCCTCAATTAGTGGGTATTTCGCCAAAGAATGGCGAACTGCTCACAACGCACTGAAGCCTCAGATTACTAACGCCAAGAGCGAAGTAGCCAACGCTAACAAGCTATTGGAGTCTATTGGAACGCTTGAGCCTGACGCGGAATCTCCGGTCTTACTCGAAGACTCTTTGTCCTCGGCGATGCTCGCACTATTTAATAACCGTGTTCTTTACGGAGTGACAGTTGCTAGCGCTGCTCCTGAACGCAGCGGAGCCGGGGGTATGTCCAAGATGTCCGCAATCGCGGACGACGTACCGGGCTCGTCTTTGAAGAGTGTGAAAGTAAAAGTCAGTGGCTCTTATCAGTCCTATCCTGACTTGCTCGAATATCTAAAAGAACTGCAGAAGCTGCCAGTAGCTGTCGTGCACGTAAAGGTCACGGCCCAAAACTTTGATATCTCGATTCGCGTATTCGGCACTCTTAAATCATGAGCAAAAACAATAAGGTATTTTCCCTTAAAGACCTGAGCGGAGGGGCACCCAAGCCTCAAAACGGTCAGCAGCCTTCCCCACCTGCGGCTGAGAAGCAGCCAAAGGTAATCATCCCGCCAGCGGCCCCGAAGGGTGCCGCTGCGGTTCCGGATGAGGGCTATCCAATTGCGGTCATCCCACGTCGCACCTTGATTGAATCAGGGATGCCAGGAGGGGAGGCATCGTTCTCTCTCACGGAAATGCGCGACATCCTGCTGGGCATGGGTGTTCGACAATCTCACGTGTTGGTGGCAATGCGGCGTGCAGAGCGCACGGGAGAGCCGTTGGCTCAAATCATGCGAGATTTCGGATTCTTGTCTGGGGAAGGGGTGGCAACGGCCGTGAGCCGTCAAACTCGACTGGACTACTTCCCTGCCGAAAGTGTCGACCACATCAACAAAGAGCACATTGAAAACATTGTGCTCACGGAATTCAATCGATTTGTGCCCGTGGGCCGAGACGAGAACGGCCGGTTGTTGATTGCCGTTCCTGACGCCTCCGTTGTGAACCGAGCTACAAACACGTTCCACGACCAGAAAACACGAATTGTTATTGCCAGCGAGCACACGATTCAAACGGTTTTCCGCAAGTACTTCGCGAACTCTGAACAAGCATTTGACGCGGCAGTTGACCGCTTCACGGAGGCTACTCGGGCGGGGCGCCGCCGTGGTGAAGAAGACGAGCAAGCCGTTGGCCTTGTTCGCGATGTGTACTTCGCAATGCTCCGGCACGCTTGCTACTCCGGTGCTTCGGACTTGTACCTGCATCGTTCGGAATACGTTGGAATTGTGCGCCTGAAGGTCAACGGTGTGGGACAGATTTTCCGCACAATTGACATCTCCCTCTATGACCGATTGCTGAACAAGTTGGTCCAGGACAACACGAAAGCAGACGACCTTCGCCTGCGTCCCAAGGAAGCAATCGTTGAATTTAGCGAAGAGGACCGTGAGCAGTATTCAGACCTTGTTACGCGCTTCAACTTTCGCTTGGAATTAACCGAGTCCCGTCAGATTCGAAGTGCGGTTATTCGTATCCTCGACCGCAATGCCGCGGCTACGGACCTTGCGAAGCTGGGCTTTGACGATGAAACCCACAAAGCAATCAATCGTATCTCCAAGACCTCCACAGGATTTTTCCTCGTGACCGGGCCTACGGGTTCCGGTAAGACTACTTCGCTTTACGCCATTCTCAAAAGCGTAGACGCGGTGGAACGAAGCGTGCAATCCATCGAAAACCCCGTTGAGTACCAGCATGGGTTGTGGCTGCAGTTCGAACCCCGAAAGGACGCAGGGGATGAAGGCGAAGCGCTGAACGACTGGCTCAAGGCACTTCTGCGTAATGCCCCTGACGTAATCTTGGTGGGTGAAGTTCGTGACCGAGCGGTGGCAAACATTTGCCTGAACGCTGCCAACACTGGACACTTGGTTTTCGCGACTCTGCACACCAACGATGCGGTGATGGCCATGGCCCGGCTAAAGTCGCTGCAAATCGACCTAGACGTCTTGGGCTCGGTTCTTTTAGGCATTCTGGCTCAGCGTCTCCTACGGGTCCTTTGCAAGGACTGCAAGGTGCCCGACCGGGACCCTGAAACGAAGGAAGCAATCGATGAGCCGTACCTCGGTACCGTTCTAAAGAAAATGCCCTTTAAGGCGGGTGAGGGTTGCCCTAACTGCGACTACACGGGCTATCGAGGACGACGGATGATTTACGAGTTGCTCCAGATGACGCCACGTGTTCGTGAAGCCCTTGAAAAGGGTGAGCCGCCTTCGGTTCTGGCGAAACACGGCATGCCTGAAGACCGAACCATGTGGGCTAACGGCCTCAAATTGGTGGCTGAAGGCCACACCAGCTACGAAGAGCTGCAACGTGTCGCTACACGCTACGTTGTCTAACCGAGAAGCTCACTATGGATATTGCTTTCAAGTATCTCGCGAAAAGCTCACGCGGTCACCGGATGTCGGGAATTGTCCATGCGTCCGGGAAGCCACTTGCCTTCGCAAAGCTTAAAAAAGGGGGGTTCCTACCCATCAAGGTAGAGATGTCCCCCTTGGACACCATCTCAGGTTGGTTCCACCCCTCTTTCAACAAGAGCGAATTAGCTCGTCTTTACACCACAGTAGGGCGCCGCCTTTCAAACGGAAAGTCGATGGTGGAAGGGCTTGAAGCGGCAAGTGAATACATCGAAGACGCTCGCCTACGGCAAGCGGTTATGTTGATGCGCCAATCTGTGCTGGACGGTCAAAACGAGTTCCAGGCGATGCAAGCCGCTGGGTTTCCAAAACGCGATTGCCTGGTTATCAAGTCTACCTCGGAGTCCGGTAAAACGGGGGAGTCGTTCATCTCTCTTGGTGACGAGATTACACGGGTTGAAGCATTGCGAAAGTCGGTTGCGTCCACTTTCCGTATGCCTGCAATGATGGGTGTATTCATGGTGCTGTTTGTATGGGCGGCGCTGATGTTTATCGCCCCCGCAACCATGAACTTCCTGAAGCAGACGGGACTGAAGCTTAACTTTTCTCCACTTATTTCAGCGTACTTTCGTCTTGTGGAGATTTTTCACGTCCAGGCAATAGTTTCATCAGTTATTTACTTTGGGGCCTTTGCGGGTTTCGCCTATTTTCTCAGGTCGGAAACTTTTAAGAAGTTTCTCGATAAGTTTAAGAGTTTGAGAACTCTTTCTGTTAAGTCGGACCACGCAGCGCTCTGGAACAGCTTTTGTTTACTCTATGACGCAGCTGTTCCGGCTCGGGAGGCGGCCGCCATCGTAGGAGACTCCGCGCGTCGGCACGACTCTAAAATTTCGTTCCTTAGGTTATCTAAGCTGGTTGAATCAGGCCGGTCTCTTGAAGACGCTGTTGCAGCTGCTGGATTTCCCCAATTCGTCATATCAGGTATCTCGTCCGCTTCCTCAGGAGGCGACATGGTGCAAGGTATTACCGATATGGTGCGAAACCTAGAAGAAGATGCACGCGTACTTACTGCAATCCTGCAGGAAAACGCAAAGATTGCGTCCGTTCTGGCGATGGGCGCAGGGGTTATGTTGGTGTTTGTCTTTACCTACTACCCCATGATTGCGTCGGTAATGTCGAATGTTTGACGCGGAGCTAAAAGTGAAAGGGAGTATATAGGTTTGAGAAGGTGAGTTAACTCAAAGATGCCTTACTACTTGGCACTTCGAGGGCTCACGTTCCTATACCACCTACTTCTGGGAACAGTCCCCCGCATGATAACAGGTGTACGACTTTCAAGGTAAGGGTCCGCATTAATGCGGACTGAAAATAAATTAAAAAGGGCATAAAACTTTTTGCTATACCCATCAACCTCCTAACTTTTAACCGGTAAATCTCATGAAAAAAACCAAGAATCTGCAAAAGGGTTTCTCGCTGATTGAAATCCTTGTTGCGCTGGCCATCCTCTCGGTCATCTCGCTGCTTGCATCGAACGCCTTCGATGGCTCGCGCACCAAAGCCCAGGCAATGATTGGCTTGGCCAAGCAGGTGGGCGACGCTAATATCCAGCTGAAAACGGATACTGGCTGCTTCGTTAGCAATCCAAAGGCTTTGTTCGATTTCACTACAGCGCAGGAAACTGCAAACAACTTCTGTGGTCGTACCTTCGGCAACACCTGGTCGCGTCCATACCTGGGCCAATACCCAGTTGACGCAGCCGGAAAGTTGCGTGCCGATAAGATTGCCGCAGAAGTACTGGTAGCCCTGCCTGCTCCGGAAACCACCGGTGGACAGAAGAAGTACTTTGTGCGCTTCGAAAACGTGCCCTCGGACATCCTGCGCCAAGCACTGGTCGAGTGCAACAACGATGACTCAACCAATGGCGACCTGGCGAACGACCGCTGCCGCGTTGTGGGGGACTTGAGCTCTCAAGCCGCTAGCTTCGACATGCTGTACGCGACCACCCGCTAAGCGCTGACCCGGAGTACCCCCCATGAACAGGCCAAGCCTTATGCGGCAGCAGGGCTTCGGCCTGTTTCTGTTCGTTCTCGTAATTTCGGCGTTAGCTTTCAGCCTCGTGCTTGGATACTCAGTCCTGCTGACAAAGACGGCCACCAACCAACTCGCGACCAAGCAGAAAGCGTACCTTGCGCAAGTCCACAAACAGGTCGAGGGCGTTTGGAACAAGCATGCTTTTGACCTTGATAAGCAAGGCCTGGGTAACGTTTTGACAGTTGAAGATGTCGTTGCTGCGGGAGGCCTCGAAAAACGCTATGGCGTTAACTTTGCGATGAGCAAAGTGATGGTCACCTCTGATGGTGTCGCGTATCGCAACTTTGTTGCGTACCTGCCAACTGACTACGACAACGAGAACCCTCCGAATGTCAATCTTTTCAAGGAGACCGGAGCGTTTGAGCCTTGCACAACGCCAGGCACGCCTAGCTGCTTACCCCGCGAGTTTGTGGTTTACAGCAGCCAGGACTTAGAGCGGCGTTTTGTCCGTGAAACGCAGTCACGACTGATGCGTGTCGCACAAAAGGCCCAGGCGTACATCAAGGCTCGCCGCATGTCAGACCCCGAGCAGAATATTTCCGTGAACTACTTTTACATGCCGCTTGGCGCATGCAAGGTTCTGGAGCATGACTTAGGGTGCGCTCCCACATATCAGCCTTTGGCTGTTCAGGGCCCTAGTGGCTATACGTTGAGTCAGATGGCGCTAGGACTATCGATTGCAACTGAGGACCTGTTCACGGCCTGGGGGCAGCCTATCGAGGCATCAAACGTCCAAGACAGCGAAACACTGTTGCCTCCCTTCACGATGTCTTTCCGGGCGCCAAAGCCTGACGGCACCTACTTCACTATCAAAGCAATTCAAGAGTTGTAACCATGCTCATCAAACGTCTTGAACAACTCGCTTCCGACCAAACAATCTCTGATTTTTTGGTAAAGGAAAAAGACTCTTTGTGGGTTCGGTCTACGGGAACACTGCAGAGGAACAACCCCAATGAAAAAGTTTCTCGAAAAAACATTCTGGAGCTGTTGGCCCACACAAAAGAACAGACCGGATTTGGCCCCGAGGACTTGGATGCTGTCATGGACAACAGCGGGGACAAGGACTTTGCAATCCGACTAGGTGAAAAGCGGTTCCGCGTAAACCTCTACTGGAGTGATGGCCAGCTCCTGACCATGGCTTTGCGTCGCTTGCCAGACAAGGCTCCGGAACTACCTCGCTTGGGGTTGCCTGAGTCCTACATGGGGCTCCTAAAGAATTCACGCGGACTGATTCTTGTCACGGGTGCTACGGGCAGTGGCAAGTCGACTACTCTCGCATCTACGCTGGAGTATTTGAACGAGTTCTCGACCGGACACATCATTACCCTGGAAGACCCCGTCGAATACCAGATTCAGTCAAAGAACTGTCTGGTCGACCAACGACAAGTGGGGCGGGATGTTTCGAGCTTTGGGGACGGCTTACGAGCGGCCCTGCGCCAAGACCCGGACATCCTATTGGTCGGTGAGTTGCGCGACTATGAAACCGTCAAAACGGCGTTGGACGCGGCTAATACGGGCCACCTTGTATTCGGCACCTTGCACACCAACTCAGCACAGCAGACGATTGAGCGCGTCACCAGCTTCTTCCCTGACGAAAGTCGCGATTGGGCGCACACGGTACTTTCGCAGGCTCTGCTGGGAATTATCTCGCAGGTCCTCATCCCTAAGAAGACGTCAGGACGAGCGCTTTGCGCGGAAATCTTGGTCAACCAGCCGGATGTGAAGCAAATCATCCGGGAAGGGCGTTCCCATCAGCTATTCAATGCAATGGACACCGGCGGCAGCAAAGGTCAAGTGCTGATGAATCGCGTTCTAAAAAGCTACGTCAAGAACGGAATTATTACCGAGGAAGCGGCGCTGGGCGCTACATATGACGCAGCGGGACTTCGTAAGGAGCTAGAACGTGGTTAATAAAAAGAAACCGCTGCAGCGGGGGTTTACGCTGCTCGAAACGGTTGTTGCTATGGCAATCATTTCGCTAATCTCCATGATGGTCTTGGGAGCGCTCTCTCCCTGGATGAACTTCAAGCAGAAGTTAGATACAGAGCGAAAAATGCAGGACGTGAAGCAGGGCTTTATCGCCCTTTATGACGCCAAAGGCTTTGAGCTCGAAAGCGCGGGGGCCGGAGTGTTTGCGGGGTTTGCAGACTCTGCGCTGATACCCAACAAGCAGTGCGCGCCTCAAGACGCAGCCTTTGCGGCCAATTCGAACATGTTCGCGGAATCCGGTTTGCATGTAGCCCGTGACGGCTACGCGGCTCCGTGGTGCATTCGCATCTCTGCCCCCATAAAGGAAGTGGTAGACGGGGCCGACCTCTGGTACCGAAACATCTACATCATCTCTTCTGGACTGAACGGACTCATTGATACGGGTACCACGGTTAACGCGCAAGGTGTGCTAGCAGTAGCGGGAGATGACCTGGGGCTGACAATTTCCGGCCGGGATGTTCAAAATGCGAAGCTACAAGAAACGCTCCGTCGGATGAACCGAATATCCCAGGTGTACGAGACGTTCTTCACCTCTCGTTATCTTGGCAATCCAAGTAGAGACGTGAACAAATACTACTTTGCGGAATCAGGTGGCCCAGTCACCTCCCCAAACATTTGGGTTGGCGCCTATTCAATGTTGGCAAACATTGGAGTTACGCCTACCGATGGCAAGACTCCCTGGGAGAAAAGCAACTTCATCGAGGTAAACACAGGGGGAGGGGCTGTAAACGGTATTTCCGCGCGCAGCCCTGCTACAACGGGAACGGGCGTGCTTCCCTACACCGCGGTGCTACGAGCACAAATTCCCGCACCAAACAACGCCGCTAACTATGTCGTGCGCGTAGTTGTGGGCACATACTAAAAAACGGACCTATACGCTAAATCACATGAAATTTGCTATGAAAAAATCTCTCACCGCGGTAGCCGCTCTGTGCCTACTCTCCGCCTCTGCTTTCGCTCAAAGCGACGCCGCTGTAGAACCGAGGGGCTTGGCTTCTAATGAATCGAAAAGTTCAGCTGTAGACCCTGCGAAGGCCCCTTCAAAGCCTTCAGCCAAGACCACGTCTACCCCTCATAAGGCGGAAAAGCCTGTGCTCAAGACCGCCTCTGTACCGCTCAGCGGCACTGCAATTGATACGACAGCACCGAATCCCGCAAACGAGGGGGCTCCCCTCGTCGCGGTGGAACCGGTTGCTACTCCGGGGGTATCCGCGTCAAAGCCCAAGTTCGCTCTGGACGTTAACCCTTTCACCGGTAAACCGCTCACCGTCGAACAGGTTCAACGCCAACTAGAAGAGAACAAGTTACGCACAGCCGTCCTTGAAGAAACGCTCAAGCAATCCAACCTTCGCGAAGAGCTGGGCAATATCCCCTTGCGTAAATCGGTTGAAGCAGAGCAAGCCCGTACGGCATTGAAAAAAGAAGTCTTCAGCCAAAAAGACATTGAAGAAAAGGCAAAGCTCGCAGCGGAGCAAGCCGCCTCAGCGAAAGAAGTAGCTCGCGCCCAGGCGAAAGCGGCTGCAGAGCAGGCAAAAGCAGCAGAGGCTCAAGCAAAGGCAGCCGCTGCAGCAGCAGCCCAAGCCAAAAAGCAGTCCTCTAAGACGACTTCGTCGAAGAGCTCCGAGTCCGGTATGCATGAAGCGACGCCACCCAAGGTGGTCAAGCCCATCTTGTTGTCCGTGATGGACGTAGGCGGGTCTCGTTCGGCGGTCATTGATTTCGATGGCAATACCTTGATGGCTCAGGACGGCGAGATGACCCCTGAAGGACCTGTGCGCGTACTGGACGGCAAGAGCGTTGAAATTAACGGCAAAAAGTATTCGGTACACGCGAATACACTGGGCCGGTTTGTGGCCTCAGACGTAGCGCCTATGAAACAAGACACCGGCTCAAAGGGAGGTGTGTCCGTTGCCATTTCTCCCACGCAAGTCATGCCGGTCAACACCACAACACCCCTTCCTCCCGTTGGAGGCCAGCGCGCTACGCTGCCACCCATCCAGCTTCCCGCTGGAGTACCTGTGTTTAACGCTCCGCGTTAATTTTGCATTCAGCGTAAATCAAGAGCGTTCATACCTGATGCGCGGATGAAAGGTCCTCTGCTTTCTGATGACGAATTGTTGTGCCTGGCAGCTAAAGCTGCCGGGTACCTCTACGTCTTGGAAGGGGGTTTCATCGAGGTAGAGAGAGCAGCGCACAAGTGGAACCCCCTGCTAGATGATGGAGATGCACTTCGTCTTGCGGTCAAGCTAGGCATTGACCTGTTGTTCTCTGCGGAGGATGTTGAAGCAATTTCAACCCTTTACGGGAGACAGGAAGACCAAGAGACGATTCTTCCCTGGGCGTGTGAAAACTGGGTGCGTAAGCCGCAGGACCCCACCGCGGCTTGCCGTCGCGCTATCGTACGCGCTGCAGCAGAGATTTGGCTCCATAGTCCATCGCGCCAGGCTTAGACGTTTGGATGTAATGAAAAAGTCCTCGCCATGTGACGAGGACTTTTCAACCCGATAGGTCGCCGCAGGGAAAGGCTACAGCTTTGAAGGGCGGCCTTTTTTGGCGATTACGCGGCTACAGCTTGACCCATACGATTTGGGACGCCGCGCGGTGCAGCACTGATAGCGTCACGCAGGCACATGGAAACAAAGCCGCTACAACTCTTGTGCAGTCCTTCCTCGTACTTCAGAGCTGCTTCGCGTGCCAGGACCGCCACTGGACGCAGGCCGCCCATCGCCACCACAGCTTGGGTAAAGAGAAGGGTGTCCACCGAAACAGTGGTGACCTTACCGCTGCTGCGTTTTACGCGGAACAGCTTGTAGTAGTAGGTGGCTTTTGGCTTTTGGGTCGGGTTGGTCATAAATTCCTCCAGATGGATAAGTTCTAACTGATTGTATAAGTATATCAACAGTATCTGTCTAAGTCAATAAACAGGTTCTAACAGTGATGAAATATGTATAGCAACGGCAACAATAAAGATTGTTTCTATACTTTTAGATTTTTTAACCTACACATCCCATGCGACCTAAACTTCTAAAGAGCTTCCTGCTGGTTTTGACCTTCTGGTTCATTGCAACTGCCTTGTGGTGGTCGCTTCAAAAGCCGGAGGTAAACCTCCAGGCGCTAAGCGCTCTAAAAGACTTGCTACCCTTTCTGCCTTTCGAGGTTCCCGCCCAGGCGAACATCCTTCAGTCCATCATGGTTCAGAAGGACGTGCTCTTTTACTGGACCATCCCTATGCTTGTTGGAACGGTCCTTTCGGGTGCGGTTGGATATGGACTAATTTGGCTGAAGGCTCACGGTAGCGCTAAAGAGCGCACTGCCCGAGAAACCGGCTCTGGAAATTTTCGGGGCGTAACGCTTACGGTTGGCGAGCTGCCTGTACCTAACACTCTCCCCCGGGATGAAATTGAGCTCGATTCAACAGACGAAAGCCTACGCAGAGTTACTGAGCGCGAGCGCGTTGTACTGGAGCAAGTACTGGGGACCTTGTCGGCTCACCCTGATGCATACCCCGGAGACGGTATTTCGGGCTCTCTGTTTGACCACGCCCTACTCATTGTCGAGAAGGCTCTGCAGTCTCCTCGAAACCCGGGGCTGCTTTCGGTAGTCGCGGCCGCGAGCGAGCTGGGGAAGATTTCGGCGTATAAAAAAGACGAAGCGGGAACTTGGTCATTGGCCAAAAACAAGGACCGGGAATCCGCAAAGATTCTGGGAACACTTAGCGCCTGGCATGAGCTACCCAACCAAGAGCGTAACGCTGTGATGATGGCTGTGAAGTTCCACAGCACACCAAAGATGATGCCGGAGTTTGAAAGCGACCCCGTGGCCTACCGCATGGCACGTGAACTGCTGTATGTTTCTGAGGAAACACAAGCAACTGTTGTTGTGGAAGAGAAGGCTAAGACGCTGGAGATGAACTCAGGAGAGCTGCCTGACGTAATCTTCTCGGCATTCATCCAGTCGCTGCCCTCGCTGTCTTTTCAGAATAAGGGGCTCCCTAAAGGCGTCCAAGCAGTGGCGTGGAAGGTGGGCATGCGTGTGTATCTGCTTGAAATTAAGCTTCGTGAAACGGTCTCCGCAAAGCTTCCAAATGAAATCCGCGGAGCCTTGACGTCAAACCCCAAAGACCGAAGCAAACTGCAGCCGTTTTCTACCGAGCTGCTCAAAGCTCTGGACGCAAAAGGTTGGCTGGTTAAAGCTATTGACGGCGTAAAGCTTGATGGCAAAGAAGCTTTGTGGAACGTAAAAGCCGGCAAGCTGGAGTTTAAGGGCGTCATCATTATTGACGTTCCCGAGGACTTCCGCGCGCAGCTGCCCTCAGATGACAGCATGTACGGAATTGCCGTTACCGGGCCGCTGTTCACGCCATTGGGTGGCGGTATGAACATCTCAAAGAGCGACTTGCTTGGAAGCGTATTACGGCCCCAAGAAAAGCCTCCCGCCGAGTCCGTTTAAAGACGGATGGCTATTACTCCTACAAAGATACCTCCGATGAAAAGAACACTGACTCTAGTTTGCGGACTCCTGGCTTTTGGCTGTGTGAGTGCAAGCACTCCAAATCCATTCGCACCCCCAGGAGGAAGCGGTGGGGGCGGAGGAGGCTTGGCTCCCGCTGTTCAGCAGGCAGTTCCTGCCTATCAAGCTCCCCCAATCTCAATGCCCCCAGTAGTTCCTCCTGGGCCAGAAACCCTTGAGGAAGATGTACCCGTTGTGCTGATTGGAAAAGTGAACGGGACCTACATTTTCAGGGGCACCTCAACGTACCTTTTTGAAAAGCCGGGAGACACCGGAAAAGTGGTCCGCAAGCCGAAGCTTCCATTCGGACCCAAGGGTGTAGAGCCTTCAGCAGTAATTCCTCCAATGCCAACTCCTAACGGCGCGCACAGCCCGCCTGGCATGGGGCCTAGTGGTCGTGCTGTAAACCAGCCAATGCCTCCTCGTCCGGGACAAACAAAAGCCCCTACCCGAGCCAGCCCCGCACCTGCAAGCCCTGCACCGCAACCAGTTAAGAAATAAACGAGTTAATACATGCTGAAATTTACTACTTTGGTGCTAGCCCTTGCCTTGGCGGGCTGCTCGGCTATCTCGACTAAAACGCACGCACCAGGGGCTCCGTCTACTGCTGCGGCTGTAGCTGAGAGTGTTCAGCTGGACGCAGGATGGAACGGCGTTCCCGTGGAAACAGAAGG
>JAIVFU010000060.1 GCA_020829485.1 Nostoc sp. CHAB 5834 | reverse complement strand
GTCTGAATGGTAGGGCTTTCACCTACATCTGACCGAGAGTTCAGCCTTTAGTGACAGTAATCTGCTGTCGGGCTGGATTAGTTATTTACGGACTGATTACCGTGATTCACTAATCAACGAATCGCACTCCTAGATTTTCTCTGATCCCAGCACACCAGACATATCAACCTTTAAGCAAAGGTAAAATAACTTGAACGGGTAAGGTTGGGGAAATACACCCAGTAATCCTCTAGTGAGGCTAAGGTACAATGCAAAGAAATATTTAAATTATGAGCGACATGATCACATCAGAACATAACACAAAATCCAGCGATAAAAGCCTAGAGGCAATGCGGCATTTTTCCGAACAATACGCCAAGCGTACTGGAACATACTTCTGTTCTGAGCCTTCTGTTACCGCAGTTGTGATTGAAGGACTAGCCAAACATAAAGATGATCTAGGTGCGCCTTTATGTCCCTGTCGCCATTACGAAGATAAAGAGGCTGAGGTTCACGCCACATATTGGAACTGTCCCTGTGTGCCAATGAGAGAACGCAAAGAGTGCCATTGCATGTTGTTTCTCACCCCTGACAACGAGTTTGCTGGAGAAAAACAAGACATCTCTCTCGAAACAATAAAAGAAGTACGAGACAGCATGGGATGAGCGAAACCATCCCCCAAGAGTTTTGGCAAGGCGTAGAACAGTTCAATTCTGGTCAGTTTTACGCCTGCCATGACACTTTAGAAGCTTTGTGGATTGAAGCTGGCGAACCGGAAAAAACCTTTTATCAAAGCATTCTCCAAATTTCTGTAGCACTGTATCATTTGGAGAATCGCAACTGGCGCGGTGCAGTAATTTTACTGGGGGAAGGCAGCAATCGCCTACGCCGTTACCCATCTAGTTACGGCGGCGTTGACGTGGATGAGCTATTGAGTCAGAGCGCAGTGTTGTTGACTACATTACAACAAATAGGGCCAGATAAGATTACAACTGGTGATTTGGGTGAAAATCAAGTCTTATCTTTGCCTAAAATTGTGCTGTCTACTGATTAGACATCTGGTAAATTAATTATGCATTGCCCGAAATCCTCGGTAGGCACAATTCATGTAGACGCAAAATGGCTTAAGGCAGGGTATTATGCCTACGGCGTTGCTGATTCCATGTATGAAAATGATTTTGCATAATACCAAAATCCTTGTAGAGACGAAGAAAAGCTACGTCTCTACATCCAGATTCATTCATACTTCAATTTAGCAACGCCGTGCTTACGTTATTTTCACTCAGATGTCAATTCCTGAAACCTTGAGGTTGGGGGTAGCGTCACTATTTCAGCCAGTAGTTATCGGAAATCACTCCAGATTGTATATTTCATATCTGGATAAAGGACTTGAGATAATTAGAATGCAAGCTGAAATCCTGAATCCCTAATTGCTATGATGCCCTGCTATCAATTGCCCATATCCCAAATGCGTCGCTTTGGATTAGCTTTAATGCTCCCAGCTGCACTCTTGGGTGCTTTTGCTTTCCCTACTCAAGTGCAAACCGCTACTGCACAAACATCTAGAGACAATCGTCCCCTGACTATTCGCGCTGATGTGCAAGAATATGACGCGAAAAACCAAGTAATCACTGCTCGCGGTAACGTGCAAATGTTGTATCCTTCTCGCCAGATTCAGGCAACATCTGCCCAAGCACAGTACTTTAGTAAGGAACGCCGAATTGATTTCAGTGGGAACGTCTATATTTTGCAACAAGGCGGTAACAGTATCCGAGCGGAAAAGGTAACTTATTTAATTGACGAAGGGCGATTTGTTGCCTTACCCCAATCCAACCGTCAAGTAGAGTCCATCTACATGATTGAGGAATCAGATAATGCTGGGCAAACTGCAACACCTGCTCCACAGACACCAGCATTCAAGCGATCTAATTAGCATCTACCATCAAGAAAAGGCACGAACAATGAAAATTGTTTTAGAGAATATTCATAAATCTTACGGCAAGCGAGTAATTGTCAATCGTGTCAATCTTTCTGTTGCTCAGGGCGAAATCGTTGGTTTACTAGGCCCCAATGGGGCTGGTAAAACGACGACATTTTACATTGCCACAGGTTTAGAAAAACCCAATCAAGGAAAAGTCTGGCTGGGTAATCTGGACGTTACGGGAATGCCAATGCACCAAAGGGCAAGACTGGGTATTGGCTATCTAGCACAAGAACCAAGTGTTTTTCGCCAACTCTCGGTACAGGATAATATTCTGTTGGTGCTAGAGCAAACGAATGTGCCACGATGGGAGTGGGCAAGACGACTCACAACTTTACTGCGGGAGTTTCGGTTGGAAAAATTAGCCAATAGCAAAGGAATTCAACTTTCTGGTGGTGAGCGACGGCGGACGGAATTAGCAAGGTCTTTAGCTGCTGGACAAGAAGGACCAAAATTTTTACTTTTGGATGAACCATTTGCGGGAGTTGATCCTATAGCAGTCTCAGAAATTCAGCAAATTGTCGCAGAATTACGCGATCGCGGCATGGGAATCTTAATTACAGATCATAATGTCCGCGAAACCCTAGCCATCACCGATCGCGCCTACATCATGCGCGAGGGACAAATTCTCGCTTTTGGCGCTGCTGACGAACTCTACGGCAACCCCCTGGTGCGGCAATATTATTTAGGTAATAATTTTCAAGTCTAAATTAACAGTTATTTAGTTAATAATTTCAAAAGCTATTTTTAATTTTTAAACATGAATTCATTAGTTAATTTTCATGTATTTAAAATTAAATTTTAATCTTAAATGTAGATATCCTTTATTTGCCAGGGTTGCTAAAATTGAACTTTTCAAGCTAGTCATGATATCAAAGAAACTTACGTCTTTCTACAACCTCCATTCGCTGTTGCCTATTACGATCATGGATCGTTACCTTACTAGCGAATTGTTAGCGCCGTTTTTCTTTGGTGTCGGAGCATTTTCATCAATTGGCGTTACCATCGATGCTGTATTTGATTTAGTCAGAAAAATTGTAGAATCTGGGCTACCCATAGATATTGCAGTTCAGGTTTTTTTGTTAAAGTTTCCCAACTTTATTGTTTTAGCCTTCCCCATGTCTACGCTGCTGGCTACTTTGATGACTTATAGTCGTCTTTCTAGCGAGAGCGAACTAATTGCCCTGCGTGGTTGTGGGGTCAGCGTTTATCGCATAGTGCTAACTGCTGTGATGTTGAGTCTTGTGGTTACAGGAATGACATTTGTGTTTAACGAACAAATTGCACCAGCAGCAAATTACCAAGCAGCGATGACTCTGGATAAAGCCCTCAAATCAGATAAGCCAACTTTTAAACAGCAAAATATTTTCTATCCTGAATACCAGGATGTTACACAACCGGATGGCTCTAAGAATAGGATTTTGCTCCGCTTATTTTACGCCGACCAATTTGATGGTAAGCGGATGTCAGGTTTGACGATTATAGATCGTTCAACAAAAGGTCTGAATCAAATTGTGGTATCAGAATCTGCCCAGTGGAATCCTTCTCAAAATGTCTGGGATTTTTACAACGGTACCATCTATTTTGTCGCTGCCGATCGCTCCTATCGCAACATCGTTAGATTTGAACACCAACAACTGCAACTACCGCGCACGCCATTAAGTCTGGCAGAGAAAAGCCGCGACTATGGTGAAATGAATATTTCTGAAGCATTAGATCAACTACAAGTAGAACTTCTCGGTGGCGATCGCCAAAAAATTCGTAAACTTGAAGTGCGGATTCAACAAAAAATCTCCTTACCTTTTGTATGTGTAGTTTTTGGCTTGGTAGGTGCAGCAATGGGAAGCATACCCCAGCGAACTGGCAGAGGTACCAGCTTTGGGATTAGTGTCGTAGTAATTTTTTCGTACTACTTAATTTTCTTTATTAGTGGTGCGATCGCGCAAGCAGGTGTCCTCTCTCCCTTTATAGGGGCTTGGTTGCCCAACTTTATTTTTTTGGGAATAGGTCTATTCTTATTGATGCGAGTTGCCAATCGGTAAATTGAGGGATGAGGGGGATGAGGAAGAATAATAATTGTTCACTTTCTCCCCCTGCTCCCCCATCTTTCCCTGCTCCCTCATCTCCCTCATGCCCCTCATCCCCACACTTCAATCACGGATGATAATAATGCAAGGCTTGCTCATAATTTCGTAAACCCGCACTTGCTTTGGGTCTTTACCGTAGGCTGTTACCTTATAGACAATATCCGTTTCTGTGACAATGCCATAAGCATCATTTTCATGACGATTCTCCACAACCAGCGCCCGCAATTTTTTTTCCTTCATCAGCCCCACTGCTTCAGCAACAGTCGCCGAACCGCGAATGGTAACTACATCTTTGGTCATGATATCTTCAGCTTTCATCATTGCTGTAGTCTCCTGGTTAATAGTACGGTGCAGCACAGTGCCTTCAGAGGCGTATTGAAGCATTGCAGCACACAGTTTAGTTTGCTAACTAGAAAATAAAAAAGTTGAACTTTTGTCCAGCTACAACAATAAATTAGACCAGTTGTCAACTCCTGATGTTATCCACTGTTACCGATACCCAAAAAATAAGCATAAATTGCCATAACTTTCTAGAAAATTTCGTCAAAGGACTCCATCTGCTAAAAAGTAAATTTTTGACTATTACACGTCTATTGGTAATGACTAATAATTGATGGAGAAGTTAGGATGAAATTACTATCCAACCTCGGTTAAGATATTTCCTGTTAAGGAAAGCAAAAGAATTAAACAGCAACGCCTTCAGTTTCCGTCAAGTTTTACCAATTTTGAGTAAATTTCAATTACCAATCCCATGCCAAATCGTCATTATCCTCCCGCCTACTTACGCTATCTCAAAGCCAGGTTATGGAATCTAGGGCGACCTGGTTTTTGGGGCACTGCAATTTTTTTATCTGTAGTCGGGCTAGTAACTTGGGAATACTGGTCAAACCCAGATATTTTCGTTTATAAGCAAAAAAGCCAAGTCGCTTCACAAAATCCTGCTGATTCCTCGCTGTCAGAAGAAAACAGAGCCATTGCAGCAGATATTGATAACCTGCCAGTTTTATTTAATGACTTTGACCAAGCAACTCTTTCAGTAACGCCAGATAACCCTAAGGACAATACTGAGGCAAAAAATAGCAAAAACTTTTTAGATGATGTAATTAACAAGCAAAAGTCTGCTAACGATACCAAATTAAATCCTGGTTTAGGCGTTAATGCCGACACCTCCCCAGGCGTGAAAAATCCCTTTGTTGTACAAACAGAAAATTTATTGCGGACTGGGACGGTTGATAATAATAACCAGTTTTTAGGTCTTAACCCTTTAACTACGGCATCTGAACCAACGGAGAGGAAAACATCTTCTAGTCTGAGTATTGGATTCACGAATCAAACCAACAAGAATCAAAATCCTGTCTCTATCAGCCCTCTGCAAGCAGCACTTAACCAATCGACAAACCAGCAATATTCTAGCTTCAATGGGACTGTAACTCAGACAAATGGCTTGGGTCGAGCCTCTGAGCCAGGAACAACGTTGATGCCACCCATTAACAGCTTACCCAGTCAGAATTCTCTACCAAGTACTGGGTTAACTACTGGGACAGGCTACACGTCAACGGGTACGAACTTACAGCAAAATCCCTACAATAATTTAAATAATGGTCAGGTAGTGCCTAGTAATGGGTTAAATACTGGTACAGGCTATACATCAACGGGTACGAACTTACAGCAAAATCCCTACAATAATTTAAATAACGGTCAGGTAGTGCCTAATTTAGTACCAGTAACACCCCCAGTCAACTCTGCTGCACCATATAATATTGCACCTTACTCTAGTCAGATTCCAAGTCAAGGCGTTGTCACTCCCACAAACCCTGCGGGATATGGGAATTATGGGTTGCAACAACCGACGCAACCACCACAATCTAATTATGTGTTGCAGCAACCAACACAGTCTAATTCCTTATATCTTCGCCAGATTCGAGACAGGTATAGAGGTTCAGACCAAAGATAATTTTAAGCACCTTGGCTGGATAAAATCTAGCTAAGGTGTTTGTGGACTATTTGGAATAATCGGAACTTCTGGTGTTTCGGGTTGTTGCTGTTGTCGTTGTAAATATTTACTCAATACATAAGCCATATCTCCACGGGTAACGGGTTTTAATGGAGAAATATTGCCTTGAGCATCTGTATTGAGAAATCCTTCAGTAGCTACTGTAGCGATCGCTTTTCTAGCCCAACTTGGTATAGACTTTTCATCTGGATATGAAGCCAGAATATCATTAACAGCGTCATCGGGAAACTGAAATATACCATAAGCTTGGGCGAAAATGGCAAGAGCTTCAGCCTTTGTCACCTTTTGGTTAGGGAAGAATTCATTGCCCCGATAGCCTTTCATGATGTCAGTTTTTAAGACTGTCTGTATATCATTAAATGCCCAATAAGAACGAGGAACATCTAGAATAGTTAAATTTTCTTTGCTAACAGCTTGTCTCTTATTTAGCCCAAATGCTTTTACCATAATTGACGCTAATTCGGCCCTACTGAGTAACTTTTCTGGATAAAACTTGCCATCAGAATAGTTTGTCATCCATTTGACAGCAATTACCTGTTGAATGGAATCAGATGGGACTCCAGAAGTATTTTCTGGCACTGGAATTTGAGCAATTGCTGGTAAGTTTTGTAGTAGTGCCATTAAAGATAGAGTAATTGAAAGCTGACGCATCACCATAATCACTTTTAGCTGCTAACGTGAATTTAAAAAACTACGCTACTGAGGTTAACGCAAAATTTGGTGTTTTTAATAACCTCTAACTCAGCTAGTGACGAATTTAGGCTGGGCAATGTTGCTCTAGCTACGGTGTGGCTATAAATTTTAAAAATTAGGGCTTTGTTCAAAATCCCAGCACTTACCATCATTCCAGATTCTACCAGTGTGTTCACATTCTGATTTATCGTCAATCCAAGGAATTGAAGTAGGGTAATAAGAGCTAGATGTGGGAGTAAGTGAAGACAATGCAGAAGAAAATATAGTGTAGCTACAAATAGATAGAATGATTAGAAATCCTAGAAGGAACAAGATATTGGCAGGAGTCCAAAAAGGATATAAACCTCTTTCAGAGCGTAAACGCACTTTAGAGCGACGTTCTGAACCTCCTAGTAACACCAGATAAAACCTTAATCCGGGAATTGGTACTGAAACTCTTATGTCTAAAGAATGACGTTTTCTAGCACGAGAGGCCAAACTCTTTTTTATCGCTTCTAATTGCTCCACCGTAAAGGTATTTGCTATTTCCAGGTCAATCTTAGCGAAAAGTTGTTCAAAAGTAGGATCAGTGTACTGGGGAGTTTTCATAAATTTTGTATACTAATATACTTTATTTTACATTAGTCATCTCTTTTGTTCCGGACACTAAGATATTTTATTTTTTGGAAGTCCCTAATTAAGGAAGTAAAGATTAGCAAAAACTTGTTTTTCACCTTTCATCTTTTGAGGTTATCTGCCCACTACTATGGACTATAGTCAGTTTTTCAGGAGTTTTGGCAATGACCGCAGCAGCAGATCCCGTAAAGTTGATGAAGCAAGAAGTTGGCAAAGCCGCCGCCGCCTTAGTAAAGTCGGGTTCTATTGTGGGGTTGGGTACGGGGTCAACAACAGCATATACGATTCAGTTTTTGGGCGATCGCCTCAAGTCTGGTGAACTTCAAGATATCATTGGTATACCTACATCATTTCAGTCAGAAGTACTGGCGAAGCAATACGGTGTACCTCTCGCCACCTTAGATGCTATTGACCACATCGATATTGCCATTGATGGCGCAGATGAAGTCGATCCGCAGAAGAATTTGATTAAAGGCGGTGGTGCAGCACATACCCGCGAAAAAGTCGTTGACTACCTGGCAGAACAGTTTATCGTCGTGGTAGATAGTGGTAAGTTAGTAGACCGCTTGGGTTCTACTTTCGCTGTACCCGTGGAAGTGATTCCAATGGCAATTACTCCTGTAACCAATGCCATCAAAAAACTCGGTGGCAAACCAGAACTCCGCATGGGTGTAAAAAAAGCTGGCCCAGTGATTACCGATCAAGGTAACTTTGTTTTAGATGTCAGATTTGACTCTATTAAAGATCCAGTCAGCCTAGAAAAGACATTAAATAACATTCCCGGTGTTCTGGAAAATGGTATTTTTGTTAACTGTGTCGATTTAGTTTTGATTGGTGAAGTCAAAGATGGTCAGCCATTAGTGCGGCAACTGTAAGAGTTCTAGATTTTGGATTTTAGATTTCAGAGGAATCTAAAATCCAAAATTAAGTAATAGAAATCTGGTGAAATTAATTATTAAATTCGGGGTTGCATATTTGCGGGATGATTTTACTATTTTTGTGGGATGGGCATCTTGCCCGTCTCTTGTATTTCTGGGCGGGCAGGATGCCCACCCCACAAGAATCATCCCTTAATTCAGCAACGCCTTAAATTCTGTCCCTGCATTACCAAAAGCCACATTGCAACCATAGATAGGTAAATTCCAAAGATTATCGCTTTTGGCAGTGGCTGAAAATATCTTTTGCCATAGTTGCAGTTGCTTGCTGTATTCGTCGAGGGTATCAAGTTCTAAATGGGTGTTACCCAATAGCATCGAAGATCCCCCCAACCCCCCTTAAAAAGTGGGGCTTTTCCTCCTATTTACCCCCTTAAAAAGGGGGTCGCCGTAGGCGGGGGGATCTTAACCGAACTGTATTGGCATCACTCCTCCCATCCGAAACCGTGCGTACCCTTGCCTCTTTTTCAATTCCTATTTTTTTGAAAACCTCTGCGTCTGCGGCCATTTTCCAACAAGGGTTTTCGCAACGGTACTACCTCAGCTTCGCTACTCTCGCGTGCTACCCGAATCAGCAACCCAGTAGCTATTAAGCTAGCAATCATGGAATTACCACCATAACTAAACATGGGCAAAGGTAAGCCAGTAGTCGGTAGAGAACCCGTAGCAACACCAATATGAAGTAATGATTGTCCTACCATCAAAATTGTCACGCCGATCGCTACCAATCGATGTACTGTATTTTTAGCCTTCAGCGCCACAATTAATCCAAGAGTGGCAAATGTAGCTAAAAGTGCCAACAATACCATACTGCCAACAAAGCCAAACTCTTCAGCGAACACTGCAAAAATAAAATCAGTATCCTGAATGGGTAAATAAAACAGCTTTTGTTGAGAAAGCCCAAATCCAGCTCCCCAAGTTTTACCAGAACCTACAGCTAGTAGACTTTGCACCAACTGGTAGCCATCTCCTGTTGCATCTGCCCAAGGATTGAGGAATGACATCACCCGCTTACGCTGATACTCTTTGATGCTAATACTGAGTAGCGCCAACATCACTCCGCCGATTGCCGTTCCTCCCAGGTACTTGTAAGGTAAACCAGCTGCTAAAGCAATTAGCCAAATAGTCATACCGCAAAGTGCTGTTGTACTCAAGTTAGGTTGAGCAAGAATTCCTAAAAGTACCAGACCGAAAATACCCAACCAGGCCAAGCGAATCCGCCAACTGATTCGTTCCCACTGACCAAAAAGCCGCGCACTTTGCAGCACCAAAAAAGGTTTAATTAATTCTGAGGGTTGAATCGGAATAGGCCCGATCGCAATCCAACGCGCTGCGTCAAAAGCCTTTTTTCCCAATCCTGGGATCAGTGTAATGAAAATTAACGTCAAAAACAGTAATAAAAACCAATGGGATACTCCCAAAATTTTCTGCAATGGCAAATTAACAATAATATTGAATCCGATTAAGGAAACTAAGACCCAAAGCAGTTGACGCTTAAAGTAGTACAACCCATCATGATGATTGCCATCAGCGACAGGATAGGATGCTGAAAATAGCATGATCAAGCCAACGAACAGCCAAATCAAGGTTAACCAGCGCAACAGCCGCGCTTCTAATGCCCAGTTGGAGACTGAACTATCAAAAATTGGAATCAGGCGGCGTAGATTCACGAGCAGTACAGGTAAAAAGTTAGGAATTAGGAGTTAAAAATAAAACTCATAAATCATAACTTATAACTTATAAGTAGGCTTTACAACCATAAATCTTAAAGTTGTCAACTTCAATACACCGCTCGATCAATGTTTCTGACAAATTGCAATCTCTACTCAGCATCAAAAGTACTATTTTATACTAAAACTTTATGATTACTATAGTTAAGAGCGATCGCTCGAAAATTGACTAAAAGTATTTATTTATTTAATTAAACTTAATGATTGCACACAATGATTTGGTTGTTTGTTCATCGATAGGGGAATTTCAATCCAAAACTCAGTTCCTTGCCCAGGTTCCGATACACATCTTAGTGTTCCGCCATGTTTTTCAACTACAATCTGATAGCTAATTGATAAACCCAATCCTGTACCCTTACCTACAGGCTTAGTTGTGAAAAATGGATCAAACAGTCGTTCTTTAACTGCTTGTGTCATTCCTGAACCATTATCAGCAATTCGGATTACACAGTTCGTTTCGATGACTTCCGTAGTAATTGTAATTGTATTAGGATTAGCATGAATTTCTGCGATCGCGCGTTTACTATTATGGTCATCGAGCGCATCAATTGCATTACTGATAATATTCATGAATACTTGATTGAGTTGACCAGCGTAACAATCTACTAAAGGTAAATTTCCATAATTTTTCACTACTTTGATCCCAGGACGATCAACACTATTCTTGAAGCGACTCTGTAAAATCAGCAAAGTACTATCCAGTCCCTGGTGAATATCAACTCTTTTCGTCTCCGCTTCATCAAGACGAGAGAAATTCCGTAGAGACAAGACAATCTCAGCGATCCGTTCGGCTCCTACTTCCATCGAACTTAGGATTTTGGGCAAATCATTTAGTAAAAAATCTAACTCAATTTCCTTAATGTATTCTTGAATTTATGATACAGGATTGGCATAAAATTTTTGGTAAAGATGCACAAGTTTCAGCAAACACTGCGTATAATCCTTGGCATATTTCAAATTACCGTAAATAAAATTAACGGGGTTGTTAATTTCGTGAGCAATTCCTGCAACTAATTGCCCCAGACTGGACATTTTCTCAGCATGGACTAATTGGGCTTGAGTTTGTTGTAGGTCACGAAGGGATTTTTCCAATTTTTTGGATTGAGCCTCAGCTTCAGCTAAATTCTCCTTCATTTGTAGCGCACTCTGTAGTTGTTCTCTTTGCTGTTTCAGTTCACTTGTTAACTTTTTGGCATCAGCCAAAGCAGTATTTTGAGCTTGCAGTAGAAACAGAAAATCAACAATTGGGTCGTGAATTGCAAAGTCTTTGAGTTTGATACCCAGAGGAGCCAGGTTAGTTGTATCTGTAATCCAGGGAGAACCTAA
Organism: Nostoc sp. CHAB 5834; assembly: GCA_020829485.1. The sequence goes on along the minus strand of JAIVFU010000060.1, from coordinate 31,567 downwards.
AAAAAATATTACCTCCTGCTCTGGTTGATACATCATCTGACCCTTAAGCTGCATTCCATTGTGGATAAACTCTAATATAAATAAAGCGCGGGACTGTTTAGTAATAGCATCAAAATCGACCAAAATTTTTGGACGATTAATCTGGAAATGCTGCTCAATCAATTTACCAACTAGCGGTTCAGGACAAATGCGCCTTAAAACATCACCAGCTTGTACAATTTCCCGATTACGGTTAAAGGCAAAGTGGAAAGGAAAAGCTTTCGCCAGCAACTCTGGTGAAAGTGTAAGGTGAGGAGGAGCCATGCTACTGCATTCAATTTGGTTTATAAATCACTAAAAATTCATCATGTTCAGCACCCTCATCTCGACTCTGGGTTTGGGTAATATAAACTTCTGTATCAAACTTGCTTCCTAATCCCTTAACTAGTCCAAGAATCATTGGTGTTAACCCTTCTCTATTAGAGCGATAATGTAAGCTCAGAGAATTTTCCTCTATATCACTACACTCAAATGATGGGGGTTGGAGTTTAGGAAAGCTAACTCCCACATGAGCATGAAGATTATCAAGGTTTTCTAAAAACTCAGGTAGTGTATCTCCACTCATATCCATCATTTCGCCATAGCCTTCTTGGGCTGTGTACTGAACCCAAAATTCTCCAAAAGCTTGCATAATCTGTGAGGCAGGTAAACTCAGAACAACACTAGCAGCTTTGACCAGCTTGTGGGTGATGTCATCGGGATAGCCTTCCATACTGAGGAAAACATCTTCATCCACCTCTGCTGTGTGCTTAATTTTTTTCCAAGTCTCTTCGCCAAAGCGACTGCACACCATATCTTGAATCGCCTTGTTCACTAATCCGTACATGGAAGCCTCTTCTTGCTGCCTTAATTTTGCTTTGTAATTTGCCCAAGACTCGATAACTAATTTCTTAAAAGGGTTATTTAAATGACAAAATTTTTTGTAGGCAAATCTTGAAATGTTTTATTAAAGTTAAAAAAATGGGGAAAATTATTCACATTTAATGCTACAAATCTCGTTATTACAACCGTATTTTCACTTATTCCATTTATCGAACAGAATTCAGGAGTCAGGAACCAGAATGGGCTAAACCTTAGCTATCCGCTAAGAGAATGAATTTTGTCCGACACTTCGGCTATGCTAAGTGCATCGCTGGCAGATGAATAACCGGGTTTAAGACTCAAATTGACTTTGACAAAGAGTTTTCGGCTTAAACCAAGCGTATTGCTTTATACTCAAAGTTATCGCCTTGTAGAAATCAATACGCTTGGGTTACAGCAGATTTCAGGTAAATGAAGTACATATATAAAACCCAAAACCTTGTAGAGACGTAGCACTGCTACGTCTCTACGTGTATTCGATTAGAGCGCAATCTGCTGTAAGCCAGAAAAATAAATTTGCGTAGGTTGGGTTGAGGAACGAAACCCAACATTTTCGGGCATTTGTTGGGTAAGCTGTTCCACAAATAAAATTGCATATACTGGGCGGGCAGGATGCCCACCGCAGAAGAGTTATATTTAATAAGGGTTATGCAAATTAGATGTTTTTTAGCTTAACACTAAAGTTCAAGCCAACCTACAATTATCCTTAACCCAAGCGTATTGTTGTAGAAATGTTCAACTTTTAACTTTCAGAAATACAAGCAACAAAAAAGAGGTCTTTGCTGACCTCTTAACCAATTCTCTAAAATAATGTTTTATCTACAGCAATTAGGGACTTCCAAGTAAAAAAATATTCCATTGCTATTGTTCACTGTTGACCGTTGACGGTTCACGAGTTTTCAGTCAACAGTCAACAGTCAACGACTTTAATGTGGAATAATTTATTTTTTGGAGTTCCCTTACGACAACCCAGCATTAGCACCTTGCTTACCAGTTGCTAGTTCTACCTTGATGATTGTGCCGCCTGCTTTTTGAATACGTTGCTGTTCACGGAACCAGTTTTCATAAGGAACTAGCTTAGTAAAGTAGGTATTTTGCAGTTCGCGTTGGGTACGAATTCTGGTTTGACTAGGAACTAGAGCAGTAATTTTAAAAAAACGGGCCATGTTTTGAAAATCTCCTGTAAAATTTGTGAAAACTTTTTTTATCTCAAAATCTTGAGTGCAAATCTTTTAATCATTCAAAGGCTGGAAATCAAACATCAATACTAGACCACCAACACTCATCAGTGATAATTTACCAAGATAAGCAATATAACGTTCTAGCACTCACGGCTGATTTCCAGACCTTAATAAAGTCGCACCTAAATTCTTAAGCGCAAACTAGTTCTTAGCTTAAGCCAGAAGAGATATAGTCTAAGTAAACACCCATTTCCTTACCAGCATCAGAACCAACCAAACTAGCGGTTACTTCTTTGATTGCTTGGATAGCTTGCACGGTAGCACCAACGGGAACTCCTAAAGAGTTGTAGGTTTCCTTCAAGCCATTTAATACACGCTCATCCAAAATGGAAGGATCGCCAGCTAACATAGCGTAGGTGGCATAGCGGAGGTAGTAGTCCAAGTCACGGATGCAAGCAGCATAGCGGCGGGTGGTGTACATGTTGCCGCCGGGACGGGTGATGTCAGAGTATAGCAAAGATTTTGCTACAGCTTCTTTAACGATCGCAGCAGCGTTAGCGCTGATTGTGCTAGCAGCACGGACTCGCAGTTCGCCAGTTGCGAAGTAGCCTTTTAGCTTTTGTAAAGCAGAAGCGTCGAGGTATTTACCTTGAACGTCTGCGGAGTTAATTACAGCGGTAATTGCGTCTTGAGCCATGTTGTTAATTCCTTATTTCCAACCGTATTGCAATACTTGTGTTTCGGCAGAGAAACAGCATCACCCTATAGCAGGGCACCAACTAAGTAGTCGAAGTAACTACCAGCTTCAGCAGCATCATCACCAGACATCAATGTAGTAGCTACATTCTTCAGTCCACGAATACCTTCAGCAACACCATCGATAGGAGTTCCTAAGGACTTGTACATTTCACGGACACCGATAACACCAATTTCTTCGATGGGGGTAACATCACCAGCAACGATACCGTAGGTAACGAGGCGGAGATAATAATCTAGGTCACGCAGACAAGTAGCGGTCAATTCTTGACCGTAAGCGTTACCACCAGGAGAAACAACATCAGGACGCTTTTGGAACAGTTGATCGCCAGCTTGCTTAACTAGCCGTTCACGATTTTCTGTCAAAACTTGAGCAATCCGCACACGGCGCTCACCAGTAGCAACAAAGGATTTGATCCGATCCAATTCACCAGGGCTGAGGTAGCGAGCTTCTGCGTCAGCATTCACGATAGCTTTCGTGACGATACTCATTAATGGATTCCTCCAAATACGAATGAAACCAGGATTTGATTAAACTGGTGTGACTTTAATTTGGTTCACTGAGTTTGTTTTCTCGTTCTTTTAGATACAACAGTTTAATAACTGTTACGGCTAATAAATTACGAGTTTTCTTGAGTCAACACAAGTACACAAGCTTTTAAACTCAGTTAACCTTCGCAAAACATTTTCCGGCATTCTGTTGAGCATTTATTGCTGCTCTTAATACTTTGTAATATTGTTTTTCAGAATTTCGGGTTTTAGCTCTAATCTGAGAGCAATATTACGAAAGGTTACGAAAAGGACAGGGGACTGGGGACTAGGGACAGTTAATAATCTGTACCCTACTCCCTATTCCCTACTCCCTATTCCCTACTCCCTATTGAAAAGCGGTTGTAAGGCACAACATCTTCACCGAAGTAGCGGCTATACTCTTGGCTCTCGATTATTGCTTCTACAGCAGCCGACAAACCACTATCAGCTAGCAGATTGTTATACTGGCGAATTTCTTCCTGATCTGCGGGTGTACGCCCCAACAGGTGACGGAAGAGGAACTCAATCACCTTGGCATGAGGATAAGGTGATAAGAAGCGCTGGCGATAGATTTCGGAACTAGCTAGTTGACGTACAAACTCCCGGACGGAAATTTCACCATTTTGGAGTTTGCCCTCTAAGTCAGTACGGCGGAAATTATCAGGCACTTCACCGCTAAATACATCCAATACTTGACGGTAAATGGCGTTGATTGCCTGTTGTCTTTCGGCTTGGTTTGTGGTTTCAGTTAGACGGTAAATCCGTGCATGTTTACGCACAGCCACTTCCACTGATTGTCCGTTCCCATCGTTGTAGGAACGACCCAGTTCAGCAAATGAGGGCTTACCATTTGTTTGTGCTGCTATATCTGCGATCGCCTGCCTCAAAAGCTGCGTATCATTACTGACTCCTACGCGCGGTTGCACTGGCTTAAAGCTCGGTACAACTACGTCATCGTTTTGCTTGGTAAGCTGGTTGTACAGCTTCTCCGTATTTGGGAAATTTGCCGCAGGTAGGGTCGGGAAGCGACGGTAAGGCACCGTATCTTCACCAAATACCTCGTTATATTCCACACTATTTACCAAAGCAGCAATAAAGGCACGAATACCTTGAGTAGCCAAAATCTGGTTATACTTGCGGATTTCTGCTTGGTTTAGTGGCGCACGTCCCAAGAAATGTTTGGTTCCCAACTCAATCACTTTGGTGTTGGGGTAAGGTGTGTAGAACTCTTTCAGGTAGAGGTTCGAGTAACCCAAACCTTCAATAAACTCCTTCACACTAATTTCGCCGTTACCCAGCTTGCTTTCCCACGCCGTAAATTCATTTTTGGCGATATAGGGTGCAATATCCCGCTCAAAAATCTGGCGATACGCAGCACTAATCAAAGTTTGCACTGCAACTTTGTCACTGGTATTCGCTACCAGTTTGAAGATTTTGGTTTGCTCGCGTTGCTTGCTGACACCTTGGTTAATGCGGAACTGAACATCTGGTTCTGACCGATTTTCTGTGACTGTACCCAGTGTCACGAAGCTCGGCGTTACTTCCTTCTGAAGTTTCGCCGCAACATCTTCACGAATACTACCAACGCGCAATTGTCGCCCTGATACACCACCAGGAGTCAGATACCGTTCGTAAGGAATTGTATCTTCACCAAATGCTTCAGTGTATTCTACGCTGTCAATAATGGCATCAACCACCGCGTAAAAGCCTTTTTTGGCAGCGATGTCAAAGTACTTGTTGAGTTCTTGACGACCATAAGTCGGACGACCCAACAAGCGACGGTGAATATACTCGATCGCTTTACAAACATAGAGCGATGTCCAGTACAGATTGCGGAATACATCGGACTTAGCCAAAGCACGGATAAACTCCCGTACAGAGATGTCGCCGTTTTCCAGCTTGATTTCCAATACCTTCGGGCGCTGACCTTCGTAAAGATCGCGACCGAAAACTTGTAGGTAAGCTGCTTTAATCAGTGCTTGCGTGGAGCTTTCAGAGAATCTGACGCTAGAACCTTTGGCAGCTTTTCTACCAATAGTACCAGGCAGTTGATCTAACTTGAACACCTTGGGGCCAAGGGTACCAGGAGCTTCACCCCGCGCCTTGGGATTGCTATTTTGGTTATTAATCCCTGCCCCTTGGTGAATTAGGATGCGCTTGGTATCCTTGCCAAAAGGAGCCGGATTGGTGCTGGGGTTGCGAGTTTCTTTCGGGAAAATCGCCCCAAACTGAATTTCCAAGGGGTCATTACCAGAACCGTAAGGATGTTGGTCTGGTAGTGGTTGTTCGTAAGCAGCAAATGTGGTTATAAACTGAGGTATCTTGCGGAAAGGCGCACTGTAGTTAAACAGGTCTTGCTGCGGCCCCCAGTTGCGACATTCTTGTGCTTCTTGTCCCAGACCCCGGAGGTAAGGTACTGTTTCTTCGCCAAAATAGTCGCTGTATTCAGCAGAATCTACTAAAGCATCTACTAAGGCTGCTAGACCACCCTTAGAAATAATCGAGAAGTATTTTTGTACTTCTTCTCGGCTACTTGGGCCCCGTCCCAAAATGTGACGGAAAGCTAGTTCAATGACTCGGCTGTTAATAAAAGGCTGGTAAAACTGTTTTTGGTAAAGGGGAGATTTAGCTAAACGACGGACAAATTCCTTCACGGAGATGTCGCCATTTTTCACCTTGGATTCTAGGTCAGATATTGACAAGCTATAAGCACGGGTAATATCGCGCTCAAAGATTTGTCGATAGGTCGCTTTGATAACCTCATTTTTTTCGCTACTTGACAACCCAGTTTTCATTACAAACTTGGGACGGCGTTCTGCTGCATTAAAGTAAATTTGCGGCAGTTCCAACCCTTGCTGGTCGCTAGAGGGGCGTTGGCGAACTTTATTTGAAGGTGTGGCTGCTTTGAATTCTGTTAGCAAAACATCCATGTACTGAGACACAATCTCTGTAGCCTCAGCATCTTTGCGGAAAAAGGAAAGTGACCCGGCTTTGATTTCTTGCAAAGCTACTAGCGTTGCTTCACCAGAGCAGGCATTTTCAATTATTTCCCGCAAACCCCGTGTGTTCACCGCTATGATGTTGGGGTCGCCAGCAACGATCGCATAAGTAGCGTAGCGCAAGAACCAGGATAAATCCCGCAAGCTCTTGGCCATGTTGCTTGGGCCATATCGAGCAATGTTAATTGGTCTGAAACCCGGAGGTGTCGGCCCACTGGGGGATGAGTTAAATATTGATCGTAAATTTTCTAGGAACCCGCCACGACTTTCAACGTAGGTTACAGTTCCCAGTTGCATCCCTTGCTGAACATTAGCACCAGCACTAACAGGTACTATTTCTACTTCTCTGGGCTTTTCTAAAAAAGCCATTGGCGAACCACCGACAAAAATCCGGTTGGCAGCGCGAGATACAATAATCTCGGCATTATCCGTCAGCGTCTGGGAAATTTCTAGACGCTTGGCACCAGATGCAAAATAGCTTGCCAGTTCATTTAATTCACCACTTCCCAAAAAGCGGTCTTGCTGCTCGGCTTGGGTAATTGTAGCTACAGCTAGGGTTTGATATAGTTGCGGACGCGCAACTGAGCTTCCACCACTTGCCTTAACACTCATCGGATTTGTAAAACTCCCATCATAATCATTTATGTGTTAAGTCTGGCTCGCTTTGAGGCTTGACACATCGGTGCGTCTGTGCTTTATAAGCTTGAGAGTAGTGCCTGCAAAACTGCCAGTAAATTAACCCGGTTAGCTTTTAGATTAGAACGTTTTGCGTTCTCAAAGCTGGTTTATTAAGAACTGTGTAGAACCTGTAGCTTAGATACATCCAGTCCTAAGAGTACATACTCTTCTTTGGCTGAGACAAAATTTAAGTTTTGTAACTAAGAAATAGGCTAGGCACGGTCTACTGATGCCGGAAGCCTCTATTTTGATGTTTGTGGCAGTGTCCACCCTATGATTATTACAACTTATACAAAATTTTACTTGAAATCAAATTGCCTAGAGCAATCTTGGTGGACAGTAGTCATTAGTCGATGTTAAGTTGTTTTTGCTACTGGTGGCTAGATATTCATAAATAATGCTGACGGGAAATAATTCCTCAATATCGTTGAATTAAGCTTTAGCTATCGGCATTCTATATAGGGAAAATACTATGAGCAAAAGTTGTAAATTTAACTATTTATTCAATGCTACACTGTCTGCGATCGCAGTTATTTTAGCTGTCACTCCTGCAAATGCGCTTCCAGACCAAAATATCAGCACCGTTGTTAAGTGGGCAAAAACCAGACCTTTACTACCAACTTTGAGATACAACAGCGAAGCCCACGGCTACGACGGTACAAAGGGAAATTTATACTTTTATGCTGATGTCACTTCTCAAAATGGGATAGTGAATAAAGAAGGTATAACCGTTAGTGGTGATAAACGCCTCAAATTCACCACAAAAAATGCCAATGCAGTGAAATTGTTACAAAATATTTATAATTCTAATATTGCTAATGACTTCCAGAAGTCCCGATATATCACCAAAGTTGGACGTGACCAGTTTTATCGCGGACAAAAGTTTGCTTACATTGCTGCTGAGGTGCAGGGTGGCTCATCATTGCAAATAATTCCCTTGAATAAGTTGCAAGAGTTTATAGATAATGCCAAATTTTGCCAAACTAATCAGTGCGACGTTTAATTAGAGATTTCTAAGAAATAAACTAACCACAGAGACAAGGCAGCGCGAGCGCGGTCTTGGGGGTTTCCCCCATGAGCGACTGCCGCGCAGAGAACACAGAGAGAGGAGAAATAGAGAGGATTTTTGTGTCAGTTTTGGGATATTTTTATTTGGAAGTCTCTTAAGTCTGTAGCCTGGAATCTACATAAGCATTATCAGTAACCCCATTCACAGCCTAAATTAAACTCTGATTGGTTGTAAATCATTGGAGCGATCGCAAAAGACAATATGATCAAAATCAAACCACAAATTAACCAAATCAGTGATCTTAATTTGTCTCAAGGGTAAATTGACCTAAATGTTATAATCAATATAAAACTTGAAAGATCAAAATATTATGAATTTAGCTGTAAAAAGTACCTCTATAACAACTACACCCAAGTTAACTTATGATGTGCTGATTGAAAATCAACAAGATGGCGTAGTTAGTGCGACAGTACTAGGCTTACCAGATTTTAAAGCCTCTGGTGTGACTAAAGAAAAAGCGCTAGAAAAACTAATTCAACTTTTACAAGAGCGAAAACCAGAAATAGTGACTTTGGAAATTGAACCTCCCCAAACCGAACATCCTTGGATGAAATTTGCGGGTATGCACAAAGATAATCCTCTTTTTGCCGAGGTGTTGGAATATATAGAAGCTGAACGGAGTCAAGTTCACTTGGAGAATGAGACAAAGTAAGTATTATGTGGATATTAGATACAGACCATGTTTCGCTATTTCAAAATAGTCATCCACTAGTCACGCAACGCATAAGACAGCAGAATAGTCCAAATTTAGCCATCACAGTGATTACATTTGAGGAGAAAGTTAAAGGATGGCTGAATGTTATCAACAAATATAGTAATCAACCGTCTAAGTATGACAAATTAATATGGGGATACAAGGGATTATGGGATGAAATAGAATATTTCAAAAATATGAAGTTACTTGAATTTGATACTAAAGCTTGTAATATTTATGCTGAGTTAGTTAAGCAAAAAATTCGCATTGGTACTCAAGATTTACGCATTGCGGCAATTACGTTGTCGGTGAATGGGATTTTAGTAACCCGCAACCGCAAGGATTTTGAGAAAGTTCCTAATTTGCGTTTAGAAGATTGGACTATATCTTAAAATTGATAGACTAAAAAACTGTGTCATCTAGTACTCCTTAGAATTTAATCTGAGTTTGAACGCCAAAGTAGTTTAATATTTATTGAGTTATCCTAGACAAACTTTCTTTAATTTTTAGTTTATTTACAATACTAATGAGGTGTGTTCAAATTAGCTGAGTATAAAAGTTTGTAATAAGCTTGGTAACCTGAATCATCATTTAAAATCCTGTCATGATGGCAATTCCTTTATCTGATGATTTAGATAAAATTTCAATTATGTTTTTATTTGTTTAGCTACATCTAATATTTCTTTAATTGTAAAGTAAATATAGTAAAATACTGGGATTCTATTAATTTCTATAACACCGTATTTTCGACTTTTCACGTCTTTAGAAGACAGTTTATGTTCATACCCACGGTAATTTGGAGAAAGATTTGCTAGTTGAATTGGAGTGCATCTTTCATCAAAAGTTATGCTCCATTTAATTTTTAATTCTAATTTACCATTAGAGCCTCGTTCTAAGTCATGAAATAAGTTTTCATAAAAATAGCTTATTTTTACTTTGTTGAAATCTTTAAAATCTTCTTCTGTAATAAGTTTTGAATACGATAATTGAGTTCGGATGACACCAGCAGGATATATTTTTTGGAAAAATTCATCTACTTGCGTAAACATATAATTCTCTATAGCCTTCTTTTGCCCATCGTTAGCAAATGAAATAAACGGAACGTAAGCGCTCTCAAACTCTTCATCTACTGAACAAGTACCAACTATATTTTGCTTCAAATTCATAAATTATTTTCTAAATAAATAGTTTGTATTAAAGAGAAGTTTGCCCTAAAGACTGTTATACCTTTAAGGTTTAGCTCTGGTTCTAATTCACCCAATGGTTCAGATGGTACTACGTCATAATAATAGGGAATAAAAAACTCATTTGCAGAAATATTATGTGTTTTCTGTAGAGCATATTCGTATGTAAGTTGTTTAACTAGATCATCTCTATATTTTTTGGCTGACTTTGGAGACAGTTGTTTATTCTTATAAAACTCCAGTGGTACATTTTTATAATCAATTATTTTTATAGTTTTACCCTCCTTAAAGTTATAGTTTTCTGTTGTAGCCTTACCTTCTAAAACTAAATCAGGGCGGATAAAACGCCGTAGTATTTTAATTTAACTTAGTTTCTCAATCTCATTCGATCTAGATGATAAATTGAATTTTCTCTCATTTGAATCAAATTCAAGACAAAACAGTTCGTCCCATTCAAATTTTTCTGCTTTTTGTGCGACTTTCCCTGAACTATTGGAAATTTTCAAGGTTTTACAGTAAACCCATTGATTCCAGTATGCAGTTCCACCATTAGCTTTGCGATTTCCGACTCGATTTTTATCTTCTCCTTCTCTTTTTGAGTTCTGATACCCTTTCAAAGGTATGTCTGTATCCGCGTAGCAAATTTCGTCGTGGTGTTCTTTAAAGAAATAGGTGTTGCACATATCCTCCCAAATCAGAGAAAATCCATGCACTCCCCAGAATTCACCATCACCTTGCTCAGGATTTATCTCACCGTAGAGAAATATTTCAATAGCTTCGTAAATTCCCCAATAGTCAGCATCCTTGTAGTAAGTATTTTTATCTATGTTATCTAGCGCTTCTTTGAGAATACTAATGGTCTCTTCAAAAGTATCTTTGCCAAAAATCGATTGGTTGCTAGTAAGATAATCTTCCTTAAAACGTTGGGAAAGAAAGCGTATATCTTGAATGCGGGCTTTAATGTTATCTGGCACATCGCTATTTAACTGCTCTATAATCTCATCCAGAATATAGCAATACAAATTTACAAGGTCAGTGCTTTCATAGCGTAGCGTCGAACGCGGCAGATCCATCCATTCAACATAAATTACATCGTCATTTAGATAGATAGCACGATCAAGGTATTTGTCAATTTTAGAATAGTCGATTTCATCACTACGTCTAACTTTCTTTTGAATTGAGTTTATCGCCAATTCATCGTAGGCTTCCAGAACTCGCTCAATCATTTTAATCTTACTGTAGAGTATACAACCATCTCCTTCCTCTGTTTGCATTTGAACTCCACCAGATGAAAGAGTAGTTTGATCCTGATCTTTCTGAAAGCCAGGTTTATTTATGTTGAATCGGTTAGTATCTAAATTGTCCCGTTCAAATTTGCGAAAGGTGCGATACATTTTAAAAAACAAATTTCGTACTGCATCGAAGTCACCCACTGGAAAATTATCAAAGCCATTCGGAAGACAAAAATCAAAATTATCTCCCAATTTAGATTTAGACTTGCGAATACCAATAAAAAAATCGTTGGAATTTTTGACTATATTTAGACGAGAAAAATCAAACATAGTGTATAAAAACAAAGTTTAATATTTACACTTGAGATTTTAACCGCAGAATTAGTTACTAAGATTCATGATATTAGCAATGAGAGTATTATGTAGTTTAATGAAATCTCCAAAAGTTACCAAGCTGCTTTTTGTAACATTTAAAAGTTTTATCAGTGGTTCTTTATCACGATGAAAAACGCTATCCCACAAGAAGAACATTAGTTTATTTTGTATCTGTTCAGCAGTTACAGGCTGTTTGATGAAGTAATACCCAATTTGCTTGTCTTCAATTCCACGAATTAAAGTATGATAGCTTTTGATAAAGTTATTAAGGTTTGTAATTAGCTTTCTCCATTCCTGTTCGTCTAACTCTCCCTCTTTTCCATATGTAGCTTTAACAGGCTTGCTGTTATCCCAGTTAACAAACTCCCAATCCCAACGACGCTTAAAGGCACTGTCCATGAAATAAAGGGAGTTATCAGAAGTGTTCATGGTAGCAAGGATAGACAAATTTGGAGGAATCCTAATACTTCTACTTTCCAAATCAATTTTTAGAAACTTTATTTTTTCTTCAAAAGTTTTGAGTGTGACAGCATTAAAAGGATGCAATTCATATTTTTCTATTTTACCATCCTTTTCGTATAGTTCAACTTTCATTAATTCTAGAAGACTTCTAAATTCAAGTTCTGTTATATTAATTCCATAACTTGACCAACTCTTTTCATCTCTATCCAATAGTTGAAAAACTGTTCCAAAGATGCCAGATGAATTACCCCGATTAATTTCATCTATAACCAAGGCCACATTATTGGGTTCAGAAATCTGAGTCCCATTTTTGTCATGGGCATCAACTATATTTTTATAAGCTCTGGATAGTGCTTTTAAAAAGTGTCCTTCATAGTATTTATACTCTACTCTTTCTTTTCTAGTAATCGGTACTAATTTACCCATAAAATCTCCGTAAGTATATTCTGGGTGGAAAACTGTTTTGATAATGTTTTCGGGATTAGTGGATTCAAGTATACCTAAGTGATTAGGAATAATTTCGGAAACAATCCTGTGGCTTTTGCCAGTTCCAGGGCTACCGAAGAATATTTTTTGAATGGGTTTATTCATTAGTGGTGATATTTGAGAAGCAACCATTTGTTAACGCTAAATGTAAAATTTATACAACCAATCAGTTTAACTCAACTTCCTGCAAACAGGTGGTAAAACTTCTTAGCTGTGAGCAACAAATATTCGATAAACTCAGATTGCCCCAAAATTTAGTCATCATGTCCGATTCCCAAACCGTTAGTGCTGCTGTTGCCAAACTCTACAATACCTATCCCTTTCCGCCGGAAGCTTTGTTGGATGAACCACCTCCAGGCTACAACTGGCGCTGGAATTGGCTAGCCGCTCATAACTTCTGCACAGGTCAAAAACCCCAAAGGCAAGATATTCGGATTTTAGATGCAGGTTGCGGTACTGGTGTGGGTACAGAGTACTTAGTTCACCTCAATCCTCAAGCTTTGGTTGTGGGAATTGACCTCAGTACTGGCGCTTTGGCTGTAGCAAAAGAACGTTGTCAGCGTTCCGGGGCTAACCGCGTTGAATTTCATCACCTCAGCTTGTTTGATGTGGAACAGTTACCGGGTGAGTTTGATTTAATCAACTGTGTTGGCGTTTTGCATCATACCTCCGATCCCATTCGCGGTATTCAAGCTTTGGCGAAGAAGTTAGCCCCAGGCGGCTTGATGCACATTTTTGTGTATGGGGAGTTGGGACGCTGGGAAATTCAACTCATGCAAAAAGCGATCGCACTTCTTCAAGGTGACAAAAAAGGCGACTACCGCGATGGTGTCCAAGTTGGACGACAAATATTTGCTTCTTTACCAGAAAATAACCGAATTGTCAAATACGATAAACAGCGTTGGTCATTAGAAAATCACAAGGATGAAAACTTTGCGGATATGTACGTTCATCCCCAAGAAATTGACTACAATATTGAGACGCTGTTTGAATTAACAGATGCTTCGGGATTGGAGTTTATTGGTTTCTCAAATCCGAGTTTCTGGGATTTAGAGAGACTTTTAGGCAAAGCACCAGAGTTAGTAGAACGGGCAAAAGATTTGAGCGATCGCCAGGTTTACCGACTGATAGAATTACTAGATCCAGAAGTAACTCATTACGAATTTTTCCTCGGTCGTCCTCCCTTAATTAAGTCCGACTGGTCAGACGATAACGCCCTACTAGCAGCGATTCCCGAACTTAATCCTTGTCTTGAAGGATTTCCCAGCCAATGTTTTTTTAATTACGATTACCAAATTGTTAATTTATCTGTACCAGAGTTTGAATTTATGCAAAAGTGTGATGCTAATTCAACAGTTGCAGAGATTTTAGCAGGTGTGCAACTGGGATTGGATGGAGTAAGAACGCTTCTTCAGCAGCAGTTGATTTTATTGACACCTGTTTAATTTAGACTGCACTTTGATACTGAAATTACAAAAAGCAATTTATACTCGTTATGAGGAGCGATCGCGCATCACCACTTTTGGCAAATTAATGTAAATTAGGAAAGTGCCTAAGAAACAGGGTAATATACATCCCAAAAGTTGGAGCTTTCTGGAATTTAGCAGTGGTGCGATCTTTAATGACTTGCCGCTACTCTACAATTTCTGATTTGCGGTACGTTTATACGCTCCTCAAGCACCAGTTAATTTTATTGACACCAACTTACTTCAAACTTTGGAGGAGAATTATTCACTGAAAAAAACTGGAATTGGAAGAAATTTTGAATTTTCAGGCAACATTATCAACATTATATTGATTATTCACCCACACGCTCTCTCGCTTCTGTGAGCGCGACTTTACTGACTGCCTGATGTTGCCAAGAAGTTAATTGTTTTTTCCTAAAGTATTGTTACCGGATCGTGATATGATTCAGCTGACTGAATGTGCAGTCATCATATTTAACTGTACTGGTTTCAAGTACCGTGAGCTTGTCAGACGAATCAATTGCGCCCACTCCGACAACGCAACAAGATGCTAAAACTGGTTCTGAAGATACAGAATCAGGTAACTCTATGCAAGAGTTCCATCAACTCTTCCAGCGATTGTTGTTAACCACGCTTGTCTTGACGGGGGTTATTTTTATCTCTGTGTGGATTTTTTATTCCTTAAACATTGCCCTAAATTATTTAATTGGGGCGTGTACAGGTGTGGTTTACTTAAAAATGTTGGCTAGAGACGTTGAGCAGCTCGGTAGTGAGAAAACCAGTCTGAGCAAAACTCGTTTTGCTCTGTTTATTGGAGTGATGATCGTGGCAACTCAATGGCGTGAGCTACAGATTCTGCCCATTTTTTTGGGATTTCTAACTTACAAAGCCACGCTCTTCGTCTATATGGTGCAAATTGCGTTCATTCCTGATTCTTAAAAAGTCAGGCTCACAAAGATAGTAATCCCATCCTCGCTCGTTGGGGAAAATGCTTGAAGAATGCAAATGCTTAGTGTCTTAAACGCCTTTAATTCTTTTCCCCTCGCCGCATTAGAAGTAGGTCATCATTTCTACTGGCAGTTGGGCAATCTTAAAATTCATGGGCAAGTTTTTCTCACCTCATGGTTTGTGATTAGTATTCTAGTAGTGGCTTCAATAGCTGCTACTCGCAATGCACAAAGAATTCCCAAGGGCATCCAGAATTTGATGGAATATGCCTTAGAATTTATTCGTGATTTGGCAAAAAACCAACTTGGTGAGAAAGAGTACCGCCCTTGGGTGCCATTCATTGGCACACTGTTCTTGTTTATTTTCGTATCGAACTGGTCAGGCGCACTAATTCCCTGGAAGCTCATCAGGCTACCTTCGGGCGAATTGGCAGCTCCAACCAATGACATCAATACGACTGTTGCATTGGCATTGTTGACCTCCTTAGCGTACTTTTACGCAGGTTTTAGCAAACGGGGTTTAGGCTACTTTAAGAAATATATAGAGCCAACACCTGTTTTGTTGCCGATCGCAATTCTAGAAGATTTCACCAAGCCCCTCTCCCTAAGCTTCCGACTATTTGGTAATATTTTGGCGGATGAATTGGTAGTAGCGGTGCTGGTGCTGCTAGTTCCTCTATTTGTACCTCTGCCTGTAATGGCCTTGGGTTTATTTACCAGTGCCATTCAAGCCCTGGTTTTTGCCACCCTCGCCGGAGCATACATTCATGAGGCAATGGAGGGGCATGGCGGAGATGAGCATGAGGAGCATTAAACTTCTCAGTTGATAGCACAGTTTCAAGAGCATATTCGCTCAAAACATCGCAAAGCGCGATCAAAGAACTCATGTGCAGCGTGAAAACCACGTTTCTAATCGTTAACGTAATGTCTGTTAGTTTTGTAATCAAAGCAAGGAAAATCAACATGGATCCATTAGTTCAGGCTGCTTCAGTTCTCGCTGCTGCTTTAGCGATTGGTTTAGCTGCAATTGGCCCTGGTATCGGTCAAGGAAACGCTGCTGGACAAGCAGTAGAAGGTATTGCTCGTCAACCTGAAGCAGAAGGAAAAATTCGCGGTACTCTGCTATTAACCTTGGCATTCATGGAATCCTTGACTATCTATGGTCTAGTAATTGCCCTGGTATTGCTGTTTGCTAATCCTTTCGCCTAATACCTGAAAATTTTTGAGAGTGTGGAGACGTGAATCATCACGCCTCTACAATCTAAGAGGTTTTAGGTATTTAGTCATTCTAATGTGATTTTGGATTTTGGATTTTGGATTATCAATTTTCGGTACATGTGCCGAAGCTAGTTGGTGGAACAAATTTCAAATCATCAATCTAAAATGCCCAGAAGAACATACCCTTGGGTTAGTGTTAATCCCTTCGGGTGACGCTCGAAGACTCGCTAACGCTGCGCTAACAGCAGTCGCTCATGGGGGAAACCCCCAAGACCGCGCTGCTTCACCAAAATTGCAAATCTAAAATCCAAAATTACTTGACCCTTGTTGGCTATGGGTTTCTAAAAAATGAAAGGTTGGATGATGTTGCTAGCCATGAAAACTGCTACTCCAGCCAAAGAGGAGACAAATGTTTGATTTCGATGCTACCTTGCCCTTCATGGCATTGCAATTCCTGCTATTGGCAGCTTTGTTGAATGCAATTTTCTATAAGCCACTGACTAAGGTACTAGACGATCGCGATAATTATATCCGAACGAATACCCTTGAGGCGAAAGAGAGCTTGGCTAAAGCCGAGCGCTTGGCTACCGAATATGAGCAACAACTCGCAGACGCTCGCAGACAATCGCAAGCTACCGTAGAAGCAGCTCAACTTGAAGCTAAGAAAATTACTGCCGAGAAAATCGCCGAGGCCCAAAAGGAAGCTCAGTCTCAACGAGAACAAGCTTCTGTTGAAATAGAACAACAAAAGCAAGAAGCTTTTCGCACCTTAGAGCAACAAGTTGATGCTCTAAGCAGGCAGATTCTAGAAAAACTATTGGGGCCAACTCCAGTTAGATAAGCTAACTAGACTGGCTCTGTGAAAGCATACGCGCAACTGGGCCCCAGTCCAGAGCGCAAAATTTAAGTGTCAAATAAAGGCACTTTTTCCCTTCTGGGGAAAGATACTTAATTTCCTTACGGGGAAAAGATACTTAAACTTCCTTCCCTTGGGAAAAATACAACGTATTAGCAAGCGAGCAGCGCACTTGTAAATGGGTATCATGGGGACATTCTTATTACTTGCCGCAGAAGCGAACGCTGTTCACTCTGAATTGGCAGAAGGCGCAGGAGAAGGTGGTTTCGGTCTAAACCTAGACATTTTTGAAACCAATCTGATCAATTTAGCGATTCTGGTTGGCATACTATTCTACTTCGGACGTAAAGTTTTAAGCAATATCCTGAACGAGCGACAATCCAATATTGCCACCGCAATTCAGGAAGCAGAAGGGCGCTTAAAAGAGGCCAAGACTGCCCTTTCCCAAGCGCAAGAGCAGTTGAAGCAATCTCAGGCAGAGGCAGAACGAATTCGCCAATCGGCCGTAGAAAACGCCCAAAAGACGAAAGAAGCTTTGTTAGCGAAGGCAGCGCAAGACGTAGAACGCTTGAAACAAACAGCAGCAGCAGATTTAAACACCGAAACAGAGCGAGCGATCGCTCAACTACGGCAACGAGTTGCTACACTAGCATTGCAAAAAGTCGAATCACAACTTAAAGGCGGGATTGCCGACGATGCTCAACAAAGTTTAATTGACCGCAGCATCGCACAACTGGGAGGCAATGTATGACAAGTCAGGTAGCGGCAGCCGAAGTAGCCCAGCCCTATGCACAGGCACTTTTGTCAATAGCGCAATCAAAAAATTTGACAGAAGAGTTCGGGGAAGATGCGCGGACTTTCCTGGGACTGCTCAGAGCAGACAAACAGCTACACAACTTCTTCAGCAACCCGTTTATTCAGGCTGAGAACAAAAAAGCTCTCATCAAACAAATACTCAGTGAAGGCTCTAACCCCTACTTACGCAACTTTTTGTTGATCCTAGTAGACAAACGCCGCATTGCATTCTTGGAATCTATTTTTCAACAATATCTGGCGCTGTTGCGGCAGCTGAATCAAACCGTATTAGCGGAAGTAATTTCAGCCGTTCCCCTCACAGAAGCTCAACAGCAGGCGATCACCGAAAAAGTGATTGCCATCAGTAATGCTCGCCAGGTAGAACTAGAAACCAAGGTAGACAGTGAGTTAATTGGTGGTGTGATCATTAAAGTAGGTTCGCAGGTAATTGATGCCAGTATCCGGGGTCAATTGCGTCGCCTTTCATTACGCTTAACTAATAGCTAGAAAATTGGGACTGGGGACTGGGGGCTGGGTACTGGGAACTAGGAAAAAGATTATAGTCATAAATTCTTTCCATCCCTAATCTCCAATCCCTAATCCCCAGTCCCTAATCCCTAGTCCCTTTTACTTCAGTCTCGAAAGCAAAAAGATAGACACATGAGCATATCAATTAGACCTGACGAAATTAGCAGCATTATCCAACAACAAATCGAGCAATACGATCAAGAGGTCAAAGTTGCTAACGTTGGTACCGTCCTACAAGTAGGTGACGGTATTGCCCGGATTTATGGTCTGGAAAAGGCTATGTCTGGGGAACTTTTGGAATTTGAAGATGGTACAATTGGCATCGCCCAGAACTTAGAAGAAGATAATGTGGGCGCGGTACTCATGGGTGAAGGGCTGGAAATTCAAGAAGGTAGTTCTGTAACCGCTACTGGTAAAATTGCCCAAGTACCCGTAGGAGAAGCCTTAATTGGACGAGTTGTAAACGCTTTGGGTCTTCCCATCGATGGTAAGGGAGACATCAAGACTTCAGATAGCCGTTTGATTGAATCTCCAGCACCCGGTATCATTGCTCGTCGGTCTGTACACGAACCCATGCAAACGGGTATCACAGCTATTGACTCAATGATTCCCATCGGTCGTGGTCAACGGGAATTGATTATTGGCGATCGCCAAACCGGTAAAACTGCGATCGCAATCGACACAATCATCAACCAAAAAGAAGAAGATGTAGTTTGTGTATACGTTGCGATCGGTCAAAAGGCTTCCACTGTTGCTAACGTGGTGCAGACATTGCAAGAAAAAGGCGCAATGGATTACACCGTCGTTGTCTTTGCTAGTGCCAGTGAACCAGCAACCCTGCAATACCTAGCTCCTTACACAGGCGCAACTATTGCTGAGTACTTTATGTACAAAGGTAAAGCTACCCTGGTAATTTACGATGACCTCTCCAAGCAAGCCCAAGCTTATCGCCAAATGTCACTACTGCTGCGTCGTCCACCCGGACGCGAAGCTTACCCTGGAGATGTATTCTACATTCATTCCCGCTTGTTAGAAAGAGCAGCAAAGCTGAGTGATGAATTAGGTAAAGGCAGTATGACCGCCCTACCAATTATCGAAACCCAAGCTGGTGACGTATCAGCATACATCCCCACCAACGTAATTTCTATTACCGATGGTCAGATATTCCTATCTTCTGACTTGTTCAACGCTGGTATCCGTCCAGCTGTGAACCCCGGTATTTCCGTTTCCCGCGTGGGTTCTGCGGCTCAAACCAAGGCAATGAAAAAAGTTGCCGGTAAAATTAAATTGGAACTAGCCCAATTTGACGACTTGCAAGCCTTCGCTCAATTTGCTTCTGACTTAGATAAAGCCACTCAAGACCAGTTGGCACGAGGTCAACGGTTGCGCGAACTTCTCAAGCAGCCACAAAATTCGCCACTGTCGGTATACGAGCAAGTGGCAATTCTTTACGCTGGTATCAATGGTTACTTAGATGATTTGCCTGTAGATAAAGTCACCAGCTTTACTCAAGGTCTGCGGGAGTACTTAAAGAGTAGTAAGTATGCCCAAGGAGTACAAGCCTCCAAAGCACTAGGTGACGCAGAAGAAGCTGCCTTGAAGGAAGCACTCACCGAATACAAGAAAACCTTCAAAGCAGCAGCCTAGCAATTTTGGATTTTGGATTTTGGATTTTGGATTAAATCTAAAATCCGAAATTCCAAATCTAAAATCTAAAATCGGATTTTGGATTCAGGATTTTGGATTCAGGATTAAATCTAAAATCCGAAACCCCAAATCTAAAATCTAAAATCTAAAATCTAAAATCGGAATATGCCCAATCTAAAAGCAATACGCGATCGCATTCAGTCGGTCAAAAACA
Organism: Nostoc sp. CHAB 5834; assembly: GCA_020829485.1. Next base: position 11,349 of record JAIVFU010000060.1, on the reverse strand, counting down.
CCAAAAAAATCACAGAAGCCATGCGTCTCGTAGCTGCGGCTAGAGTGCGTCGGGCGCAAGAACAAGTGCTAGCGACTCGCCCCTTTGCCGATCGCTTGGCACAAGTATTGTATGGTTTGCAAAGCCGTCTGCGCTTTGAAGAAGCAAACCTACCACTGCTGAAAAAAAGAGAAGTTAAGTCAGTCGGGCTATTGGTAATTTCAGGCGATCGCGGTCTATGCGGCGGCTACAATAATAACGTTATCCGTCGTGCAGAAAACCGCGCCAAAGAAATTAAGGCAGAAGGTTTAAACTATCAATTTGTGTTAGTCGGACGCAAATCTACGCAGTACTTTCAACGCCGAGATCAGCCTATTGATGCTACCTATAGCGGCTTAGAGCAAATTCCCACCGCAGCAGAAGCCAATCAGATTGCTGACCAACTACTTTCCTTGTTCCTTTCCGAAGAAGTAGACCGCATTGAATTAATCTACACCAGATTCCTTTCATTGGTTAGCTCCCGTCCTGTGATCCAAACCTTACTGCCCCTCGATCCGCAAGGTCTAGAAGCAGGCGATGACGAAATCTTCCGCTTGACAACCCGTGGTGGTAAATTTGAAGTCGAACGGGAGAAAGTGGCTAGCCAAGCCCGCACGTTGGCACCTGACATGATTTTCGAGCAAGATCCAGTGCAGATTCTCGATTCTTTGTTGCCCCTGTATCTGAGTAACCAGCTATTGCGAGCGCTTCAAGAATCGGCGGCTAGTGAACTAGCAGCCCGGATGACAGCCATGAGTAATGCTAGTGAAAACGCTGGTGAATTGATTAACACCCTCACGCTGTCTTACAACAAAGCCCGACAAGCTGCAATTACCCAAGAACTCCTAGAAGTTGTTGGTGGTGCTGAAGCACTAACTTAGGGTATAGCTAATTATTTATTTGTAGTGCATTGTAATATATATATAGTCAATTGCTAATTATTTTAAGATTAGCAATTGGCTATTTTTGGTATTTGAGACTTTTATAGATCAATACGGTTCAGTTAAGGATTTTTGGTACTGATTTTAGACCTGTAGAGACGCGTTAGCGTAGCGAAGCCCAGCCCAGTACAATTTCGCGTCTCTACCAAGGTTTTTGGGCTTAACTAAACGGTATTGTCTTATAGATGACATTAACGGTATACGTGGCATAAACAAAAAATTATTGTCAGCAACACATTTTCAAAACTGCGTATTATAATTGGATTATAAAGCGCATGGGTCCGTCACGGTTTCGACAGGTTGGCGAACGCTGCTCTGTGATTCAGGTCGAGAGTGAGTCTCCTCTCGGAAATCAAAGGCTCGAAAAAAAAGTAAATGCGAATAACATCGTTAAATTTGCTCGTCGGGAAGCTCTAGTAGCTGCCTAAACACCTCTTATAGGTTCGAGCGTCTTTAGTTTGACTCCGTTAAGGACTGAAGACCAAACCCCAACGGATGCTCTAGTAAGCGTTCTCTGGTTGGCTTGCTAGCTAAGATTAAATCAGAGCATCCTACGTTCGGGATAATGAACGATTCCCGCCTTGAGGGTCAGAAAGGCTAAACCTGTGAATGAGCGGGGGGTCAATACCCAATTTGGACAGCAGTTCGACTCTGCTCGGATCCACTAAGAATAACTAGCAAGTCCACCAAACAGTTTAATGTAGGTGGATTTTGTTTTATAAGAAGAATTCAGAAGTCAGGAGCGGAGCCGGCTCCGCTCCTGTTTATTATGCAAAATGTCCCTCTCCGATGGGCGCTACGGTGTACACACAAGTCGAAAAACTCTCTACCCACATTTTTGTCAGAGTGAAACTGTCACACAGACAGGCAATCCCGCCCAGAACTGAAGTTCAGGGCTGATAGCTGAAGTCCACTAAGCGTGGACTGAATTAATCATTTAGTCCACGCTTAGTGGACTTTAGCTATGAGACTCGGAATTTATTCCGAGGCGGGATAGAAACGCAGTGCCAGATTCATTAATAAAGATATGGCTGCGGCAAGACTTGTGTGTACACTGTAGCCGATGGGCGAGAGGGACAAATTTGAATGAAAGTTAGACAGGAAGAGGTTTATCGAACTCAGGTTAATTATTCTGTTCTTGGGGTTGTTTGCGTGCGCTTCCAAACCTCCTTCCTCTTTTTTTAAGCACCCGTCGTAATCTATCTGCGCTCAAGTTGACTTGACGTTCAGATGCTAGTTTATTTGCTAATTGTTTAGAGTTATAAGTCTGTGACTCTTGAGCTAAACAATTTTCTAGATAAGCTAAGTCTGATTCAGAATATCGGGGTTTTCCTCCTCGGCCTGGAGCATCCCACAAACCTGCTAAACCCATCTTTTCCCAGCGATGAAGGGTTTGACGGACTGTTGAAATCGCCCAGTTCAAGCCTTTAGCAATTTGCTCATTTTTTAAGCCGCGAGTATTCAGTAGTAAAACTTGAGCACGATCTTTGGTACGTTGAGGAACATCTTTAGCTTTTCTTAACTCTTCTAAAGTCAGCTTTTGTTCGTCAGTTAGAAAGACTTTTAATCGGCATCCCATAAACAATAACCTTTTACACAGTCAATTTTTGCGATTTTTTTATGTCTATTCACGCCTATACACTTAATTACTTACGTATTTAATAGCACACTGAAAAAGCTGAACTACAAGCATTAAGGATGTCGCCGTTTAAAAGGCTGCTACGTGAGAAGTATTGGCTTGAGAACACTATCAAAGTTTGCAATTTATCATCGAGAATGGATTTTTATAAAAAGTTAGGTACATCATAAATGACACTATTAACCTGCATAGGTAAATTTATTAGATAGCTAAAAGCTGTAGGTTTCAGTTATGACAATAAGAATTTATTGGTGTTGTCCTGATTAATGTTTAAAGTCCATGATAGAGGACTGTATCATTAAATTTATTAGATCATTCGGATGGTTACAGAGATTTATCGAAACTTTAAAAATGATTTTTACGCTAGTTTGCATTTGAATGCCCAGGAAAATTTATACAAGCCTAGTTTCTTTTTCTCATACTCGTATCTGGATATTTGTCTTGCTTATCTCCATAAAAAGATTTATTTTCTCCTCTTTACATAAAGTTTATATTTCCCATGAAGATATTTTAGTTTAAACAAAAATTGATGCGATATCCATTATAAAAAACAGTGCTGACAGATTATTCGATGCGGAGTGAAAACAGAACTTATCTTACTTTTCCTACCTTTCCTACTTTTCCTACTTAATAATAGAGGATTTTAAAAAAGTAACTTTTGGTGATCAACATCTAAATCTATTCTCTTAATACCTCGATTTTGCAACATATAAATATTTTATACTACAATTAAAAAATATACTTGTGAACCCTGTTACTCCTTAGTATTCATATCTCATCTCAAAAAAAAGGTTACAATAAAAGTTCTGAGTATGTTCTTATTATTTTTTAATATAATAAAGGCGAAGCTTTTTGAATTAGGATAAAATCAAATAAATAGCAAAATAAAATACTCAGTAAACTCTGAAGACTAAAATAATAATTAGTAGATTTTTTGAGTCACAATCTTTGCTAAAAAACAGCAATAATTGATACAAGTTAAATTTTGCAAAAACTGATATTCATTACAACTTCAACAATAAATAATAGGGAGAATGGGGGCAGAAGAAAAACCTGTTAATTTGCGCTCGGAGACGAATAATGGTAGCGGTCGCAGAGAACGTTCAGCATCGGTTAACTATACAAACTGTAGAAATTGCTCCTAACACAACAGCGATTCGCTCTCTTGATTGGGATCGCGATCGCTTCGATATCGAATTCGGACTGCAAAACGGCACAACCTACAATTCATATCTAATTAGGGGTGAACAAACAGTTTTGATCGATACTTCTCACCAGAAGTTTCGCGATCTGTATTTAGAGACTCTAAAAGGTCTTGTTAACCCCAAAACAATTGATTACATAATTGTCAGCCACACAGAGCCAGACCATAGCGGCTTGGTGGAAGATGTTCTTCAATTAGCTCCTAGAGCTACCGTTTTAGCATCAAAAGTTGCGCTTCAGTTTTTGGAAGGCTTAGTCCACGATCCATTTTCTAAGCGAGTTGTCAAAACTGGCGATCGCATAGATATAGGTAAGGGACACGAAATGGAATTCGTGAGTGCGCCTAACCTGCACTGGCCAGATACAATCTTTAGCTTTGACCACAAAACCCAAATTCTCTACACCTGTGATGCTTTTGGGATGCACTTTTGTGACGATCGCACCTTCGACGAAGATTTAGAAGCGATCGAAGCTGACTTTAGATTTTACTACGACTGTTTAATGGGCCCTAACGCTCGTTCGCTGCTGAATGCGATGAAGCGGATGGGTGATCTTGGGAAGATTAATATTATCGCCAACGGTCACGGGCCGTTATTATACCACCATTTAGATGTTTTAACCGGGTGCTACGAAAATTGGAGCCAAAAACAAGCTAAAGCAGAAACAACAGTTGGCTTGTTTTTTGTCTCAGATTACGGGTACGGCGAACGCCTTGGTCACGCAATTGCCGAAGGCATACTGAAAACTGGCATTGGGGTAGAAGTACTGGATCTGAGTACTGCTGAGAGCCAAGAAATTCAAGAACTAGCTGGTAGAGCAGCTGGCATCATTATTGGTATGCCCCCGACTACTTCCGCCGCCGCCCAAGCTAGTATCAGTTCAGTGCTAGCTGTCGCCAAAAACAAGCAATTGATTGGGCTGTTTGAATGTTACGGTGGGGATGATGAACCCATTGATACACTCCGCAGACAATTTCTCAACTCTGACATCAAAGAAGCTTTCCCACCCATTCGGATTAAAGAAGTTCCCAGCGCATCTATATTCCAGTTGTGTGAAGAAGCGGGTAAAGACATCGGACAATTGCTAGTGCGCGATCGCAACATCAAGCAAATCAAGTCCCTTGATGTCAACATGGAAAAGGCATTGGGTCGGATTAGCAGTGGACTATATATAGTCACTACTAAAAAAGATGATGTCTCAAGTGCAATGCTGGCATCCTGGGTAACGCAAGCGAGTTTGCAACCATTAGGATTGACAATTGCCGTTGCCAAAGACCGCGCCATTGATTCCTTAATGCAAATAGGCGATCGCTTCGTCCTCAACGTTTTGGAAGAAGGCAATTATCAAGAACTCAAGAAACACTTTCTCAAACGCTTGCATCCTGGTGCTGATCGCTTTGCTGGGGTAAAAACTCAAACCGCGAAAAACGGTTCCCCAATTCTAACTGATGCTCTGGCATACATGGAATGTGAAATCCAGAGCAGCATGGAATGCAGCGATCACTGGATTTTATATTGCACCGTCCAAGAAGGTCGTGTCTCCAAAAACGATGGATTGACAGCCGTTCGCCATCGCAAAGTAGGTAATTACTACTAAGAAAGAGGGAATGGGGAGTGGGGAGTAGGGAGTAGGGAATAAAGAGGCGGGGGAGCTTATGAGCAGAGGAGAACTTGTACAAGTCTTTGCTCATTCCCCATTTTTCATTCCCCATTTCCCATTTCCCATTCCCCACTCCCCACTCCCCACTCCCCACTCCCCATTCACCAACAGCTATGACCAATTCCAAGCCACGCGACGTACAAGTTTTACCAATTGCTACAGATACTAAGGCGATCAAAGCACGTAGTTGGTCACGTCTGCGGTTTGAAATTGAATACGCACTTGAAAGAGGTACTACCTCCAATTGCTATTTAATTGAAGCTGATAAAACCGCACTTCTTGATCCACCGCCAGAAAGCTTTACCGAAATTTATTTAGAGGCATTGCGGCAGACTGTAGATTTGCAAAGTTTGGATTATATAATCCTGGGTCATTTTAGCCCCAATCGAGTTGCAACCCTCAAAGCAATTTTAGAACTGGCACCACAGGTAACTTTTGTCTGTTCTCTTCCCGGTGCGAACAATTTGCGTGCTGCTTTCTTAGAGCATGATTTGAAAGTCTTGGTGATGCGGGGGAAAGAAACTCTGGATTTAGGCAAGGGTCATGTTTTAAAATTCTTGCCTACTCCCAGTCCGCGTTGGCCGGAAGGGCTTTGTACCTACGATCAGCAAACCCAAATTCTCTACACAGATAAGTTATTTGCAACTCATCTCTGTGGTGATGAAGTGTTTGATGATAACTGGGAAGCGCTTAAAGAAGACCAGCGTTATTACTTTAACTGCCTGATGGCTCCCCAAATTGCTCATGTGCAAGCAGCTTTGGAGAAAATATCAGATTTGCAGGTGAGAATGTATGCTGTGGGTCACGGCCCATTGGTACGCACCAGCTTAATCGAACTCACCAAAGCTTATGGAGAGTGGAGCCGTTCTCACAACGATCGCGAGATTTCTGTTGCCTTACTTTATGCTTCAGCTTACGGCAATACAGCCACTTTAGCACAAGCGATCGCTCTGGGACTAACTAAAGGTGGAGTTGCAGTTAAATCGATTAACTGCGAATTTGCTACCCCTGATGAAATTCGCATCAACCTCGCACAGTCAGAGGGTTTTATCATCGGTTCTCCTACCATCGGTGGTCATGCACCAACTCCCATTCACACTGCTTTAGGTATTGTGCTATCGAGTGGTGACAACAGCAAACTCGCTGGAGTCTTTGGTTCCTACGGCTGGAGTGGCGAAGCCTTTGACTTAATCGAAGGTAAACTCCGGGATGCTGGATATCGCTTTGGTTTTGACACTCTGAAGGTCAAGTTTAAACCTGATGATGTCACTCTCAAGTTTTGTGAAGAACTAGGTACAGACTTTGCCCAAGCACTGAAAAAGGCTAAAAAGATACGCTTACCACAACAAGCCGCTACTCCAGTAGAACAGGCTGTTGGTCGGATTGTTGGTTCCGTCTGCGTGGTGACAGCGAAACAAGGTGAAGTGTCTACCGCAATGTTAGGCGCTTGGGTTTCTCAAGCCACCTTTAACCCACCTGGACTAACTGTTGCGATCGCCAAAGACCGAGCGATCGAATCCTTGATGTATCCAGGCGGTAAGTTTGCTTTAAATATTCTACCTGAAGGCAATCATCAAGATTACATGAAGCATTTCCGTAAATCTTTCGCGCCTGGGGAAAACCGATTTGCCAACTTTAGTACAGCAGTTGCAGATAATGGCTGTACTGTACTCACCGACGCTTTAGCATATTTAGAATGTTCAGTCAACCAACGTCTGGAATGTGGCGACCATTGGGTTGTGTATGCAACTGTGGATGAAGGTAAATTACTCAAGCCTGATACTGTGACTGCCATTAACCATCGCAAAACCGGCACTCACTACTAAATAAATAGTGAGAAATTTAACTTAACGAAACCGCTTTAGCTTGAATATAGGCAAAGCGTTTTATGACAAAAATTCTCTTTTTTATTGTGGGATGGGCATCTTGCCCGTCCCAATTTTTTTGTCGATATGCAGAATACGCCCAAAAGAATTTTAGTTATTGACTAAGTACAGCATTTCATTAATTCGTAGCAAATTAAATTTGGCAATACTCTGCAATGCCAATGCATCGGCTGACAATGCCAATGCATCGGCTAACAATGCCAATGCATTGGCTAACAATCCGTCCCCTTGCATTAAAAACGCTACAATTTTACGCAAAGCTGTACTAAGCTATCTATCTTTAGACAGATATTGGAAGTTTTAAGTTTTAGATTACACGCGATATACTTTTATATTACAAAACCATCTATTGTTTTAAAAGGACTCCGAGAATACTCTGGTAGATTCCTGAAATGAGCAACCACTGACTAAGAGGTTGTTTGAAAAGTGTTTCGCTGTGACTTTAGGCACTTTTAGATCCGCCCTAACCCCCCTTAAAAAGGGGGGAACCGGAATCAAAGTCCCCCTTAAAAAGGGGGATTTAGGGGGATCTAAAACTTTTGATACCGACAATAGGACTTTTCAAACATCCTCTAAGAAATGTGTGGAGTGCGATCGCTCAAAGCAGATGACGGAACCTCTGTTGCTGGTATATTGCGTAGCTTAGGGAACTCCAAAAAATAAATTATCCAATTTCTGGATTTCACTACGACTTTCCCTCCCCCTGCTCCCTGCCTCTATAGCGATGGTATATTTTTTTATTTGGAAGTACCTTAGTCCAAGAGTAGGAGCATCATACCCTGTGGCGAAATTATCAACGACGGAACACCAGAGTTATCAAGGAGTCAAAACCAAGTGAATCCTAATGAGGGCAACATTAACAAACCATCTCTAGAAATCAACGCTTCTCGCCAGTTTACCCCTTGGCTGTATGAGCAAAACCTTAGTTTGTCCTTCACTACCTATCAAGCGGGGAAATTATTCTTCATCGGCTTGCAACCAAACGGTAAATTATCTGTATTTGAACGTAGCTTTGAGCGATGCATGGGGTTGTATGCCAATGGCAGCAGCCTCTACATGAGTTCCCTTTACCAACTGTGGCGATTTGAAAACATCATCCAACCCGGACAAAACCACCAAGGCTACGACGCTCTTTATTTGCCCCAGATAAGTTATGTGACGGGAGATTTGGATATTCACGACATCACTTTGAGTAGAGCAGAAGAAAAAGATTTTGAATCACAAAAATTAGTATTTGTCAATACCTTATTTAGTTGTTTGGGAACAGTCAGCGAAACCCACAGTTTCGTTCCCCTATGGCAACCAACCTTTATCAGCAAGCTAGCGGCGGAAGATCGATGTCACCTGAATGGGTTGGCAATGCAGCAAGGAAAACCTAAATACGTCACCGCCGTCAGCCAGTCAGATGTAGCAGAAGGCTGGCGGGAGCATCGCGCAAACGGTGGCTGTGTCATTGACGTAGAAAGCAATGAAATTGTATTGCGCGGACTGTCCATGCCCCACTCCCCACGCTGGCATCAAGAAAAACTCTGGCTGCTCAACTCAGGCGCGGGGGAGTTTGGCTTTGTCGATTTAAAGCGGGGAGTGTTTGAGCCAGTGGCTTTCTGTCCGGGATATCTGCGCGGTTGTGCATTTCATGGCGACTTTGCAGTAGTGGGAATTTCTCAACCCAGGCATAACAAGACCTTTAGCGGCTTGCCCCTAGACGAGAAATTGCAACAGAAAAACGTTGAGCCTCGCTGTGGGTTACTGGTGATTGACCTGAGAAGCGGCGATATTGTCCATTCCCTGCGAATGGAGGGGGTGGTACTGGAATTGTACGACGTGGTAGCACTTTTGGGGGTACGTCGTCCAATGGCGATCGGATTTCGCAGCGACGAAATTCGGCGGGTAGTGACGGTGGGATCGGATCAAAATTTATAATTTAGAGGAATCAACAATAATGGCACCTAATCCAGCAGTTTTCAACCTTTCTGACCTTGATGGCAACAATGGTTTTGCGATCGTTGGGTCTTTCGTGGGCAGAATCTCCAATAGCAGTGCCGGAGACTTCAACGGCGACGGCATGGAAGACCTGATTATCGGGGCAAGTAAAGACAACGGCGGTGCTGCCAAATACAACGTAGTGTTTGGTAGTAGCAGTGGCTTTGGAGCTAGCTTCAACCTATCTGACATTAACGGTAACAACGGCTTTGTAATTAACGACATTGATGAAATTGACTTCTCATCCACCGTCAGCAGTGCCGGAGACATCAACGGTGACGGCATTGACGATCTGATTATCGGAGCAAGATATGCCGACCCCAACGGCAAGTATCTTGCTGGGGAAAGCTACGTGGTGTTTGGCAGCAGCAATGGCTTTGGAGCTAGCTTCAACGTATCTGACCTCAACGGCAGCAACGGCTTTATTATTAACGGCATTGATCAGGGTGACCGATCAGGTTACTCCGTTAGCAGTGCTGGAGACTTCAACGGTGACGCCTTCGACGACCTAATTATTGGAGCAAAATATGCCGACCTCAAGGGCCAGCTTAATGCTGGGGAGAGCTACATAGTGTTTGGCAGCAGCAATGGCTTTGGAGCTAGCTTCAACCTCTCCGATCTCAACGGCAGCAATGGCTTTATTATTAACGGCATTGATCAGGATGACCGATCAGGCTCCTCCGTTAGCAGTGCTGGAGACTTCAACGGTGATGGCTTCGACGACCTGATTATCGGGGCAAGTAATGCATCCCCCAACGGCAAATCCCGTGCTGGGGAGAGCTACGTGGTATTTGGCAGCAGCAGCGGCTTTGGAGCTAGCCTCAACCTCTCCGATCTCAACGGCAGCAACGGATTTATTATTAACGGCATTGATCAGGATGACTTTTCAGGTAGCTCCATTAGCAGTGCTGGAGACTTCAACGGTGACGGCTTCGACGACTTGATTATCGGAGCAACATATGCCGACCCCAACGGTAAAGAACGTGCTGGGGAGAGCTACGTGGTGTTTGGCAACAGCAGCGGCTTTGGAGCTAGCCTCAACCTCTCCGATCTCAACGGCAGCAACGGATTTATTATTAACGGCATTGATGAGAATGACCTTTCAGGTAACTCCATTAGCAGTGCTGGAGACTTCAACGGTGACGGCTTCGACGACTTGATTATCGGAGCAAGATATGCCGACCCCAACGGCAAGTATTTTGCTGGGGAAAGCTACGTGGTGTTTGGCAGCAGCAGTGGCTTTGGAGCTAGCTTCAACCTATCTGACCTCAACGGCAGCAACGGCTTTATTATTAACGGCATTGATCAGGATGACCGATCAGGCTCCTCCGTTAGCAGTGCAGGGGACATCAACGACGATGGCTTTGACGACCTGAGTGTCGGGGCAAGTTTTGTCTCACGCGTCCAACCCTCTAGGGAGAGATACTTCATTTATGGCTTTGCGACTACTACAGCTCCTAATCAACCTCCAGTCACAGTTGCCGACACTGCTACCACTGACGAAGATACTGCCGTTAATATTTCAGTCTTAGCCAACGACAGCGACCCGGATAGCAACCCCTTAACGGTGACAAATGTCAACGCTAGTAGTGTAATTGTTGGCACTCCTATTACCTTGAGTTCTGGTGCTTTACTGACTCTCAATGCTGATGGGACTTTCACCTATGACCCCAACGCTAAATTTGAAACTTTGGGTGTGGGTGAAACAGGCAGCGACAGCTTTACCTATACAATCAGCGATCGCAGTTTTACCAGTACAGCTAGCGTCAACCAGCAATTCTCATTTTGAAAAAAATCAGAGAAAATTCTGTTATTTAAATAGAGAACTTGTGTCGAAGCATCATTTGTTGACAGATAATTATCATCCAACTTTGGAGATAGACAGATTTTAAAAAATTTGTCCATGAAAAATCGATTTCAACTGATAAATCCAGATGAAATTCTCAACATTTTTTTTAATAAATAACTTTCTTCTCATCTTTTAAGATATTGACATTTATCAACTAGAATTTACTCTTTT